>NZ_JARVSB010000009.1:0-604794 GCF_030209365.1 Plantibacter sp. ME-Dv--P-095
TCAAGGATCGGATGCTCCTGCCTTTGGCCATCACGACCGCCCTGCAGGGCAACTTCTCTAACTTACCACTTCTTCGGTTGTTGTCAAGTCGAGCGAGAGTCGATCTCGTTGAGCCGAAGCCCACCGGATCCTCACCGTCTCGATGACCCGAGATCTGGGAAGTTCCAACCTAGTCTTGAAGCGAGACAATCTCAAGTGTGAGTCTTGCTCACGACGAGACGCTCAGCTTTTGGCTGGGTGTCGGTCCCGCTTGAGGCCGGGAAGCTCTTCCGCTTCCCGCACCTTTGGGGTGACGAGTGATTACTTTACGCAGACCGCCAGGTCGTGGCAAATCGCCATTGCATCCCGGGCGTGTCGCCCGAATCCATGGGGATCACCGCTCGCCATCGTCTCCGATGCCCATCACCGCAGCGGTGTCCGAACCGGCAGCGGTGACCGACGCGACGGCCAGCGGGCTCCCACCCAAGGCGGTGAACATGTACTCGTCGCCGGCGGACGCCACCGACCAGCTCCGCTCACCCGTGGTCGCATCGATCCCGACGAGCCCGCCGTCCAACGTGAGGAGGAGCGTCCGCTCGCCGTATCCGACGAGGCTGCCCTCAGCGTCCTGTTCCTCGTAGCGGACCTCCCCGTTGCCGGCATCGACGCCGGTGTACCCGCCGTCACCGTCGCTGAGCATGATCGTGTCGCCGACGGTGTACGCGCCGTCCCACGTGCTCGTGAGTCCACTGCGCCATTCGACCTCGCCGGATCCGGGGTCGAGACGACGCACCCGCTCCCCCGACTGGTCGGCCACGACCAGGAGACCGGTCGCATCGAGGACCACCGGCAACGCCCCGGCCGCCTTCCACCGCTCGGCGCCGGTGCGGTCGTCGACCCCACGGATGGTCGTGTCGTTGCCGGAGTAGTCGATCGCGACGAGATCACCACCGACCTGCTGGTAGTACCAGGAGTCGTCACCCTCCCAGGCGATCGGCGAGCCGTCGGTGAGCGAGTAGACCGCTCCGTCGTAGAAGAGCTTGTCGCCGGCGGTGGTCGCCCGCTCGCCGGCGTCGCCCTCGATCTCCCAGATCGGCTCGGTCAGATCCGTCGACCGGTACCGACCGACCGTTCCCCTGCCGTCCGTGGTGGTCGACGAGATCAGCAGGTCCCCCTCGAGCCCCGGGACGAAGGCGGCCGGTGCGGCGAAGTCCGCGAAGCCGATCCCCTCGACACTCGAATGCTCCTGCGACGTGGAGACCACGTGTCCGTCGCGGCGACTCACCGCGACCATGAGGTCGCCCTGGTTGAGCACGATGGCGGCAGCATCGGGAGGCGAGACGACCACCGGGGCGTCGAACCGGTCGAACTCCGGGGAGAGCTCGGTCACACGGCGGTCCCAGAGCGTGTGCCCGTTGGCGGTGTTCACGAGGGAGATCACCGTCTCACCGGGGGCGTCGTCGAGGCTCGTCTGATCCAGCGGCCGGTCGGTCGACCACACCAGGAGCGCCGTGCTCGGACTCGCCGTGTACCCGTTCACGTACAGCTCGTCCCCCGCGGGCACCTCGTCGTCGAGCGGGTGGGCGAGATCCCAGGTCCCGACGGTCGGCTTCGTCGGGAGGTCCCGCAGTAACGCCAGCCCTTCGACGCGGTGCGGGACGGACGCGACCACGATGAGCACGACGACCACAATCGCGGCGACCACGGCTGCGGCGATCCCACCGAGCAGGAACCATCGACGCCGCGAGGGGACCCGTTTGGCCGAAGCCGGCAACGAGTCGGGATGCCAGACGGCGCGGGGGCCGGTGGTGCCCGCCTCCACCGTCTCCCCCGTCGCGGTCACCTGGAGCGTGTCCCGCGCCGTCGCCGCAGGCAGCTCGGCGGCTGAGGACGAGACCTCCGGGGACGTGGGCGGTGCCGACGTCGCGGGCGCGGGTGCGGGTGCCTCAGACGAGTCCGTCTCCGGGGAGGGCACCCCGCCGGGAGTGACAGCGGCGGTCCCGTCCTGGTCGACCGCACCGGTCGACGGCGTCGGCTCGTCCGTCGACGCCGTCCCGGACCTCGGCGCGATCTCGGTTTCGGTCTCGGCCTGCGTCCCGAGATCGCCCGCCGTCTCAGCGTCCGTGTCGGCCCCGCTCGCCGAGAGCTCTTCCGATCGCACGGGCAGCATGCTTCCACAGCTCGGGCACACGCCGTCGCGACGATCGACGATCTCGGTCCCGCACGCCTCGCAGAGCTGCACTCGGAGCATCCCTCTCAGATTCGACGACGATCGCGACGCCGTGGTCGGCGGATCAGGCGGACGCGTCGTCCAGGAAGACCCCGGCGAGCGTCCGCTTACCGCGACGGATCACGGCCACCCCACCGGGGAGGAACCGACCCGCAAGCGTGGCGTCGACATCGTCGATCTTCCGGTTGTTCACCGAGACGCCCCCCTGGGTGACCGCGCGCCTGGCCTCGCCGAGGCTCGAGCAGAGTTCCGTGTCGACCAGCGCCTGGATGACCAGGGTGTCCTCGCCGGTGGCGCGGTTCGGGAGCTCTGCGACGGCGGAGCGGAGCGTGTCCACGTCCAGTGCCTCGAGCTCGCCCTGCCCGAACAGCGCGGCGGACGCGGCGATGGCGGCGTCCGTGGCCGTCGTCCCGTGGACGAGCGCGGTGACGGCGTAGGCGAGCGTCTTCTGCGCCTCACGCCTGAACGGTTCGGCCTCGGTCGCGGCCGCCAATCGCTCGATCTCGGATCGGTCGAGGAAGGTGAAGACCTTCAAGCGCGCGACGACGTCCGCGTCGTCGGTGTTCACCCAGAACTGGTAGAACGCGTACGGACTCGTCATGCTCGGGTCGAGCCAGACCGCGTTGCCCTCGCTCTTGCCGAACTTCGTGCCGTCGGAGTTCGTGATGAGCGGGGTCCCGATCGCGTGGACGTTCGCCCGCTCCACCCGGTGGATGAGGTCGGTGCCGCTCGTGAGGTTGCCCCATTGGTCGCTTCCGCCGGTCTGCAGCACGCACCCGTACTCGCGGTAGAGCTCGAGGTAGTCCATGCCCTGGAGGATCTGGTAGCTGAACTCGGTGTAGCTGATGCCCGCCTCGGAGTTGAGCCGCGCACTCACCGCGTCCTTCTTGATCATCGTGCCGACGCGGTAGTGCTTCCCGATCTCGCGCAGGAAGTCGATCGCGGACAACGGCGCCGTCCAGTCGAGGTTGTTGACCATACGAGCGGCGTTGTCGCCCTCGAAACTCAGGAAGCGTTCGATCTGGGCGCGCAACGACTGCACCCATTCGGCGACCGTGTCCGGGGTGTTCAAGGTGCGTTCGGCGGTGGGCCGAGGATCGCCGATGAGCCCCGTCGACCCGCCGACGAGTCCGAGCGGCCGGTGACCGGCCAGCTGGAGGCGACGCATGACGAGGAGCTGGACGAGGTTGCCGAGGTGCAGGCTCGCCGCGGTGGGGTCGAACCCGCAGTAGTAGGTGATGGGGTCTCCCGCGAGCAGGGCCTTCAGCTCCTTTTGGTCGGTCGACACGTGGACGAGCCCGCGCCACACGAGTTCGTCCCAGATGTCCTCGAAGGCTGGATCGTTGCGCTGTTCAGGGAGAGCGAGGTTCGACACGCGTGTAAGGCTATCAGCGCCGGATCGACCGCCCGATCGACCGAGGGCGGCGCTGTGCCAGGACCCGCTCGTCGACTTGCGGTATTTTCTCTCAGTCGTGCGAGTTGTTGAAATTCCTGCATGGAGGGTCTACGGTGAGCGTGAACCGACTGACGGGAGGAATGCCGTGTTCGTCCTCACCGTCGACCAGATCGCCAGCCGGACCGGCCCGGACCGCGCCGGAACCGTCATCGACGCCGTCAACGAGCGGTTCCGGGACCGTCTCCTCCTCCCCGCGGAACGGACGGCGGGCGACGAGTTCCAGCTCGCCACCGAGGACGCCGAGCTGGCGCTCACGATCGCCCTCGACCTGCTGCGTGACCGGGGATGGAGCGTGGGCGTCGGTCAAGGAGACGTCCGCCGACCGCTTCCCGAGTCGACCCGCGCGGCCACCGGGCAGGCCTTCTACGCCGCGAGGGACGCCGTCACCCGCGCCAAGCGCGCGCCCTTCCGATTCGCGCTGGACGCCGCCGACCGGGAACGAGGCGCCGACCTCGAAGCACTCATCGTCCTCCTGTTGCACCTCCGGGACCGCCGCACCGCCGGCGGCTGGGAGGTGGCCGACCTCCTCGCCTCGGGTGCGACGCAGACGGAGGCGGCGGAACGGCTCGGGATCACGGAGAGTTCCGTGAGCCGCCGAGTGGCCGCGGCCGGCATCCGAGCCGAAGCCGCGGCGACCACCGCGCTCGTTCGACTCCTGGTCGAGCTCGACCAGCACTCGGACACCCCCCATTCCGTCGATCGAAAGGACGAGCGATGAACCTCTTCGTGCTCACCCCGCTCACCTGGCCGACCATCGTCGGCCTCCTCGGGAGCGCCCTGCTCTTCCTCCTGCTCGGGCGGCTGCTCGCCGCGCGGCTGGCGAACCGGCTCATGGTCGCCCTCGCCGTCCTGATGGCGACCGGCGCGCTCGCGACGGCCCTCGTCCCCGCCACCCCGCCGAGCGGCCCGGCCCTCCTGCTCCTCGGCACCTTCGTCCTCGCCGTGGCGGTCGCGGGCGGCGGGCCGGTCGCGTCGTTGGTGCTCTCGCTCGCGACGAAGGGCACCGTGGCACCCGGTGTCCACGGCGGCATCCTCGTGGGAGAACGGCACACGGGCGAGTCGCAGGTCGTCGGCCGTCCGATCGAAGTCCTCCGCGGCGGGATGGCCATCGGCGTCCTCGAACGGCTCGCCCTCGTGGCCGCCCTGTTCTCCGGCTATCCGGAGGCGATCGCCGTCATCGTTGCGGTCAAGGGCGTCGGCCGTTTCAGCGAACTGGACTCGGCCGAGGCACGCGAACGGTTCATCATCGGCTCGCTGGCCAGCCTCCTCTGGGCGGCAGGCGTGGCGTCGATCCTCGTCATCGCTCGGGGCTGAGCCGCTCGTCAGTCGGCGGCCCGGGGCGACCGACGATAGGGCGAGACGGTCGCCTCCCCGGGAAGGACGAACCGCCACGGATACGCCGCGCCACCGCCGACCCCGCTGACACCGGTCCTCGGCCCGCTCACCGGATCCGACACCCGCTGCGGCAAGGCGAGGTCGAACGGCGGAGCGGCGAGGTCGTCGCCGGACTGGGCGAGCGTCACGCCGAGGGCGACCGTCAGCCGTGCCGGCCCTCGGGCGAGGTCACGGGCGGACACGCGCTCGCCTCGACGCCGTCGGGCGAGCTCCTCGCCTCCGACGACCTCTCCGGCTCGCAGCAGCACCGCCGACGCGGTTCCGGCCGGCGAGCACACCACGTTGATGCACACGTGCATGCCGTAGCTGAAGTACGCGTACAGGTGGCCTGGCGCACCGAACATCGGACCCGTCCGAGGTGTGGGTCCGCGATGGGCGTGCGAGCCGGGATCCTCACCGACGCCGAGATAGGCCTCGACCTCGGTCAGCCTGACCGACACGGTGCCCTCCGGCGTCGTGTGGGACAGCACCGCGCCGAGCAGCGCCGGCGCGACCTCCAAGGCCGACGCCGAGGTCAACGCGTGCAACGCACCGGCCGCCGTCATGAGACCCGGCGCCGCCTACAGCGTGAGGGCCTGCGACAACGCGCCGACCCGGCCGACGAGCGTGACGAGCTGGTCCTGCACCCGTTCCGGCGCCGTGCCACCAGCACCGAGTCGGCTGCCGATCGAGCCGTCCACCGTCAGGACGCTCCGGACCTCAGGGGTGAGGTGCTCGGACACGCCGGCGAGCGCGGCGTCGTCGGGTTCGTGCAGGGCCAAGCCCCGCTCCTCGCAGTATTTGACGAGGGCCCCGCTGATCTCGTGCGCGTCCCGGAAGGCGACCCCCTGCTTCACCAGCCACTCGGCCACGTCCGTCGCGAGCGAGAAGCCCTCAGGCGCGAGCTCGCGCAGACGCGCCGTGTCGAACCGCAGTGTCGCGACCATCCCGGTGAACGCCGGGAGCAGGACCTCCAACTGGTTCACGGAGTCGAAGACCGGCTCCTTGTCCTCCTGCAGGTCGCGGTTGTACGCGAGCGGCAGTGCCTTGAGGGTCGCCAGCAGCCCGGTCAGATTGCCGATCAGCCGGCCGGACTTCCCTCGGGCGAGTTCGGCGATGTCGGGGTTCTTCTTCTGCGGCATGATGCTCGAGCCGGTCGAATAGGCGTCGTCGAGGGTCACGAAGCCGAACTCGCGGGTGTTCCACACAATGATCTCTTCGGCGAACCGCGACAGGTTGATCCCGATCAGCGAGGTGATGAACGCGAACTCGGCGACGACGTCACGACTCGCCGTCGCGTCGATCGAGTTCTCGGTGGGGCGGTCGAGGCCCAGCTCCCGAGCGACGAGCACGGGGTCGAGGCCGAGCGAACTCCCGGCGAGTGCTCCGGATCCGTAGGGTGACGCACTCGCTCGGGCCAGCCAGTCACGGAGCCGTTCCAGGTCCCTGGTCAGCGGCCAGGCGTGCGCGAGCAACTGGTGCGCGAGCAGCACCGGCTGGGCGTGCTGCAGGTGTGTCCGGCCGGGCATCGCCGCATCGGGGTGTGCCTCCGCCTGGGAGACGATCGCATCGATCAGGTGGACGACCTCGCGGGCGATCGCCCGGCCGTGATCGATCAGGTAGAGCCGGACGAGCGTGGCGATCTGGTCGTTGCGGCTGCGGCCGGCGCGCAGCTTCCCGCCGAGTTCCTTCCCCGCCCGCTCGACGAGGCCACGTTCCAGCGCGGAGTGCACGTCCTCGTCACTCTCCGCGGCGACGAAGACGCCCTCGGCGACATCCGCGTCCAGTCGGTCGAGCGCGGCGAGCATGTCGCGGAGTTCGGCGTCGTCCAGGTAGCCCGCCGCGGCCAGTGCCTTCGCGTGGGCGCGGGAGCCGGCGATGTCGTAGGCGGCGAGGACCCAGTCGAACTGCGTCGACTTGCTCAACCTCGCGAGCTCCGGCGACGGTCCGCTCGCGAACCGTCCTCCCCAGAGGGCTCCCGATTCGCCTGCACGGTTCTGCTGTTCTGCCACGATGGGCCTCCTGTACTGCTCGCGTCCGAAGCGCTCCGGACGGGTCGATGTGGCTGAAGCGGTGGTGGGTCAGGCCGCGGAACCGGTGTGCTGCTGTTCCAGCAGCCAGACGAGCAGGGCCTTCTGCGCGTGGAGGCGGTTCTCCGCCTCGTCCCAGATGATGCTCTGCTCGCCGTCGATCACCTCGGCCTCGACCTCGAAGCCGCGATCGGCCGGCAGACAGTGCATGAACACGGCGTCGGCGGCGGCCAGCCCCATGAGTCTCCGGTCGACCCGGTAGCCGCCGAAGATCGCCACACGCTGTGCCTTCTCGTCCTCTTTGCCCATCGACACCCAGGTGTCGGTGATCATGACGTCGGCGCCCGCTGCGGCCTCGTCCGGGTCGGTCGTCACGAGGATCGACCCGCCCGTCGTCTCGGCGATGCGTTCCGCGTCCGCGACGACATCCGGCGACGGAGCGAACTCCGCGGGCGCCGCGACCCGCACGTGCATGCCGGCGGTCGCGCCGGCGAGCAGGTAGGAGTGCGCCATGTTGCTCGCGCCGTCTCCGAAGAACGACATCGTCAGCCCCGCCAGACCGCCCTTGTGCTCACGGATGGTGAGGAGGTCGGCGAGCAGCTGGCACGGGTGGAAGTCGTCGGACAGGGCATTGACCACGGGCACGGTCGTTCCAGCGGAGATCTCCTCCAAGCCGGACTGCGCGTAGGTGCGCCAGACGATCGCCGCGACCTGGCGTTCCAGCACCCGAGCGGTGTCCGCCGCCGTCTCCTTGCCGCCGAGCTGGCTGTTCGCCGTCGAGATGATGAGCGGGGACCCACCCAGGTCGGCGATGCCGACGGCGAAGGACACCCGCGTGCGCGTGGAGGACTTGTCGAAGATGACCGCGACGGTCTGCGGGCCGGCCAACGGCTGACGGGACCAGCGGTCCCGCTTGAGCTCGGTGGCGAGATCGAGGATCTGGGCCTGCTCGGCCGGGCTGAGGTCGTCGTCGCGGAGGAAGTGACGGGTCATGACTGAGAGTCCTGTTCGTGAGGGTCGGTGGCCGGTCAGGCCTGGACGGCGTCGAGCGCGGCGCGGAAACGCGTGGTGAACTCGTCGATCTCGGCGTCGCCGATGATCAGCGGGGGTGCGATGCGGATGCTCGTCGCGTTCGGTGCGTTGATGATGAGGCCTCGCTCGAACGCCGCGGCGGACAGCTCCGCCGCCACGGGTGCGCTGAGGCCGATGCCGATGAGGAGGCCGTGTCCGCGGACCTCCTCGATCAGGGGTGATCCGATGGCCGTGATCACCGCCCGGAGCTGCTCGCCGCGGACGGCCGCGTTCTCGACGAGACCGGCACGCTCGATCTCCTCGAGCACCGCGTTGGCCGTCGCCGTGGCGAGCGGGTTGCCGCCGAAGGTGCTGCCGTGTTGGCCGGGTCCGAACAGCTCGGACGCCGCACCGAAGGTCACCAGCGCGCCGATCGGCATACCACCACCGATGCCCTTCGCGACGGTGATCGCATCCGGGATGATGCCGGCGCGCTGGAAGGCGAACCACTCCCCCGTGCGGCCGGCGCCGGTCTGGATCTCGTCGATGATCAGCAGCACCCCGTGCGCCTCGGTGAGCGCGCGGGCTCGGGCGAGGTAACCGTCCGGGAGGTCGACGACGCCGGCCTCGCCCTTGATCGGCTCGACGATCAGCGCGGCCACCCGATCATCGAGTTCCGCTTCCAGCGCCTCGATCGTCGTCGGGATGTGTTCGACTCCCCCGGGAAGCGGGTGGAACGCCTCCTGCAGGGCAGGCTTGCCCGTCAACGCGAGCGCGCCGAAGGTACGCCCGTGGAAGGAGTTCTCCAGGGTCAGCACCCGAGTCCGGGAACCGTCGCCGACATTCAGGCGCGCGAGCTTGAACGCCGCCTCGTTCGCCTCGGCACCCGAGTTCGCGAAGTACACCCGACCGCCGTCGTCGGCACCCGCCAGCCGCTTCAACCGGGCGGCGAGCTCGAGTTGCGGCGGAGTCGAGAAGTAGTTCGAGACGTGCGCGAGCGTGCTCGCCTGCCGGGTGACGGCGCCGACGAAGGCCGGGTGCGCGTGTCCGAGCGCGTTGACCGCGATCCCGGCGAGGAAGTCGAGGTAGCGGTTGCCCTCGGCATCCCAGACGTGACAGCCCTCGCCTCGGGTCAACATCGCGATCGGCGTGTTGAACGTACGCATCATGTCCCGTTCGACGCGGGACTTCCAGTCGCTCATGAGTCCTCCGGGACGACCTCGGTGCCGGAGCCGTTCTGGGTGAACACCTCGAGCAGGATGGAGTGCGGCACGCGGCCGTCGATGATGGCCGCCTTCGCGACGCCACCGTCGACGGCGTCGAGGCAGGCGGTCATCTTGGGGATCATGCCGGATTCGAGGCTCGGAAGCATCTGCCGCAGCTCCGTGGTCGTGATCCGCGAGACGAGCGAGTCACGGTCGGGCCAGTCGCTGTACAGACCGGCCACATCGGTCAGGATGACGAGCTTCGCCGCGCCGAGTGACACGGCGAGCGCAGCGGCGGCGGCGTCCGCGTTGACGTTGAGCGTCTGTCCGGGGTGGTCGAGGTCTGGAGCGATCGAGGACACCACCGGGATGTTCCCCGCGTCCAGGTAGGCCTGCACGGACGAGGGTTCGACGGTCACGACGTCGCCGACGAGGCCGATGTCGACGGGCTCCCCCTCGACGACGACGGAACGACGGCGTCCGCCGAACAGGCCGGCGTCCTCGCCGGAGAGGCCGGCCGCGAGTGGACCGTGCTCGTTGATACGGCCGACGAGCTCAGGGTTGACCTGGCCGGTGAGCACCATCCGGACGACGTCCATGGCCTCCGGCGTGGTGACCCGGTATCCGCCGCGGAACTCACTGTGGATGTCGAGGCGTTCCAGCATGGCGGAGATCTGGGGTCCTCCACCGTGGACGACGACGGGCTTGAGCCCCGCATAGCGCAGGTAGACCATGTCCTCGGCGAAGGCCTGGGCGAGTTCGTCGCTCACCATGGCGTTGCCGCCGAACTTCACGACGATCGTCTGGTCGCGGAAGGCCTTCAGCCAGGGCAGGGATTCGATGAGGGTGGCCGCCTTGATGGCAGCCTCCTCGGGCGAGTTGTCTCGGTACTCCGTCATCGTCAACTCGCGTACGCGCTGTTCTCGTGCACGTAGTCGTGGGTGAGGTCGTTCGTCCAGATGGTCGCGCCCGCCTCGCCGGCGTGGAGGTCGATGAGGACGTGCACGGCACGGGGAGCGAGGTCGACGAGTTCACGCGGCTGATCGGGCTCTCCCGCCGTGCACACCTGGACACCGTTCATCGCCACGTCGATCCCGTAGGGGTCGAATGCGGCGCCCGTGGTCCCGACGGCCGCGAGCACGCGACCCCAGTTCGGATCGTTGCCGAAGACGGCGGCCTTGAACAGGTTGCTGCGCGAGACGGCACGAGCGACCTCGACGGCGTCGTCCTCTGAGGACGCCCCGACGACCTCGATGGCGACGTCGTGGGCCGCGCCCTCGGCGTCGGCCTGCAGCTGGAGGGTGAGATCGCGGCAGACCTCGGTGAGTGCCGCGATGAAGTCGGGCAGGTCCGGGGTCGCTCCGCTCGCCCCGGAGGCGAGCAATGAGACGGTGTCGTTGGTGGACATGCAGCCGTCGGAGTCGAGACGGTCGAAGGTGACCCGCGTCGCGCTCCGGAGGGCGCGGTCGAGTTCCGCCGGCTCGAGGACCGCGTCGGTCGTGATGACGACGAGCATGGTGGCCAGCCCTGGCGCGAGCATGCCGGCTCCCTTGGCCATCCCGCCGATGGTCCACCCGTCGGCCGATCGATGCGTCGCCTGCTTCGGCTTCGTGTCGGTCGTCATGATCGCGGTCGCGGCATCGAGGCCGGCCGCCTCACCGGCGCCACCCTCCATCGTGATCGCCCGGGTCGCATCCCAGACGCCGGCGGTCAGCTTGTCGAGGTCGAGCTGCTCGCCGATCAGTCCCGTGGAGCAGACGAGGACGTCGCCCGCGGAGACCTCGAGGCGCTCCGCGACCGACTCCGCCGTCGCATGCGTGGTCTGGAACCCGCGCGACCCCGTGTAGCAGTTCGCGCCACCGGAGTTCAGGACGATGGCCGAGACGATGCCGTCCTCCATGACCTGCTCGCTCCAGAGGACGGGGTTCGCCTTGCACCGGTTGCTCGTAAACACCGTCGCCGCATGCTGCAGCGGTCCGACATTCTGGACGATGGCGAGGTCGAGCCCGCCCGAGGTCTTGAGGCCGCAAGCGACCCCCGCCGCCACGAATCCTGCTGCTGCTGTCACACTCACGGTGCCACTCCGTTCACACTGAGGCCGGTCGACTCGGGGAGTCCGAGTGCGAGGTTCGCCGATTGGATCGCCGCTCCGGCGGTCCCCTTCACCAGGTTGTCGACGGCGGTCACGACGACCACGCGTCCGACGGCCTCGTCGACCGCCAGCCCGATGAGCGCGGTGTTCGCACCGAGCACGTCCGCCGTCCGCGGGAAGGCCCCCTCCGGCAGGACCTGCACGAAGGGTTCGCCCTCGTAGGCCGACTCCCACGCGGCGCGCACCTGCGCGCCCGTGGTGCCCGGGACGATCCGCGCCGTCGAGGTCGCCAGGATGCCCCGCGACATCGGCACGATGACCGGGGTGAAGGAGATGGTCGCCACGTCCGCTCCCGCGGCTCGCAGGCTCTGCGTGATCTCGGGGATGTGGCGGTGGGTCCCGCCGATCGCGTACGGGTTCGCAGAGCCGAGCACCTCGCTCGCCAGTAGGTTGAGCTTCAGGCTCTTGCCGGCGCCGGACGGGCCGACCGCGAGCACGGAGACGAGGTCGAGCGGCTCGATGACGCCGGCGGCGATGCCTGGCGCGAGCGACAGGGCGACCGTGCTCGCGTTGCACCCGGGGGCGGCGATCCGCTTGGCGCCGACGAGTGCGTCGCGGCCCCGGCCGGTGGTGGTCTGCAGTTCGGGCACGCCGTACGCCCAGGCACCGAAGTAGTCGCCGCCGTAGAACGCGTCCCAGTCGCCCTCGTCGACGAGCCGGTGGTCGGCTCCACAGTCGACGACCAGCGTCTCGGGCGGGAGCGAGGCGGTGACCTCCCCCGACTTGCCGTGCGGCAGGGCCAGGAAGACGACATCGTGCCCGGCCAGGACCTCGGGCGTCGTCGCCTCGAGGACCAGATGCCGGAGCGATCGGAGGTGTGGCTGGTGGTCGATGAGTGGTTGACCGGCGTTCGCGTGCGCGGTCACCGTCGTGACCTCGAAGTCGGGATGGTCGGCGAGCAGCCGAAGCAGCTCGCCTCCTGCGTAACCGGATGCGCCGGCGACGGCGACAGAGAAGGACATGGCTCTACCTTATTGAGTGGACGCTCGGGTGGCGGAGGCGGCGACTCCTGGACGACTGCACCGTCTCGTGGACCGTGCGGGCATCGGGGTCGCCTAGCGTCGCTCTGCGGTGGAGCGCGTGGACACGCGACGGCGAAGGGCGCGGAGCGTGATCGCCCGCGAAGAACCCTGTGCCTGGAAACGTGCCATGCCGAGAGCGTACTACGGCGACGAGGATGCGGACGAATCCGGACCGGCCGCCGCGCGCTCCGCGATGAGCGCCGCCTGGACCCGGGACCGGGCATCCAGCTTCACGAGGATCCGCGACACGTGTGTGCGCGCCGTCGCCTCCGACAGGCTCAGCGCGGCGGCGATCCCCGCGTTGCTCAGTCCCGCTCGGAGCTGCGCGAGCACCTCCCGCTCCCGCGGTGTGAGGGCGGCCAGTCCCGGGTGGACGGTGACCGGACCGGTGACGACGGGAGGGCTCGATGCCGCCAGACGGTCGAGTACCCGGCGCGTCACCTCCGGAGCGAGGACCGCCTCCCCCGCATGGACACGACGGATGGCATCGACGAGGCCGGCGGCCGAGACCGTCTTGACGAGGAAGGCGTTCGCCCCGGCGGCGAGCGCGTCGTCGACGTAGCGGTCGATCGCGAAGGTCGTGAGCACGATGATCGCCGGCGGCGGGTCGACCGCGGCGAAGATGGCCGGGATCGCGTCGATGCCGGAGGCCCGCGGCATCTGCACGTCGAGGAGGACGACGTCCGGCCGGTAGCGGGTGGCCTGGGTGACGACGGACTCCCCGTCCACCGCCTCGGCGACCACCATGATGTCGTCCGGCTCGGCG
The DNA here is from genome assembly GCF_030209365.1 of Plantibacter sp. ME-Dv--P-095. NCBI lineage: Bacteria > Bacillati > Actinomycetota > Actinomycetes > Micrococcales > Microbacteriaceae > Plantibacter > Plantibacter sp. ME-Dv--P-095. Next base: position 13,226 of record NZ_JARVSB010000009.1, read on the forward strand.
AGCAGGGCACCCAACCCGGCCCTGACGGCCGCGTGGTCGTCCGCGATCAGGACGGAGATCGTCATGTCGTCATCCCCGCGGTGACCCGGGCCGGCGGCGTTCGAAGCATCCCGGTCGGCACCGTCACCGACATCCGCCACTCGGCACCGTGAGGGCCTGCGGTGAGGTCCCCTCCCACCAGCCGCGCCCGCTCCGCCAGGCCGACGAGGCCGACGCCGCCGGAACCGACGAGGGCCGATGCGACCGGCGACGACGGCAGCGGATTGCTGAGCACGACCGAGAGTGCGCCCGGCGGCAGCGAGATCTCGACCCGCACCCGCGCGCCCGGCGCGTGCTTCGCGGCGTTCGTCAGCCCCTCGACGAGGGTCCGCAGTCCGACGATCGACGTCTGCGCCGGGACCTCGGCGAGCGCCGCGTCCCCCGGCATCCGGAGGTCGATCTCGACACCGCTGGCGCGGGCGACGTCGACCGCACGGGCGATCTGCTCGCCGGTGAGACGGTCGGGCGCCGATACCGGCACGTCTGCGGAGGGGTCCCCCCGCAACACATCTATCATCGTGCGCATGTCCGCCAAGGCTTCCAGACTGCCGGCTCGGACGAGTTCCACGGTGTGACGGAGGGTCGCCTCGTCGGCAGGCGTCCGTCGTTCCAGCGCCGCGGTCGACTGCATGGCGATCGCCGACAGGTGTCCGGCGATGACGTCGTGGAGTTCGCGGCTGAGTTCGAGCCGTTCCCGGGTGACGGCGTCCTGGCGGAGGGCGGTGGCGGCCTGCGCGATCGTGTCGGCACGCTCCCGTTGACGTTCCGCCTCGAGGCGCGGGTACCGCACCATCCTGCCGAACCAGATCGAACTGGCCAGGATCACGGGGACGGTGATGAGCGAACCCAACAGGACGCCTCCGTCCAGACGCGCGGCCGCGACGACGTCGTCGGTGAACCAGAAGACCGCGAAGACGCTGACCGCTGCGACCGCGATCGCCGTGCACACGAAGGCGGCGATGTCGACGAGGCGCGACCGTGAGTAGAGGGCGGCGGCGTAGGCGAGGTCTGACAGCACGACGAGGACCCCGACGCTGCTGCTGCCCGTCGACAGCGCTTCCGCAAGGGCGATCAGCGCCCCCAGCAGGAGCATGGTCAGCGGGCGGCGTCGCCGGAACACGTGCACGACCAGGACGGCGGCGAGGAAGACCAGCATCACCGGCGCCGTCGACGGGGTCGCCGCCATACTCCAGGGGATCTGGAATCCGATCAGCGCGAACAGGAGCCCGACGACGGCGCAGACGACGGTGACGACCGGTTCCCGGTGTCGACTCACCCATGAGCGAGGTCCTTCAAGCGCAGCCATGCGTCCATCAGACCAGTTCCCGGCGGTAGACGCGAGCGCCGGAGGGACGACGCGCCCGTACGCAGTTCCGCTGACGACGCCGGCGCAGGATCCGCAGCTCGGTCGATGTGGGGCAGCACGCCGCTGCGGGAGCATCGGGACATGGACAGCTTCACGGAACTCTTCGGGACCAGCCCGCTCATCTGGGCCATCCTCGGCGCGGAGGGCGCGTTCTGGATCCTCCTCTTCGGCGGCTTGGCGGTCCGCTACCTGCTGCGGCGGCGGCTGCTCAGTTCGATCATGCTGATCGGGGTGCCGCTCGTCGACCTCGTCCTCCTCGTCCTCACCGCGATCGATCTGGCCGGCGGCGAGGAACCGAACCTCACACACCTCCTGGCGACCATCTACCTGGGATTCACCGTGGCCTTCGGACACGCGCTCATCACGAAGGCCGACGGCTGGTTCGCCCACCGGTTCGCCGGGGGCCCGGCACCGCAGGCGAAGCCGAAGTCCGGGCCCGCGTACGTTCGGGCCGCGTGGCTCGAATGGCGTCGGGTGCTGCTCGCCGTGAGCATCGCCATCGGCGGACTCCTCGCGATGCAGGCCATGGTGGGGTGGTCCGTGCCCTCATCGTTCGCGGAGGCGAACGACGACGTCATCTGGGGCATGATCGTCAAGCTGCTCGCCATCACGGCGATCTGGCTCGTCGCAGGGCCGGTGTACGCGGTCCTGTTCCGGAGCGCCGCGGCACAGCCCGACACCACGGAGCGGGTATCCGATCCGATTCGGTCGCACTCAAAGCCTTAGCGGGGGTGCGCTATCTCATATCTGAGATAGCATGACGCCATGGAAGATACGGCAACGTCTGAACGAACTGACCCCGCTGCGCCGCTCCGGCAGGTCGGAGCACTCATCCGCGGGGCACGACAGGGACGCAAACTCACCCAGGCCCAACTGGCTGAACGCGTCGGCACGAGCCAGAGCGCGATCAACCGGATCGAGCAGGGCAGCCAGAACATCAGCATCGACCTCCTGAGCCGGATCAGCACCGCGCTCGAGAGCGAGATCGTCAGTTTCGGCGAGCAGAAGAAGAACTCGCACCTCCGCGTCCAGGGCGGACGCAGACTCCACGGGAGCATCGAGGTCCGCTCGAGCAAGAACGCCTCGGTCGCCCTGCTCTGCGCGGCGCTCATGAACCGAGGCCGCACCACGCTCCACGGCATCGCCCGCATCGTCGAGGTCGACCGCATCATCGACGTCCTGCGCAGTCTCGGCGTCTCCGTCGTATGGTCGCCCGACGGCCAGGACGTGGAGATCCACGTGCCCGACGACCTCTCGCTCGCGAGCATCGACGAGGACGCCGGACGACGCACCCGCAGCGTGCTCATGTTCCTCGGCCCGTTGCTCGGCCGATACGACACCTTCGCCCTGCCCTACGCCGGCGGCTGCGACCTCGGAACACGCACAGTCGAACCCCACCTCATCGCCCTGCGACCCTTCGGCCTGTCCATCGAGGCGACGGCCGGGTGGTACCAGGCCACCGTCGCTCCCGATGTGCCCGAGGAACTGACCGTCGTGCTGACCGAACGCGGCGACACCGTCACCGAGAACGCGATCATGGCCGCAGCCGTCCGGGACGGGGTCACGACCATCCGCAACGCCAGCCCGAACTACATGGTGCAGGACCTCTGCTTCTACCTCGAGCTCCTCGGCATCACCATCGACGGCATCGGCAGCACGACCCTCCGGATCACGGGCCGCAGCGCCATCAACGAGGACGTGGACTACTGGCCGAGCGAGGACCCGGTGGAAGCGATGAGCCTGCTGACTGCAGGCATCGTCACCGATTCGGAGGTCACCGTCACACGGGTCCCGATCGAGTTCATGGAGATCGAACTCGCGACGCTCGGGGAAATGGGCCTGCGTCACACCCGCTCCCCCGAGTACCCGGCGGCGAACGGTCGCACCCGGCTCGTGGACGTCACCGTGCACCCGTCGAAGCTGCACGCACCGATCGACAAGATCCACCCGATGCCGTTCCCCGGACTGAACATCGACAACCTGCCGTTCTTCGCCGTCATCGCCGCGTGCGCCGAGGGCGACACCCTCATCCACGACTGGGTCTACGAGGGCCGGGCGATCCACCTCACCGACCTCACGCGCCTCGGCGCGAACGTCCGCTTGCGCGACCCGCACCGCATCGACGTCTCCGGACCGACGCACTGGTCCGGAGCCGAGGTGAGCTGCCCGCCGGCACTCCGACCCGCCGTCGTCATCCTGCTGGCCATGCTCGCGGCGAAGGGCACGAGTGTCCTGCGGAACGTCGACATCATCGCCCGTGGGTACGAGCAACTGCAGGAACGACTCATCACCCTCGGCGCCTCGATCGAGACCTTCCGCGACTGAGTCAGCCGACGACGGACGCGGCCCCGCAGATCATCGATCCGCGGGGCCGCTTCGTCTGTCCTGGACCGACTCAGTCGCGGATGCTCGCGCCGAAGCGCTCCGCGGCCGCCGCCGCTCCGGCGAGCTTCGCGTCGCTCGCCTCCGCAGCCGTCAGCGTGCGATCCGACGCCCGGAAGCGCAAGGCGAAGGTGAGACTCTTGCTCCCGGCCGGCACCCCCGTGCCCCGGTAATCGTCGACGAGGCGGATCTGTTCGAGCAGCGAACCGGCCCCGTTCCGCACGGTCTCGAGCACGGCACCTGCGGCGACCGTCTCGGGCACGAGCAGTGACAGATCCTGCGTCGCCGCCGGCAGCGTCCGGACGCCGACCGCCTCGGGCACCGCGTCGCCGAGGGCGATGATGCGGTCGAGGTCGAGTTCCGCGACGGCCACGACGCGGGGCAGGTTGGCCGCCTCGGCGACCTGCGGGTGCAGTTCACCCGCATAGCCGACCAGCACGTCACCGACGTGCAGGGCCGCAGCACGACCAGGGTGCATCGCCTGGTGCGCGCCCTGGGACACCGTGATCTCGACACCGGTCGCGACGGCCACGGCCTGGACGGCCTCCAGCGCCTCGGCGATCCCCGCGGCGACCGCCGGCTGCCCCGGTTGCTTCGGCACACTGTTGCCGACGACGAGGAAGCCGAGGTGACGCGGCTGTGCCGGGACGCCCGCTTCGAGTTCGTCGAGCTGCTCGTCCGATGGTCGGGCTGCCCCCTCCGGCAACACCGACTGACCGAACGCGCCGTGCCGTGCAGGACGGAACACCGCCCCGAGCTCGAAGATCGCCAGGTCGGTCAGCCCACGCGACACGTTGCGGTGAGCGACGGTGAGGAGACCGGGCACCATCGACGCCCGGAGATACGGAGCTTTGGCGTCGAGGGGGTTCGCGAGCTTCACCGACGGGAGTTCCCCCGGCTGGGCGGTACCGAAGCGGGCGTTCTCCTCGGCTGAGACGAACGGGTACGACAGGACCTCGGTGGCACCGCCGTAGGCGAGCGCGTCGGCGACGCCTCGGCGGAGTCGCTGCGAACGGGTGAGCCCGCGGCCCGGCGGGGCGACCGGGAGCACGGACGGGATGCGGTCGTAACCGAGGATACGAGCGACCTCCTCCGCGAGATCCTCCTTGCCGGTGATGTCGTGACGCCAGCTGGGCGGTGTCACGAGGAGGCCGTCGTCGGTGGCGGCGACGACCGCGCCGATCTCCGCGAGGGCCGACCGGGTCTCGTCGGCGCCGAAGTCGACCCCGACCAGTCCGTTGATGTACCCGTCGGGCAGCAGGATCGCCTCACGATCGGCAGCGGCGGCGACGGTCGATCCGAGCGCGTCCGGGCGACCACCCGCGAGGTCGACGAGCAACTGCGCGACCCGGCCGGCTGCTGCGATCGCGACCTGTGGGTCGACGCCGCGTTCGAAGCGCTTGGACGCCTCGCTCGGCAGCTTGTGGCGACGGGCGCTCCTGGCGATGGACACCTGATCGAAGTTCGCCGCCTCGATGAGGACGTTCCGGGTCACGTCGGTGATCTCCGTGTGGAGGCCGCCCATGACGCCCGCCAGACCGATCGGACCGGAGTCGTCGGTGATCAGGAGGTCCTCGTCGTGCAGCTTCCGTTCCTGACCGTCGAGGGTGACGAAGGTCTCCCCCGTCCGCGCACGTCTGACGACGATGCCGCCGGTGAGCGTGTCGAGGTCGTAGCCGTGGATCGGCTGGCCGAGCTCGAGCATGACGTAGTTCGTGATGTCGACGACGAGCGACACGGAGCGGATGCCCGCGAGCTTCAGTCTGGCGACCATCCAGGGCGGCGTCGGCCGGCTCGGGTCGACCTCGCGCACCACGCGCGTCACGAACACGGTCGAACCGACGCGGCCCCGGATCGGAGCCACGTCGTCGATGGTGACCGGGAACCCGTCGAGTTCGGTCGTGAAGGCGTCGGGCACACTGGACGCCGGATCGCGGAACCGAGCGCCCGTCGCGTGCGAGTACTCGCGGGCCACCCCGCGGATGGAGAACGCGTAGCCGCGGTCCGGCGTGACGTTCAATTCGACCGCCGCGTCGTCCAGACCGAGCAGGGCGATGGCGTCCGTACCGACGGGTGCCTCAACACCGATCGTCGAAAGCCGCAGGATGCCGTCGTGGTCCTCACCGAGGCCGAGCTCTCGGGCGGAGGCGATCATGCCGTCGGACACGTGACCGTAGGTCTTCCGCGCGGCGATCGGGAACGGGCCGGGGAGCACGGCTCCCGGCAGGGTGACGACGACCTGGTCGCCGACGAAGAAGTTGCCGGCGCCGCAGACGATGCCGCGTACGGCACCCTCGTCATCGCCCTCGGCGACACGCACCTGGCACCAGCGGATGGTCTTCCCGTTCGACTGGGGCTCCTCGACGAACTCGAGCACCTCGCCGACCACGATGGGGCCGGTCAGCTCGAAGACGTGGATGTCCTCCTCCTCGAGCCCGACACGGACGAGGGCCGCGTGGACGTCTTCGGGGGTGGTCCCCGGGGCGAGTTCGACGAACTCCCCGAGCCAGCTCAATGGAACACGCACGACTACACCACCATCCCGAACTGCTGGGAGAAGCGGACGTCGCCCTCCACCATCTCTCGCATGTCCTGCACACCGTCGCGGAGCATCAGCCCGCGCTCGACGCCCATCCCGAAGGCGAAGCCCGAATAGACGTCGGGGTCGATCCCCGCCGAGCGGAGCACGTTCGGGTTGATCATCCCGCACCCACCCCACTCGATCCAGCGCGGGCCGTCCTTGAAGGTCGGGTGCCAGAAGTCGAGCTCGGCGCTCGGCTCGGTGAAGGGGAAGTAGCTGGGGCGCAGTCGCACCTTCGCGTCGTCGCCGAAGACACTCTTCACGAAGTGGTCGAGGGTGCCGCGGAGATGCGCCATCGTGAGCCCCTTGTCGACGGCGAGGCCCTCGAACTGCATGAAGACGGGCGTGTGGGTGGCGTCGAGTTCATCCGTGCGGTACACCCGGCCCGGCGCCAGGACGTAGACCGGGAGCTCGCGCTCGAGCAGCGAGCGGACCTGGACCGGCGAGGTGTGGGTGCGCAGGACGAGGTGGGACTCGAGCGGCTCGACGAAGAAGGTGTCCTGCATGGCACGCGCCGGGTGGTCGGCGTCGAAGTTCAGGGCGTCGAAGTTGAACCACTCGCTCTCGACCTCCGGCCCCTCGGCGATCTCCCACCCCATGCCGACGAAGATGTCCGACACCCGGTCCTGCAGCAGGGTGAGCGGGTGCCTCGCGCCGACCGTGCGCCGCAGGGGCACCGCGGTGACGTCGATCGTCTCGGCCGCGAGGCGTGCCTCCGTCTCGGCGGCGAGGATCTCGTCCTCGCGAGCGCTCAACGCCTTGGCGACTCGACCACGCGCCTGGCCGACGAGCTTGCCGAGAGCGGCCTTCTGGTCGTTCGGCACACTGCGGAGCGAGCCGTTGAGGGTGGCGAGCGGTGAAGCCTCGCCGGCGTGGGCTGATCGGACCGCTTTGAGGGCGGCCGAGTCGGTGGCGGCGGCGATGGCTTCGAGAGCGGCATCGACCGCGGCGTTCACCGCTGGTTCGGAGATTGGGGATGCGTCGGACACGAGAGCCAAGTCTACCCAGGCGCCCGCCCCGCGGCGCGACCGGCTGCAACGCACCCGGTCGCCGCCGTCAGGGTGTGGGGCGTCCCGTCTGGTCCCCGAACTGCACGCCGATCAGCTGGGTCGTCGTCACCTCGGGAGCGGCCTGCTCCTTCGGCGTCCGAGGGGACCGACGCGTGCGTACCTCGACGATCTTCGCGACCCCGGACAGGATGAGGCAGAGCACGATGTAGATCGACCCCATGACGATGATGGACGGGATGATCGGACTGCCGTACAGCGCCTGCGACCCGAACTGCTTCGCCAGGTAGAGGAGCTCCTGGTAGGTGATGAGGAAGCCGAGCGCCGTGTCCTTCAACGCGACCACGAGCTGCGCGATGATGACGGGCAGCATCGCCCGGATCGCCTGTGGGAACAGGATCAGGCGGAGGACGGCGGACTTGCGCAGCCCGATCGCGTACGCGGCCTCGCCCTGACCCTTCGGCAGCGACTCGATGCCCGCTCGGAAGATCTCGGAGAAGACCGCGCCGTTGTACAGCGTCAGCGCGATGGCGACGGCGACGAACGGCGTCACGAAGGTGAAGCCGAGGGGCGGCAGCCCGTAGTACATGAGCATCATGAGGATGAGGACCGGGACGGCCCGGAAGAACTCGATGAAGATCGTGAAGGGGACGCTGATGATCTTGTGGTCCGACAGCCGACCGATCGCCAGCACCAGTCCGAGGACGACGCTGCAGACGGCGGCGACCGCGAAGGCGGACAGGGTCGCGCCCGTCGCTTGGAGGATCTGCTCCCACACGCGGGGGAAGGTGAAGAGCTTCCACTTCGAAGCGGTGAACTGCCCGGTCTCGATGAACCGGAAGACGATGAAGGCGAGGATGCCGGCGACGACGAGGACGGTCGCGACCCCGATCCACCGGTAGCGGACGACGGCCTTCGGGCCGGGGGTGTCGAACAGGACGGAGCTCATCGCGCGATCCTCCACTTCTTCTCGAAGGCCCGTTGGGCGAGGGACAGGAGCGACACGAGGGCGACGAAGATGAGCGCCACCCACAGCAGTCCGATGAGGAGCGGTTCACCGCGTTCGGACAGGTTCGCACGGATGGCACCGGCTTCGGCGACGGAGAAGCCCGCTGCGACGGTGGTGTTCTTCAGCAGGGCGATCAACACGCTGAACAGCGGCGGGAGCACCGCACGGAACGCCTGCGGGAGGATGACGAGTGTCATGGTCTGCCCGAACGGCAGGCCGATCGCACGAGCGGCCTCGGCCTGGCCGATCGGCACCGTGTTGACGCCCGATCGCAGGACCTCGGCGACGTAGGTCGCGGTGTAGAGGCTCAGTCCGATGATCGCGAGCGTGGTGTAGCTCACTTCCGGAAGCCCGAGTTTGGGGTAGCCGAAGGCGAAGAAGAAGAGGATGAGGGTGAGCGGGGTGTTGCGCACCGTGTTGACGTAGACGGTGCCGAACAGGCGCATGGCGGGCACCGGCGAGACCCGCATCGCACCGACGATGGTGCCGAGCACGAGCGCGAAGAACCCCGACACCACGAACAACAGCAGGGTGTTGCGGAAGCCGGTGACGAAGAGGTCGAGATTGTCGAGCAGGACGTTCATGTCGCGCACGCCTTTCGGGAGGGGGACGCCCGTGGCGGGCGCCTGGGCGGAGTCGACGGGACAGCTCCCCCGGACGGCCACTGGTGCGTGGCCGCCCGGGGCGCTGCTTAGTAGTCGTCGACCGCCGGCTGGGTCACCTTGGTACCCGAGGCGCCGAGGGTGGCGTCGTAGATCTTGGTCCAGGTGTCGCCGCCATCGGTGAACATCGTGTTGATGAAGTGGCGGAGCGCGTCGTCACCCTTCGGGAGACCGATGCCGTAGAGCTCGGTGCTGAACGGTTCGCCGACGACCTTGAGGGTGTCGGGGAACTGCGCCGCGTACCCGATGAGGATGGCCTGATCGGTCGTGACCGCGTCGACCTTGCCGTCGTTCAGCGCCTCGACACACTGCGAGTAGGTGTCGAACTCCTCCGTCTTGGTGTCGGGGAAGTTGTCCTTGATGTTCTGGATGGGCGTGGAACCGGTCGCCGAGCAGACGGTCTTGCCGGCGAGGTCGTCCTCGCCCTTGATGTCGTCGTTGTCCGCGGCGACGAGCAGGCCCTGGCCGGTCTCGAAGTACGGGCCGGCGAAGTCGATCTGTTCCTTGCGCTTGTCGGTGATCGAGTAGGTCCCGACGTAGTAGTCGATGTCGCCGTTCACGATCGCGGACTCGCGGTTCGCGCTCGGGATCGCCTTGAACTCGATCTTGTCGGCGTCGAAGCCGAGCGATGCGGCGATCCATGTCGCCATCTCGACGTCGAAGCCGGAGCGTTCGCCGGTGGCCGCGTCGAGGTACCCGAGACCGGGCTGGTCCTCCTTCACGCCGATGCGGACCTTGTCGGCCTTCACCATCGCGTCGTAGGTGGGGCTACCTTCGAGCTGGACGTCGGAGGCGACCTCGAAGAGGGCGCCGCCGTCGGACGCGCCGTCGGTCGATCCGGTGCCGGCGTCGCCGCCGCTGCACCCGCTGAGCGCGAGCGCTGCTGCAGCGACTCCCGCGGTGATGAACATGAGCCTCTTGCGCATGTTGTCCTTCCTTCCTTGGTGCCCGGGACGGGCCGATCGGTTGGTCAGTTCCGGGTCGCCGCGCGGGAAGCGCGATCCGGAGTCGGATGGGTCAGTGGGTGAGGAGCTTCGACAAGAAGTCCTTCGCGCGATCCGACTGCGGGTTCGTGAAGAACGACTCCGGGTCGGTGTCCTCGAGGATCTCCCCGTCGGCCATGAAGACCACGCGATCGGCGGCCTTCCTGGCGAAGCCCATCTCGTGGGTGACGACGATCATCGTCATGCCTTCGCTCGCGAGCTGCACCATGACGTCGAGCACCTCGTTGATCATCTCGGGGTCGAGCGCCGAGGTGGGCTCGTCGAACAGCATGACCTTGGGCTTCATGGCAAGGGCTCGGGCGATGGCGACGCGCTGCTGCTGTCCGCCGGACAACTGCGCGGGCAGCTTGTCGGCCTGTACGCCGATACCGACGCGTTCGAGGAGCACCTTGGCCGCGTCGTCGGCGTCACGCTTCTTCTGCTTGCGCACCTTGATCGGTCCGAGCGTGACGTTCTCGCGGATGGTCTTGTGCGCGAACAGGTTGAAGGACTGGAAGACCATGCCGACGTCGGCCCGGAGCTCGGCGAGTTGCTTGCCCTCCTCGGGGAGGCGCTTGCCGTCGATCCGGATCTCCCCCGAGGTGATCGTCTCGAGTCGGTTGATGGTGCGGCACAGGGTCGACTTGCCGGAACCGGACGGTCCGATCACGACGACGACCTCACCCTTGTTGACGGTGAGGTTGATGCGCTTCAGGGCGTGGAAGTCGCCGTAGTGCTTCTCGACGTTTTCCATGACAACGAGCGGCTCGCCCCTGCCCGCCTGAATGGGATTGCTGGTGGTCTCGTATGCTCCGGCGGCTCCGTGCGCTGACGCGGCTTCGGGTTCCGTCGGGCCGGAGTTCGGGGACGCTGTTGGCTCCATGTAACCCAAACTAGGTGACCGTGTGTTTCGTGCGCATGACGGAAGCGCTACGGTTACCGTTTCGTAACCTCGACGGCCGACGCCTCAGGCGCTCAGGCGTGCTGCGCGAACGCGCTCTCGAAGACGCACACCGATGCTGCCGTGGCCAGGTTCATGCTCTCCGCGCGGCCGTAGATCGGTACCGTAACCGCACGGTCGACCAGCGCCAGATGCTCGTCGGTGAGTCCTCTGGCCTCGTTGCCGAAGACCCAGGCGGTGGGCTGTGCGAGCACGCCCTCGGACCGCGCCACCAGCAGGTCCTCACCCTTGATGTCCGCCGCGAGCGTCTGCAGACCCGCGGCACGGGCCCGTTCCAGCACGGCGGGCAGCTCGACACCGACGGCGACGGGCAGGTGGAACAGCGAACCGGTCGTGGACCGCACGACCTTGGGGTTGTAGAGGTCGACGGTCCGTCCGCTGAGGACGACCGCGTCGGCTCCGGCGGCGTCGGCCGCGCGGATGATCGTCCCGAGGTTGCCGGGGTCCCGGACCTCCTCCAGGATGACGACGAGCTGCGGCTCCCCGGCGAAGATGTCCTTGATGGAGGTCGGGAACTGCTGCGCGACGGCGATGAACCCCTGCGGCGTGACGGTGTCCGCCATCGACTCGAGGACCTGCTCCGTGACGAACTCGATCTCGAGGCCGGCGGCGGACGCGGCGGCGGCGATCTCGGTGTACCGCTCGAGCGCCGTCGGCGTGGCGTACAGCTCGAGGATCAGGTCGGGCCGGAACTGCAGGGCCTCCGACACCGCCTGTGGTCCTTCGAGGAGGAACAGGCCGGTCTCCTGTCTCGCCGGACGCTTGGCGAGCTTGGCGACGGATCGGACGCGCGGGGACCGGGGATTGTCAAGCACGCACCCATCCTAGGGCGCGGGCTCCGGACAGACGAAACGGCCCGATCCCCTGAGGGATCGGGCCGTTCGAACACGTCCGAGGACGAGCGCAGGGCTTCCGACTAGGCGGAGACCTTCGGCGCCGAGGTGTCGGCGGGCAGCGCGGCCTTGGCCGAGGCGACGAGCGCCGCGAACGTGGCGGGCTCGTGCACGGCGAGCTCGGCGAGCATGCGACGGTCGACCTCGATACCGGCGAGGCCGAGACCCTGGATGAAGCGGTTGTACGTCATGCCGTTGGCGCGCGACGCGGCGTTGATGCGCTGGATCCAGAGGCGACGGAAGTCACCCTTGCGCGCACGACGGTCACGGTACGAGTAGACGAGGGAGTGAGTGACCTGCTCCTTGGCCTTGCGGTACAGACGCGAACGCTGACCGCGGTAACCGGCGGCGCGCTCGAGGATGACGCGACGCTTCTTGTGAGCGTTGACCGCCCTTTTGACTCTTGCCATGTTCCTAGTTCCTTACGGGTAAACGGTCTAGCGACCGAGCAGCTTCTTCATGACCTTGGCGTCGGCGGGCGCCAGCACCTGGTCCTGGTTCAGGCGACGGGTGCGACGGCTGGACTTGCTCTCCAGGTTGTGTCGCATACCGGCCTGCTGCTTCATCAGCTTGCCGCTGCCGGTGACCTTGAATCGCTTCTTGGCCCCGGAGTGGGTCTTCTGCTTCGGCATGGGATTCCTCGTTTCTTATCGGTTCTCGTCGGTGGATGACTCCACCGGAGCAGCCTCGGAGGCTTCGTCGGCTTCAGCCGGACGTGCCTTCGATGCCGCACGTTGTGCGTTGGCTTCGGCCTTGGCCTCGGACTTGTTCTTGAGGGGTCCGACGACCATCACCATGTTGCGGCCGTCGACCATCGGGGTGGACTCGACGGTGCCCCACTCGGACACGTCCTCGGCGAACTTCTGGAGCAGGCGGACGCCCTGCTCTGGGCGGGACTGCTCGCGGCCGCGGAACTGGATCATGGCTTTCACCTTGTCGCCGGCCTTGAGGAAGCCCTCAGCGCGCTTGCGCTTGGTCTCGTAGTCGTGCTGATCGATCTTGAGGCGGAACCGGACCTCTTTGAGGATGGTGTTCGCCTGGTTGCGCCGGGCCTCTTTGGCCTTCTGCGCAGCCTCGTACTTGAACTTGCCGTAGTCCATGATCTTCGCGACGGGCGGCTTGGAGTTGGGTGCGACCTCGACGAGGTCGAGATCCGCTTCCTGCGCGAGGCGAAGGGCGACCTCGATTTTGACGACGCCGACCTGTTCTCCGCCGGGACCGACGAGTCGGACCTCCGGGACGCGGATACGGTCATTGGTACGGGGATCGCTGATGCGGAGCTCCTCTGACTGGGTGGGATGCCACACGGCAGGTCCGATACCTGCGACGCGACGAATTCGGTTCACCACACACCCGTACCCCCGAACGGTGTCCGTGAACACCGTGCCGGAAGGCACCACACCCTTGCTACCCGAAGCCGTGAAGCGTCGGGCGGAGCGTGACAACCCGGTAACCTAATGAAGCGGTCAAGCGCGGGTGGGAGAATCTCCTCTTTCGTACCGAGACATGTCTCGGAGCACCGCACGAGTCTAACAGAGGATCCACGTGAACAACACCACCAGCCCCTACGACCACGACGACGAGTCGGGAGGAGCCGATCAGGCCACCCGCGACATCGCGGACGTCCCCGCCGTCGAGGTCATCACCACCGCCGCCGTGCACCTCATGAGCGCCGCAGCGGTCAAGTGCGGCCTCGCCGACGCCCCCGACGCCCAGACCGACCTCGACGAGGCTCGGAAGCTGATCAACGCCCTCGCCGGCCTCATCACCGCGGGAGCGCCGGAGATCAGCGACATGCACGCCCGTTCGCTGCGCGACGGCCTGCGTTCGCTGCAGCTCGCCTTCCGGGAGGCCTCGACCATCCAGGACCCCATCGGCAAGGGGCCCGGCGAGAAGTGGACCGGCCCGGTCACCTGATCCGGTTCCCGCCTCGCCGGCCGGAGGACGGTCGGCGAGCGGGACGGTCAGTCTGCGGGACGGAGCGAGACGGCGAGTGAATCCACCCGGGTGGCGATCGTCTCGTCGGCCGCCCACCGCTGGGCGAGACGGGCGAGCACCGCGTCGAGTTCCTGCTGGGTCAGGCCCTGCAGCAGTCCGAGTTCGACCACGAGCTCGGATCCGGCCAGCTTCGCGTCGGGATCTCCGGCACGCAGCCGCACGGTCACGACCGCGAGTTCCGGTTCGATCGACCGCTCGAACGCCTGCCGCACCGCGGCATCGCTGAAGCTGGGCGTCCACGGCTGTGACTGCGCGATCGCCCAGAGCGCCGGCCGGCGGATGGCGAACTCCGTCGTCGACGTCGGATCGAGCACCACGACGTCGGTCTGCTCACTGGCCGCGGCCAGCGCGACCCGGACGCCATCGGCGGGGATCGGCCGGGCCGTGCCGTTCCAGGCCGACATGGCACCCACCGAGCTGAACACCGGGAGGACGGTCCGACCGTCAGGGCCGGTCACGGTCACGATCGACAGCTCCTGCGACTTGTCCACCAACTGCCCCTGCTCGTTGCTCCCGGCTTCGCCGAGGTGCGCCACGAGCGGGATGAGCAGTCGTGAGTCCCGGAAGGCGTCGACGACCTCCGCCTCACCGACCTCGCCGGCGCGGAAGCGCCGCAGGGACTCGATCAGGCGTTCCGGCGCGCTGCCGTCGTCGCCCGAGCTCGCGTTCTGCTGGAACCGTCGACCGGCCCAGGGCTGGCCCGCGGAATCGGCGCCACCCGGCGTCGGGCGGTGGTGACGGTCGGGCGCAGGACCGTCTTCAGCTGCCGGAGACATCCAGCGCCTCGGCCAGGGTGAAGGCACCGTTGTACAGCGCCTTGCCGATGATCGCCCCTTCGAGGCCGAACGGGACGAGCTCGCGCAGGGCGACCAGGTCGTCGAGGCTCGAGATCCCGCCGGAGGCCACGACCGGACGGTCGGTGCGGTCGATCACCTGTCGGAGCAGCTCGATGTTCGGGCCCTGCATCGTCCCGTCCTTGGTCACGTCGGTCACGACGTACCTGGCGCAACCCGCCTCCTCGAGGCGGTCGAGCACGGTCCAGAGGTCGCCCGCGTCCTGCGTCCAACCACGGGCCGCGAGGGTCGTCCCCCGGACGTCGAGACCGACGGCGATCGCCTCGCCGTACTGGGCGATCACACTCGCCGCCCATTCGGGGTTCTCAAGCGCCGCGGTTCCGAGGTTCACGCGCTTGACGCCCGTCTCCAGCGCCTGCTCCAGGGAGGCGTCGTCGCGGATGCCACCGGAGAGTTCGATGTTCACCCCGCGCGCCTTCGAGATCACCTTCCGGATGATCGCACGGTTGTCGCCCCGGCCGAACGCGGCGTCGAGGTCGACGAGGTGGATCCACTCAGCGCCCTGACGGGCCCAGTCCAGAGCCGCATCGACGGGTTCCCCGTAGTTGGTCTCGGAGCCGGCCTCGCCGCGCGTCAAGCGGACGGCCTTCCCGTCCACGATGTCGATCGCCGGCAGCAGGGTGAGGCCGGCCGTCGTGTTGAACTCGTTCATGATCCACCGTCTCTTCGGAAGCTGCGAGCCCGTCGGGCGTCGGCGCACAGGATGCCTCGTGGCACAAACACCTGATCCTAGTCGGGCTACAGGGTGCCGAGCCAGTTGGACAGGAGACGGATGCCTGCGGCGCCCGACTTCTCGGGGTGGAACTGCGTCGCCGACAGCGGACCGTTCTCGACGGCGGCCAGGAAGGGCGCCCCGTGGGTCGCCCAGGTCAGACGCGGCTCGGGGAACGGCGGCATGACCTCCAGGGTCCA
Source organism: Plantibacter sp. ME-Dv--P-095 (assembly GCF_030209365.1). NCBI lineage: Bacteria > Bacillati > Actinomycetota > Actinomycetes > Micrococcales > Microbacteriaceae > Plantibacter > Plantibacter sp. ME-Dv--P-095. The sequence continues at coordinate 28,873 of NZ_JARVSB010000009.1, forward strand.
CGACTGGGCCGCGTAGGAGTGGACGAAGTAGAACCGCTCGTCGGCGAGCCCGTCGAAGAGGACCGAGCCGGCGTCGGGCGCGACCGTGTTCCAGCCCATGTGGGGCAGCACCGGTGCGGTGAGTTCGGTGACGACGCCCGGCCACTCGCCGAGCCCCTCGGCCTCGGAACCGCGCTCCACCCCGCGCTCGAACATGACCTGCATGCCCACGCAGATGCCGAGGACCGGTCGGCCTCCGGCGAGACGGCGGTCGATGACCTCGTCGCCGTGCGAGGAACGCAGTGCGCCGATGACCGCGTCGAAGGCGCCGACACCCGGAACGACGAGGCCGTCGGCGGCCTGGGCGGCCTTGCGGTCCCCCGTCAGGACGACGTCGGCGCCGGCGAGCTCGAGCGCCTTCACGGCGGAGTGGACGTTGCCGGAACCGTAGTCGAGGACGACCACCGAGGGGCGGGCCGTCACAGGGAGCCCTTCGTCGAGGGGATGCCCTGCACCAACGGGTCCAGGGCCTTCGCCTGGCGGAACGCACGCGCGAAGGCCTTGAACTCCGCCTCGGCGATGTGGTGCGGGTCGCGGCCGGCGAGCACGTTGACGTGCACCGTGAGACCGGCGTTGAAGGTGATCGCCTCGAAGACGTGACGCACCATCGACCCGGTGAAGTGTCCGCCGATCAGGTGGAACTCGAACCCGGCCGGCTCGCCCCCGTGGACGAGGTACGGGCGGCCTGAGATGTCGACAACAGCCTGGACGAGCGCCTCGTCGAGCGGCACGAGTGCGTCCCCGTAGCGCGAGATCCCCGACTTGTCGCCGAGCGCCTGGCGGATCGCCTGCCCGAGGGCGATGCCGACGTCCTCGACCGTGTGGTGGACGTCGATGTCGACGTCGCCGGTCGCGCGCACGGTCAGGTCCGTCAGCGAGTGCTTCGCGAACGCCGTGAGCAGGTGGTTGTAGAACGGGACGGAGGTCTCGATGCTGCTGGTACCGGTGCCGTCGAGGTCCAGTTCCAGCTCGATGCTGGATTCGCTCGTCGAGCGCTGGATCCGGGCCGTTCGCTGCTGCGTGGTCATGCGTTCCAGTGTATCGAGGGCGTGAGCGTCACACGCCGTGTGTCGGACGACGGTGGTCGCCACGTCATCCGGGAGCGGCCGTCCGGCACGACGCCTATCGTTGAGAGGTCATGACTTCCTCACTCAGCACCACGCCGGCCGCCGCTCTCGACCAGGCGGAGATCGCCGCGCTCCGGGAGCGGTTCCCGATCCTCGCCCGCGAGATGAACGGGCACTCGCTCGTGTACCTGGACTCGGGCGCCACCTCCCAGCGCCCGACCGAGGTCCTCGACGCCGAACGGCACTTCGCGACCCACGAGAACGCGGCGGTCCACCGAGGCGCCCATCTCCTGGCCGCGGAGGCGACCGAATCCTTCGAGGACGCACGGGCGACCGTCGCCGGATTCATCGGTGCGGACGAGCGCGAACTCGTGTGGACGTCCGGTGCTACAGCGGCCCTCAACATCATCGCCGGGGCCATCGGGAACGCGAGCGCCGGACTCGGCGGCGCAGCGGCCGAGCGGTTCCGCCTCGGGCCCGGCGACGAGATCGTCGTCACGGAACTCGAACACCACGCGAACCTCATCCCCTGGCAGCAACTCGCCGCACGGACGGGCGCCACCCTCCGTCATCTGCCCGTCGACGACGACGGCGTCCTCTCCACGGACCACGCCGCCGCCGTCATCGGCGAACGCACGCGGATCCTCGCCTTCGCGCACGTGTCGAACGTGACCGGCGCCCTCGCCCCCGTCGCGGAGCTCGTCGCCCTCGCCCAGCGCGTCGGCGCGCTCACGGTGCTCGACGCCTGCCAGTCGGTGCCGCACCTCCCGGTCGACGTCACGGCGCTCGGCGTCGACTTCCTGGTGTTCTCCGGCCACAAGATGCTGGGCCCGAACGGCATCGGAGCCCTCTGGGGCCGTCGTGCGTTGCTCGACGCGCTTCCCCCCTTCCTCACCGGCGGGTCGATGATCACGACCGTCACCCTCGAAGGTGCCGAGTTCCTGCCGGCGCCCCAGCGGTTCGAGGCCGGGACCCAGCCGGTCTCGCAGGCGATCGCCCTCGCGAGCGCGGTCCGGTTCCTGCAGGACGTCGGCATGGACCGCATCCACGCCACCGAGGCCGCGTACGGCCGCCGGCTCGCGGCCGGACTCGCCGCCGTCCCCGGGGTCCGTCTGATCGGCCCTCCTCCGGGCTCTCCCCGTGCCGGTCTCGCGAGTTTCGAGGTCGCGGGTGTGCACGCGCACGACGTCGGGCAGTTCTTCGACGATCGCGGGATCGCCGTGCGCGTGGGGCACCACTGCGCCCAGCCGCTGCACCGCAGGCTCGGCCTGACGGCTTCGACGCGCGCCAGCAGCTACCTCTACACGCTCGAGTCCGAGATCGACGCGTTCCTGGACGCCGCCGCACTCGTCGGTCCGTTCTTCGGAGTGGGCCGATGAGCGGTCTCGAGAGTCTGTACCAGGAGCTCATCCTCGACCACGCCCGACAGCGGCACGGGTTCGGGCTGCTGGACGCGCCCGCAGCCGAATCGCATCAGCTCAACCCCACCTGCGGCGACGAGGTGACCCTGCAGCTCCACCTCGAGTCCGACGGCAGCCTCCGGGCGATCGCCTGGGAAGGGCACGGCTGCTCGATCTCCCAGGCGTCAAGTTCCTGCCTGAGCGACCTCGCGCCCGGCCTCACCCCCGGCGAGCTGCAGACGCTCATCGACGAGTTCCGCACGGTCATCCGCTCGCGCGGCACCCTGCAGTTCGACGAGAAACGCTTCGGCGACGCCGCGGCGTTCGGAGGCGTCTCGCGCTACATCGCCCGCGTCAAGTGCGCGATGCTGCCCTGGGTCGCCGCGGAGGAGGCCGTCTCGCGGCTTCCGTGAACGGAGCCGGCGCGCGGGACACCCGCACGCCGGTCGAGGGCACTACGCCGGGCTGATGGCGGCCAACGCCTCCAGGAACGCGGTCGTCTCCGCCTCCGTACCGGCGGTGACCCGCAGGTGGTTCGGGATGCCGACGTCGCGGATGAGGACGCCCCTCGCCAGCAGCGCCTCGAAGGCGGCGTGGGGATCGGAGACACCGCCGAAGAGGACGAAGTTCGCGCCGCTCCGCTTCGGGTCGTAGCCGAGGCGCGTCAGTTCCACCACGAGGCGATCCCGCTGGGTGCGGATGTCGTCGACCATCGCCAGCATCTCGTCGGCGTGCCGCAACGCGGCGGTTGCGGCGGCCTGCGTCAGCGCACTCAGGTGATACGGCAGCCGCACGAGTCGGAGCGCGTCCACGACGGCCGGGTCTGCGGCCAGGTAGCCGAGCCGGACACCCGCGAAGGCGAACGCCTTGCTCATCGTCCGCGACACGATGAGGCGGGGCCGACCCTCGAGCAGGCGCAGGGCGCTCGCCTCGTCATCGTGGGCGAACTCCGCGTACGCCTCGTCGACGACGACCATGCCGCGCGACGCCTCGTACACCGCGGCGACGGTCTCGAGCGACAGCGGCGTGCCGGTCGGGTTGTTCGGCGAGCACAGGAACACGAGGTCGGGATCAGCCGCCTTCACCTGCCGGGCGGCCGTCTCTGGTGAGAGTTCGAACTCCGGGTCGCGTTCCGCCGGGATCCACGTCGTGCCGACGCCCGCTGCGAGCAACGGGTACATCGAATACGTCGGGACGAATCCGAGCAGCGAACGACCCGGTCCGCCGAACGCCTGCAGGATGTGCTGCAGGACCTCGTTCGAACCGTTGCCCGCCCAGATCTGCTCCGGCGCGACGCCGTGACCCAGATACCCGGCCAAGGCCTCCCTGAGGACCGTGAACTCGCGGTCCGGGTAGCGGTTGACGGTGAGGACGGCGGAGGCCAGGGAGGCGACGATGTCGTGCGCCACGGCCTCGGGGATGGGATGCGTGTTCTCGTTGACGTTCAGCGCCACGGGCACCTGCGCCTGGGGGGCCCCGTACGGGCGCTGTCCTCGGAGGTCGTCGCGGATGGGGAGGTCGTCGAGAGCAGTCACCCGACAATCGTAGCCAGTCGTACCCCGCCGTCGACGCGCTCAGGGCCACTCACGAGCAGCTCGCGCCTGCCTTACTCCGCTGCGTATCGCTGCGGGATGGCCAGACGCTGCCCGGGCTCGATGCCGGCGGTGCTCAGCTGGTTCAGGTTCATGATCTCCGCGATCACGTCGCGAGGGTCCGCATCCGGGGCGATGGACTCGGCGAGCTGCCAGAGCGACTCACCCGGGTCGACCGTGATGTAGCTGAACGTCGTACCCGCCGCTGCGGTGTTGGCTGCCGCGCCACCGGCTGACAAGCCGACGACCGCGACGCCGATCACGAGTGGGATGGCGGCGAGCGTGGTGAAGACGACCCGCCCGCGTCGCGTCAGACGGAGCCGACGCGCTGGCCGCGCGTCCGACGTCGGTGCCTGCGCGGTGCGCGTGGAAACCGTTGCGTGTGACCCGATCAGTGCTGCGCTCATGTCAACCCTCCAAGTGTGTGCTCATCGTGCGATGAGGACTCGTATCCGACCCTCGGCCGAGAGGGCCGGATACGAACCTGTGTTCCGAATATATCTTCGATTGTTCGAATACTCAACCCTGTGTTCGCACCTTCGCGCCGGGAAATCGACGACACGCTCGAACAGATGTTTGTCTGGTCGAGCTGGTGCGGATACAGTTTCGAGTGTTGGAAGCAGTACACCACCACCCACCGACATCGGTCACCGACAGCCGATCAGGGCAGGAGCGAAGATGGCAGCGAACACGGCGGGCGACGGCGCAAGGGAGCGTCAGGTCGGCGGCACTCGGCGGCGGAAGAGCCTCAGCGACAAGCAGCTGGCGATCCTCGACGTCATCCAGCGCTCTGTCTCGCAGCGGGGCTACCCGCCGAGCATGCGTGAGATCGGGGACGCCGTCGGGCTCGCCTCCCTCTCGAGCGTGACGCACCAACTCGGCCAGCTCGAACTGAGCGGGTACCTCCGGCGCGACCCCAACCGCCCCCGCGCCATCGAGGTCCTCATAGACCTCCCGAGCGCCGTGGAGGGCAGCGACCCCGACACTGCTCCCCCGGTCGGTGACGCGGCGATGGTGCCGCTCGTCGGGCGGATCGCGGCCGGCATCCCCATCACGGCCGAGCAGCAGGTCGAAGAGATCTTCCCCCTGCCACGCCAACTGGTCGGGAAGGGCAGTCTCTTCATGCTGAAGGTCGTCGGCGACTCCATGGTCGACGCCGCCATCTGCGACGGTGACTGGGTCGTCATCCGTGAACAGAAGACCGCGGAGAACGGTGAGATCGTCGCCGCCATGCTCGACGAGGAGGCGACGGTGAAGGTGTTCCGTCAGCGCGACGGTCACACCTGGCTCCTCCCCCGCAACTCGGCGTTCGAGCCCATCCTCGGCGACCACGCCGAGGTGCTGGGCAAGGTCGTCGCGGTACTCCGGACCGTCTGACGTCACCCCACTCGACGGACACGGGCCGGGACGATCAGACGGTCGCCCCGGCCCGTGTCCGTCTGTGCCGAGACGCTCGGTTCAGCGCTGCCGAACTCGGCCTGAGTGCGGCGCACAGTGAGGTGTTCCCAATCCCGCGCCCTGGTCCTACGCTGAACGCATGGACGCCGGCCCGAACGCTCGCGCCAGCCGGTCGTCCCGTCGCGTGGGCCTCCTGAGCGCGTCTTCGCTCCTCTGCCTCGCCATCCTGGCGGGATGCACGCCCGCACCCGACGGCACCTCGACGACGGCCGTTCCGACCGACGTCACCGTGCAGCTGGGTCAGAACCGCGATCAGTACGCCGGCCGTTCCGCGATCATCCGGATCGAGAACGGGAGCGAGGACGACCTCGTCATCGTCGGCCTGGAGGTCTCGGGGTCCGCCTTCACGGCGACCACCGACCGGGACCGGGCGTCGGCCGTGCCAGCGGGGCAGACGAAGGATCTGTCCGTCGAGCTTCCCCCGGCTGCCTGCGGCACGGCTGCGTCAGATCTTCGGGCCGACGTCACCCTGCACCTCGAGGACGGTGCTGTGATCGCGATCACGGCAGTGGCCGACCCCACCGCGGTCCTGCCCCGTCTGCACGGAGCCGAGTGCACCGTGGTGGGCGTCGAGCGCATCGCGGACGTCACCGCCGAGACCTCCGTGCGACTCGAGGGCTCCGGGCCGTCGACCGTCGCGGTCCTGACGATCAGCGTCACGCCCACCGGCCGGCGCGGACGCCTCGACCTGGTCGAGCTGCGGTCCACGGTGCTCCTCAAACCGGCACCCGACGCGTCGACGCCGACCGACGCTTCGGCGTGGCCGCTCGACCGCACCGTCGATGCGACCAGTGGTCCTCAGTCGATCGACGTCCGCATCGTTCCGACGCGATGCGACCCGCACGCCCTCGCGGAGGACAAGGTCGGGACACGCTTCCCGCTCGTGGTGCGCATCGACGGCGGACCGGAAGCGGTCATGACGCTTCCGTTGCCTGCAGCCACCGCGACCGCACTCAAGGACGCCGTCCGGATCCGCTGCGGCTGAATCCCAGCCGACACGGCGGACGGCCGGGCCTCAGGAGGTGACGGCCGGCGCCGGGAGGATCTCGGCGAACGGCGCGAGCGCGGCTGCGACCTCGGCACCGACGAGGGCGTGCACGATGGTCCCGCGCTCGTCGTAGTCCGTCGACAACACCTTGCCGCGTTCGTGCAGCAAGGTGACCAGGTCGCCTCGGTCGAACGGGACGAGCACGTTGACCTCGTTGCTCGGCGACGGGATCAGCGCTTCGATGCGCTCCATCAGTTCGTCGATCCCGACGCCCGTCCTCGCGGAGACGAACACGGCGTCCGGGACCAGACCGCGCAGGACGAGCAGCTGTCCGTCATCGACGAGGTCGGCCTTGTTGAACACGACCAGTTCCGGGATGTGGCGCGCGCCGACCTCACCGATCACGTCGCGGACGGTGGCGATCTGACCCGCCGGGTCGGGATGCGCGGCATCCACGACGTGCACGATGACGTCGCTGTCGGCGACCTCCTCGAGCGTCGACCGGAAGGCCTCGACCAGCTGGTGCGGCAGGTTGCGGACGAAGCCGACGGTGTCGGCGAGCGTGTACTCGCGCCCGTCGGCGGTCTCGTTGCGTCGGACGGTCGCGTCGAGCGTCGCGAACAGGGAGTTCTCGACGAGGACGCCGGCCTTCGTGATGCGGTTGAGCAGACTGGACTTCCCGGCGTTCGTGTACCCCGCGATCGCGACCGACGGCACGGTGTTGCGTCGTCGGTTCGCCCGCTTCGCCTCGCGCGCCGGCTTCATCGCGGTGATCGACTTGCGCAGCTTCGCCATGCGGGTGTGGATGCGCCGGCGGTCGAGCTCGATCTTCGTCTCACCCGGCCCCCTCGAGCCCATACCGGCGCCGGCACCACCGACCTGTCCACCGGCCTGACGGCTCATGGACTCACCCCAACCACGCAGGCGCGGGAGGAGGTACTCGAGTTGGGCCAGTTCGACCTGCGCCTTGCCCTCACGGCTCTTCGCGTGCTGGCTGAAGATGTCGAGGATGACGGCCGTGCGATCGATCACCTTGACGCCCACGGCGTCCTCGAGCGCTCGTCGCTGGCTCGGTGCGAGTTCGGTGTCGGCGATGACCGTGTCGGCGCCGAGCGCCTGCACGATCGCCTTCAGCTCCTGCGCCTTGCCGCGCCCGAGATAGGTGCTCGGGTCCGGGTGTGGCTTGCGCTGGAGCAATCCGTCGAGGACGACGGCCCCGGCGGTCTCGGCGAGAGCGGCGAGCTCGCGCAGCGAATTCTCCGCGTCGTGCAGTGCACCCTGCGGGTAGACACCGATGATCACGACGTTCTCGAGGCGGAGCTGGCGGTACTCGACCTCCGTGACATCCTCGAGCTCCGTCGAGAGCCCCGCGACGCGACGGAGGGCCTGGCGGTCCTCGCGGTCGAACTGCTCGCCGTCGTCGGACGAGCCACCCGTGGTGTCCGAGGTCTGCAGCGCGGCGGCACCGCTGCCGAACAGGGTGTACCCGCTCGAGCGGGACGCGGCGCTCGTGAGCACCCGCGCCACCACGTCGTCGGGATCGGCCACCGAGACGTCGTCCGATCCGGCTCCTGGGTCGACATCGGCGTCGTCTGCGGGGTCGTGGGCTGCATCCATCGGTGGTCTACTCATCACGTTAACCCTACTTCCTCCTGGTCCGGTACCGTTCCTGTATGTCGAACGAGCACTACTTCACCGCCGAACCCGCGAGCGAGTTGCAGCTCAGACCCATCACTGCGAAGCTCGGCGGAGTCGACCGATCCCTGGTCTCGGCGAGCGGCATCTTCAGCCCCGGGCACCTCGACCAGGGCACGCTGGTGCTCCTCGCGAACACACCACCGCCGCCGGCGACCGGCGACCTCCTCGACATCGGATGCGGTTGGGGTCCGATCGCCCTGTCGCTCGCGCTCGCGTCACCGGAGGCGACCGTCTGGGCGGTCGACGTGAACCAGCGGGCGCTCCAGCTCACCCGCATCAACGCGGAGCGTCTCGGACTCGAGAACATCCGCGCCGTCCTGCCGGAAGACGTGCCGGACGACATCCGGTTCGCGACCGTCTGGTCCAACCCACCGATCCGGGTCGGCAAGGACGAACTCCACCGACTGCTCATGCACTGGCTTCCACGACTCCAGGACGACGGTGACGCGTGGCTCGTCGTCCAGAAGAACCTCGGTTCCGACTCCCTGCAGAAGTGGCTCCAAGAGCAGCTGCCGGCGTCGTTCCACGTGGGCCGAGCGGCGATGGCCAAGGGCTTCCGGGTGCTGCACGCCAGACGGCGCGAACACCGCTGAGCGGCGTCGTCAGGCGAGCGTGATCGTGCCCGAGTAGACGAGCGTCGCGGGGCCGGCCAGCACGACGTGCTCGCCGTCCTCGCGCTGCACCATGCGGACCCCGAGCACACCGCCCGGGACCTCCACCCGCCAATCGTCGGGCGCTGCTGAGCCGGCCCAGTGCCGGAAGGCGAGCGCCGCGGCCGCGGTCCCGGTGCCGCAGCTCAGTGTCTCGCCGCTGCCCCGCTCGTGCACGCGCATCCGGATCCGTGCCACGCCGTCGGCGATGAGCGGCTCTCCGGGGACCACCAGCTCGACGTTCGCACCCTGCGGCGGCGTGGGCTCGAGCTGGGGGACGTATTCCAGCTCCGCTCCATCGAGTTCCGCGGCGTCCGCCACCGCGACGACGATGTGCGGATTGCCGACGTCGATCCCGATGCCGGGTCGGGCGACGGGAAGCCCCTTCACCCGGACGAGCGTCTCCCGTTCGTCGAGGGACCAGCGGCCGAGGTCGACGGCGTACCCGAGCGGGTCGTACCCGATGGTCCGGACACCCGCGCGGGTGCCGATGGCGAGCTCCTCACCGCGGGCCAGGGTCACCAGACCGCGTTCGAGCAGGTAGTGCAGGAACACTCGGATCCCGTTGCCGCACATCTCGGCGACAGAGCCGTCCGCATTGTGGTAATCCATGAACCACTCCGCTGAGGGATCGGCTGCCAGCGCTGCTGCGCCGACGTCGAGGTGCTCCGACCGCACTGCGCGGATCACGCCGTCGGCGCCGATCCCGAAGTGTCGGTCGCAGAGCGCCGCGATCTGTTGCGGGTCGAGCGGCTCTCGGCCGTCGGGATCGGAGTACAGCACGAAATCGTTGCCCGTACCGTGGCCCTTCGTGAAGGAGAGTGTCGACGCCATCCGACCAGTCTACGGGCGAGTCCGGCCGACGAACTCGTCCGCTTCGGCGCTCCCGCCCTCCACCCACTCGATGTCGGGGTACCGCTTGAACCAGCTGACCTGCCGCCTGGCATAGCGTCTCGTGAGCCGCTGGGTCTCGGCGATCGCCTCCGGCTCGGTGAGTTCCGACCGGAGCTGCGCCGCCGCCTGGGCGTACCCGATGGCCCGGGCAGCGGTCACACCGCGCTCCAGCCCCTGCTCGAGGAGGGAAGCGGTCTCGTCGACGAGACCCGACGCCCACATCGCCTCGACGCGCCGGTCGAGCCTCGAGACCAGTTCCTCTCGCGGCGTGGAGACGCCGACGACCTCGACCGGTCGCCAGGGCGTCGGGCGTTCGGGCAGCGCCGCGCCGTGACCTCGCTCGGCGAGCTCATGCACCTCGAGCGCCCGGATGACGCGTCTGGCGTTCGCCACGTCGACCCGCTCCGCCGTCTCGGGGTCCGCTCGCCGAAGCCGCTCGACGAGTACCGCGATCCCCTCTCGTTCGAGGTCGTGCTCCAGCCGCTCCCGGACGCCCCGGTCGCGAGGGGGGAACCGGAAGTCGTGGATGACGCTGGACACGTACAGCCCCGAGCCACCCACCAGGATCGGCGTCACCCCACGGGCCAGGAGTCCGTCGATCACCGCGCGAGCCGTCGGCTGATACCAGGCGACGGACGCTTCCTCGGTGACGTCGAGCACGTCGAACAGGTGATGCGGGATCCCCCGGCGCTCGGCGAGCGGCAGCTTGGCAGTACCGATGTCCATGCCGCGGTAGAACTGCATGGCGTCGGCGTTCACGATCTCAGCGGGTCGACCGACGTCCCGGAAGGCCGTCGCCAGATCGAGAGACAGCGCGGACTTCCCCGTCCCGGTCGCTCCGACGACCGCGAGGAAACCGGTCACCGACGTTCGCCGTCACTCGGGTCGTAGATGGGCGAGGTGGTCACCCCGGCGACCGGGGCCCCGACGCGGAGTCCGGGAAGTCCGAGCGACACCCGCCCGGGTTCACTCACCCCAGGTGTGGCCGGCACGCCGCAGGAGTCGGCCTGAGCGCGATCCCAGGCGTCTCCGGCCCGCGTGCGGCGGACGCGCAGCGGTGCGCCGGCCGGGGCGTCGGCGAGGAGATGGAACGATGCGGCTTCGGTGATGGTGACCGTGACGACGTCGCCCGGGCGCGGGACCTCGGATCCAGCTGGCACATCGAAGTGGACGAGCCGTGAATCCTCGGCCCGGCCGCTCAGCCGATGCGTCGTGTCGTTCTTGCGACCTTCACCGACGGCGACGAGCAATTCGACCTGTCGGCCCACCTGCCGCTGGTTCTCCTCCAAGCTGATCCGGTCCTGCAGCGCGACGAGTCGTTCGTACCGCTCCTGCACGACGGCCTTCGGCACCTGGTCGGGCATGGTTGCCGCGGGTGTCCCAGCCCGGATGGAGTACTGGAACGTGAACGCGCTCGCGAACCGTGCGGCCTCCACCACCCGCAGCGTCTCCTGGAAGTCCGCTTCGGTCTCGCCGGGGAACCCGACGATGATGTCGGTGGAGATCGCCGCGTGCGGGATCCGTGCGCGGACCCGGTCGAGGATGCCGAGGAACCGTTCGGACCGGTACGAGCGACGCATGGCTTTGAGGATGCGGTCGGATCCCGACTGGAGGGGCATGTGCAGCTGCGGCATGACGTTCGCCGTCTCCGCCATCGCGTCGATGACGTCGTCGGTGAACGCCGCGGGGTGCGGACTGGTGAAGCGGACCCGTTCGAGCCCCTCGATCGTCCCAGCCGCGCGCAGCAGCTTTCCGAACGCCTGTCGATCGCCGAATTCGACCCCGTAGGAGTTCACGTTCTGGCCGAGGAGGGTGACCTCGATCGCGCCGTCGTCGACGAGGGCCCGCAGCTCGCCGAGGATCTCACCCGGGCGTCGGTCCTTCTCCTTGCCCCGGAGGGACGGCACGATGCAGAAGGTGCACGTGTTGTTGCAGCCGACGGAGATCGACACCCAGCCGCTGTAACTGGAGTCCCGCTTCGTGGGGAGCGTGGACGGGAAGGTGTCGAGGGACTCGAGGATCTCCAGCTGGGCTTCGTCGTTGTGTCGAGCCCGTTCGAGCAGGCTGGGAAGCGACCCCATGTTGTGGGTGCCGAAGACGACGTCCACCCACGGCGCCTTCTTGAGGATGACCTCTTTGTCCTTCTGCGCCAGACATCCACCGACGGCGATCTGCATGCCGTCGCGCTGCTTCTTGATCGACGCCAGGTGCCCGAGATTGCCGTACAACTTGTTGTCGGCGTTCTCACGCACAGCACAGGTGTTGATGACGACGATGTCGGCCTGCTCACCATCGGCCTTGACGTATCCTGCCGCTTCGAGGGAGCCACTCAACCGTTCGGAATCGTGCACGTTCATCTGGCAGCCGTACGTGCGGACCTCGTAACTCCGCTGCCGACCGGCTTCGTCGAACGCTGCGGGAGAGGCGCTGATGACCGTGGGGGTCTCGACGATGCTGCTCATACCAGCAGTCTACGCGCGGGCTGGAGCACGACCCGTCAGCGGAAACTCACGCCTGAACGCTTCGAACCGGAGAGCGCACGCGAGCAGGCCTCACGGATGATCGCCGAACCGTAGCCGCGTCGTGCCAGGTAGGCCGACAGCCGCCGCTCGGCGGTCGCCTGGTCGAGCGACCGGAGTTGGCCGGCACGCTTCTCCGCGACGACCAACGCGCGCCGGAGCTCGTCGTCGTCGTCGATCGCCTCGAGGGCTTCCGCCGCGATCGACGGGTCGATCCGTCGTGAGGAGAGCTCGCGCCCGATCACCGCTCGGGACTGCCCCTTCCGGGTGTGCAGGCTCTCGACGAGCTGGCGCGCGAGTTCCGCATCGTCGAGATAACCGCGGCGACGGAGCTCACCCAGGACATGCTCGACCTCATCCGGCTCCGCCTCATGGCCCCGGAGGAGTTCCGCGATCTCCCACTCCGAAGAACCACGACGGGCAAGCCGCCGCACGGCCAACAGGTCGAGCTCGGCCAACCGCACCTCGGGGTCGACCGGAACCTCCGGATCCTCGGCCGCCTCGTCGTCACCGGGCGCCTCGGCATCCGTGTCGGAAGCCCAGGAAACGCTCCGAGTGGCGGGCGCGGGCGCGGTCCGGTCGGTTGGCGATGACGTGGCCTGCGGCCGGCTCTGAGCCCTGCCGTGTTCGACCGTGTCCTCGGTGGTCCGGCGGCGGAGTGGCGCGACCGGGCGACCGGGCGAGGCTCCCTCGCCCTCGGGTGCCGAGGGATCCTCGGTCTGGCCGACGAACCAGCCGTCGGGCTCAGGAGTCGCTTCGGCGGCCGGCCGACGGCCGAACAGCGAGGTCACGGGAGCCAGCGTCTCCGACGACTCGTCGGCCGGACCGGCGGGAGGGAAGGAGACGACCATGATGACCTCGCTGTTCGGGTGGGGTTAGGCGCTGCGCTTGGCAGCGGACTTCGAAGCGCCGGCCGATGCGAGCTGCGGTGCCCCGCCCGTCGCCGCTTCGAGTGCCGCAGCCTCAGCGGCTGCCACCTCGGCGGCAGCGGCGTCGGCCGCCTTCTTGGTGGCGGCACCTTCGGCTCCGACACCGAGTTTGCCGAGGATGCGGCGCTCGATCTCAGCGGCGATGTCGGGGTTCTTCAGCAGGAAGTTCCGGGCGTTCTCCTTGCCCTGCCCCAGCTGGTCGCCCTCGTAGGTGTACCAGGCGCCGGCCTTCTTCACGATGGCGTGCTCGACGCCGAAATCGATCAACGAGCCCTCACGGGAGATGCCGACGCCGTACAGGATGTCGAACTCGGCCTGACGGAACGGCGGTGCCATCTTGTTCTTGACGACCTTGACGCGGGTACGGTTACCGACGGCCTCGGTACCGTCCTTCAGCGTCTCGATCCGGCGGATGTCGAGGCGCACGGAGGCGTAGAACTTGAGCGCCTTGCCGCCGGCGGTCGTCTCGGGGCTCCCGAACATCACGCCGATCTTCTCGCGCAGCTGGTTGATGAAGATCATGGTCGTGTTCGTCTGGTTCAGTCCACCGGTCAGCTTGCGCAATGCCTGCGACATGAGGCGGGCCTGGAGACCGACGTGCGAGTCGCCCATGTCGCCCTCGATCTCAGCACGGGGCACGAGTGCCGCGACGGAGTCGATCACGATGAGGTCGATGGACCCGGAGCGCACGAGCATGTCGGCGATCTCGAGCGCCTGCTCACCCGTGTCGGGCTGGGAGACGAGGAGCGAATCGATGTCGACACCGAGCTTCTTCGCGTACTCGGGGTCGAGTGCGTGCTCGGCGTCGATGAAGGCTGCGATGCCCCCGGCACGCTGGGCGTTCGCGATGGCGTGGAGCGTGAGGGTCGTCTTACCCGAGGACTCCGGACCGTAGATCTCGACGATGCGACCGCGAGGGAGTCCTCCGATCCCGAGCGCGACATCGAGCGCGATCGATCCGGTGGAGACCACTTCGACCGGCGCGCGCTCGTCGCTGCCGAGACGCATCACCGAGCCCTTGCCGAACTGACGGTCGATCTGGGCGAGTGCGGTTTCGAGGGACTTCTCGCGTTCAGCTGGGCTTGGCATGGTGTGCTTCTCTCTGCTCGGTGTCGGGTGCCTATAGGCTGTCGCCGCGTGTTCCGAGACCCGCTTCTCCTGAAGGTCGGGGCCCGGAGGCGACAAGGCGTCGATCGTTCCTGGTGTCTTCGACGGTACGCGCCACCACCGACATCGGTCGGTGGACGACTCGATCCGTGCAGAACGCACTCACGAATGATCCTGTGGAGGACACTAGCAGCACTAGAACGGATGTTCGATACCGTTCGAACGGCGTGTCGGGCATCGCCCCACCGCCAGAACGACGTCCGGACGACGTGCGTCGCGGACTACGACCCCGGCTGCAAACGACCGACGCCGTGTCGTCGGTCGTCGGGGACGTCGGTCGCCGCGCAGAGCGCGATCCACACGTCACGTGGCGGGACACCGGCGCGGAGGGCCTCCTCCGCCGTCTTCGACCCGAACTCCGTCAGACCGAGATCGCCGGTAAGCACCGCCCCGTAGGCGGCACCGAACTCGTCGGCGACGGCCGTCCTGAACTGACTCAGCTTCATCCCTACGCCTCCTTGTTCGCCCTCGGGACACGGAAACGCCCCGGGAGAGGGATCCCGGGGCGTCTCGACGAGGTACTCGACCCGCTCAGCGGGAGACGAGCTCGTCCAGCTCGTTGACCAATTCGTCCGGAACGGTGTCCGGGATGTTCGGTGAGAGTCCTTCGATGACCGCGAGGCGGTCGCCGACCTCTCGCATGATGACGGAGATCGGGGTGTCGAGGGCGTCTGCGACGGACGCGAGGATCTCGCTCGACGCTTCCTTCTGACCCCGCTCGACCTCGCTGAGGTATCCGAGTGCGACGCTCGCCTTGCTGGCCACCTGGCGCAGCGTGCGACCCTTCTGCAACCGGAAGTCCCTCAGCACGTCGCCGATCTCTTGACGGACTAGAACCACGTGACCCTCCCTCTGTGCTCTACGACTCCATGTCGTACAGCGCTCTGCTTCTGCAACGCGGATTCACGTCGTCCCAGCTGATCGCCGTCTCGTTCGTGGATGGCCAACATTACAACCACCGTGTGCCGAACACTAACCAGAATCACTGGGCTTTTCTTGTGAATCACTGATCTGTAACGCGATGGAAACGGTAGCTATTCCAAGGATCGACGCCGGGTTTCACGCCAGGCGGCCGAGCTCGTGGACGAGCGCCTCGAGTGCCGACGCGACCGTCTGCCGACGGATCTCCTGGCGGTCGCCGTCGAGGGTGAGTGGGACCACTCTGCCGCCCGCTCTGGTGACGATCCCGACGAAGACCGTCCCGACCGGTTGACCGTCCTGTGGATCCGGCCCGGCCACCCCGGTCGTCGCGATCCCGACGTCGGCCGGCAACCCGTCGACAGCCAACGCCCGACGGACGCCGTCGGCCATCTGCAGGGCGACCTCCGGGTGCACCGCGCCATGGAGCGCGAGGAGACCCGCGTCCACCCCCAGCACCGAGTGCTTGAGGCGGGTGTCGTACGCCACGACCGCACCGCGGACCGCCGCAGAGGCTCCGGGGACACCGACGAGCTCCGCGGCCAGCAGGCCGCCCGTGAGCGACTCGGCGACCGCGATGGTCAGGCGTGACTCGATGAGCGACGCGATGGCCTCGGCCGCTCGGGGAGCCGGTTCGACACCCGAGGCGGTCGTCATCGCTTCACCTGACGATCGAGCCGCGCACCACGGGCGGCCGTGATCACGTAGTCGATACCGCTCGCGATGGTGAGGAGGACGGCGATGGTCATGAACACCGCGTTCACCCAGAGGACCCAGTCGCCCAACAGGACCCAGAACGGCGCGAGGGCGAGCGAGATGGCGACGGCCTGCGCGACCGTCTTGAGCTTGCCCATCCACGCCGCGGCGACGACGTGGTCGGAGATGACGATGAACCGGTGGACGGTGATGCCGACCTCGCGGACGAGCACGACGATCGTGACCCACCAGGGCAGCTCGCCGAGGATCGAGAGCGCGACGAGTGCTCCGCCCGTCAGGACCTTGTCGGCGATCGGGTCGAGGATCTTGCCGAGGTCGGTGACGAGGTTGCGGCTCCGCGCGATGTGTCCGTCGATCCCGTCGCTCGCGATCGCGACGACGAAGAGCAGAGCCGCCCACCAGCGGAGGGCGCCGTCCGTGCCGTCGTCGGCGAGGAGCATCCACATGAAGACGGGCGCGAGCACGATCCTCGCCACGGTGATGCCGTTCGGGAGGTTCCAGTTCGAGATGCGGGGCTCAGCGGCCGCCGCGTCCGATGCCGTCATGTCTACTCCCGACCGGTGAGACTCCAGGCGTCGTCGTCAGAACCGCCCTCGACCTCAGGATAGTCCTGGAACTGCGCCTCGACGGCGTCCGGCCCGTAGGGGTCGGCCGCCGTCGCCGGAGCCGCCGCCGTGGCGGGTGCTGCCGCCGCAGCCACCGCAGGGGCGGACACGGGGGCCGCCGCTGAACCGTCGTCCTCACCACGGAGGCGCGCCAGGACGCCCGGAAGCTGCTCCGCGGTCACGAGCACGTCGCGAGCCTTCGAGCCCTCCGAGGGGCCGACGATCTCCCGCGACTCCATGAGGTCCATCAGCCGGCCGGCCTTCGCGAAGCCGACCCGCAACTTCCGCTGCAGCATCGACGTCGAACCGAACTGGGTCGAGACCACGAGCTCCGCGGCCGCGAGCAGCAGCTCCAGATCGTCGCCGATGTCCGCGTCGATCTCCTTGCGCTCGGCGACGGCCTGGACGTCCTTGCGGTACTCGGGTCGCGCCTGATTGGTGACGTGCTCGACGACCCGCTGGATCTCGTTCTCGCCGACCCAGGCGCCCTGCACGCGGATCGACTTGTTCGCGCCCATCGGGAGGAACAGGGCGTCGCCCTGACCGATCAGTTTGTCGGCACCCGGCTGATCGAGGATGACCCGGGAGTCGGTGACGCTCGTGACGGCGAAGGCGAGCCGCGACGGGACGTTGGCCTTGATGAGCCCCGTGACGACGTCGACCGAGGGTCGCTGCGTCGCGAGGACGAGGTGGATTCCCGAGGCACGGGCCAGCTGGGTGATCCGGACGATGGAGTCCTCGACGTCGCGAGGGGCGACCATCATGAGGTCGGCGAGCTCGTCGACGACGACCAACAGGTACGGGTACGGCTTGAGCACGCGTTCGCTCCCCGCGGGAAGCACGATCTCGTTGGCGACGACCGCCTTGTTGAAGTCGTCGATGTGCCGGTACCCGAAGCTCGCGAGGTCGTCGTAGCGCATGTCCATCTCCTTCACGACCCACTGCAGCGCTTCCGCCGCCTTCTTCGGGTTCGTGATGATGGGCGTGATGAGGTGCGGGACGCCTGCGTACGGGGCGAGCTCCACACGCTTCGGGTCGATGAGGACCATCCGGACCTCGCTCGGCTTCGCGCGCATGAGCAGGGAGGTGATCATGGAGTTCACGAACACGGACTTGCCCGAACCGGTCGACCCGGCCACCAGGAGGTGGGGCATCTTCGCGAGGTTCGCGACCACGTACCCGCCGCCGACGTCCTTGCCGACGCCGATGGTCATGGGGTGGTTGCTGTTCGTCGCGGCCGTCGAGCGGAGGATGTCGCCGAGGGTGACGATCTCGCGGTCGGTGTTCGGGATCTCGATGCCGATGGCGCTCTTGCCCGGGATCGGCGAGAGGATGCGCACCTCGTTCGAGGCGACGGCGTAGGAGAGGTTCTTGCTGAGCGCCGTCACGCGCTCGACCTTCACGCCCGGGCCGAGCTCGATCTCGTACTGGGTGACCGTCGGGCCGCGGGAGAAGCCGGTGACCTTCGCGTCGACACCGAACTGGTCGAGGACGCTCGTGATCGCGGCGACCGCCTCATCGTTCGCGGCGCTGTGCGTCTTGGCGGGCTCCCCCGCCGCGAGCGTTCCGGCGGACGGCAGGCGGTACGGCGTCTCGTCGTGACTCTGCGCGAGCGGACGTGCCGAGAAGTCGATCTGGTCGGGTGCGCCGAGCAGGGCCGGGTCGAGGTCTTCGATGACCTCCGTCGCGCCGGGGATGCTGTCGTCGTGCAGGCCGGTCTGCGGCTTGATCTCGCCCGTGTTGAACCGCTTGACGGCGCTCTCCGCCGCCTCGAGGTCGCCGAGCAGTTCCGAGCCGAACGCGTCGTGGATCGGCGCGGACTTCGGCGACGGCGCAGGCGTGGCGACCGGTTCGATCGGCGAGTCGAAGCCGCCACTCGGCTTGTCGAGGCCGAGGAGCTCGGTCATGTTGTCGCCCATGAGCGGATCCTCGAAGGTCGGATCGTCTTCGCGGCGGCTCGTGTTCCGGCGCCACCAGGGCAGGGCCGCCGGCTCGTCCGGCTCCTCGTCGAGGTCGTCCAGACGCTTCGTGCGCGAGCGCTTCGTCTCGGCCGGGGTCTCCTCCTGCTCGGCCTCCGGCTGCTCGCCGAACATCCACGCGGAGAACTGCCGGAACCGCGCACCGACGCGGTTCGGCGGCGTCTTCGTGACGATGAACAGGCTGAGGAGGATGAGGAGGGAGATCAGGACCGTCGCACCGATGGGCGTGATGACGGCGGCGAGCGGCGCACCGAGGATCCAGCCGAGGAGGCCACCGGCCTGCGCGAGCGCCGGGAGGCCCTGGCTGGGGTTCGGTTGCCCTCCGTGGATGTGGCACAGCGCCGAGATGCTGATGAGGAGGAGCCCGAGGCCGATGCTGATCCGCCCGTTGTCGTCGACCGACGCCGGGTGCCGGAACAGCCACACGGCGAACACGATCATGATGACCGGGAGCACGAAGGCGAGTCGGCCGAACAGCCCACCGAAGGACCAGGCGTCGAACGTCTGCGCGATCGGGTCGGCCGCACCGAACCACTCGACCACGGCACCGGTGACCGCCAGCAGGAAGAGCAGGAAGGGGAAGCCGTCGCGGCGGTCCTCCTTGGCGATGCGCTCGGGACCGAGCGCCCTGACGGCACCACCCACGCCGTGCGCGAGGCCGAGCCACACCGAGGTGACGATGCTGCGCTGCTCCTCCGCGGCCGGGTAGGCGACCGTCTTCTGCTGCTTCGTGGCCGACGCACCCGACTTCGGAGTGGCCTTCGTGGCGGACTTCGTGCTGGTGGTGCGCGACGAGGCGCCACTCGGCGGCGAAGCGCTGCGCGAACGGCTGGTCGAGTTGGAACGTGCGGCCATGGGTTCACGGTACTCGTCGCCACCGACGCAGCCCGGCAAGCTGTCGGGGTGTCCACGATCCGCGCGGCCCCTGGCGGTCAGCGGAGATTCAGGACCATCGTGTCGCGCGTGCCCCGGCGGTCGAGGGTCGTGAACCCCTCGGAGCGGTACAGGGCCACGGCGTGGTTGGCGCGCTCGACACTGAGGCTGATGCGCTGATACCCGGCGGCCCTGGCGAGCAGGACCGTCGCCTGCAGGAGCTGGCGGCCGAGGCCCTGGGCCCGGTGGATCGGACTGACCCCGAGGATGAGCTCCGGGACACCGGGGGCCACATAACCGAACCCGGGGGTGTCGGCGGGGAACAACCGGAACCACGACGCACCGACGACCGCGCCCTCCTGCGTCTCGGCGATGACGCCGGCATCGCCGGGGCGGCGCCAGCCGTGCACGTACCGGGTGTGCTGCGTGTCGGCGAGGACGGCCGCCCTGGTCCGGAACCCGGCGGCGCTCCAGTTCGCCGCCTCGACCATCATGTCGGTGAGCACGCGCACATCTTCCGCCGCGGCGTCGCGGATCGAGTAGACCGCCATGGACGGATGGTACGCCACCGGTGTTTCGAGCAGATGTCGGCGAGGGAGCCAGCAGCCGTCGTCAGTACCGGATCGCGTCGATCACCTTCACCCGGACGGCGACGAGCGCCGGGAGGAGGCCGGCGATGGCACCGACGGCGGTGGCGCTGACGAGCCCGAGCACCGCGGCCTCGACCGGGAACGGCGGGAAGTCCGTCACGAGCCCCTGCCCGATGAACTGCTCGACGATCGGGCTCTTCACGACGGCCACCGCCACCATCACGCCGATGACGCCCGCGACGAAGGTGGCGACGACGCTCTCCATCATCACCGCGAAGAAGACACGTGGCGCCGTGGCGCCGAAGCTGCGACGGATGCCGATCTCGCGGATCCGCTGGCGGACGGTGACGAGCGAGAGGTTGATGAGCCCGAGCGCACCGAGCAACAGGATGAGCCCCGCGACCGCGCCCACCACGAGCTTGAGCGACAACAACGGGTCCTCCCCCGTCTGCCCGAAGTCGTTGCGGAAGACGTCGACCCCGTACGCGTCACCGAGCTCGGCGCGCAGGTCGGACTGGATCCGCTGGGTGAACGCTTCGGCGTCGGCGTTCGGGACCCAGAACTCGAACTGGGGAAGCTGGCCGGACTGGCCGGCCGCCTCGTCGGCGCCAGACACCGGTCCGATCGCCGTGACGCCGGCCGGCAGGATCGACAGCTGCGGTTCGGTGTCCCACTCGTTGCTCGCGTACACCCCGACGACGACGGCCGTGATCGCGCGCTCCCCGTGGATCGTGACCGTCGGGTGCGACTCGATGGGCGGCGAGCCGAGGCGCTGCCAGAACGCGGGGTTGACGACGACCGCCGGCGCGAGGCGTTCGCCGTCGTCCGCCTGGAACCAGGTGCCCTCGTCGAGCCTGATGCGGTGCATCTCGCCGTACGGGACGTCGACCACGGTCGACGTCACCGGCACGGTGCCGTCGGCGAACTGCACGTTCAGCTGCAGGCTGCCGGACTGCGAGACGTACTCGATGTCGTAGCGGTCGGCCAGCTCGTGGACCGCGGTGACGAATGCCTCCGGGTCGGGTTGTCCGGTGCCGGTGCTGTAGGCGGACGCCATGAGCGTGGCCGGCCGTCCGCCGTAGCGTTCCTGCGACTCGGTCTGCGCCTGAGCGGCGAGCGACGACATGCCGACCATGCTCGTGAGGGCGCACACGGCGACGCCGACACCGATGAGCGACAGGATGACGCGACCGCGATGGATGCGCAGTTCCTGCGCCGCCTCGACGACGGCTCCGACGATCGAGGTGAGGATCCTAGACATCCGCCGCCGCCTCCAACTCCTCGTCCGGCGTGAGGACGCCGTGGTCGAGGCGGTGATGCGTCGTCGCGAGCCTCGCGATCGCGCGGTCGTGGGTGATCGTCACGAGTGCGGCCCCTGTCGACGTGGCCACCTCGTCGAGCAGCGACATGACGGAGGTGCCGGTCTCGACGTCGAGGGCTCCGGTCGGCTCGTCCGCCAGGATCAGGCGGGGGCCGCGGACGAGCGACCGCGCGATCGCGACACGCTGCTGCTCACCGCCGGACAGCTTCGTGGGCATCGCGTCGAGTCGGTCGCCGAGCCCGACCCGTTCGAGCATCGCCGCCGCGATCTCCCGGCGACGCCAGAAGGACCGCCCGCTCGCGTACAGCAACGGTGTCGTGACGTTCTCGAGCGCCGTCCGGCCGGGCAGGAGGTTGAACTGTTGGAAGACGAAGCCGATCTGGGCGCCGCGAAGGCGGTCCCGCGCTCCGGAACCGAGCCGCTCGGCTGGACGACCGTCGAAGACCAGGGAGCCCGAGGTCGGCTTGTCGAGCAGGCCGAGCAGGTTCAGCAGCGTGGACTTCCCCGAACCCGAGCGCCCGACGATCGAGACCCGATCCCCCTCGTGCACCTCGAGGTCGACGCCGTCGAGGATGGTCAAGGGCGGGGCGTCGGGGATCTGGACGACCCTGGTGACCCCGCGGAGTTCGAGGAGGGTCACCCGACCGACCCTTCGCAGCTCATGCTGCCGTCCGGCAGCGTCGTGCACCCCTCGGGGACGGGGGCGACGGCACCGGGCACGAACTGCAACACGGAGTCGCCCTCGGCGAGGCCGTCGACGATCTGGACCTGCTGCCCGTCGTTCAGGCCGAGTGTGACGGGACGCTCCTCCTGCGCGCCGTCCGCGCCGACGACCCACACGGTCCCCGTGCCCGCGGAACCCTTGACCGCGGTCGTCGGGAGGACGAGTACGTTCTCCGCGGTCCCGCCCGCGAGTTCGATCGTCGCTGCGAGTCCGGCGAAGACCCGGACGTCACCGGGCACGGCGCACGTGACCGAGGTACCGGCGGCCCCCGGAGTCTGTCCCGTGCCGCCGCCAGCGGCCGGCTCCTCGTCGTCTCCACCGGTGGTCGGTGTCGTGACGCGGACCGCCGGGCAGACGAACGGGGCCGGGCCACCGTTGATCGTGACCGTCGCCTCACCCGGGATGGTGAGCAGGCGGTACTGCTTGTCGGCGCTCAGGGAACCCGTGATCGAGAACGTCGCCGGCGAGACCTGGGCGACGGCGTCGCCGATCTGCACGGACTGGCCGTGGATCAGCTTGACGTTGCCGAGGGTCCCGGCGACGGGGGCCGTGACCTGCACGAACCGCTCCTTGCCCTCCTCGTCGATGGTCTTGACGTCGAGGATGGGGTCGCCCTCGGCGAGGACGGCACCCTTGGCGGCGAACACCTCGTCGACCGTGCCGGCGACCGTCGACTTGGCGGTGCTGGCCGGATCGGCGACGACCTGGCCCTCCACCGAGACGGTGTTGACCACGGTGCCGAGTGCCGCCTGCACCTCCGGCTCCACGAGACTCCCGGTCGGCTGCGTCGGCCTCTCCTCGGCGGGCGCGTCCGGGAAGAACGCGACCTTCACGAGGGCGACCGCGATCGCGGCGAAGACGAGCAGTTTCAGAATGGGGAACACCCAGGTGCGGACAACGCCCACGCCGACCTCCGGAATCCACCGCAGTCGGAGTGACGAGCGGCCATAGGAGCTTCCACGGTAGCAACGCGGAAGGCGGCCGGCATCACCCTCGCGAATGATGTCCGACCGCCTCCTGGCGGGTTGCGTCGGTTGGACCCGACGGACCGATCAGGCCTCGATGACCAGCGGCACGATCATCGGACGGCGCCGGAACGAGGTGTTGACCCAGCGTCCGACGGTCCGACGGATGACCTGCGACAACGCGTGCGTGTCGCGGACCCCGTTCTCGGCGGCTTCGGCGAGGGCCTTCGCCACCTTCGGCTTGATGTCGGCGAAGACCTTGTCGTCCTCGGCGAACCCCTTGGCGTGGACCTCGGGACCGGAGATGATGTGACCCGTCTTCGAGTCGACGACGACGATGACCGAGATGAAGCCCTCCTCGGCGAGGATGCGGCGGTCCTTGAGGTCGGCGTCCGTGATCTCGCCGACCGTCGAGCCGTCGACGTAGACGAGGCCGACGTCGAGCTGGCCGACGACCTTCGCGACGCCGTCCTTCAGGTCGATGACGATCCCGTCCTCACCGATGAAGGTGTTCTGGGCGGGGACGCCGCTGTCGATGGCGAGTTTCTGATTGGCGACGAGGTGACGGTACTCGCCGTGGACCGGGAGCACGTTCTTCGGCTGCAGGATGTTGTAGCAGTAGAGCAGCTCGCCGGCGGCAGCGTGCCCGGAGACGTGCACCTT
This sequence comes from Plantibacter sp. ME-Dv--P-095, assembly GCF_030209365.1. NCBI lineage: Bacteria > Bacillati > Actinomycetota > Actinomycetes > Micrococcales > Microbacteriaceae > Plantibacter > Plantibacter sp. ME-Dv--P-095. The sequence continues at coordinate 52,629 of NZ_JARVSB010000009.1, forward strand.
CGCGTTGCCCTTGTGGACGACGTTGGCGCCGAGCTTCGTCAGGCCGTCGATGACCCGGTAGACCGCGTTCTCGTTGCCCGGGATCAGGCTCGAGGCGAGGATGACGGTGTCGCCCGGGCCCGGCTCGATCGCGTGGTCGAGGTTCGCCATCCGGCTGAGGACGGCCATGGGCTCACCCTGCGACCCGGTCGACATGTAGACGATCTTGTCCTCGGGGAGGTCCTTCGCCTTCTTGTAGTCGATGAGCAGCCCCTCCGGCACGTTGAGGTACCCGAGGTCGGCGGCGATGCCCATGTTGCGCACCATCGAACGACCGAGGAACGCGACCCGGCGACCGTGGGCGTGCGCCGCGTCGAGGACCTGCTGGACACGGTGGACGTGGCTCGAGAAGCTCGCGACGATGACGCGTCGCTCGGACTTCGCGATGACTTGGTCGAGGACCGGGCCGATCGACCGCTCGAGCGGCGTGAACCCGGGGACGTCCGCGTTCGTGGAGTCGACGAGGAAGAGGTCGACACCCTCCTCGCCGAGGCGTGCGAAGGCACGGAGGTCGGTCAGGCGGCCGTCGAGCGGCAGCTGGTCCATCTTGAAGTCGCCCGTGACGAGCACCGTTCCGGCGTCGGTGTCGATAAAGACCGCGAGGGCGTCGGGGATCGAGTGGTTGACCGCGACGAATTCGAGGTCGAACGGACCGAGTGCCTCGATCTGCCCCTCCTTCACGGGAAGGGTGTAGGGCACGATGCGGTGTTCCTTGAGCTTCGCCTCGATGAGCGCGAGCGTCAGCCCGGAGCCGATCAGCGGGATGTCCTTGCGGAGCTTCAGGAGGTACGGGACGGCACCGATGTGGTCCTCGTGACCGTGCGTGAGGACGACGCCGACGATGTCGTCGAGCCGGTCCTTGATGGAGGTGAAGTCGGGCAGGATCAGGTCGACGCCCGGCTGGTGCTCCTCGGGGAAGAGCACGCCGCAGTCGACGATCAGGATCTTGCCGTCGATCTCGAAGCAGGTCATGTTCCTGCCGATCTCGCCGAGTCCTCCGATGGGGATGACGCGGAGCGTCCCCGGTTCGAGGACTGGCGGATCGATGATGGTATTGGGCATGTAGCCCCCCTCTGGTTTGTCTAGCGAGTCGTACCGGCGACCTTGGGCAGCGCGCCACCGGCGGCGGCGTTGCGGTCTGGCCGGAAGTTGCGGAAGTCGACGCCTGGGATGTCCTTCACCAGGTCGATCTCATCCTCGATCTGCGCGGCCTCCCACTCTTCCGGACCGACCAGCGGAAGACGCACCCGCGGGCTCTGGATCCGGCCGAGGCCGTGCAAGATGTATTTGGCGGCGACAGTGCCGGGTACGTGGGTCATGACCGCGCGCACGAGGGGCTCGAGCTGCCGGTGCGCCGCGGTGGCCGCGGTGAGGTCGCCGGCGTTCACGGCGTCGATCATGTGTCGGTAGGGCGTCGGGGCGATGTTCGCCGTGACGCCGATGAGGCCGGTGCCGCCGATGGCGAGTGTCGGCAACGCGTTGGCGTCGTCTCCGGCGAAGTACATGAGGTCCGTCTGGTTCATCACGCGGCTGACCTCGCTGAGGTCGCCCTTGGCGTCTTTGACGGCGAGGATGTTCGGGTGCTTCGCGGCGCGGAGGATCGTCTCGTAGGTGATGGGGATCCCGGTGCGCCCGGGGATGTCGTAGAGGATGACCGGCAGATCGGTGGAATCCGCGATCATGCGGAAGTGCGTGAGCACACCGGCCTGGGTCGGCTTGTTGTAGTACGGGGTGACGATCATGTTGCCGTCGGCGCCAGCCTGCGCGCTCTTCTTCGCGAGTTCGATCGCGTGCGCCGTCTCGTTCGATCCGCCACCCGTGATGATCTTCGCGCGCCCGCCTGCGACGTCCTTGCCGACCTCGACGAGCTTGATCTTCTCCGGGTCCGTCAGCGTGGACGTCTCGCCGGTGGTGCCGGTGACGACGATGCCGTCGGCACCCGCGGTCACGACGTCGTCGATGTGTCGTTCGACGGCCTTCCAGTCCACCTCGCCGTCGGCGGTGAACGGCGTCACCAGGGCGACGAGGACTTGACCGAAGGGGTTCTCTGCACGCGACACGGTCTCAGGCTACCGGGTTTCCCCCTCCGGGGTCACCACCGGAGGGGTCCCGACGCGGGGCTGGGAGCACACCTGGAGCGTCCCGTCGACCGGGTGTCCGCGCGGGTCGATCCGGTTAGGCTGACCCACGAGTACCCGCGCCGATGCACTCCTGCACGGCCCGACGACGATGGAGGTCACACCATGGCGGTAACGAGCGAAGCGACGACGGTCTGGAACGGCACGCTGTTCGAAGGTTCAGGGCACACGAGTCTCGACACCTCGGAGGCCGCGGAGTTCGCCGTGGACTGGAAGGCCCGCTCCGAGGGCTCCAACACGACCACCACCCCGGAGGAGCTGCTGGGAGCGGCGCACGCCTCCTGCTACTCGATGGCCTTCGCGAACGAGCTCACCACCGCCGGGTTCCCGCCGGAGCGCATCCAGGCGACCGCTGCCGTCTCCTTCATCCCCGGCACCGGGATCACCGGCAGCCACCTCCTCGTCAGCGCTGTCGTCCCCGGTATCTCGGAGGCGGACTTCGAGCGCATCGCCGCAGCGGCGAAGGACGGCTGCCCCGTGTCGCAGGCGCTCGCCGGCATCCCGATCACCCTCGAGGCCAGCCTCGCGTAACCTCCCCTCCCCGCAGCACGACCAGGAAGGCGACGCGCATGCGCATCGTGATCGGCGGAGCCTCCGGGCTCATCGGAACCGCACTCGGCGGCTCACTCGAGTCGGACGGCCATGAGGTCGTCCGACTCGTCCGGCGTCCTGCCCGCGGGCCGGGCGAGGCCCAGTGGGATCCGCTCGCGGGCTCCCTGGACCCCTCGGTGCTGAACGGCGCCGACGCGGTGGTGAACCTGTCCGGCGCCTCGCTCGGCAAGCTCCCGTGGACGCGCGCCTATCAGTCGACGATCCTGTGGTCGCGCCTCAGCGCCACCCGCACCCTCGTCGACGCGATGCACCGGGCCGATCAGCCGCCCGCGGCCTTCCTCAGCGGTTCGGCGGTCGGTTACTACGGCGACCGCCCGGGCGAGACGCTGACGGAGGAGTCCACCCGCGGGTCCGGGTTCCTCGCCGACGTGGTCGTGGCCTGGGAGGAGTCGGCGCTCGCTGCACCGGAGTCCGTCCGCACGGTGTTGTTGCGCAACGGCATCGTCGTCGACCTCGACGGGGTCCTCAAGCCACTCGCGCCCCTCACCCGGTTCGGGCTCGCCGGCCCGCTGGGCAGCGGTCGTCAGTACTGGCCGTGGATCGGCTTGGCGGACGAGGTCAGGGCGATCACCCACCTCGTGACCTCCTCGCTCAGCGGACCCGTGAACCTGTGCGGGCCACAGGCGGCCAGAGCGGACGACCTCATGTTCGAACTCGCACGACGGATGAACCGGCCCTACCTTTTGCGGGCTCCGACATTCGCCCTCAAGGCGTTGCTCGGTGACGCCGCGGACGGTCTCCTGCTCAGCGATCAGCGCGTCGAGCCCCGCAGACTCCTGCAGGACGGGTTCACGTTCAGCACGCCGACCGTCGAGGACGCCCTGGCCGAGGCGCTCGCGCGGAGCTGAGCGCCGTCAGTCGCGTGCGAGCCGGATCGCCTGCCGGATGGCGGCCCTGGCTCGTCGACGGTCACCCGCCCCGTCGTAGACGAGGCCGAGCCGGTACCAGCTGCGCCAGTCGTCCGGTGCAGCCTCGGCTGCGTCGCGGTACTTCGGGAACAGCTCGTCAGCGGCGTCCCGCAACGGCCGCCCGCTCTCACGGGTCTCGACCCGCTCGGGTGGGAGCCCTCCTTCGGTCTCGAGCCTGACGCCGAGCCGCTCGGCGCCCACCCCGAAGGCGATCTCACGCCAGAGCGCCCAGACGCCGACGACGGGGAGCACGATGAGCGCCGCGCCCATCGCGATGCCGACGGGCTCGCCCGTGCCGAGGAGGACGACGGCACGGAACCCGACGAGGACGATGTAGAGGACGAGCAGGATCGCGAGGATCGCGACCATCACGCGGGTCTTCACAGGGTGCTGGCCGCCGCGGCCTGGCCGGACACCTGCTCGGGAGCACCGGCTGCCGCGCGCCCGCCCGCCGGCGCTGGACGGTCGATCCCGAGGTCGAGGAGGCTGTCGAGACCCACGGTGACGCCACGGGCGTCGCGTGCCGCCGCGAGGGCGAGCCTGATGCCGCGCTCGTACGAGGCCGGCGAGATGGTGTCGTGCGTGATCGTGACGAGCTCGTCGACGCCTCCGAACACGACCTGCTGGCGCGCGACGACGCCCTGGAGCCGCAGGCTGTGGATCGGGATGCTCGAGACCTGCTGCCCTCGGGCGCGCTGGTCGGTGTGCGGCGCGGCGACCGGTCCGCGGTCGCCCCGGGCGTCCATCATCAGCTCGGCGGTCCGCACCGCGGTGCCGGAGGGCGAGTCGACCTTGGTGTCGCGATGGGACTCGATGATCTCGATCGAGTCGAAGAACCGCGCGGCGACGGTCGCGAGGCTCGTCGACAGCACGGACCCCAGGGAGAAGTTCGGGATGATCACGACCCCCTGGTCCGGCAGCTCGGCGAGTCGACGCCCGAGGCGGTGGACGCGGTCGGCGGACCATCCGCTCGTGCCGACGAGGACGTTGATGCCCTGGGAGAGGGCGTGGTCGACGATGCGTTGACTGACGCCGGGGACCGTGACGTCGACGACGAGGTCTGCGCCGTCCATCTCGCTCAGCTCGCTGGAGGATCCGAGCGAGGCGACGAGCTCGAAGTCGTCGAGTGAAGCGATGATGCTCGTGAACAGTCGGCCCATCTTGCCGCTCGCGCCGGCCAGCGCCACTCGTGTCGTCATGCCCTCAGCTTACGTGCTGCCCGAAGGCGTCGTCCTAGGCTGGAGGCATGCTGACCTTCTCCCCCGCCGCCGTCGACACGGAGCCCGCCGCCACCCTCCTCGGTGAGTACTTCACCTCCCGCGAGCTCGGGTTCACCGGCGGGAAGTACCGGGTCTTCACCCCGGATCCGGCGATGTTCACCCCGCCCGCCGGCGTCTTCCTCGTCGCACGAGCAGACGACGAGGCCGTCGGGTGCGGAGGCGTCCGCCGCATCGCCGACGCCGAGGACGGCGCCGTCCGGTTCGAGATCAAGCACCTCTGGTTGCGCCCGTCGACGAGGGGCAAGGGCTACGGACGCTCGATGCTGGCGGCACTCGAGGAGCGCGCGGTGGAGCTCGGCGCGACCCGGCTGGTGCTCGACACGAACGCGACCCTGGCCGCCGCCGGGGGCCTCTACCGCTCGAGCGGGTACGTCGACGTCCCGGCCTACAACGACAACCCGAACGCGACGAACTGGTACGCGAAGGACGTCTGAGCGCCTCGACAGGCTCGGCGACCGGGTGCGGCCCGGAGACCGGGACCGCCCGCTGCGTCGGTCGGTCAGACGATGTGCGGCTCGGGAAGACCCGTCCGGAGTTCCATCGGCAGGTGCGCGAGGTCGTTGTGGGTGATGAGGCTCCAGGGACGACCAGCCCGCTGGTGCAGCACCGTGAGGCCGCCGTTGGCCTGGTTGATGCTCACCCAGCGCCAGCCCGGGGCCTGCAGGGCCTCGCGGACCAGCCAGCCGATGACGAAGTTGTGCGTGATCAGCAACTCGTGATGGTCACCGCGCTTCGGTGACAGGAACTCGGCGGCGGCGTCCGCCATCTGCGCTTCGCCCGCCTCCACCTCGGCCTCCGTGATGGACCCGAAGAACGGGTCGAAGGCCGACGGGGTCTCCGGCGCGCGTCCGCTCGGGACACAGTCGAAGAGCAGGGACGAGGGCTCTGGTGTGACGGCCGGCATCCGCTCAGCGATGATCTGCGCGGTCTCCGACGCGCGCTGCAACGGCGAATGCCACGCGGCCGTCATCGGCACCCCGCCGAGCCGTTCGGCGAGGAGCTGAGCCTGCCGCCGGCCACGTGCCGACAGCGGACCGTCCGGCAGACCGTGCTCCGCATGCTGTTGCTCGCCGTGTCTGACGAGATAGAGGTAATGGGACATTCAACGCACCCCCGCGATGATCGGAGCGAAGGTGTCCTCGTCGACGGCTCCGACCGCCGACACCGTGATGGGCTGCGCAGCGAGATGCTGCGCGAGCTGCTGGACCTCGTCCTGCCCGACGAGCTGGAGGCGACGGATGCTCTCGTCGAGGTCGATGAACTCGCCGAGCGTCAGCTCCGCCCGGCCGAGGCGACTCATGCGGGAGTCGGAGTCCTCCAGGGCGAGCGCCGAGGCGCCGCTCAGCTGGCCGAGGGCCCGCGACAGTTCATCGTCGGTCACACCGTGTTCGGCGAGTCGGTGGAGTTCTGCGAGCATGAGCTCGGCGACCGTCGCGGCCTTCGCCGTGGAGCAGGCGGCGGCGAGCCCGAAGACCCCCGCGTCCGAATAGCTGCCCGCGAAGGAGTACACGGAGTAGGCGAGGCCACGTCGTTCCCGGATCTCCTGGAACAGCCGGCTCGACATACCCCCGCCGAGGACGGAGTTGAGCATGCTCATGGCGAACCGTCGCTCGTCGCCCGCGATGAGTCCCTGTCCGCCGATCTGCAGATGGACCTGCTCCGTGGGTCGGTGCACCACCGACAGCGGTGGTCCGCCGAGGACGGACGCCGCCGCGAGCGTCCGTCGGGGCACCGGCGCGGCGACCGCGTCCGCAGGCCAACCGGCCTCCACGAGGGCCGCCGAGACCTGCGCGACGAGGGCGTCGTGGTCGACCGCACCGGCCGCCGTCACGACGACGTCGTTCGCCCGGTAGTTGGCGCGGTAGTGCGCGAGGACGGCGTCCCGGCCCACCTCGATGATCGACTGCGGCCGACCGCCGATCGGACGCCCGAGTGGGTGCTCGCCGAGGACCCCCTCGAAGAAGCGCTCGTTGGCGACGTCCCCCGGGTCGTCGTCCATCATGGCGAGTTCCTCGAGGATGACGCCGCGTTCGTTCTCGAACTCCTCGGGGTCGAGCAGGGAGGAGGTCAGCATGTCGGTGATGACGTCGACCGCCATGGGCAGGTCTCGGTCGCGCACCTTCGCGTAGTAGCAGGTGTGCTCCTTGGCCGTCAGCGCGTTGTGCTCGCCGCCGACCGCGTCGAACGCGATCGCGATGTCGAGCGCCGACCGTTTGGCCGTGCCCTTGAACAGCAGGTGCTCGAGGAAGTGCGTCGACCCGAAGGTCGCCGGACGATCGGCGGTCGCCGGCTGTTCGTCACGGGACCCGACGGCCACCCAGTAGCCGATCGTGGCGCTGCGACTGCCCGGCATGTGCTCGGTCAGGATGCGCAGACCGTTGGGCAGGACCGTGCGTCGGACGAGGGCGTCCCCGGATGCGGTGAACGCGAGCTCGGGACGAGTGAGCGGAAAGTCGACGGCGGCGTTCATCGTCCCAACCATACGTCAGGTTCCCGGGCGTCGCGCGCCGGCGTCCGAGCCGGAGCGCCTCGGGAAGGCGTCAGCGCAGGCGTCCGGAGACACGGTCCAGTTCGAGGATCTGCCCGCGGCTCAACCGGACGTCCGCCGCCGCGATGAGCGAGTCGACGTGGGCCGGCTGTGAGGCGCTCGCGATCGGGGCGACGACGCCCGGACGTGACATGGCCCAGGCGAGGGCGGCCGAAGCGACGGAGCACCGGTTCTCCGCAGCGATCTCGTCGAGGACGTGCAGGACGCGGAGTCCGCGACGGTGGAGGTGCGTCGCGGCGCGGCTGCCGCGGGTGCTGGGATCGAGGTCGGACCGGCTCCGGTAGCGCCCCGTGAGGAAGCCGTTCGCGAGCGCGAAGTACGGCAGGACACCGAGGTGCTGCGCCGTCGCGACGAGCGCGAGGGTGCTCTCGTACGGTTCGCGGTGCATGAGGCTGTAGTGCGTCTCGAGGGCGACGAACTGGGTGAACCCGCTCGCCGAGAGGATCCGTGCCTCCATGAGCCGTTCCGGCGTCGTGTTCGAGGTGCCGAGGTACCGGACCTTGCCGCTCTCGATGAGCCAGTCGACCGTGCCGAGGCTGTCGGCGAGGGGCACGCTCGGGTCGTCGTCGTGGAAGGACAGCAGGTCGATGTGGTCGGTCTGCAGGCGCTCGAGGGCCGCTTCGACCGCCCGGATGATGCTCACCGAACCGAGACCGGGGTAATCCGGGTGGCGCCCGATCTTCGTCGCGACGACCATGTCGTCGCGGTTGCCGCGCTTGCGCATCCAGTTGCCGATGAGAATCTCACTGCGGCCGCCCGCGTAGCTGTCGGCGGTGTCGACCATGTTGCCGCCGGCGTCGTGGAAACGGTCGAGGATGTCCGTCGTCGTGTCCGGGTCGACCGTCCAGCCGAACACGCTGCCGCCCAGGACGACCGGGAAGACCGACAGCTCGGAGTCGCCGATCCTGCGCCTCGGCACGCCGTCGGCGTCGGCACCCTGGACGGGCGTCGGGAACGACGGGTGCGGGACCCGCTGCTCGGGTTGGGGTGCCGTGTCGTCGCCGACGCTCTCCCCGCTCAACAGCGAACTGCCACGGGTGCTCGACGAGCGCCAGAGGTGTGGCATCCCCTGCCCCTCTCTCGGTCCGACCGACCGATGACGCGCTGCACCGCCGGGTTCCGAGCGTTGCGCGAGGTGCCGGTGCTTGTCACCAGGCTAGAGGAGACGGGCGCCTTCCGCGGGACGACATCACGCCCGTGTGGCAACTGATTCGTAACGATTCCGGACGGTGCCGGATCACCGCCCGTCGACCGGGGTCCCGGCTCGCGCGAGGACCGAACGAGCGTGCCGCAGGAGGGGCTCGTCGATCATGCGCCCCTCGTGGCGGAACACCCCGCGCTCCCCCGCCGCGGCCTCGAGGAGCGACCTGGCCGCGGCCACCGTCCGGGCGTCGGGACGGTAGGCGGCACGGATCGTCGTGACCTGTCCCGGGTGGATACAGGCCGAGCCGACGAACCCGACGGCGGCGGCGTCCGCGGCCTCCGCCGCGAGCCCGGCGAGGTCGTCGAGGTCGAGGTGGACCGCATCGACGGCCACCACCCCGGCCGCTCCGGCGGCGAGCAGCACCGACGACCTCGCGTGGCGCACGACGTCGCGATAGCCGCCGTCGTCGCGGCGGCTGCTCGTACCGCCCAACGACGCGACGAGGTCCTCGGACCCCCACATGAGTCCGACCACCGACGGGTGTCCGGCGAGCGCCGGGGCGCGCACCACGCCGGCCGCGGTCTCGCAGAGCGCGAGGATGCGGACGCCGGGGATCGCGTCGGCGAGCTCGTCGAGCTGCGCCGTGGTCTCCGTCTTCGCCAGCATCACGGTCCGGTAGCGGGTGGACGAGACCGCGGCGACGTCGGAGGCGAACTCGTCCGTGCCGACCGGGTCGACGCGGACGATCGTCCGTGCGGGATCGAGCGGGTGCTCGACGATCGCCCGACGGGCAGCGGGTTTGTCGGCCGGCGCGACGGCGTCCTCGAGGTCGAGGATGACGGTGTCGGCGCGGTCTGCGGCCTTGGCGAACCGGTCGGGTCGGTCGGCGGGGACGAAGAGGATCGCCGGTCCCAGCGACAGGGATGCCGCGGTCATCGTGCGTCCAGGCGGCGGACGAGTGTCGTCCGGGTCGCGGTGGCGACGACGACACCGTCCTGGTTCCGTCCGGTGTGCACGAGCGTGACGAGCCCTTCCCCCGGTCGTGACGCCGACGGCCGCTTGGCTCGGACCAGTGTCTCGGCGTAGAGCGTGTCCCCATGGTGCATGGGCCGGGGGAAGGCGACCTCCGTGAAGCCGAGGTTGGCCACGATGGTGCCCTCCGTGAGCTGCGCCACCGAGAGTCCGACGATGGTCGAGAGGGTGAGCATCGAGTTCACGAGTCGCTCGCCGAAGGGTTGCGTGGCGGACCAGGCGGCGTCGAGGTGCAGCGACTGCCCGTTCATGGTGAGGGTCGAGAAGAGCACGTTGTCCGCTTCGGTGATGGTGCGTCCCGGTCGGTGGCGGTAGATCGTGCCGACCGCGAACTCCTCGAAGAACAGCCCGCGCTGCTCGACGACCGGGCCGGGACCGTCCTCGGGTCCGTCCTGCGGTGCACGTTCGTCCGTCATGGTCATCTCAGGACGCGAAGCCGAGTTCACGGGCGATGATCATGAGCTGCACCTCGGTGGTGCCCTCACCGATCTCGAGGATCTTCGAGTCGCGGTAGTGCCTCGCGACCGGGTTCTCGTTGAGGAACCCGTAGCCGCCGAAGATCTGGGTCGCGTCCCGCGCGTTGTCCATGGCGGCCTCCCCGGCGACCATCTTGGCGATGGAGGCCTCCATCTTGTACGGCGTTCCGCGGTGCATGCGCGAAGCGGCGTCGTAGTAGGCCTGCCTGGCGGTGTGGACCCGCGCCTGCATCTTCGCGATCCGGAAGGCGATCCACTGGTTGTCGCCGATCGGGCGCCCGAAGACGACCCGTTCCTTCGCGTAGCGGACGGCCTCCTCGAGGCAGCCCTGGGCCGCCCCCACCGCGAGGGCGGCGACCGCGATCCGTCCGCCGTCGAGCGCCGACAGGAAGTTGGCGTAGCCACGACCGCGCTCGCCCAGGAGGTTGGCCTCGGGGACCCGCACGTCGTCGAACACCAGGGGGTGCGTGTCCGAGGTGTGCCAGCCGACCTTGTCGTACGGGGGCAGCGCGGTGAAGCCGGACGTCGGTACCGGGACGAGGATGGAGGAGAGTTCCTTGGTCACCCGCCCGTCGGCGCGGGTCCGCTCCCCCGTGACCGCTGTGACCGTGACCAGCCGCGTGATCTCGCTGCCCGAGTTCGTGATGAACTGCTTCGTCCCGTTGATGACCCACTCCCCGTCGACCAGCTGCGCGGTGGTCTCGGTCGCGCCCGCGTCACTGCCGGCTCTGGCCTCCGTCAGCCCGAAGGCGGCGAGCGCCTTCCCGCTCGCGAGCTGCGGGATCCACTCCTCACGCTGTGCGTCGGTGCCGTACAGGTAGATGGGCATGGCGCCGAGTCCGACGCCGGCCTCGAGGGTGACGCCGATGCTCTGGTCGACACGTCCGAGCTGTTCGACGGCGAGACAGAGGGCGAAGTAGTCCATGCCGCCGCCGCCGAGCTCCTTCGGGAACGGGAGCCCGAAGAGTCCGAGCTCCCCCATCTGCGCGATGATGTCGTACGGCAGCCGTCGCTCGGTGTCGTACTGGTAGGCGGCGGGCGCGACGACCTCGTCGGCGAAGGCCTTCACCGTGTCGACGATCCGCTGGTGCTCCGGGCTGAGCTCGGTGTTCATACTGGTGCTCCGTTCGTGGGTGCTGCGACGGGGTCCGCGGCGATCGTCGCGACCGATTGGCGGGTGGCGACCGTGCCGCCCGTGGTGACATGGACGGTGACGACGCCGGCTGCGGGCGCGGTGAGGAGGTGCTCCATCTTCATCGCCTCGACGGTGACGAGCGATTGTCCGACCGCGACGTCGTCGCCGCTCGTGACGTGGACGGCCGTGACAGTGCCGGGCATCGGGGTCCGGACGTCCGGCTCGACGGCGCCGGGTGCCGATGCGGCCCCCGCTGACGGCACGGCGTCGCGTGGGACGACCGCGACGACGCCGATGACGCCGTCGAGAGCGGTCCAGCGCTCGTCGCCGATACGCATGGTCTCGAACGGGACACTGGTCCCGCCGTGCTCGAAGCGCCAGGCGCGGTCCGTCTGTGCGAGGACGGCCGCATGGACGGGTTCGGCCTCGGCGACCGTGACCCGGGCGTCGTCGCTCGGGCCGAGGACGTCCACCCGGACCCGGCGTCCGTCATCGGTCCGCAGATGGACCCGCGACGGCGCGGCACCGCTGAGCCGCCAGCCTCCGGCGTCGGACCACGGCGTGCCGAGCGTGCCGGCGCGATCGGCCAGGGCGACGGCGCGGTCGTCCAGTTCGGCGAGCGCCGCCGCCGCCAGGGCACGGTCGTCCGGTGCGGTCACCGGCGACTCGGCGAGGAGTTCGGCGATGAGACCGGTGTGCAGGCGTCCCTCGACCACCTCCGTATCGGTGACGAGGCGGCGCAGGAAGCCGAGGTTCGTCCGGACGCCGAACACGATCGTCGCCGCGAGAGCCGCGTCGAGTCGACGCAGGGCCGATTCGCGGTCCGGTGCCCAACACACGATCTTCGCCAGCATGGGGTCGTACCAGGGTCCGACGAACTGCCCCTCCGCGATGCCGCCGTCCACCCGGACGCCGGGCCCAGAGGGCAGGTGGACCCGTTCGAGCACCCCGGTCTGCGGCAGGAAGCCGCTCGCCGGGTCCTCGGCGTACAGCCGGGCCTCCACCGCGTGACCGGTGAGCACGATGTCGTCCTGGGTGAGCTCGAGTGGTTGTCCCGCGGCGACACGCACCTGCCACTCCACGAGGTCGAGACCCGTGACGAGCTCGGTGACCGGATGCTCCACCTGCAGCCGGGTGTTCATCTCGAGGAAGGCGAACTCGTCCGGCCGGTCGTCGGCGACGAGGAACTCGACCGTGCCGACGCCCCGGTACCCCACACTCCGTGCGACGGTGCAGGCGGCCTCACCGAGCCGTGCCCGCTGACCGGCGTCGATGCGGGGCGACGGCGACTCCTCGACGACCTTCTGGTGTCGACGCTGGAGCGAGCACTCGCGTTCGCCGAGATGGAGGACGGTCCCGTGGGCGTCGGCGAGCACCTGCACCTCGATGTGCCGGGGCCTCGTGACGAACCGTTCGAGGAGCAGCGTCGGGTCACCGAAGGCGGCTTGGGCGACCCGATGAGCCGAGGCGATCGCAGCGGACAGCTCCTCGGCGCGCTCCACCACCTGCATGCCCTTGCCACCGCCGCCGCCCGCCGGCTTGACGATGAGCGGGAACCCGATCGCGATGCCGGCCGCGGCGAGCGCGTCGTCGTCGAGCGAGGGATCGGCGACGCCCTCGATGATCGGCACCCCTCGGGCGGCGACGTGGTCCTTGGCCCGGATCTTGTCCCCCATGAGCTCGAGCGCCCGTTCGTCGGGTCCGATGAAGACGATCCCGGCTGCGGCGAGCGCCCGTGCGAGGGCCGGTTGCTCGGACAGGAAGCCGTAGCCGGGGTGCACCGCCTCCGCTCCGGTCGCCAGGGCGGCGCCGACGACGGCTGCGACGTCGAGGTAGCTCTCGGAGGCGACCGCCGGTCCGATCCGGACCGCACGGTCGGCGAGGCGGACGTGCGGGGCGTCACGGTCCGCGTCGCTGTAGACGGCGACGCTCTCGACACCCATGGCTCGGAGGCTGCGGATGACGCGGCAGGCGATCTCTCCGCGGTTCGCGACGAGCACGGTCCGGAACGGGCGCTCGAGCAGGGTGCCCGGGCGGTTCGACGTCTCGGTCATGGTGCCGTCACATCCTGAAGAGGCCGAAGCCGGGGTCGGGGAGCGGGGCCCGGGAACACACCTCGAGCGCGAGTCCGAGGACGGTGCGGGTCTGCGTGGGGTCGATGATGCCGTCGTCCCACAGCCTCGCCGTCGAGTAGTACGGGTTCCCCTGCTCCTCGAAGTCGGCGAGGATCGGCGCCCGGAACGCCGCCTCGGCCTCGGTCGTCCACTCCTCGCCTCTGGCCTCCAGCTGATCGCGCTTGACGGTCGCGAGGACGCTCGCCGCCTGCGGTCCGCCCATGACCGAGATCCGTGACCCCGGCCACATCCAGAGGAAGCGCGGGTCGTAGGCGCGACCGCACATGGAGTAGTTCCCGGCGCCGAAGGAACCGCCGATCACGACCGTGAGCTTCGGCACCCGGGTGGTCGCGACAGCGGTCACCATCTTCGCGCCGTGTTTCGCGATCCCGCCCGCCTCGGCGTCGCTGCCCACCATGAACCCGGAGAGGTTCTGCAGGAACAGCAGCGGGATGCCCCGTTGGTCCGCCAGTTCGATGAAGTGCGCACCCTTCAGCGCGGACTCGCTGAAGAGCACCCCGTTGTTGGCGACGATGGCGACGGGGTGGCCGTGCAGGTGCGCGAACCCGGTGACGAGGGTGTCGCCGTACTCACGTTTGAACTCGGAGAACTCGCTGCCGTCGACCAGGCGTGCGATCACTTCGCGGACGTCGTAGGCGGTCTGCAGTTCCACCGGGACGACGCCGTACAACTCCGACTCGGGCACGGCGGGCGGGACGCTCGGACGGACCGCCCAGGCTCGCTCGTGCGGTGGCGGGAGGGTCGCCACCGCCTCCCGGAGGATGTCGAGCGCGTGGGCGTCGTCGTCCGCGAGATGGTCGGTGACCCCCGAGACCCGCGCGTGGAGTGCTCCCCCGCCGAGTTCCTCCGGGGTCACGACTTCGCCGATCGCCGCCTTCACGAGCGGCGGGCCTCCGAGGAAGATCGTGCCCTGTCCGCGGACGATGACGTTCTCGTCGCTCATCGCCGGCACGTACGCACCGCCGGCGGTACAGGAGCCGAGCACGGCGGCGAGCTGTGGGATACCGGCCGCCGACATCCGCGCCTGGTTGAAGAAGATGCGTCCGAAGTGGTCGCGATCGGGGAACACCTCGTCCTGCCTCGGCAGGTTCGCGCCGCCGGAGTCGACGAGGTAGAGGCAGGGAAGCCGGTTGGCGGCGGCGATCTCCTGCGCCCGCAGGTGCTTCTTGACCGTCATCGGGAAGTAGGAGCCGCCCTTCGCGGTCGCGTCGTTCGAGACGACGAGCACGTGGCGGCCGTGGACGAGTCCGATCCCGGCGATGACGCCTGCGCCGGGACTGGCCCCGTCGTACATCCCGTCGGCCGCGAGCGGCGCGATCTCCAGAAAGGGGCTGCCCTCGTCGAGCAGACGGTCCACACGCTCCCTGGGCAGCAGCTTCCCGCGGGCGACGTGGCGGGCCCGCGACGAGGCGGGACCGCCGATCGCGGTCGCGGCGAGCCGCTCCGTGAGCGTCCGTGACAGCGCGCGTTGCGCGGCCTCCTGATCCCGGAATCGTGCTGCGGTGGGATCCGCGCTGCTCGTGAGCTTGGACACTCCGGCTCCTGTCGTCGTCGACGGTGTGGGAATTCAGTTACTGAACACTCACTGAAACAGAGGTTACGCTTCATTCACTGAAAATGTCCACCCCGCGGAGGCCCGATGTCGAACCACGAGCCGTCGTCGTCGCCCACCACACGCGTCGGACGCTCGGAGGCCAAGGCGGCCCGCCGGGCGGCCCTCCTCCGGTCGGCGGCCGGACTCTTCGCCGAGCGCGGCTTCTCCGGGGTGTCGATGGAGGACCTCGGCGCCGCGGTGGGCATGAGCGGGCCCGCCGTCTACCGCCACTTCGTCAGCAAGCAGGCGGTGCTCGCCGCGCTCCTCGTCGGGGTGAGTCAGGACCTCCTGGACGGAGGGACGGCCGAGGTCGAACGGTCTCCGGATGCCGGGCAGGCGCTGCACGCGCTCGTGTCCTTCCACGTGGCCTTCGCCCTCGAACACCCGGACGTCATCCGCATCCAGGACCACGATCTCGACAGCCTCGCCCCCGACGACCGTCGCACCGTCCGCACCCTGCAACGCCGGTACGTCGAACGGTGGGTGGACGTGTTGCACGCCCTGCACCCGTCCACCTCCACAGCAGCCCTCCGGATCCGGGCCCTCGCGGGCTTCGGTCTCATCAACTCCACGCCGCACAGCGCCTCGCTCGGGCGGAACGACGCCGGCGCGGTCGACCGGGACGCGATGCGCTCGACCCTCGAGCGGATGGCCGTCGCGGCACTGAGCACCCCGTGAACCGGCCGCCCGGCCTCAGTCGGAGAGCACCGACAACACGTTGCCCGCCGGGTCGGTGAACCAGGCGATGTCCGGCCCGTTCCCGCGCATGATGCCCTTCGGGTCGGTCGGGAGCTGCTCGTCCGGGTAGAGCTTCGTCACCACGCCGCGCGCGTTCAGCTCGTCGACCGCCGCATCGATGTCCGCGACTGCGAAGTTGAGGACGGTGAAGGACGCCGGCACGTGGTCGGGCTTGCCGTAGACGAGGACCGACCCGCCCGCAGGGAGCGACAGGTCGAGGAACCCCATCGCGTTGTCGGCGACGGAGAGGCCGAGGACATCGCGGTAGAACGACCTGGCCGCGTCGATGTCGTCGACCGAGAATCCACTGAAGACATCCGTGTACGAGACCATGAGCCGCTCCTCCGCTTCGATGTGTACACTGTGCACAATGCCACGTCCCGCGCGATCCGTCCAGAGCGGCGCGACAGAATGGAACCCATGAGCGTTCCCGCACCGGCACGAAGCACCTACCGGCACGGCGATCTCCGCCAGGCGTTGCTCGAGGCCGGCGTCGAGATGGCCAGACAGGGCGGACCCGACGCCGTCGTGCTGCGGGAGGCGACCCGACGCGCCGGCGTCTCACCGAACGCCGCCTACCGCCACTTCGCCGACCGCGACGCACTCGTCCAGGCCGTCTCCGACACCGCGCAGGGACTCGCCGCCGACCGCATGGCCACCGCCCTCGCGGCCGTGGAACCGACGGGTTCCGCCCCCGCGGACGCGCGGCTGCGACTGCGCGCGGTCGGCACCGGCTACCTGCAATTCGCGCGCGAGGAGCCAGGCCTCTTCCGGGCGGCCTTCTCGGTGCCGCACGACTTGAACGAGGCGATGAGCGTCGGCAAGCGGGGCGCCTCCGGCCAGACCCCCTTCCAGACCCTGGCCGGCGTGCTCGACGAGCTCGCCGAGACGGGCGTGCTCCCGCCCGCACGACGACCAGGCGCCGAACTCCTCGCCTGGTCGTCGGTGCATGGACTCGGCATGCTCATCATCGACGGCCCGCTCAGAGGCCTCGACGAGGCGACCGTCGAGTTCGCGACGGAACACCTGCTGGACCTGGTCGACCGCGGCATCTGAGCGCCGCCCGACGATCACACCATCGTCAGCACCATGGCGGGATCGGCGAGCATCGTCCCGAGGTCGACGAGGAACCGCGACCCCTGCTCCCCGTCGATGAGCCGGTGGTCGAACGACAGCGACAGCGTCACGACCTGCCGCAACGCGACCTGCCCCTCGAACTCCCACGGGAGACGACGGACCGCACCGAGGGCGATGATCGCCGCCTCCCCCGGGTTCAGGATGGGCGTCCCCGCGTCGACACCGAAGACGCCGACGTTGGAGATCGTGATGGTGCCACCACGCAACTCGGCCGGGGTGGTCCGGCCCTCCCGCGCCGTCCGGACAAGGCTCGACACGGCGTCGGCGAGGTCGAACAGGCTGAGCTCGTCCGCGCGCGCGATGTTGGGCACGAGGAGTCCTCTCGGAGTGGCCGCGGCGATCCCGAGTCCGACATGCGCGTACTCGACGATCTCGCCCGCCGCCTCGTCCCAGCTGGCGTTGACCGCCGGCGTGCGTCTGACGGCGATGCACACCGCCTTGGCGAGGACCGTGAGGATGTTGACCCGGTGGTCGCCGGTGCGGGGCGAGTGGGCGAGCGCGTCCAGCAACGTCATCGTCGGCGTCACGTCGACGGTCAGGAACTCCGTCACGTGCGGTGCCGTGAACGCGCTGCTCACCATGGCCTCCGCGGTTCGTCGTCGCACCCCGGTGATCGGTCGCCGGACGGAGCCGTCATCCGACACCGTGACGCGAGTCGGTACGACCGGGGACGACCCCGACGAAGCGCCCGCCGCCAGCTCCACCTCCTCCCTGAGGACCCGGCCTCCGACGCCGGTGCCGACGAGGCTGCCGAGGTCGACTCCGAGATCGCGGGCGAGCCGACGGACCGGCGGTGTCGCGCGCGGACGCGTCGCAGGACGGGGAACGGAGACGACGACCGGGTCGTCGGCCGACGCCCTGGCGCGCCGCCGAGGCCGCTCCCCGCTCGACGTCCGCGGGCCGTAGCCGACGAGGACGGGCTCGCGATCCCCGGCCGGGGACGGACGGTCGACCGCCGGCGCTTCGGACCCGGGTTCCGGCGAGGTGCCTTCCCCGTCCGGAGCGAAGTCGACGAGCGCCTCGCCGACGAGCACGGTCGTCCCCGGTTCGACATGGAGACGGGTGACCACGCCCGCGGTCGGTGCCGGCAGTTCCACGAGCGCTTTCGCGGTCTCGACCTCGGCGATCACCTGGTTGAGGTCGACGTGGTCGCCGACGGCGACGCGCCAGGAGACGAGTTCGCTCTCGGTGAGCCCTTCGCCGAGGTCGGGCAGGGAGAAGCGCTTCATCGTCGTCCCTCCTCGTCCGTCGTCGCAGCGGTCCGCGCCGGGGCCCGACCGGTGGACGACGGCACCGACGACCGGCGCCCCATCGCCCGGTCCACGCCGTCGAGGATGCGGTCGAGGTCCGGGAGGAAATGGTCCTCGAGGGCCGACGCCGGGTAGGGCGTGTCGAATCCCGTCACCCGCACCGGGGCCTCCTCGAGCACGTCGAAGCAGCGTTCCGTGATCGTCGCTGCCAGTTCGGCGCCGATCCCGCCGGAGCGCTGCGCCTCATGGGCGACGACGAGCCGTCCGGTCTTCTCGACGGACGCCACGACGGCGTCGACGTCGATCGGGGCGAGGGAGCGCAGGTCGATCACCTCGAGGTCGACACCCTCGTCCGCAGCCGCCTCCGCGGCGTCGAGCGCGGTCTGCACGAGCGGCCCGTAGGCGACCAGGGTCGCGTCACGGCCCGAGCGGACGGTCCGAGCGTGCGTGAAGGCCAGCGGATCGGTCGGCAGGTCCTCGAGCACCTCACCCTTCGTCCAGTACCGCCGTTTCGGCTCGAAGAACAGCACCGGATCGTCGCAGGCGATCGCCTGGCGGATCATCGTGTGCGCGTCCTGCGGGTCCGAGCAGGTGACCACCCGGAGGCCGGCCGTATGGGCGAAGTACGCCTCGGGCGACTCGGAGTGGTGCTCGACCGCGCCGATACCCCCGCCGTAGGGGACCCGGATGGTGACGGGCATCCGCACGGCCCCGCGCGTGCGGTAGTGCAGCTTGGCCAACTGCGCCACGATCTGGTCGAACCCCGGGTAGATGAACCCGTCGAACTGGATCTCGCACACCGGCCGGAAACCACGGAAGGCGAGTCCGACGGCCGCACCGATGATCGCCGACTCCGCGAGCGGCATGTCGATGACGCGGTCGGCCCCGAACTCGGCCTGCAGGCCGTCCGTGACCCGGAACACGCCGCCGAGACGGCCGATGTCCTCGCCGAGGAGGAGGACGCGGTCGTCGTCGGCGAGGGCATGGTGGAGACCGGTGTTGATCGCCTTGCTCAGGGTCAGCGTCGTCATCGCACGACTCCTGTCCCGTCGGCGCCGTCGAACGACTCGAGGTAGGAGCGGTACTCGTCCCGTTGGCGTTCGAGGACCGGATGCGGCGTCGTGTAGACCTCGTCGAACACCGAGAGCGGATCCGGCGCCTGCAGCGCGAGACACCCGGCACGGACCCGTGCGGCGGCATCGTCGGCGACCCGGGCCACCCGTGCACGAGCCGACTCATCGAGGACCCCGGCCGCGTCGAGCAACCGTTCCACCCGGACGATGGGGTCCTTCGCCCGCCACGAGGCCACCTCGGCCTCGTCGCGATACCGGGTCGGGTCGTCGGAGGTGGTGTGCGGCCCCATCCGGTACGTCACAGCCTCGATGAAGGTCGGACCGCCGCCGGAGCGGGCACGGTCCACCGCGATGCGCATCGCCGCAGTGACGGCCAGCACGTCGTTGCCGTCGACGCGCATGCTCGGCACACCGAACCCCGGCGCCCGCTCCGCGATGGGGCGCTGCGCCTGCAGCCCCACCGGCTCGGAGATCGCGTACTGGTTGTTCTGGCAGACGAAGACGACGGGTGCACGGAAGCTCGCGGCCAGGACGAGGGCCTCGCTGACGTCGCCCTGACTCGTGGCACCGTCACCGAAGTAGGCGACGGCGACGGCATCCGCGCCGTCGCGCTGGCAGCCCATGGCGTAGCCCGTCGCATGCAGTGTCTGCGCGCCGATGATGACGGCGGGTGTCGCCATCCCGACCTCGTACGGGTCCCAGCCCGAGAGGGCCGTCCCGCGCCACATGGCCATCAACTGGTCGAGTTCGACGCCCCGGCAGTAGGCGACCGCCTGCTCGCGATAGCTCGTGAAGACGAAGTCGTCCGGCCGCAGGACGCGGGCCGAGCCGACCTGCGCCGCCTCCTGCCCGAGCAACGGCGGCCAGAGGCCGATCTCCCCCTGTCGCTGCAGGGCGGTCGCCTCGGTGTCGATCCGGCGGCTGACCACCATGTCCTCGTACAGACCGAGGAGCTCGTCCGGCCCGAGGTCGGCGACGAAGAGGTCGTAGAGTGCGTCCTCCCGGCGGTGTCCGTCAGGATCGATCAGCTGGACGAGGTCCGACGGGCCCGGGCCCCTGACCGCCTGATCCTCCGGAGACCTGTCGCGTGCATCACCTCCCGCTCCGTCCGGATCCTGCGGGAATTGGGTGTGAGTCTCCATCGACACGATGCACGCCGCCTTGAGTTCGGTGACCGCACGGCGGTGCCTCGTGAGCGGTGCCGTGCCCTCGCGTCATCGCGAGGTGGTCCGAGGCTACGCCGGATCGTCGCGCCCCTCAACCGTCGACACTCCCACCGACGGCAGAACGCCCGCCCCGCATGAGCGGGACGGGCGTTCTGTCGGTACGGGGTCGATCAGCCTTCGGCGGGAGCCTCAGGGCCTTCGCTGGCAGCGTCGCTGCCGTGCGTGTCGGCCTCGTCGGCGACGACCGGAGCGAGCGACAGCTTGCCGCGGTCGTCGATCTTCGTGATCTCCACGAGGATCTTCTGGCCGACGCCGAGCACGTCTTCGACGTTCTCCACACGCTTGCCACCGGCGAGCTTGCGGACCTCGGAGATGTGCAGCAGGCCGTCCTTGCCCGGGAGCAGCGAGACGAACGCGCCGAACGCGGCGATCTTGACGACGGTTCCGAGGAACTGTTCGCCGACCTCCGGGTTGG
Source organism: Plantibacter sp. ME-Dv--P-095 (assembly GCF_030209365.1). Classification (NCBI taxonomy): domain Bacteria; kingdom Bacillati; phylum Actinomycetota; class Actinomycetes; order Micrococcales; family Microbacteriaceae; genus Plantibacter; species Plantibacter sp. ME-Dv--P-095. The sequence goes on from NZ_JARVSB010000009.1 coordinate 73,509, forward strand.
TCGGGTTGGCGATCGCGTTGACCTGGGCGCGAGCGGCCTCGGCCGACGGACCGTCGACAGCGCCGATGTACACGGTGCCGTCCTCCTCGATGGAGATGTCGGCGCCGGTCTCGTCCTGGATGGAGTTGATCGTCTTGCCCTTCGGGCCGATCAGCTCACCGATCTTGTCGACGGGGATCTGGACGCTGATGACGCGAGGCGCGGTCGGCGCCATCTCGTCGGGAGCGTCGATCGCCGCGTTCAGCACGGAGAGGATCGTGGTGCGGGCGTCCTTGGCCTGCTGGAGCGCACCGGTCAGGACCGAGGTCGGGATGCCGTCGAGCTTCGTGTCGAGCTGGATGGCCGTGACGAACTCGGAGGTACCGGCGACCTTGAAGTCCATGTCGCCCAGGGCGTCTTCGGCGCCGAGGATGTCGGTGAGGGCCGCGTAGCGGGTCTCGCCGTCGACGACGTCGGAGATGAGGCCCATGGCGATACCGGCGACGGGTGCGCGCAGCGGCACACCGGCGTTCAGCAGCGACAGGGTCGAGGCGCAGACGGAACCCATCGAGGTGGAACCGTTGGACCCGAGGGCCTCGGAGACCTGACGGATCGCGTAGGGGAACTCCTCGCGGCTCGGCAGCACCGGCACGAGGGCGCGCTCGGCGAGGAAGCCGTGCCCGATCTCGCGACGCTTCGGCGAACCGACCCGGCCGGTCTCACCGGTCGAGTAGGGCGGGAAGTTGTAGTGGTGCAGGTAGCGCTTCTTCGTGACCGGGGACAGCGAGTCGATCTGCTGCTCCATCTTCAGCATGTTCAGCGTGGTGACACCCAGGATCTGGGTCTCGCCGCGCTGGAAGATCGCGGAACCGTGGACGCGCGGGATGACCTGCACCTCGGCGTCGAGCGGACGGATGTCGGTCAGGCCACGGCCATCGATACGGATGCCCTCGCGGAGCACACGGCCACGCATGACGACCTTCGAGACGGACTTGTACGCGGCGGAGAACTGCGCGAGCACCTCGGCGTCGAGCGAACCGGCCTCGACGCGCTCGGCGATGGTCGCCTTGACGCGATCCTTGAGGGCGTCGTCGGCGTTCTGGCGCTCGATCTTGTCGGCGATCTGGTAGACGTTCACGAGCTCGTCGTGAGCGAGACCGGCGACGGCGTCGTAGCTCTCCTGCGTGTACGGGAGGAACACGGGGTAGGCCGCGATCTCCTTGGCAGCCTGGGCGGCGAGTTCGCTCTGCGCCTTCACGAGCTGCTTGAGGAACGGCTTGGAGGCCTCGAGACCGGCCGCGACGACCGCCTCGTCGGGCTTCGTGGCGCCGCCCTTGATGAGGTTCCAGCTGTTCTCGGTGGCCTCGGCCTCGACCATCATGATCGCGACGTCTTCGTTGCCGTTGGCGTCCGTCACGATACGACCGGCGACGATGATGTCGAAGACGGCCTCCTCGAGCTGGTCGACCTTCGGGAACGCGACCCACTGGTCGGACTCGCCGGCCTGGCCGGGGATGAGCGCGAGACGGACGGCACCGATCGGGCCGGAGAACGGCAGGCCCGAGATCTGGGTGGACATCGACGCGGCGTTGATGGCCAGGGCGTCGTAGAACTCACCCGGAGCGATCGAGAGGACGGTGATGACGATCTGGACCTCGTTGCGGAGGCCGGTCACGAACGACGGGCGCAGCGGCCGGTCGATGAGGCGGCAGACGAGGATCGCCTCGGTCGAGGGGCGGCCCTCACGACGGAAGAACGAACCGGGGATCTTGCCGGCGGCGTAGGAGCGCTCCTCGACGTCCACCGTGAGGGGGAAGAAGTCGAAGTTGTCCTTGGGGTGCTTTCCGGCCGAGGTGGCCGAGAGGAGCATGGTCTCCTCGTCGAGGTACGCGGCGATCGCGCCCTGTGCCTGCTGCGCGAGGCGGCCGGCTTCGAACCGGACCGTGCGCTTGCCGAACTTGCCGTTGTCGAGAACGGCCTCGGCGAACTTGATTTCTGGACCTTCCACAGGTCTCTCCTTCGTACGTGTGCGCTCCCGTTGAGTGACGGGCCGCGCGCCCCGAATGGACGCGCCGTCGAGCGCGGTCGTGCATGATGCAGCGCGCAACGCAGCCGCAGTACTTGCTCAAGCCGCCCGGTCTTCCGGGACTTGGCTGGCCACCAGTAGAACACCACCCGCGGATCGCGAGGGATACACCACCGAGGACCAGCTTCCTGTCGGCTGGCTCTGCGCGCGGCGGACCTGTGACGGTCCACCGTGGACGAGCCTAGCAGAGGGGCCCTCCTGGAAGCCCGGCACGACACGGATGCTCAGGTGACGGGCGGGGTTCCGCCGGGCCCGGCCGCCCGGCGGTTCCGCCGGTCGAGTCCCCAGGACGCCACCAGCAGCACCATGGCGACGGCAGCCCCGATGAGGGTGTCGAGGACCCGCTCCCCCACCACCGCGAGGACCGGCGACCGTGACGAGGACGTGCTGATGACGAGGACGAGCGGCGTGATGAACACGAGCGCCAGGGCGTAATGCCGGATCACCACGAGCTCGATGGTGAACTGCAGCGCCGCCAACACCAGGGCGAGCACGTAGCCGTGCGGTTCGAGCGACGCGACGAGCAGGAAGACCCCGGCGCCGACCAGGGTCCCGAGCACCCGGTGGACGCCGCGGGTCGCGCTCAGGGTGCGGGAGTGCCCGACACTCAGGATGGCGACGGCGGAACCCGCGATCCAGTACCCGTGCCCGAGGCCGAGCAGGTATCCGAGGAGCGCGCTGCACGCCAGGGCCACGGTCAACCGGACGGCGACCCTGCGGTCCGACGGGCTGAGGCGGTACTCCGGGAACAGGACCCGCATCGGGGTCGGCTTCCCGGCGGCCCGACGGACGCCCGGCACGAGGAGCGGTACCACCACGACGAGGATGGCGAAGAGCGATCCGGCTGCCACGAGGGTGATCACGAGGCGCCCGTCGATCCCGGCACCGCCGATCGCCGTCGGTGCGCTCAGATGCCCGGCGATGCCGAACACCAGGATGAAGAACAGCGCCCCCGGCGGGCCGAGCACGATCCCCTGGACGAGCCAGACCGCGGCCGCCCCGACGACGAGCAACCCGAGCGCGGTCAGCGGACGGGAGCCGGACAGCGAGACGCCGAGCGCCGAGGCGAGGACGAGCGCGACACCGATGAGTGGCAGCACCCGGAGGCGGTCGCGTCGACTGAGGGGGACGCAGTACAGCGCCGTGAACGCGCCGAGCCCGGCGAGCAGCCCGAGCGAGGTCGCGCCGGCGGCCGTGGCGACGGCGACCGGGACGGCCATCGAGATCGCGGCCGTCAGGGCGGCCGGCCATCGTTTGGGTGACGGCGCGAAGGAGATGAGGGAGGTCTTCAGACCACGTTCGGCCATCTCGTCCTCCCCTCCGCGTGCAACCCTGCAACGCTACGCCATTCAGCGGCAGCTCGCGGAGCCCGGCCGTGGCGCGAGCAGCCTCCGGCTACGCTGGAGCGGACCCCAGGAGGTGACGTTGACGCATCCCGCGCCGGCAGCCGCTCGCCCGAAGCGACGCGTCCCGTTCTGGGACAACGCCCGCTTCGCCTGCATCACGCTCGTGGTGATGGGCCACGCGGTCCAGCGGCTGACCTCCGAGTCCGACCCCGCACTCGTCGTCTACTTGTTCCTGTACGCCTTCCACATGCCGGCGTTCGCGATCGTCAGCGGGTACTTCTCGAAGTCCTCCCCTCCCGGGCGTCGGCAGATGCGTCGGGTGATCACGGACATCCTGCTGCCGTACCTCATCATGGAGGGCGTCTGGTCACTCGTGCAGTTCCTCGTCGAGGGCAAGCGCGCGTTCAACCCGACGCAGCCGTCCTGGACGCTGTGGTTCCTCCTCGCGCTCGGCATCTTCCGGCTCGTCCTGCCGTACCTGGCACTCCTCCGGTGGCCGCTGCTGTGGAGCGTCCTCATCTCGATCGGCGTCGGGTACCTCGACAACGTCGACAGCACGTTCTCGCTGTCCCGAGCGCTCGGGATCCTGCCGTTCTTCGTGCTCGGGTGGCAGGTCAACCGGTGGCGACTCGTGGACCGCTGGCACCTCGTGCGCGCGAAGACGTGGTGGGTCCGCATCGTGGCCGCCGTCGTGCTCGTCGTCTGGGCCGTCGTCCTGGTCGTGGGCATCGACCTGTGGCGGCGCATCGACCTCCGCTACTGGTTCTTCTACGACCGGGGCTACACCGCGCTCGGGAACGAGGACGGCACGGGCGGCCTGGTCCGACTCGCGGCGATCCTCCTCGCCGTGGTCCTCACCGCCGCGTTCTTCGTGCTCGTCCCCCGCCGCCATGCGTGGATCACGCGGTACGGCCAGTCGACGATGTACGTCTATCTCCTGCACTCCTTCGTGCTCTACCCGCTCCGCGAATCAGGCGTCCTCAAGGACACCGTCAACCCCGAGCTCGTCCTCGTCGGCCTCCTGGTGCTGTCGGTCGTGATCGTGATCGTGCTGTCCAGTGCGCCGGTCAGACGGATCACCCGCCCCCTCATCGAACCCCGGGCGGCCTGGATCTTCAGTCGGAAGCGGGCGTTCGACCCGGAGACCCCGCGCAACGATCCGACGGGCTCCCGCCGCGACGTCACGAGGTGACGAGGACGACCTTCCCGCGGACGTGACCGTCGATGAGATGGCGGTAGGCGTCGACGACCCGTTCGAGCGGCCACACGCTGTCGATCGGGAGCACGATCTCCCCCTCCGCGATCCACCGCCCCAGCTGCGCGAGCTCCGTCTGCGTCGCCGCTTGCCCGCCGACGCCGCCGAAGCCGTGTTCGGCGGCGAAGGGGCGGTCGGCGATGGTGTTCACCCGCTCCGGGGCGACACCGAGGTCGCGCGCGAGCTCGAGGGTCGGCCGTCCGTGGGTGTCGATGACGGCGGTGATCCCGCCGGGTGCGGCCTCGAGGACGCGCTCGCGGAGACCGTCGCCGTACTGGACGGGGATGATGCCGAGACCGTGGAGGAACTCCTGGTTGGCCGCACCGGCGGTGCCGAGCACGACCGCACCGCGCCGGCGGGCGAGCTGCGCCGCGAGCACGCCGACCCCGCCGGCCGCCGCGCTCACGAGCACGGTGTCCGACCGCTGGACGCCGACGGCGTCGACCGACGCGATCGCCGCCCGTCCGGCGATGTCGAGCGCGCCGGCCTGCTCGATGGTGAGCCCGTCGGGCACGTGGTGGAGGATGCCGGCCGGGGCGATGAGGAAGTCCGCCTGCGCGTGGAACCGGTGTCCGCCGTACACGTGGTCACCCGTCGCGAACCCCTGGACGCCGCTCCCGAGGCCGTCCACCACGCCGGCGAAGTCGTTGCCGTTCCCGCTCGGGACGTCCCGGCCGAATGAGGCGAGGGCTTCAGGTGATGCCGCGAGCTTGTGGTCGACGGGGTTGAGGCCTGCGACGAGCACACGGACGCGGACCTCGTCGTGACCGGGCACCGGGATGTCGCCCTCGACGAGGTGGAACACCTCGGGGCCTCCGAACCGGTCGAATCGCACGAACCTCGCCATGATGTCTCCTTCGCAGGCCTCCGCCGACCTCCATGCTCACACGCTTCCCGGGTGACGACCACCCCGGCCACTCGGGACGTCACGCGCCGTTCACCCGGCCGAGCGAGAATCGCGGACATGGGATGGGTCGATGCGGTGCAGACGGCGATCACGGCGTGGTTGCTCGAGATCGCCGCGTCGGGCTGGGTGTTCCCGGCGCTGTACCTGCTCACCGTCGCCGACGCCTTCCTCGTCATCCTGCCGAGCGAGACCGCGGTCACCGCGCTCGGCGCGATCTCGGCGTCGAGCGGATCGCCGGACCTCGCCCTCCTCGTCGGTGTGGCCTGGGCGGGGGCCGTGACCGGCGACGTGTCCTGCTACCTCCTCGGACGACGGATCGGGACCACGCGGTTCGCCTGGATGCGGCGTCCACGGGTCGCCGGTGCGATCGCCCGTGCGGGCGTCGCGCTCGAGCGCCGCGCCGCTGCAGCCATCCTCACCGCGCGCTACATCCCCTTCGCGCGCATCGCGGTCAACCTCGTCGCGGGGGCGAGCGGGCTCCGTCCCCGTCGGTACCTCCCGATCACCGTCCTCGCGGGGCTCGCCTGGGCGCTGTGGAACGTCGGCGTCGGAGCCGTCGTCGGTCGCTTCCTCCCGGACCAGCCGGTGCTGGCGACCGCCGTCTCGATCGTCGTCGCCGTCGGCCTCGGTGTGGCCGTCGATCGGATCAGCGCAGCCCTGGCCGTCCGACGGCGACGAGCGCGAGGCTCACTCGACGAGTTCGCCCCGAGCCTTCTTGCCGACGATGGAGTGCCGGCGGCTGTAGGCGAAGTAGATGATGAAGCCGAGCGCCAGCCAGACGAGGAACCGCACCCAGGTGAGCGTCGTCAGGTTGAGCATGAGCCAGACGCAGAGCACCGCTGAGAGGATCGGCAGGAACGGCGACCACGGGACACGGAACGCGCGCGGCAGCTTCGGGTACTTCTTCCGGAGCACGATGACCGCGATGCTGACGAGCACGAATGCGGAGAGGGTTCCGATGTTGATCATCTCCTCCAGCACGCCGACGTCGGTGAGCCCGGCGATCAACGCGACCAGGGCACCGACGATGAGCTGCACCCGCACGGGCGTCTTGCGCTTCTCGGAGGTGACGCTGAGGGATCGGGGCAGCAGGCCGTCGCGGCTCATGGCGAAGACCACGCGGGCGAGCCCGAGCAGCAGCACCATGATGACCGTCGTGAGGCCGGCGAGGATGCCGATCGAGATGACCTGGGCGGCCCAGTCGGCGCCCACCGCGATGAAGGCGGTCGCAAGCGACGGGTCCTCCGCCTCGGCGAGGGTCGTGTAGGGCACCATGCCGGTGAGCACGAGGCTGACGCCGACGTACAGGACGGTGACGATCGCGAGGCCACCGAAGATCCCGCGGGGCAGGTTGCGCTGCGGGTTCTTGACCTCTTCCGCGCTCGTCGCCACGACGTCGAAGCCGATGAACGCGAAGAACACGAGCGACGCTCCCGCGAGGAGACCGAAGACCCCGTACTGCGCGGGTGCCGCGCCCGTCATGAAGGAGAACAGCGACTGCGACCAGGTGTCGGACGCCCCGCCCTTGGTCGGGACCTCGGCGGGGATGAACGGCGTGTAGTTCGCCGCCTTCACGTAGAACGCGCCGACCACGATGACGAAGATGACGATCGCGACCTTGATGATCGTGAAGACGCTCGCGACGCGTGAGGACAGCTTCGTGCCGAGGACGAGCAGGGTGGTGAAGATCGCGACGATGACGAACGCGCCCCAGCTCACCTTGAGCCCGAAGACGTCGAGCTCGCTCGGGACGTCCCAGCCCCAGAGGAGGAACACGTTGCTCAGGTAGATGCCCCAGTACTTGGCGATGACCGCCGCGGCGGTGAGCATCTCGAGGATGAGGTCCCAGCCGATGATCCAGGCGAGGAGCTCACCGAGCGTGGCGTAGGTGAAGGTGTAGGCCGAACCGGCGACGGGCACCGTCGAGGCGAACTCGGCGTAACACATGATGGCCAGCGCGCAGGTGACGGCCGCGAGGATGAAGGCGAGCGACACCGAGGGGCCGGCGTAGTTGCCGGCGGCCTTGGCCCCGACGGAGAAGATCCCGGCGCCGACGGCGACCGCGACCCCCATGATCATGAGGTCCCAGGTGCCGAGCGTGCGCTTCAGACTGCGCCCTTCGATCCCCGAGTCCGCGAGGGAGTCCTCGATGCTCTTCGTCCGCCAGATGCTCATGGTGCTCCTTGCCGTGGTGCGGTGCTGCCGTGGCCTCGCGCGAAGCCGACTCTCGACCTTGCCAGATGAGCGGCCCGGGGTCGAGTCGGAAGTGGGATTTCCTCCAGGTGACGGCTCCCCGGCGGACACGAACGGGCGGTGACACACGAACGGGCCGCCATCCGAATGGATGACGGCCCGTCACGAAGAAGCTCGCGGTGTCAGCGCCCTTCGACAGGCTCAGGGACCGGGGTCCCGATGCGCTGGAAGGGGTAGAGGTGCTGCCTAGCGGCGGAGTCCGAGGCGCTCGATCAGCGAGCGGTAACGCTCGATGTCGACGGCCTGGAGGTAGCCGAGGAGGCGGCGACGCTGTCCGACCAGGAGCAGCAGACCACGACGCGAGTGGTGGTCGTGCTTGTGCTCCTTGAGGTGCTCGGTGAGGTCCTTGATGCGGCGGGTCATGACCGCCACCTGGACCTCGGGGGATCCGGTGTCACCTGGGTGGGTTGCGTACTCTTCGATGATCGCCTTCTTACGGTCTCCTTCAAGCGCCATAGTGGTGATCCCCTCTCTGTTCGTTGCGCGGTGCCCGTCGCCTGATGCGTGGGCTCTCTTGATCCGCGGCCGTTCGACGGCAACCTTGTGATTCTAGCAGGTTCAGAGCGGCGGGGGTTCGCGATGGGTCGTCCGGCGCTTCGCGTTCAGCCGTTCCTCCGCCTCGACCGCGGTGGCCCGGCGTCGGCGGCGCAGGACGAGGATGAGGGCGAGCGCGATGAGGTCGAGGACGAGGAAGGCGACGAGCAGCCAGACCCACACCGGCGGACCGGCTCCGGCGGTCGGCGCAGGCTCACCGGCGGCGGCTGCCGCCTCGGCCGTGGTGGTGGAGTCGTAGACCAGGCGGACCGGATCACCGAGGGTGGCGCCACCGCCGTCGTTCGTGGACACGAGGGCCAGCGTGATGTCGTACTCCCCCGCATCCGCACCGCGCAACCACTGGGTCATGTTGATCCTCGTGGACCAACCGCCGTCCGAGCCGACCTCGATCGGTTGCCCGTCGAAGCGGAACTCCGTCGCGCCGGTTTCCCCGGTCGCCTGCAGCTTGCACGCATCGTCGTCAGACGTCGAGGCGCTGAAGCAGGGCTTGGCCGCGTCGTACAGGTCGATGGAACGCCAGTAGGACAGCACGACGTCGGCCCCCGGCTGGGCGGTCCCCGTGACGTCGAAGCCGCTCACCTGGTCGCCTTCGAGCGTGTAGTCCACCCGGTAGACGGTGTCGCCGTCGGCAGGGCTCTCGATGGTGCCAGCGGCCGCGGCGACCGCCGGGGTGGCGGCGAGCGGAGCCGCGACGAGAGCCGAGCCGAGCAACAGGGCCGCGACGGCGACACCGACCACGCGCGGCGTACGCCACAGGGTCCGACCGATCCGACGGGCTCCGGAGATCACCTGGCCACCATCCCCTCCGGCACCGCCGGACGGCGACGCTCCCCACCAGTATCCCAAAGACGTCGGTCCACCACCTGGGAACGACGCGGGCGGAGGCCGGGTGGTCCGGCCTCCGCCCGCGTCAGGCCGTTCCGAGGCGCTCAGGCGCCGAGGCCTCCGAGCAGTTCCGAGAACGGGCGACCGAGGGCGAACGGGTCGTCGCGCCCGCCCGAACGGTCAGACGCCGCGACGAGGGCACGGAGCTCGCCCGCCGCCCGTTCGATCCGCTCCGGCAGCGCGCTCACGTGCGCCTCGCCGGAGCCCCAGTCCTCGGACGCCGCGAAGACGGCCGTCGGGACCGTGACGGCACGCAGGTAGGCGAACAGGGGCCGGACCGCGTATTCGAGCGCCAGCGAGTGCCTGGCCGACCCTCCGGTCGCGCCGAGGAGGACGGGCACCCCGGTCAGTGCCGTCGGTTCGACGATGTCGAAGAACGACTTGAACAGGCCCGAGTAGCTCGACGAGAAGATCGGCGTCACCGCGATCACGCCGTCCGCGCCGGTCATCGCTTCGACGGCCGCCGAGAGCCTGGGGCTCGGGAACCCCGTGAGGAGGTTGTTCGTGATGTCCTGCGCGAGGTCGCGCAGCTCGATCGACGTCGTCTCGACCGTGTGGCCGTCACGCTCGAGCTGTGCGACGGTGGCGTCGCGGAGCCGGTCCGCGAGCAGTCGGGTGGACGACGGCTGACTCAGGCCGGCGGAGACGACCGCGAGCGTGCGCGCGCCCGTCATCGTCCGACCCCGACCGCTGCGCGACCGAACGCCGAGCCGGCGTCGGCGTGGCTCGTCTCGACGGCTCCGGAGCGCGAGGCGAGCTCGGCGTCCGCCGCTGCGACCATCGACGCATGGGTCGGAGCCTCCGGCACGGTCGCCGGACGGTCCTTCGCGAACTCCTTGCGCAGCACGGGCACGACCTCGCCACCGAGGATCTCGAGCTGGTCCAGCACCGTTCCGAGCGGCAGACCGGCGTGGTCCATCAGGAACAGCTGCCGCTGGTAGTCACCGAACGAGTCACGCATCGAGGCGTAGCGATCGATGACCTGCTGCGGGCTTCCCACGGTGAGGGGCGTCTGCTCGGTGAAGTCCTCGAGCGTCGGGCCGTGCCCGTACACGGGCGCGTTGTCGAAGTACGGACGGAACTGGGCCACGGCGTCCTGTGAGTTCTTCGCCATGAACGCCTGCCCTCCGAGTCCGACGATGGCCTGCTCGGCCGTGCCGTGCCCGTAGTGCTCGAAGCGCTGACGGTAGAGCTGGATCAGGCGCATGTAGTGCTCCTTGGGCCAGAAGATGTTGTTCGCGAAGAAGCCGTCGCCGTAGTAGGCCGCCTGCTCGGCGATCTCGGGGCTCCGGATCGAACCGTGCCAGACGAAGGGCGGCACGCCGTCGAGCGGACGCGGCGTGGACTGGAAGCCCTGGAGCGGGGTGCGGAACTGCCCCTGCCAGTCGACGTAGTCCTCTCGCCAGAGCCGGTGCAGCAGGGCGTAGTTCTCGATGGCGAGGTTGATGCCCTCGCGGATGTCCTTGCCGAACCAGGGGTAGACCGGACCGGTGTTCCCGCGGCCCATGATGAGGTCCACGCGGCCGCCGGCGAGGTGCTGCAGCATGGCGTAGTCCTCGGCGATCTTGACTGGGTCGTTCGTCGTGATCAGGGTGGTGCTCGTCGAGAGGATCAGGTGTTCGGTCTTCGCGGCGATGTAGCCGAGCATGGTGGTCGGGCTCGACGGGACGAACGGCGGGTTGTGGTGCTCGCCGGTCGCGAAGACGTCGAGGCCGACCTCCTCCGCCTTGAGGGCGATCGCGACCATGGCCTCGATGCGCTCGTGCTCGGTGGGCGTGACCCCGGTGGTCGGGTCGGTGGTGACATCCCCCACCGTGAAGATTCCGAATTGCATGATGCGCTCCCACAGATTCTTCCATGCGTTTGCATGGATATTCAGGACAACGAGGCGAACCACTGCACTATTCCCACGCGCCGGGAGAACATCGCCGAGCGGTCGTGCGGGAGCCCTGTCCCATGTCGGAGGCCTGTGGCAGGATCGCCGCATGAACGGCTCAACACACCCCGACTCCGGCCCGTCGACACCTCGTCCGCAGCACGTCTGCGGGATCGTCCCACCCTGGCTGCTCGAGCGGATCGCCGAGCTCGACACCCCGCGCCTGGCGCGCGCCGCGAGCGCCGCCCGGTACTCCCTCCTCGCCACCCGCCCGTACCGCTTCCCGGAGCCGGGCACTGCGCCGCAGACGGCGACGGGGCCCGCGCGCGGTGCGACGACGGAGCGAGGGGCCGTCTCCGCCCCGCGACGCTCCATCTTCGACGCGGAGCGCTCCGAGACGCTTCCCGGCACGCTGGTGCGGTCGGAGGGCGATCCGGCCACGACGGACGCCGCGGTCACCGCCGCCTACGAGGGACTCGGCGACACCCACACCCTCTTCGCCGAAGCGTTCGCGCGGGACTCCATCGACGGCCTCGGGCTGCCGCTGCTCGCGACGGTGCACTACGGCGACGACTACGACAACGCGTTCTGGAACGGCGAACAGATGGTCTTCGGCGACGGCGACGGCGAGGTCTTCCGGAGCTTCACCAGCTCGCTGAGCGTCATCGGTCACGAGCTGGCCCACGGCGTCACGCAGTACACGGCGAACCTCACCTACGAGGGACAGTCGGGCGCCCTGAACGAACACGTCTCCGACGTCTTCGGCGCCCTCGTCGAACAGCACGCCCGCGGCCAGGACGCTGCCGCGGCGTCCTGGCTGATCGGCGAAGGACTCTTCACCGACGAGGTCGAGGGGAACGCCCTGCGCTCCATGCTCGCCCCCGGCACCGCCTACGACGACGACGTCCTCGGGAAGGACCCGCAGCCGGCCCATCTCGACGACTACATCGAGACGACCGACGACAACGGCGGCGTCCACCTCAACTCGGGCATCCCGAACCGCGCGTTCGCGACATACGCCGTCGCCCTCGGCGGTAACGCCTGGGAGCGCGCCGGACGCGTCTGGTACGACACGCTCACGGGCGGGCTCGCCGAACGCACGGACTTCGGCACCTTCGCCGCCGCCTCGATCACCGCGGCGACCTCACGATTCGGTGCCGACTCCGAGGAGCGGACGGAACTCGAGGCGGCCTGGGCACGCGTCGGGATCGTCCCGGCCGACTGAGCACGATGGTGGCGATCATGCCCGCGGAGTAGCATCGCGGCATGAAGGTCACGGTCACGAGGAGCGGCGGCGTCGCGGGGATGACGCGGCAATGGGAGGTCGTCGTCGACGACCAACCCGACGTCGACACCTGGATCGTGCTGCTCGACGGCCTGCCGTGGGACGACGCCCCGCAGGGACCACCGCTGCCCGACCGCTACGTCTACCGCATCCGGTGTGCGCCCAAGGAGGCGACGCTCGGAGAACGGCAACTCACCGGTCCCTGGCAGGAACTCGTCGAGCGGGTCCGCGCGGCGCAACCGCCTCACGAGTGACGGCAGCGGTCCACCCTCGGGCGGACCGCGCGTCCGTCAGTGCTGCGGGAACCGTTCTGCAAGCAGTTCGATCGTCCGTTCACGGGCCGGTGCCGAGTTCGCGGGAGTGCCCTCCCGTGCCGATCCGACCGGCGACACCATGACCTCGTCGACGCCGAAACGATCGGCGAGCCCCTGCAGCTCGCTCGCGGCGCGGTCGGCGTCGCCGATGATCCAGGCGGCGCGCATCTGCTCGACGAAGCCGAGTTCGAGGTCGCTCTGCTCGGCGGTCGCGGCCTCCTCCACGGTGGCGATCGGCCCGAGGGGCTTGCCCGAGCGCAGCCGGGCCATCTGCTGGAGGTTCGGCAGGGCGAGGGCCTCGGCCTCTTCCGCGGTGTCGGCCACGACGGCGTTCGCGGTGAGGAAGGTGCGCGGGGCGTCGAGGAGCGCCGAGGGCTGGAAGCTCGAGCGGTAGAGCTCGAGGGCGCGAGCCGTCCCCTGGCCGGAGAAGTGGTGCGCGAAGACGTAGGGCAGGCCGAGGGCTGCGGCGAGCGCCGCGGAGTAGTCGCTGGATCCGAGCAACCAGACGTCGGGCACGCTCCCTGCCTTCGGCGTGCCGCGGAGGGCGTACTCCTCGCCGGAGGTCATGCGGACACTGGCACCGTCGACCCCGAGGAGGGCGACGATGTCCTGCACGTTGTTCGGGAAGCGGTCGACGTCGCTCGTGTTGCCGGACTGGCGGAGGACGGCGGAGATGACCGGGTCGCTGCCCGGGGCGCGTCCGAGGCCGAGGTCGATGCGGCCCGGTGCCGAGGCCTCGAGGAGCGCGAACTGCTCGGCGACGACGAGCGGCGCGTGGTTCGGGAGCATCACGCCACCGGAGCCGACCCGGATCCGCTTCGTCGCGGCGGCGAGGATGCCGATCACGACCGCGGGGTTGGTCGACGCGACGGACGGCATGTTGTGGTGCTCCGCCACCCAATACCGGTGGTACCCCAGCTCGTCGGCGCGCTTCGCCAGGGCGATCGTCGCCGCGAGTGCCGCCGCGGTGTCCTGGTCGGTGCGGACGGGGATGAGGTCCAGTATCGAGAGTCGCATGTTCACCTTTCGTCGCGCTGCCGAACGGCGACAGGCGCGTAGGGTGCAGCGTCCGGAGGGCGCGACATATTCCGCGACGGCGCGACCGGCGGATTCTCAGCACGGTCCAAGCCGGAGCCGACATCCGGCGCGTACGCTGGACGCCCGCCACTGCGAAGGAGCACACCATGGGATTCCTCGATCGACTGCTCGGACGCCCCGAGTCCGGCGAACCTGCCAAGGCGACGGACGACGGCCGGAGGGCATCTGCGACGACCAGGACGCCGGATGAGATCGCCGTCGAGCGATACCGCTACCTCCTGCGCACTGCTCCGCCGGAGACCATCGAGCAGGTCCACGAGGAGGCGTTCACGAAACTCACCCCCGAGCAGCGGGGCATCCTCTTCCGCCAGTTGTCCGAGGACGCTCCCACGGGTGAGGCGCCTGCGAACGACTCCCCGAAAGCCCTCGCGCTCTCCGCCACCCGCGCCGAGATGCGCCAGCCGGGCACGCTGGAGCGGAACCTCGGCCCGCAGGGAGGTGGCATGGGCTTCGGTGGGATGCTCGCCAGCTCGATGCTCGGCACGATCGCCGGGGTCGTCGTCGGTTCGGCCATCGCGCAGGCGTTCATCCCCGACACCGTCGGCACCGACGCCGGGGCGGATGCCACCGGCGCCGATCAGGGCGGAGGCGAGGCCGGAGCGTCAGACGGGGCGGCTGTCGACGCCGGAGCCGACCCGACTGCCGGCGGCTGGGGCGATGGAGGGTTCGCGGACGGAGGCGGCGGCGACTTCGGTGGCGGCGGCGACTTCGGCGGTGGAGGCGACTTCGGCTTCTGAGCGCGGACTCGGTTCAGCGTCGACGGCCGGCAGTGGCCGCCGGGAGCGCGGTCCGCAGCTCGTCGGCGCGGAGTTCGAGGAGCTCGATGACCTCCTCGATCCGTCCCTCCCGCGCCACATCGGTGGCCCGCTCCACCCACTGCGCGAGTTCCCGCTGCGCACTGTTCGGCAGGCCGCGGAAGAACGCCAGCCGACCGGCGTCGTGGAGCGCCTGCTCGAGGTCGGGCCGCAACCGGACGACCGTCCCGGTCGCCGCGAGCGGCGCGTCTCCCACATCAGCGTGTCTGCCCATGCGGCCACGCTAGCGGCTCGGATGGCGGCCGTCGAGGGACCGGGCTCCGATCGACTTCGGGAGTCCGGTCTTCGGGCGGCGAACCCTCAGGCGAGTTCCCAGGCGGCCACGCCCCCGCCCACGACGACGAACATCGGGTGGGGCTGGGGACGCCAGACCCTCGCCCACCGGGCCGCGACGTCCGGGCTCCGTTCGAGGAGATGGCGGCGCAGGTTGCCCCACTCGTAGTCGAGCTGGCCGTCCGTCACGACGAGCGGCCCCCGCAGAGAACCTGCGGCGATGATGCGCGAGCGGTCGAGGTCCATGCCGCGCGCACCCGCTTCGTCGGCGACACCGCCGAGATAGGCGGCGACGGCTTCGAGCGGTTCCTCCGCCTCGAGGAAGCGCTGGAGCTGCGGGTGCGAGCGGAGACTCGAACCGGGCTCAGCCAGGACCCGCTGGGCGATCAACCCCTCGCGCCAGGACGACGTCACCGCCTGGGCGTCGAAGTACCGCGGATGGATCGACCAGAGACGCATCCCTCCATCCTGCCCGACACCGCCGACACGGTGATCGGGGCAGCCCCTGACCCGGCGCCCGGGGGGGGGGGCCGCGGGTCTCCCGGCGTATGCTGGCGGTCATGTCTCCGCATCCGCACCGTCCGCCGATGCAGCGGTGACCGCGCCCGCGACCCCAGGCCGAAGCGGACTCTTCGTCGATCTGCGTCCCCTCCGGGAGAGTCCCGCCTTCGCTCGACTGTGGATCGGCGGCGCGATCACCGGCATCGGCGGCCAGATGACCATCGTCGCCGTCGGCCTCCAGGTGTACGACCTCACCGCCTCGACCTTCGCCGTCTCCCTCGTCGGCGTCATCGCCCTGCTCCCGATGATCTGCTTCGGGCTGTACGGCGGCATGCTCGCGGACGCCTTCGACCGACGCACGGTCGCGCTCTCGGCCGCGATCGTCACCTGGGTCTCGACGGCCGTCATCGCCGTGCTCGCATGGAGCGGCTCCGAACTCGTCTGGCCCCTGTACCTGCTCACGACGATCAACGCCGTGTCGACCACGATCGTCGGGACGACCCGACAGGCGATCCTCCCTCGGCTCCTACCGGCGCGGCTGCTCCCCGCGGCCGCCGCCCTCTCCGGCATCGCGGCCGGGGTCATGGTGACGGTGGGCCCGGCACTGGCCGGCGTGCTCGTGGCCGGCGTGGGCTTCCAGTGGACCTACACGATCGACGTCGTCCTGTTCGTGGCAGCGTTCCTCGGGATCGCGTCCCTGCCGAAGATCCTCCCGGAGGGCGGGGTCAGCCGGCTTCCCGGCATCCGCAGCCTCGTCGACGGATGGACGTTCCTCAAGACCGCACCCAACGTGCGGATGACGTTCATCGTCGACATCATCGCGATGACCTTCGGCAACCCGCGGGTGCTCTACCCCGCCGTCGGCACCCTCGTCCTCGGCGGCGGCGCGATCACCGTCGGTGTCCTCACGGCCGCCGGCGCCGTCGGCACGCTCCTGTCGAGCCTCGTGTCGGGAAGACTCGGCCGGATCGATCGGCAGGGCCGCGCGATCGAGCGGGCCATCATCGTCTACGGCCTCGCCGTCGCCGGATTCGGAGCGGTCCTCGCCTGGGTCACCCTCTCCGGCGCGGCCACGCACGAGGCCGACGGCGCGAACCTCCCCGCCATCGTCATCGCCGCCACCGCACTCGCCGTCGCGGGCGCCGCGGACAACGTCAGCTCGATCTTCCGCATGACGATCCTGCAGGCCGCCGTGCCCGACGCCGTCCGCGGGCGACTCCAGGGCGTGTTCACCGTCGTCGTGACCGGAGGGCCGCGCGTCGGCGACCTCTACATCGGCCTCGCCGCCTCGGCGTTCGCGCTCTGGATCCCGGCGCTCGCCGGAGGGCTCCTCGTCATGGCACTCGTATGGACCGTCGTGCGCCTCCAGGGCGGCTTCCGCCGCTACGACGCCCGCACGCCGACGCCCTGAGCCAGATTCAGGCGGCCCGACTCAGGCGGGGGCGGTGGCGATGGAGAAGACGTCGCGGCCGGCGAGCGAGGCGCGACCGGGGAGGCCCTCCAGCTCGAGGACGAGCCCGAGTCCGGCCACGGTGTACCCGGCCCGCTCGATGAGATTGACGGCCGCGCCACAGCTCCCGCCGGTCGCGAGCACGTCGTCGAGGATGAGGACGCGGGTGTCGGCGGGCAGCTGCTCGGTCCGCAGCTCGAGCGCCGCGGCGCCGTACTCGAGGCCGTAGTCCTCACGCAGGACCTCGCCCGGCAGTTTGCCCGCCTTGCGGATCGGGACCAGCCGGGTGTGCGTCGCGTAGGCGACGGCGGCGGCCAGTAGGAACCCGCGGGCCTCGACCCCGGCGACCGCGTCGAAGCGACCGGCGAAGTGCTCGCCCAGCTCGTCGATGATCGCGCGGAAGGCGTCAGCGTCGGCGAAGACGGGCGTCAGATCGCGGAAGAGGATCCCGGGCGTCGGGAAATCGGGGATCGTCGCCGTCAGGCGGTCGACGTACTGGGTGGCGGTGGTCATCTGGTCCTCGTTCGGTCTGGGGGACATGCGACACCCCTCGTCACCGCGACCGTCGGTCGGCGGGGACGAGGGGTGACCTGCGGATGGTTACTTGACGCCCAGGAGGTCGATCACGAAGACCAGCGTCTGGCCGGACAGCTGGTGTCCGCCACCGGCCGGGCCGTACGCGAGCTCCGGGGGGACCGTGAGCTTGCGGCGGCCGCCGACCTTCATGCCGGGGATGCCGTGCTGCCATCCCTGGATGAGGTTGCGCAGCGGGAAGTTGATGGACTGTCCGCGGCTCCACGAGGAGTCGAACTCCTCGCCGGAGTCGTAGCCGACGCCGAGGTAGTGGACGTCGACGGTCGAGGAGGCCTGGGCCTCGTCGCCCTGGCCGATGAAGATGTCCTCGACGACGAGTTCGGTGGGGGCCGGGCCCGTTGGGGCGTCGACCTCGGGCTTGGTGCGTGCTGAATCGGTCATGGATCCATCCAAGCAGTTCCGCCGACGCGGCACATGCGGATTTCGCTGAGCGCGTGACCTGGCACCACTCCCCCGCATGCGGGGTCGAAGACCCGAGCGCCTCCGGCGAGCTGCATTCCGGGTCTTGCGCTCCGTCGCCGACGGGTGCAAGCTGATGGGACAGACCAACTCATCGCCCGGGCGACTCGCAGGCACTGCCGCGGCACCGGGCGATGAGTCTGTCCGGGCGAGGTCGAGCCGCTCCGCTCGGGCCCGGACCGCTATGGCCACAACGCCCACCGCCGACGAGGCTGCGATAGCGTAGAGGCGTGAAGTTCGCCCATTTCGTCGCCACAGACCACCAGTCGAGTCCCCCCGCAGAGCCGCGGGTCAGACTCGCCGTCATCAGCGATTCCGGGGCGGTGTTCCTCGACGAGATCCTCGAAGACGCCCCGCGCGACCTCCAGGAGCTGATCGAGCGCGGTCCCGCCGAGCTCGACCGGGTGCGCAGCTTCGTCGAGACCTCCATCGCCCACGGCGTCGGCGGCGAACCGCTCGACGGTCTCGTGCACGCCTCGGCGGTCCTCCGCCCGCCGACCATCCTGGCGGTCGGTCTGAACTACTCCGCACACTCGCAGGAGCTCAACCTCAAGACGGACAACGCCCCCACGATCTTCGGCCTGTGGGCCAACTCGCTGACGGGTCACGAGGGCACGACGAGCTGGCCGGCCGAGATCAGCGAGCAGGTGGACTACGAGGCCGAACTCGGCGTCGTCATCGGTCGCGCCGCCCGCGACGTCGCAGCAGCCGACGCCCTGGGATACGTGTTCGGCTACACCGTCGTCAACGACATCACGGCACGGAACATCCAGTACTCCGAGGCGCAGTGGTCGAGGTGCAAGTCCTTCGACGGTTTCACCCCGACCGGCCCCGTGGTCGTGACGGCCGACGAGATCGCCGACCCACAGGCCCTCCACATCTCGACGGTCCTCGACGGCGTGACGCTGCAGGACTCCTCGACCAGCCACATGGTCCGCAGCGTCGCGACGCTCATCGAGCACCTCTCCGGTTCGGCGACCCTCCTGCCCGGCACCCTCATCTCCACGGGCAGCCCGGGCGGCGCCGGATACTCGCGCGACCCGCAGGTCTTCCTCACGGACGGTGCCACCGTCACGGTATCGGTCGAGGGCGTCGGGTCGCTGACGACCCATTGTCGGGTCACCGCCGCCGCGTAGTCCCTCGGACACAGCACGAAGCCGTCCAGACCATGGGTCCGGACGGCTTCGTCGTGTGTGCGGCTCAGCGACTCGGGTCGGAGTCGGCGCCCGGGATCGGGAGGTCGATGATCGGGATGGCCGACGTCACCGCTTCGATCCCCGAGAGTCGGGCGGGAGAAAGCTGCTTCGTCACGTCCTCGCGGGTCATGAGGTTCGCCTCGACGACGAGGTCGGCGACGTTCCGTCCGGTGAGCAGGGCGGTCTTCGCGAGCGCCGCGGCCGACTGGTAGCCGATGAACGGCGTGAGGGCCGTGATGACCCCGACGGAGGCGCCGACCATGACGCCGAGGCGCTCCTCGTTCGCCGTGATGCCGTCGATGCAGTTCACCCGCAGCGTCCGGCAGGCCTGAGCCATCCACACGATGCTCTGGAGCAGGGAGTGTGCGATGACAGGCTCGAAGGCGTTCAACTGCAGCTGCCCGGCCTCGGCGGCCATCGTCACCGTCATGTCGGCACCGACGACGCTGAAGGCCACCTGGTTCACGACCTCCGGGATCACCGGGTTGACCTTGCCCGGCATGATGCTCGACCCGGCCTGACGGGGCGGCAGGTTGATCTCGCCGAATCCGGCCTGGGGCCCGCTCGACAGGAGCCGGAGGTCGTTGCAGATCTTCGAGAGCTTGATCGCGCTGCGCTTCAAGGTGCCGCTGAACGACATGAACCCGCCGGCGTCACTCGTCGACTCGATGAGGTCGGGAGCGGTGGTGAGCGACAAGCCGGTGATCTGGTTGAGGTGCCGGACGACCGACTCCGCGTAGCGGGGGTCTGCGGTGATCCCCGTTCCGATGGCGGTGGCGCCGAGGTTGACCTCGGCGAGCAGCCACAGGGTCTCCTGCAGGCGGTCGTAGTCCTCCGTCAGGGTGGTCGCGAACCCGTGGAACTCCTGGCCGAGCGTCATCGGCACCGCGTCCTGCAGCTGGGTGCGGCCGACCTTCAAGACGTGGGAGAACTCGTCGGACTTGGCACTGCACGAGTCGCGCAGCAGTCCGAGTTCCGTCAGCAGGAACTGGAGGGAGAACGCGAGCGCGATCTTGATCGACGTCGGGTAGACGTCGTTGGTGGACTGCGAGCGGTTGGTGTCGTCGAGCGGGTGCAGGTACTGGTACTCCCCCTTCGCGTGGCCGGCGAGTTCCAGGGCGATGTTCGTGATCACCTCGTTCGCGTTCATGTTCGTCGAGGTGCCGGCGCCGCCCTGGATCACGCCGACGAGGAACTCCTCGTGGAAGTCGCCGTCGATGATGATCTGGCAGGCGCGGTCGATGAGGTTCGCCTTCGCGGGATCGAGGACCCCGATCTCGGCGTTCGCGCGGGCCGCAGCCTGCTTGACGCTCGCGATGGCGACCACGAGGTCCGGGTAGACCGAGATCGGGCGCTTGGTGATGGGGAAGTTCTCGAGCGCTCGTGCCGTGTGGATGCCCCAGTAGGCGTCAGCCGGGATCTGCATCGAGCCGAGCGAATCCGACTCGGTCCGTGTCTCGCCCGTGCTCATGCTGTCCGCCATGTCGTCGTGTGCTCCAGGGGTGGTCGGGATGGTGCTGGTGGTGGTGCTGATCGTCACTCGTGGCTCCGTTGCCTGGTGGGTGGATGTCCCATCCAGCGTAGCCGGGCGCGTCCACCGGTGCCGCTCGCGTGTCTCGTTCCCGAGACGGTCGGCGCCGGGCGTCACCGCTTCCGGGAGAACGCCTCGAGTCGATCGGCAGGGCTCAGTGCCGCCATGCGCTCGATGAACGCCTCGCTGAACGTGTCGGCGGTGACGAAGTCGCCGAGTGGGACGGTCGAGTGCGTGATGCGGTCGTCGTACACGTGGACGAGGTTGAAGGACTGCCCGCCGAACATCCCGTTCACCTCCGTGGACGGGAGCGAGAGGTTCATCGAGTAGCAGCTGGCACTGGCGACCTGGACCGGGATGCCTGCGAAGGTGCTCGAGGTCGAGTAGTGCAGATGACCACCGAGGATGGCCCGGACGTCGCTGCCCCGGAGGACGGCTTCGAGCCGGTGCTGGTCGCGGAGCTCGAGGATGTCGAAGAAGGGGACGCTCGACGGCACCGGCGGGTGGTGCATGGCGAGGATGCTGCCGAGCGGCGCCGGCGTGCTCAACACCGACTGCAACCACGCCAACTGCTCGTCCTCCAGCTCACCGTGGTGCCACCCCGGCACGGTCGAGTCGAGACCGATCACCCGGAGTCCACCGAAGTCCCACACCGCGTCGAGCGGCTGCTCGCCCGCCGGCAGGTCGAGCAGCTCCGTGCGCATGACCGAGCGTTCGTCATGGTTGCCCATGAGCCAGACGATCGTGGTGCCCAGCCGTTCGGCGACCGGTTCGACCCGCTCGCGGAGCCGCCGGTAGGCGTCGGCCTCACCGAGGTCGGCGAGGTCTCCCGTGAAGACCATCGCGTCGGGTCGGAGCCGCATGCGTTCGACCTGCCGGAGCGCCTGTTCGAGGTTCGCCTGCACGTCGACCGCGTCGTAGAGGCGACGGCCGTCGGCCAGGAGGTGCGGATCGCTCAGGTGGACGATGACGCGGCTGGGTGCCGGATACTGGCCGAATCGGACGTCGGGAGTCATGCCCCGAGTCTAGGACGCACCCCCGACGAGACCGGATCGTCCGCCGCCGACAGCGGCGGACGCCGGCTCAGGACGCGACGCCGAGCAGCTGCTCGATGGGCCCGCGGGCGAAGAACACGAGGAAGCCGGCCGCCACGATCCAGAGCAGCGGGCTGATCTCCCGTGCCTTGCCGGACAGCGAGCGCAGCACGACCCAGGCGATGAAGCCTGCGCCGATGCCGTTGGCGATGGAGTATGTGAGCGGCATGACGACGACCGTCAGGAACACCGGGAGCGCGACGGAGAACTCCGTCCACACGATGTCCTTGATCTGCGACATCATGAGCGTCCCGACGATGACGAGGGCGGCAGCGGCGACCTCGGACGGCACGATCTGGGTGAGCGGCGTGAAGAACATCGCGAGCAGGAACAGCACGCCCGTCACCAGGTTCGCGAGGCCGGTCCTGGCTCCCTCGCCGATCCCGGCACCGGACTCGATGAACACGGTCGACGAGGAGGACGACGTGGCGCCACCCGCCACCGCTCCGACGCCCTCGACGATCAGTGCCGATCGCAGCCGCGGGAAGTCGCCCTTCGCGTCCGCGACGCCGGCCTCCTTCGAGAGCCCGGTCATGGTGCCCATCGCGTCGAAGAAGTTCGTGAACACGAGGGTGAAGACGAGCATGAGCGCGGCGAGGACACCGATGCGCTCGAAGCCACCGAAGCTCACCTGGCCGAGCAGGCTGAGGTCGGGCAGGCCGACGACCTGGGTGGGGAGGGTGGGCACGCTGAGGTTCCAGCCGCCGGCGTTCTCGCCACCGTTCGAGGCGCCGACCTTGAAGACGGCCTCAGCGATGATCGCGATGATCGTCGAGGCGACGATGCCGATGAGGAGGGCGCCCTTCACCTTGCGGGCCACGAGCACACCGGTGAGGAGGAGCGAGACCACGAACACGGCGGTGGGGACCGTCGCGACGGAACCCTCGATACCGAGGCCGACCGGCGGGGATCCGGCGCCCGTGGAGCGTACGAAGCCGGCATCGACGAAACCGATGAAGGCGATGAACAGGCCGATGCCGACCGTGATCGCGATCTTCAGCTGGATGGGCACCGCGTTGAAGATCATCGCGCGGAGACCGGTCGCCGCGAGGAGGACGATGATCAGACCGTTGATGACGACGAGGCCCATCGCCTCGGCCCAGGTGACCTGGCCGACGACGCTGACCGCGAGGAAGGAGTTGATCCCGAGCCCTGCCGCGAAGGCGAACGGCAGACGTGCCACGAGGCCGAAGAGGATCGTCATGACGCCGGCGGTCAGGGCGGTGACGGCGGCGACCTGCGCGAAGCCGAGTTCACCTCCGGTGACGTCGGCCGAACCGCTCAGGATGATCGGGTTGAGGATGACGATGTAGGCCATCGCGACGAAGGTCACGAGGCCACCGCGCACCTCGCCTCCGACGGTCGAGCCGCGCTTGCTGATCTCGAAGAAACCGTCGAGACGCTCTCGGAACGAGCGCGGAGCGGTGGGCGTCGTGGTCACTGGACCTCCTGGGTCTGCATCGAAGCAACCAGCGTACCGGCACGGCGGACCGCCCCGCGACGACCGGGATGCAAGGGTCCCGCTACGATCGGCTGGACCCCTTAACCCGCACCCTCCCACGGAATCGAGCTCACATGGCGCTGCCCTGGACTCTGCACGGCGACGGCAAGCACGTCCCGACCCACGCGATCGTCGGCCCCGGAGAACGGCTCAGCTGGCCTCGGACGATCGGGCTCGGGATGCAGCACGTCGTCGCGATGTTCGGCGCGACCTTCCTCGTGCCCGTCCTCACCGGCTTCCCGCCCACGACCACCCTCTTCTTCTCGGGCGTCGGCACCATCCTGTTCCTCGTCATCACGAAGAACCGTGTGCCCAGCTACCTCGGTTCCTCCTTCGCGTTCATCGCCCCCATCTCGGCCGCCGTCGCGAGCCAGGGCATGGGCAGCGCCCTCTTCGGCATCCTCGCGGTGGGGCTCCTCCTGGCGCTCGTCGGTGTCATCGTGCAGGTCACCGGCACCGGCTGGATCGACGCGCTCATGCCGCCGGTCGTCGCCGGCGCCATCGTCGCGCTCATCGGGTTCAACCTCGCCCCCGCGGCGAAGAACAACTTCGTGGAGGCTCCGGTCACCGCCCTTGTGACGCTCGCGGCCGTGATCCTCTCGACCGTGCTCTTCCGCGGCATCCTCGGCCGTCTGTCGATCGTGATCGGCGTCGTGGTCGGGTACGTCGTCGCGGCGATCCGGCAGGAGATCGACTTCTCGAAGATCGCCGACGCCGCCTGGGTCGGCCTTCCCGAGTTCCATCTCGCGGACAACCCGATCTCGAACCCGGCGGTCTGGGCCGTCCTCCCGGCGTTCCTCCCCGTCGTGCTCGTCCTCATCGCCGAGAACGTCGGGCACATCCGGGGCGTCGCACAGATGACCGACGCCTCCGTGAACAAGCAGACCGGTCGCGCGCTCCTGTCAGACGGTCTCGCGACGATGCTGGCCGGCTTCGGCGGCGGTTCGGGCACGACGACCTACGGCGAGAACATCGGTGTCATGGCCGCGACGCGCGTCTACTCGACGGCGGCCTACTGGGTCGCCGGCCTGTTCGCGGTCCTCCTCGGCCTCTCCCCCAAGGTCGGTGCGGTCATCAACACCATCCCCGCAGGTGTCCTGGGCGGTGTCACGACGGCCCTCTACGGGCTCATCGGCATCATCGGCGTGAAGATCTGGCTCGACAACAGGGTCGACTTCTCGAAGCCTGTCAACCAGTTCACTGCGGCCACGGCGCTCATCATCGGCATCGCCGACTTCACCTGGGTGGCGGGCGGCGACGTCAGCTTCAACGGGATCGCGCTCGGCACGATCGCGGCGATCGTCATCTACCACGTGATGACGGTCATCGGCCGCTGGCGCAAGACCGCCTGACCCGGGGCTCTCATCCGTCTGCCAGCGCGGTGCGCTGGCGTCGGCGCGGGTCATTGCCGCGATCCTTGGGCGGCCAGCGCGGTGCGCTGGCGTCAGCGCGGGTCACACCCGTGAGCGCGGGTCTCCGGAGTACCGCGCTCGCGCGTATGACCCGCGGCCACGCCGCGTAGGTACGGTTCGCGTCAGCGCACCGAGCTGGCGACCCCGCACGGATCGGTGCCGGCGTGGTGGCCCGCGCTCGCGTCAGCGCGGTGCGCTGGCGGACCTGAGCGGGTCAGCCCTGGTGGAAGAACGGGACGATCAGGTAGATGCCGAAGAGCACCGCGGCTGCACAGAGCGCGAAGCAGGCGTAGGCACCGGCGCGGGCCAGGTTCTGCTGTGCGGGCGTCAGCGGGTTCTTGCGCGAGGCCTTGGCGGCACGCTTCGCCGCCTTCGCAGCCTCCTCCGGCGTGATGACGGTGATCGCGTCCGTGAACTCGGCCGGCGCGACGACCGGGATACGTCCGGCGGTGGTGAGCAGCCGGAGCCCGAAGGAGTACAGGCTGACCACGGCGGTGGCGCCGACGAGCGACGTTGCGAACACGATCAGGAATGCTGCCCAGTCGATCACTTCTTCACCTTCTTGGGCTTGGGGTTGCGCTTGATCTTGACGGCGCGACCGGAGTCGGCGACCTCGCTGACGACGTTGCTGTGGTCGACCTGGTTGCGGCGCGAGATGAGGAAGATCGTGAGGATCACGCCGATGCCGACGACGGCGTCGACGATGATGCCGAAGAGCCCGAGGTGTGCGACGGCGGCGGCCAGGGCGCCGACGATGCCGGCGGCGGGCAGGGTCATGAGCCAACCGAGCGCGATGCGTCCGGCCGTCCCCCAGCGGACCTTCGAACCACGACGCCCGAGACCGGAACCGATGACGGACCCGGAGGCGACCTGGGTGGTCGAGAGAGCGAAGCCCAGGTGGCTCGACGCGAGGATCGTCGCGGCGGTGCTCGTCTCGGCGGCGAAGCCCTGCGCCGGCTTCACATCGGTGAGCCCCGTACCGATCGTCTTGATGATGCGCCAACCGCCCATGTAGGTGCCGAGGGCGATGGCGAGCGCGCAGACGACGATGACCCAGAGTTCGGGGCCGGTGCCGACGGCCTGCACCCCGACCGCGATGAAGGTGAGCGTGATGACGCCCATCGTCTTCTGTGCGTCGTTGGTGCCGTGTGCGAGGGCGACGAGGGAGGAGGAGAAGATCTGCGCGTACCGGAAGCCGTCGCGGCCGTCGGGTTTGCCGTCGTAGCGTCGCGTGATGCGGTACGCCAGCTTCGTGGCCGAGTACGCGACGAGGCCGGCGGTGACCGGGGCGATGAGCGCCGGGAGGATGACCTTCGAGAGGACGACGCCGAAGTCGATCGAGCCGAGGCCGGCGCCGACGATCGCAGCGCCGATGAGCCCGCCGAAGAGCGCGTGGCTCGAGGAGGACGGAAGGCCGAGGAGCCACGTCAGCATGTTCCAGACGATCGCGCCGATCAGGCCGGCGAAGATGAGCTCCGGCCCGATGCGGATACCGCCCTCACCCTCGCGGATGAGCCCTCCGGAGATGGTCTTCGCCACCTCGGTCGAGAGGAACGCACCGACCAGGTTGAGGATCGCGGCGAGCAAGACGGCGGTCTTCGGTTTCAGCGCACCCGTGGCGATCGGCGTCGCCATGGCGTTCGCCGTGTCGTGGAACCCGTTCGTGAAGTCGAAGAACAGGGCCAGTGCGATGACCAGCACGACAGTCAGGGTAACGAGTTCCACTGGTGTCTTTCTCGAGGCGGAGCGAATACGGACACAGTGCTCCCCGACGAGGTGGGTGGGGGGAATTCACGTGCTGGATACCGGCGGTTCATCCGCCGTACACGATCCTTACACCCTGCCCGGTCGAGGTCAACTCGACACCGATCAGCGTCCGCCGCCCCCGCCTCCGCCGCCGCCACCACCCGCGAAGCCGCCACCCGTCGAGCCACCGGAGGAGCTCGCGCCTCCGCTCGTCGACCACGACGCGGACGTGCTCGACGCCGATCCGGAGAAGCCGGAGAAGGCGTTCGCGAACATCGCCGCCTGGAACGGCGTGTTCGAGTCGTACCAGGACGGCGCGCTCCCGGCCTGTTCGTAGCGGACACCGAGTTCCTTGGCCCACTCGCGCTCCACGCCCCAGAGCACGGCGAAGGGTAGGAGCCGTTCGGTGAGCCGGACGAGCTGGCCGGGGTCGCCGAGGTCCACCCGTTCCGCACCGTCTGGGCTCTGCAGCATGCGGAAGCGGTCCTGCTCCGCCAGCTCGAGGTAGTCGCGGAGGCCGAGCAACTCGTCACGCGCCTCGGCGCCGGTGGCGGTGAGCGGTTTCGGCGCGATGGCCAACACGATCCCCGCGAGCAGCGCGATGCCGGTCACGAAGAGCGCGGCAACGGACCAGCCGTTGTCCGCTCGCTGGGCGTAGGCGACCCCGAAGAAGACGATCCCAGCGACGCCGATGACGGCGAGCGCTCCCACGATGATCCACGCCCGCCCCGCCGGGACCGAACGTCGAAGGCCGCGGTCGAGCGCGGTCTGCTTGGCGGCCGCGAGTTCCGCGGTGACGGCCTTGCCGAGCGCCGGATCCACCTGCTTCATCTCCCGTGGCCGTTTCCGGTCGGGGAAGAGCGCGGCCAGCACGCGCCGTTCCTGCTCGTCCGTCGCGCTGTCGTCGAGGTACTGCAGGGAGTAGTCCTTCTTGCCAGGTCCGTCCACGATCCGGAGCTTGCCGCGGACGGCGAGGCTGACGATCTGGGCGGCCATCGACGAGGCGGCACGGCCGGCGAGGTCGCCCGCCAGCAGGAGGTTCATCTGCTTCGGGACGGAGTACTGGGGCACGATGACGCCGCGACCGGGGTGGTCCCGCCAGAACCGCAGTCGGATCCACAGGAGCGCACCGAGCCCCGCGGCCGACAGCGCGCCGAGGGCGATCGGGACGATGGAGAAGACCGGCGCCTCACCCGGTCGGGCCGGCTGGGCGAAGGTGCCCGGCTCGAAGCCGATGGCGACCGTGAGCGTCTGCCGAGCCTGGAGCGGGACGGAAGCGGTCGTGAAGACGTCGGCGTCCGCGTCCTCCGCCTGGGCGAGGTCGCACGGTGAGCTGTCGTCGGGATCGCCGCGGTAGCAGGCGCCCTCGCCGGTGAGTGCGTCGGCGATGTCGGCGTCGACGCGCACGGTCATCTGCGCGTCCACGAACGGCTGGTCCCAGCCGGTGCCGGGCGCGTCCCAGTAGAACTCGTCCGCACGGGTGTCGCGATAGGCCCCGACCACCCCGCGCTGGGTGTACGTGATGACGTAGCTCTGCGTGCCACGGACGTAGTCGTCCGTGCCGAGCGACAGCTCGAGGAAGTCGCCGTCGCGGTCGGCCTCCCATTCGACGGGAGCACCGTCGGCGTCGGTGACCGACACGATCTCCGTGTGCAGTGGCGCCCGGTCGAACTCGTCCGGGATCGCTCGGATGATGCCCTTGTTCTGGTCGGACTCGGGGAACTCGGCGACGAAGGTCTCCACCGCCCGGAGTTCGGCCTGGCCGTCATCGCCCCGGGAGAGGGTGTACTCCCCGTCGAAGGACGAGAAGGTGAAGTCGGACACGTCGGCGCGGGTGGCTGCGACAGCCGGTTCCGCCGTCGCCGTCATCACGACGAGCGGCGCGAGGACCGTCAGGAGCAACGCGACCAGGACGGGTCGTGATGCTCGCGGCTGGATCGGGGGCTGGCTGCGACGTCGGGGCTTCACCCCGCCAAGTCTAGGAGGAGGGTCCGGCGGGTGCGTGGCCGCACCCGCCGACGCTCACATCTCCTCGTGCGTGTTCGGGTCGCCGTCGAAGAGCCGGCCGTCTGCACGACCGAGTGCGGTGATCGCCTGGACCTCCGCGTCGCTCAGCTCGAACCCGAAGATGTCGAGGTTCGTCCGCTGCCGTTCCGCGGACGCGGACTTCGGGATCGGGAGGACGCCGCGCTGGTGGTGCCAGCGGAGCACGACCTGGGCCGGCGAGACGTCGTGCGCTGCGGCGGCAGTCGCGACGGGCTCCTCGGCGAACGGCGCCTGTGCCTTGCCGAGCGGGCTCCAGGCCTCCGTCAGGACGCCGTGCTCGCGGTGGAACGCGAGGAGGTCCTCCTGCGGGAAGTACGGGTGCAGCTCGACCTGGTTCACGGCCGGCAGGACACCGGTCTCGTCGGCGAGCCTCGTCAGGAACTCCTCCGTGAAGTTCGAGACACCGATGCTGCGGACGAGGCCCTCCCGCTGCAGCTGGATCATGGCCTTCCACGACTCGACGAAGCGGCCGACGGAGGGGTTCGGCCAGTGGATGAGATAGAGGTCGATGCGGTCGAGGCCGAGCGATGCCAGCGAGCCGCGGCACGAGGTGATCGTCTCCTCGAAGCCGTGGTCGCGGCCCGGGAGCTTCGTCGCCACGACCAGCTCGTCCCGTGGGACGTCGGTCTCGCGGACGGCGGCTCCGACCGCGTCCTCGTTCCGGTAGTTGACGGCGGTGTCGAGGAGTCGATAGCCGGCGTCGATCGCGGACAGCGTGGCGTCGGTGCCCTCGCTCCCTCGCAGGGGGTAGGTGCCGAAGCCGATCGCGGGGACGCTCGAACCGTCGTTGAGCTCGAAGGTGGGGATGGTCGTCATCCCCCAACGCTAGACCCGTCGGCCCGCGGATGGCTCCGAGCGGGCTGGGAGGGTTCAGCCTCGACTAGCGTTGGACCATGGCGAAGCTCTCTGCCCCACGTGCCCAGACCCGACCGACCGAACGCACCCATCACGGCGACACCGTGGTGGACCCGTACGAATGGCTCCGCGAGAAGGACTCGCCGGAGGTGATCGAACACCTCGAGGCCGAGAACGCCTTCACGGCTCAGGAGATGGACCACCTCGCCGCCCTGCGGGAGCGCATCTTCCAGGAGATCAAGGGACGCACCCTCGAGACCGACCTGTCCGTCCCGACCCGTGCGGGTGACTGGTGGTACTACGGACGGAGTGTCGAGGGCCGCCAGTACGGCATCCAGTGCCGGGTGCCCGTCTCGGACGCCGACGATTGGACCCCGCCGACACTGCCCGAGAGCGGCGCGGCCCCGGGTGAGCAGATCATCCTGGACGCGAACGTCGAGGCGGAGGGGCACGAGTTCTTCTCCCTCGGCAGCTTCGACGTCTCCGACGACGGCTCCAGACTCCTCTACGGGGTCGACGTCGAGGGCGACGAGCGGTACACCGTCCGGGTCCGTGACCTCGCGACCGGCTCCGACCTCGACGACGAGCTCCTCGGCACCGCCGGTGGCGCCGAGTTCTCCCCCGACGCGTCCGCGATCGTCTACACGACGGTCGACGAGAGCTGGCGGCCCGACACCGTGCACCTGCACCGGGTCGGCACGGCTCAGTCCGCGGACGTCGTCCTCTTCCACGAGCCGGACGAACGGTTCTGGGTGGGTGCGGGCTTCACCCGCAGTCGCGCCCTGCTCCTCATCGAGGCGGGATCGTCGGTCACGAGCGAGACCCGGTCCGTCCCCGCCGATGCGCTGACCGAGGAGGCGCGCATCGTCTGGCCGCGGACGGAGGGCGTCGAGTACAGCGTCGAGCACCGCATCGCCGACGGCGCCGACCGTCTGCTCATCCTCCACAACCGCGACGCCCCCGACTTCGAACTCGTCGAGGTGCCGCTTGACGATCCACTGCAGGAACCGCGCGTCGTGGTCCCCCACAGCAGCGAGCGCCGACTCGAGGACGTCGAGGCGTTCGCCACGGTGACGACCGTCGCCTACCGGCGCGACGGCCTGACGCGGATCGGTCTCCTCGACGCGACGACCGGCGACATCGAGGAACTCGGCTTCGACGAACCCCTCTCGAGCGTCGGCTGGCACGGCAACGGCGAATGGTCGCAACCGATGCTGCGATTCGGGTACGGCTCGCTCGTCACGCCGTCGACCGTGCTCGAACTCGACCTCCGCTCGGGCGAGCGGTTCGTCCGCAAACAGCAGCCTGTCCTCGGCGACTACGACCCGGCGCGGTACGAGCAGTTCCGCGAGTGGGCGACCGCCGCCGACGGGACGCGGGTGCCCGTCTCCATCGTGCGTCGGCGCGACCTCGAGGGCCCAGGGCCGCTCCACCTCTACGGCTACGGCTCCTACGAGGCGAGCATGGACCCGTCGTTCTCCATCGCCAGGCTGTCGATGCTCGACCGCGGCGTCACCTTCGCGATCGCGCACGTCCGCGGCGGTGGCGAGCTCGGCCGGCACTGGTACGAGGACGGCAAGAAGCTGCGCAAGCAGAACAGCTTCAGCGACTTCGTCGACGTGGCCGACCACCTCATCGCCGACGGCTGGACGACCGCCGGGCAGTTGGTCGCCGAGGGCGGCAGCGCGGGCGGCCTCCTCATGGGCGCGGTCGCGAACCGCGCGCCGGACCGGTTCGCGGGCATCCTCGCCGGCGTCCCGTTCGTCGACGCGCTGACGAGCATCCTCGATCCGTCGCTCCCGCTGACCGTCATCGAGTGGGACGAGTGGGGTGACCCGCTGCACGACGCCGAGGTCTACGCCTACATGAAGGCGTACAGCCCGTACGAGAACGTCGACCCGGCGAAGCAGTACCCGCGCATCCTCGCGACGACGAGCCTCAACGACACCCGTGTGCTCTACGTGGAGCCCGCGAAGTGGGTGGCCAGACTCCGCGACGCCGGTGCGCCCGCACTCCTCAAGATCGAGATGAGCGCCGGCCACGGCGGGGTGAGCGGGCGGTACAACGCTTGGAAGGAGCGCGCTGAGGAACTCGCGTGGTTGCTCGACGTGCTCGGCCTCGCCGAGACCGACGCCGCGTAGGCGGACAGCCGCGTAAGCGGACAAGACGACGCCTCCACCCCGAGCGGGGTGGAGGCGTCGTCTCGTCGTCGGGCGCCTAGCCGAAGAGGATGGCCGCCTCGTCGTAGCGCTCCTGCGGAACCGTCTTGAGCTTGCCGAGGGCCTCCTCGAAGCGGCAGTTGACGAGCTCGGTGCCACGGAGGGCGATCATCGTGCCCCAGTCGCCGGCCATGACCGAGTCGATCGCCGCCATGCCGAGTCGGGTGGCGAGGACGCGGTCGTACGCGCTCGGCACGCCGCCGCGCTGCAGGTGGCCGAGCACCGTCGCGCGGGATTCGATCCCCGTGCGACGTTCGATCTCCGGTGCGAGGACGTCGGCGATCCCGCCGAGCCGGGGGCGGTTGAAGGCGTCGAGCCCCTTCTCGGAGTGCGCGGACTCCATCGTGTCGAGGGTGAAGCCCTCGGACACGACGATGATCGGCGCACGCCCGCGCTGGTAGACGCTGTCGGCCCACTCGCAGATCTGCTCGATGGACTGCGGCTGCTCAGGGATGAGGATGGCGTGCGCGCCGGCGGCCATGCCGGCGTGCAGGGCGATCCACCCCACGTGACGGCCCATGACCTCGATCACCATGCAGCGCTTGTGCGATTCGCCGGTGGTGCGCAGGCGGTCGATGGCCTCGGTCGCGATCTCGACGGCGGTGTCGAAGCCGAAGGAGTAGTCGGTGGCGTCGAGGTCGTTGTCGATGGTCTTCGGGACGCCGACGATCTTCAGTCCGGCGTCGGTGAGCCGCTTCGCCGCAGCGAGCGTGCCCTCGCCGCCGATCGCGATGAGGGCGTCGATCCCGAGGCGGTCCATGGTGTGCTGCACGTTCTCCGGGCCGCCGTGCGGGCCCTCGAACGGGTTCGTCCGGCTGGTGCCGAGGATCGTGCCGCCCTGTTTGGCGAGCCCGCGCACACTGTGGCGGTCGAGTGGCATGGTCAGCCCTTCGACCACACCTCGCCATCCGTCGCGGATGCCGATGAACTCCTGGTTGTGGATCTTGGTCCCCTTGAGCACCGCACCTCGGATGACCGCGTTCAGGCCGGGGCAGTCGCCGCCGCTCGTGAGCACACCAATTCTCATATCAACAGTCCTCATGGGGATCGGGGCACCACCGGTGCCGGAAGTCATCCCCGACAATACCGTCTCGCCGCCGGTGGTCGATCCAGCACGTGTCGGAGCTCTCGCGAGCCGGGGTTAGGCTGCTGGGATGAGTGCCGACGACTACCTCCCCGCCGATGGCGGCATCACCATGTTCTCCACCACCTGGTGCGGATACTGCGCCCGGCTGAAGCACCAGCTGTCGGCCGCAGGGATCCCCTTCACCGAGATCGACATCGAGCAGGTGCCGGGGACGGCCGAGCTCGTCGCCTCCCTCAACGGTGGCAACCAGACGGTCCCGACCGTCATCTACCCGGACCGTTCCACCGCGACGAACCCGTCGCTCGCGCAAGTGAAGACCGCACTCGGCGTCTGAGCACCGCGAGCTCCGACCGGGTGGCGTTGATCGCCGCCCGGTCGGACACACCGGGCGTCAGCCGCCCAGGGCCTCGCGCAACAGGTGGACGAGGGCGTTCAGCTGCACGGAGTCGACCGAGGCCACATCCTGATCGCTGCCGTCGAGCGCACGGGCCGCGAGCCCCTGCTTGCTGTCGATGAGTTCGGCGACCTTGGAGTCGATCGTGTGGGCGGCGATGATGCGCCACGCGGTGACCGGCTCCTCCTGACCGATGCGGTGCACGCGGTCGATCGCCTGCGTCTGCTCCGCGGCCGTCCACGACAGCTCGGCGAGCACGACGTTCGACGCCGCCTGGAGGTTGACGCCGACGCCCGCCGCCGTGAGCGAGCAGACCGCCACCGCGACCTCGGGGTCGGTGTTGAAGGCGTCGATCGCGGCCTGGCGCGCCTGCGTGGTCTGGTCGCCGCGGAGCGACACCGTCTTCAGACCGCGACCGGCGAACAGCTGCTCGGCGGCGTTCATGACGTCGATGTGCTTCGCGAAGAACACGACCTTGCCGACCGAGCGCGCGAGCTGGGCCGTGTAGTCGGCGGCGAGGACCGCCTTGGCCTGACCGATCTTCCGGATCATGGTGAACACGTTCTCGGTACCGCCGGCGGCCTTCGACTCGTCGAGTTCCGCCTGGGCGACCATGCGCATGAGTTCGGTGTTCGGGTCGTGCAAGGCGTCGACGCGTTCTCCGCGGGACTCCAACACGCGCACGTAGCGCGACTTGAGACGTTGTCCGAGCTCGGCCTCGGCGTCGCGGATCGACCGGATCGCCTCGTCGTCGAGCTCGACCGGCAGGTCAGCGACCCGCTTCGCGGGGAGGTCCTTCGCCACGTCGAGCTTCTTCCGGCGCACGATGCCCATGTCGATGACCGCTGAACGGGCCGCGGCGTAGAAGGCGTGCTCAGCCGGCGTGAGGCCGGTGTCCTCGAGCCGCTCCATGAGTTCGGCGGTCGGCTTGCCGTCCTTGATCCAGCCGAGGAACTGCCAGATGGCGTTGAAGTCCTCGACGTCGTTGATGAGCGGCGTACCCGTCAGCGCGAGCAGCAGCGGGTCCTGGCCGGGCGTCGCCTTCCGGATCCGGTTCGCGAGGGACAGCACGTGCTGCGACCGCTGGGAGTGGAGGTTCTTGATGAAGTGGGCCTCGTCGACCACCATGCCGCGGAAGCCGAGGGTCCCGAGCCAGGCGAGGTGGCGGTCGAGGACCTCGTAGTTCACGATGATGACGTCGGCGAAGGCGTCGAGGGCCTGGCCGTCGCCGTGGATGACCGTGGCCCGGCGGTGCGGCGTCCACCGCTCGACCTCGCGCGCCCAGTTCATCTTCACCACGTTCGGGACGATGACGAGCAGCGGGTAGGCCTCCGCCACGGAGGCGGCGAGGACGGACTGCGCCGTCTTCCCGAGCCCTGGCTCGTCGGCGAGCAGGAAGGAACGATGCCCCTCCTTGACGCTCTCGACGAACCGCGCCTGGTGCTTCATGACCTCGAGGCCACGGGGCGAAAGGCGGTCGAGCTTGGGCGCGTCGGGGAGGTCCATCGAGGCCGCTCCCCCGCCGGAACCGAGTTCGAACGCCTTGTACAGCGGGCCCATGAGCTCCCAGCTGTCGAGGCGACGACGCACGGTCGGCTGCGGTGCCGCCTGGCTGAAGTCGGGGGCGAGGAACGGGTTGGCCAGCTGACGCGCCTTCACCGACTGCGGGATGACCTGCTTCTCGGCGAGCTCGGCCGGGACGACCGATTCCATGACGGGCTTCTCGACGGTGATGATGAGCTCGTCGGCGCTGAGTTCGGCGCCCGACTCGAGCAGCCAGTCACGGCGGAGTCGCTGTGCGACCGGGCTCGTCGCGGCGTCCGCCTCGAGGAGCTGGATGAGCGAGGTGTCGCGCGCCGCGGTCTTCGCGAGGATGGTCGCGACCCCGTCGAGGCGCTTGAGGAGCTCGGCGCGGGTGGCGTCGCTGTAGCTCGTGTCGGCCTTGACCCGAGCGCGCTCCTCGCGGACCAGGAACGCGATGACCTGGTACTTGGTCCGGTTGGTGGGACCGACCTTGCCCTTCTGCGCCTTCGCCTCGACCTCGCGCACCTTGCGGGCGAGGATCGGGATGATGGGCGCGTCGTCGTCGTGGCGCGACGAGGACCCTCTGGGGTTCGAGCGGCCAGATGAACGGGTGCTGGAACGCCCCTGGGAACGGCGTTGCTGGCCGGTGTGCGGCATGCTCCTCCTGAGCAGTCGAGAATGCCTCATCGGCCGAGGGGCCGGAAGAGACGGGCGTCGGGCCCGACTGGTCGTCGTGGAGCAACAGAGCGTTGCACGAGACCGACACGGGCGCCCGACGGGCGTGTACCCAGTCTACGCCATCGGCCGCATCGCTCGCGAGCGCTCAGTCGGCGGCGTCCTCGAGGAGTCCGAAGCGCTCCAGCTCGGCGTCGTCGAGCATGCGCGAACGGATGAGGAAGCGTTGGCCCGTGGGCGCCTCGACGCTGAACCCGCTCCCCCGGCCCTGGACCACGTCGATCGTGAGGTGCGTGAACTTCCAGTACTCGAACTGCGAGCGCGACATGTACACCTCGACGGGCGCGTCGAGTCCCACGACGTCGAGGGTGTCGAGCAGGACGTCGACCGCCCCGGTGCGGAACATCCCGACGGGGTAGCACATGGGTGAGCTCCCGTCACAGCACCCGCCCGACTGGTGGAACATGAGCGGCCCGTGCACCGCGGTCATCTCGCGCAGGAGCGCGGCAGCGGTCTCGGTGACGTCGACCCGTCCGGTCATGGTGTGTCCTCCGTCGTCTCATCAGGGGGTCTCCGATCGGCCGCACCGGTCCCGGGGCCTGGTGCACGGGTGGCGCGACTCGAACGCGCGCCACCCGCGGACCGGTCGATCAGAAGAAGCCCATCGGGCCTTCCGCGTAGCTGACCAGCAGGTTCTTCGTCTGCTGGTAGTGGTCGAGCATCATCTTGTGGTTCTCGCGGCCGATACCGGACTGCTTGTACCCGCCGAACGCCGCGTGCGCCGGGTACTGGTGGTAGGTGTTCGACCAGACCCGACCGGCCTCGATCGCCCGGCCCGCGCGGTAGAGCGTCGTCGCCTCCCGACTCCAGACACCGGCGCCCAGGCCGTAGAGCGTGTCGTTCGCGATCGAGATCGCCTCGTCGTAGTCGGCGAAACTCGTGAGCGCGAGCACCGGGCCGAAGATCTCCTCCTGGAAGATCCGCATGTCGTTGGTGCCTTCGAACACGGTCGGCTGGACGTAGAACCCGCCGCTCAGTTCACCGCCGAGGTCGGCGCGTTCGCCACCGATCAACAGCTTCGCCCCACCCTGCTTGCCGATGTCCATGTAGGACAGGATCTTCTCGAGCTGGTCGTTCGACGCCTGGGCGCCGATCATGGTGTCCGTATCGAGCGGGTTGCCCTGCTTGATCTTGCCGATGCGCACGAGCGCGTCGCCCACGAAGCCGTCGTAGATCGACCGCTGCACGAGCGCCCGGCTCGGGCAGGTGCAGACCTCGCCCTGGTTGAGGGCGAACATGCTGAAGCCCTCCTGCGCCTTCTCGTAGTACTGGTCGTGCTCACGCGCGACGTCCTCGAAGAACACGTTCGGGCTCTTGCCCCCGAGTTCGAGCGTCACCGGGATGAGGTTCTCGCTCGCGTACTGCATGATGAGGCGGCCGGTCGTGGTCTCGCCGGTGAAGGCGATCTTCCGGATCCGCGGGTGGGACGCCAGCGGCGCACCAGCCTCGATACCGAAGCCGTTGACGACGTTGAAGACGCCGGCGGGCAGCAGGTCCTTCACGAGGTCGACGATCAGGTGGATCGAGGCCGGGGTCTGCTCCGCCGGCTTCAACACGACGCAGTTGCCGGCGGCGAGCGCCGGCGCGAGCTTCCACACCGCCATGAGGATCGGGAAGTTCCACGGGATGATCTGCCCGACGACGCCGAGCGGTTCGTGGAAGTGGTAGGCGACGGTGTCGTGGTCGAGTTCGGAGATGCCGCCCTCCTGGGCGCGGATGGCGCCGGCGAAGTAGCGGAAGTGGTCGATCGCGAGCGGGATGTCGGCGGCGAGGGTCTCGCGGACCGGCTTGCCGTTCTCCCAGCTCTCGGCGACCGCGATCTCCTCGAGGTGCTCCTCCATGCGGTCGGCGATCCGGTTGAGGATGACGGCGCGCTCGGCGACGCTGGTCTTCGACCACGCGGGGAACGCCTTCCATCCCGCCTCGACGGCGCGGTCCACGTCGGCCGCGGTCCCTCGGGCGATCTCGGTGAAGACCGCGCCGGTGACGGGCGTCGGGTTCTCGAAGTACTGTCCGTTCGCTGGCGGGACGTACTCGCCCCCGATGAAGTGGTCGTAGCGCGGGGCGTAGCTGAACACGGCACCTTCGGTACCCGGGTTGGCGTAGACGGTCATGGCACTCCTTGTCGACGACGTTGTCGGTGGCCGCACCGCTCAGGTGCGTGCGGCCGACGCTAGCGGCGGGCAGGTTGCATGAGGTTGCATCACCGCTCGACGTGGGTCAGCGGTCAGCTCGCCGCGAGATCGGTTTCGAGCGCCTCCACCCGTGCGACGATCCCCGCCCGTTTCGGCGAGCGCGGCGGGAGCGCTCGCAGGCAGGCGTGGAGGACCTCGAGGTCGTCGGGGGCCGCGGCGCTCCCGAGGTAGTCGTACAAGAGGTCGGCCGATGCATCGGTCAGCATCGCCTCGCGGAGCCTGGTCGCAACCAGCTCGCGCAGCTCGACGATGCCGGGCGCGGTCGAGTCGGGGAGCAGCGGGCCGGGGTAGGCGGCGAGCGCAGCCCGGTGGGCGCCGCGGTCGAGGAGCGACAGCACCTGGTGGGCGTCGAGTTGGAGGGGTGCGGTGAGGCGGTACGGGCGTGAGGCGGGGACGAGTGTCGGCGCGGCCGCGGTCAGCACCCTCCGGAGTCGCACGAGTTCCGCCCGCAGGGTGACCGGTGCCTCGTCGGCGTCGTAGAGCCGGTCGGCGAGCGCCTCGGCGCTGAGGCCCTGTCGGTGCCAGGACAACAGCGTCAGGATCTCGGCGTGACGGCGGCTGAGTTCGGTCGGCCGTTCCGCGCCGTGGCCGACGAGCATCCCGGTGTCGCGGCCGAGCACCTGTAGTCCCGGCCGGACCAGGGTCGGACGGGGCGTCTCTCGACGACGGCCGAGTCCGGCCGAAGAGCGATCGGCGAGCGCCCGCAGGCGTTGCACCATGATCTCGGATTCGACGGCGGCCGCGGTCGCCTCCATGAGCGGAAGTGCATGCGAGGCGACGGCCTGCGGTCCTCCAGTGATGTCGATCACCCCGATGATCCGTCTGGTCTCCGGGTCGTGCACGGGCACCGCTGTGCAGCTCCACGGATGCACGAGCCGGTTGAAGTGCTCGGCCGCGTGGATCTGGATCCCGTGGTCGAGCTCGAGTGCGGTGCCCGGCGCACTCGTACCGACCTCGCGCTCCGACCAGCCGGCGCCCTCGACGAACAACATGCCCTCCGCCCGACGGCGCAGGTGACGGTCACCGTCGACCCAGAGCAGTCTGCCCATGGCGTCGCCGACCGCGACGAGCATGCCGGAGTCGTCGTCGGCGTCCTCGACGAGCAGCCGCGTGATGACCGGGAGGACGCCGGCGAGTGGATGACCGAGCCGGTGGTCGCGCAGCTCGTCCTCGTCGAAGGCGAGCTCCGGCATGAGGTTGTCCGGGTCGAGGTGACGGCCCATCGACCGCTCCCACGACTCGCGGACGAGCCGCCGCACGAGTCCGCGCTGCGCTTCGGCACGCGCCGGGGCCGCCAGCCAGGGACTGGTCACCTCACCACCACCCATCCACGTCGACCGGTTCTGCGGACAGTGTAACCGCCGCAGCCCGGCAGGTGACGGATGTCCTCAGGCGGCCGGACGGAACCGCCGGAGGCGCAGGCTGTTGAGCACGACGAACACGCTCGAGAACGCCATCGCCGCGCCCGCGATCATCGGGTTGAGGAGCCCGAGCGCGGCGAGCGGGATCGCCGCGACGTTGTACGCGAACGCCCAGAAGAGGTTGCCTCGGATGATGCCGAGGGTCCGTCTCGACAGCCGGACCGCGTCGACGGCGGTGGCGAGCGACCCGGAGACGATGCTGAGGTCGGCGGCGCTCTTGGCCGCGTCGGTCCCCGTCCCCATGGCGATCCCGAGGTCGGCGGTCGCGATCGCGGCCGCGTCGTTCACCCCGTCGCCGATCATCGCGACGCGGTGACCGTCCGCCTGCAGGCGTTCGACGGCGGCGACCTTGTCCATCGGGCTCGCGTCGGCGATCACCTCGGTGATCCCGACCTCGGCCGCGACGCGGGCGGCGACGGCCGCGTTGTCACCGGTGAGCAGCACCGGAGTCATCCCGAGCGCCA
Organism: Plantibacter sp. ME-Dv--P-095; assembly: GCF_030209365.1. Taxonomy (NCBI): domain Bacteria; kingdom Bacillati; phylum Actinomycetota; class Actinomycetes; order Micrococcales; family Microbacteriaceae; genus Plantibacter; species Plantibacter sp. ME-Dv--P-095. The sequence continues at coordinate 112,860 of NZ_JARVSB010000009.1, forward strand.
CGGCACGCTGGACGGCGGCCCGCGCCTCCGGCTTGACGGTGTCGGCGACCTCGACGATCCCGCGGACCTCGCCGTCCCAGGCGACGACCACGACGGTGCTCGCGCGTTCCGCTGCGGCCCCGAGCGCCGCCGTGGCCGCAGCTCCGGTTCGGAACCCCTGGTCCTCGGCGAAGGCGGGTCGTCCGACGAGGACGGTCCCTCCACGGACGGTCCCGGTGACCCCGAGGCCTTCGAAGCTCGCGAAGTCCGAAACCGCCGGGGGTGTTCCACGTCGACGTGCGGACTCCTCGACGATCGCCTCGGCGATGGGGTGCTCGGAGTCGGCTTCGAGCGCTGCGGCGAGGTCGAGCGCCGCGTCGGCGGCACCCTCCGCCCAGACCTCGGTCACGCTCATCCGACCCGAGGTGATGGTCCCGGTCTTGTCGAGCAGGACACGGTCGATGCCGCTCGCGCGTTCGAGAGCCTCCGGTCCGGCGATCAGGATGCCGAGCTGCGCCCCTCGACCGGTGCCGACGAGGAGGGCGACCGGGGTGGCGAGGCCGAGCGCACACGGGCAGGCGATGATCAACACGGCGACGGCCGCGGTGAAAGCGGCCTGCACCGACGAGCCCGCGGCGATCCACACGATCGCGGTCGCGACCGCCGTGACGAGCACGATCGGCACGAACACACTGGAGATGCGGTCCGCGAGGCGTTGGATGCGACTCTTCCCGAGCTGAGCGGCCTCGACCGCTTGCGCCATGCGTGCGAGCCTCGTCCGGGTGCCGACGGCGGTGGCCCGCACCACGAGCGATCCGCCGCGCGCGATCGTCCCACCGGTGACCGGCGAACCCGCCGTCTTCTCCGCGGGGACCGACTCCCCCGTCATGAGGCTCTCGTCGACGCTCGCCGCGCCCTCGACGACCGTGCCGTCGGTCGCGACCGACTCGCCCGGCCGCACGAGGAAGAGGTCACCGACGAGGAGGCGGTCGACGGGGACGCGCTCCTCCTGGCGGGTCGCCGCCATCAGGTCGCTCGGATCGGCGGCCCGCTCTCGCAGGATGGACACCTCGGAGGCTCCGGCCGTCATCAGCTCGCGGAGCGCCGCCCCGGCGCTGCGCTTCGATCGTTGCTCGATGAGGCGCCCGGCGAGGAGGAACACGGTGACGCCCGCGGCCACCTCGAGGTAGAGGGCACCGGACGGGTCGGCGTCGGGGGCGAAGAAGGTGAACTCGTGGCGCATGCCGGTCATCCCGGCCATGCCGAAGAAGAGCGCCCAGAGCGACCACAGGTACGCCGCCCCCGTCCCGAGGGTGATGAGCGTGTCCATCGTCACCGAGCCGTGACGCAGCGTGGCGAACGTCGCGCGGTGGAACGGGTAGCCGCCCCAGAACACCACGGGCGTCGCCAGCGTGAGCGACAGCCACTGCCAGTGGTCGAACTGCCAGGCGGGGACCATGGCGAGCAGGATGACCGGGAGGGCCAGCACGGTGCTGACGACGAGTCGGGTGCGGAGGGTCGTCACCGTCGCCGAGGGGTCGGACTCGGACTCCGGCGTCGGGGCATCGTCGCGGTGTGCTCCGGAACGCTCGTCCGCGCCGGGACGCACCGTCGCCGTGTACCCGGCCTTCGCGACCGCCGCGACCAGCTCGTCCGCGGTGACGGCCGCCGGCGCCGTGACCGTCGCGCGCTCGGTCGCGAGGTTCACCTGCGCCTCGACGCCGTCGAGCGCCGTGAGCCGCTTCTCGACCCTCGCCACACAACTCGCGCACGTCATGCCCGCGATGTCGAGATCGAGGGTCTGCAGCGGCGCGCTCATCAGCGACGACCGACGAGGGTGTAGCCGGCCTCCTGGACGCCGGCACCGATGGCCGCCTCGTCGGACGACGAGGTTCCGGCCACCGTGACCGTCCCCGCCTCGAGGTCCACGACGACCTCGTCCACGCCGGACAGCGCGGACAGCTCGGACGTGACAGCCGACACGCAGTGCGCGCAGGTCATGCCGTCGACCCGGTAGGTGGTGGTTGCGGTGGTTTCGGACATGCGTCCTCCTCAGTGACTCGGAGCCACCACTATACCCCCAGGGGGTACCTCCTGCAACCGTTCGACCGACCGCTCGCCGGGGTCAGCCGAGGAGGCCGAGCTCCCGCACCGCGGTCCGCTCCTCCTCGAGTTCCGCCACCGAGGCGTCGATGCGCTGCTGCCACGCGGGCGCGATGTCGAGCCCCTCGACGACCTGCCAGCGACCGTCGACGGATCGCGCCGGAAACGAGCTGACCAAGCCCTCCGGCACGCCGTACCAGCCCTGCGACGGCAGGGCGACGGACGTCCAGCGATCCGGACGCTCCGGTGTCGCCGTGCCGCAGACCGAGTCGTGCACGTGGTCGATGGCGGCCGCCGCAGCCGAGGCGGCGGACGACGAGCCGCGGACGGCGATGATCTCCGCACCGCGCTTCGCCACCCGGGGGATGAACTCGTCCGCGATCCAGGCCTCGTCGACGAGGTCGAGCGCCGGGCGACCGCCGACCGTCGCATGGGAGAGGTCGGGCACCTGCGTCGCCGAGTGGTTCCCCCAGATGACGACGCCGTCGACGTCCGTCACCGGCGCGCCGGTCTTGGCCGCCAACTGCGCGACGGCGCGGTTGTGGTCGAGACGCGTCAGGGCGGTGAACCGTTCCGGCGGCACCCCGGTCGCGGCGGCCTGCGCGATGAGGGCGTTCGTGTTGGCCGGGTTCCCGACCACCAGCACCCGGACGTCATCGGCCGCGCCGGCGCCGATCGCGGCACCCTGCGGTGCGAAGATGCCGCCGTTCGCCGCCAGGAGATCGCCACGCTCCATCCCCGGGCCACGCGGCCGCGCGCCGACGAGCAGGGCGATGTTCGCACCGTCGAAGGCACGTGCCGCGTCCGTCGTCGCCTCGACGCCGGCGAGCAGGGGGAAGGCGCCGTCCTGCAATTCCAGGGCCGTGCCCTCGGCCGCGCCGAGACCCTGCGGGATCTCCAGCAGTCGCAGGAGGACCGGGCGGTCCGGCCCGAGCAGTTGGCCTGAGGCGATGCGGAAGAGGAGGGAGTAGCCGATCTGGCCGCCCGCTCCCGTGACGGTGACGACGGTGGGTTCGCTCATACCGCCACGCTACTCCGCGACCTCCGGTGCCGGCCTCGACGCCTGCAGCTCGGCCTCCGCGGAGTCGACGGCTTCGTGCTCCTCCGGCGAGACCGGTGAGACCCGGCTCTTCCGCTGGGCGGAACGCTCCGAGGGCAGCGCGACCGCCGCCTCGGTGATCCGGTTGGCCATCCCGTTGAAGATGATCCCGTGGAACGGCAGGATCGCGAACCAGTAGAGTCGGCCGCCGAGTCCCTTCGGGAAGAAGACCGCACGCTGCCGGTAGACCGAGCCGTCGCCGACCGGCGTCGCGCTCATCTCCAACCACGCCAGACCGGGCACCCGCATCTCGGCCCGCAGGCGCAGCATCCGACCGCGTTCGAGGTACTCGACGCGCCAGAAGTCGAGGGCGTCCCCCACACTCAGATGCTGCGGGTCGTCGCGGCCGCGACGGAGCCCGACGCCGCCGACGAGCTTGTCCATCCAGCCGCGGACCGCCCACGCCAGGGGGAACGAGTACCACCCGTTCTCGCCGCCGATGGACTCGATGACGGAGAAGAGCCGATCCGCGTCCGCGGACGTCTTGCGCTCCTTGAGGTCGATGTAGACGACGTGCCCCGCCCAGTCCGGGTCGCTCGGCAACGGGTCGCTCGGCGCGCCGGCGACCGTCGCGTTCCGCCAGGAGGTCTCCACCTCGCCGTCCTTCATCCGCTGCAGCGCGAGTCGGACCGCCCGACGATAGCCGGTCAGCCCGCCCTCCGGCGGCGGGATCACCGCGTCGATGTCGTGGTCCCCCATGACGCAGTCGACCAGGAGGGATTCGATGATGGGTGACGCCAGACGGCGCGGGATCGGCGTCACGAGGTTGACCCACTGCGAAGCCAACCACGGCGTGAGCACCGGCAACGGCGCGATGGGGCGCTGCGGGAGACCGGCCTCCACGGCGTACCCGTTCATCATCTGGCCGTACCGCAGGACGTCCGGCCCGCCGATGTCGAACGCGCGGTTCACGTCGCGGTCGACCTCGGCGCCCGCCAACAGGTAGTGCAGGACGTCCCGGACCGCGATCGGCTGGATGAAGTTCCGGACCCAGCGGGGTGCCGGCATGTACGGGAGGATGTCGGTCAGATGCCGGATCATCTCGAACGAGGTCGATCCGGAACCGATGACCACACCGGCCTGCAGCACGAGCGTCGGCACACCGGATTCGAGGAGGATCCGCCCGACCTCGGTGCGGGAGCGCAGATGCTTCGAGAGCTCGACACCCTCCGGGTGCAGGCCACCCAGGTACACGATGCGTGAGACTCCGGCCGCCGCAGCCGCAGCCGCGACATGCTCGGCGGCATCGTATTCCGTCTGCTCGAAGTCGCCCTTCCCGCCCATCGAGTGCACGAGGTAGTAGACGACGTCGACGTCCACGCAGGCCGCCTTGACCGCGGCCGCGTCGCCGAGGTCACCCTCGACGACCTCCACGTCGTCCCGCCACGGCACGTCGGTCAGCTTCTGCGGCGAGCGCACGAGCACCCGCACCACGTACCCGGCCTCCAACAGGCGCGGGACGAGCCGCCCGCCGATGTAGCCGGTGGCACCCGTGACGAGCACGCGCTTTGGAGTCGATGATTCGGTCATGGACGCAACGTTACGGCCCCGCGACGACAGCGTCGCCCGGCTGTACAGCCGGGCGACGCTGTGCAAGAGCCACGCGGGCGCTCGTCGGGGCTACAGGAGGGCCTTCGTGTGCCAGACGGTCTTCACCTCGGTGAAGGCCGTGATCCGATCGAGGCTCGCCGGGACGGACCCGGTGGCACCGCTCGGACGGACGACGCGCTTCAGCGTCTCCGCCGCGAGGACCTCGAGCTCGATCCAGTCGAGTGCCCCTGCGCCCGCGAGGTCGATCGCGTTGACGTCGGCGTGCGAGGCGAGCCAGGGGGCCATCTCCGCGGGCGAACCCGTGAGCACGTTGACGACGCCACCGGGGACGTCGCTCGTCGCGAGCACCTCCGCCAGGCTGATCGACGACAGCGGGAACCGCTCGCTCGCGATGACGACGACCGTGTTGCCGGCGACCAGCGCCGGGGCGACGACGCTCGCGAACCCGAGGAGCGACGACTCCTGCGGCGCGATCAGCGCGACGACACCCGTCGGTTCCGGCACCGAGAGGTTGAAGTACGGACCCGAGACGGGGTTCGCTCCCCCGACGACCTGGACGTACTTGTCGGCCCACCCCGCATACCAGACCCAGAGGTCGATGGCCTCGTCGACCTGGGCCGCGGCGGACGCCTGCGACACGCCCTCTGCGCGGACGATCTCGTCCACGAACTGGGCGCGACGCCCCTCGAGCAGCTCGGCGATGCGGTAGAGCACCTGGCCGCGGTTGTACGCGGTCGCACCGGACCATCCGCCGAGCGCCGAGCGGGCGGCGACGACCGCGTCGCGGGCGTCCTTGCGCGAGGCCAATGACGCGTTCGCCAGGAACCCGCCGGTCGAGTCGGTCACCTCGTACGTCCTTCCGGATTCACTGCGGGGGAACTTGCCGCCGATGGCGAGCTTGTAGGTCTTGGGGACGGTGAGCCGGCTCATCGCTGCTCCTCCTTCGTGGTGCTCGTGGCCGATGCGGAGGCTGCGGTGACGCTCGATCCGGCTGGCGCGAGGTACGCGCCGAGACCGTGTCGTCCGCCTTCGCGGCCGTACCCGGACTCCTGGTAGCCACCGAAGGGGCTGGCCGGGTCGAAGCGGTTGAAGGTGTTCGCCCAGATGACCCCGGCGCGCAGCTTGTCGGCCACGGCGAGGATCCGGCTGCCCTTGTCGCTCCAGATGCCCGCCGACAGTCCGTACGGGGTGTTGTTCGCCTTGGCGATCGCCTCGGCGGGGGTCCGGAAGGACATGACCGACAGGACCGGCCCGAAGATCTCCTCGCGCGCGATCCGGTGGCTGGTCGACACGTTCGTGAAGATCGTCGGCGCGAACCAGAAGCCGTTCTCGGGCAGCTCGCACGCCGGGCTCCAGCGCTCCGCACCCTCGAGTTCGCCGATGTCGGAGAGCTCGCGGATGCGGGCCAGCTGCTCGGCCGAGTTGATCGCACCGACGTCGGTGTTCTTGTCGAGCGGGTCGCCGACGCGCAGCGTCTGCAGGCGATGCTTCAAGCGGTCGACGACCTCGTCGTGGATGCTCTCCTGGACGAGGAGCCGCGACCCCGCGCAGCAGACGTGCCCCTGGTTGAAGAAGATGCCGTTGACGATGCCTTCGATCGCCTGGTCGATGGGCGCGTCGTCGAAGACGATGTTCGCGGCCTTGCCACCGAGCTCGAGCGTCAGCCGCTTGTCCGAACCCGCGATGGTCTTCGCGATCTCCCGGCCGACGGCCGTCGACCCGGTGAACGCGACCTTGTTGACGTCCGGGTGCCGGACGATCGCCGCGCCCGTCGCTCCGGCGCCGGTGACGATGTTGACGACGCCCGCGGGGAGTTCCGCCTGCTGGAGGATCTCCGCGAAGATGAGCGCGGTCAGCGGCGTGGTCTCCGCCGGCTTGATGACGACGGTGTTCCCTGCGGCGAGCGCCGGGGCGACCTTCCAGGCGAGCATGAGGAGGGGGAAGTTCCACGGGATGACCTGGCCGGCCACACCCAGGGCGCGGGGGTTCGCGCCGAGACCGGCGTAGTCGAGCTTGTCGGCCCACCCCGCGTAGTAGAAGAACCAGGCGGCGACGAGCGGGACGTCCACATCGCGGGACTCCTTGATGGGCTTGCCGTTGTCGAGGCTCTCGGCGACCGCCAGTTCACGGGCGCGTTCCTGGACGAGCCGTGCGATCCGGAAGAGGTACTTGCCGCGATCGGCGCCCGACAGCTTCGACCACACGCGGTCGTAGGCGCGTCGTGCCGCGACGACGGCGCGGTCGACGTCGGCGTTGCTCGCGGCGGAGATCGTCGCGATCGGCTGCTCGGTGCTCGGCGAGATCGTCTGGAAGGAGCCGCCGGTCCCCTCCGTGAACTCGCCGTCGATGAAGAGGCCGTACTCGGAGCGGAGGTGGAGGACCGAGGTCGACTCCGGGGCTGGTGCGTATTCGAGGAAGCTCATGATGTCCTAGTCGATCGTGACGTAGTCGGGGCCGGAGTAGTGGCCGGTGGTGAGTTTCTGCCGCTGCAGGAGCACGTCGTTGAGGAGGCTCGAGGCGCCGAAGCGGAAGAGGTGCGGCTGGAGCCAGTCCTCGCCGACCGTCTCGGCGACGGTCACGAGGTACTTGATGGCGTCCTTCGACGAGCGGATGCCTCCGGCGGGCTTCACGCCGATCTGCTCGCCCGTGAGACGGTGCCAGTCGCGGACGACCTCGAGCATGAGCAACGTCACCGGGAGGGTGGCGGCCGGTGCGACCTTGCCGGTGGAGGTCTTGATGAAGTCGCCACCGGCCAGGATCGCGAGCCATGAGGCGCGCTTCACGTTGTCGTAGGTGTTCAGCTCACCCGTCTCGAGGATGACCTTGAGGTGCGCCGAGGTCCCGTCGCTCCGACGGCAGGCCTCCTTGACGGCGACGATCTCGTCGAAGACCTGACCGTACCGACCCGAGAGGAAGGCACCGCGGTCGATGACCATGTCGATCTCGTCCGCCCCGGCGTCGACGGCGTCGGCCGTGTCGGCGAGCTTCACGGCGAGCGAGGCACGGCCGCTCGGGAAGGCGGTGGCGACCGCCGCGACGTTGATGCCCGCCGCGTCGTGCCCTGCACCGGGCTGCTTGTGCGCCGCCCCGAGCGCCTCGACGGCGTAGGGCACCATGTCGCCGTAGACGCACACGGCGGCCACGCGAGGCGTGGACGGGTCGCCGGCGTCCGGCGTGATGGCCTTCGCGACGAGGGAGCGCACCTTGCCGGGGGTGTCGGCACCCTCGAGCGTGGTGAGGTCGATGAGCTCGATGATCCGGTCGAGGGCCCAGGCCTTCGAGGTCGTCTTGATCGATCGGCTGCCGAGGTCGGCCGCCCGCTGTTCGAGCCCGACGGCGTCGACGCCGGGCAGGCCGTCGAGGTAGCGTCTGAGGCTGGCGTCGGTGACGGGGCCGTCGACGAGTTCGAGCGCCGTGGGCTTCGCCACGAGGTCTCCTGGTGGGGTGGTCATGGTGTGTTCCTTCCGAGCAGTTCGTGCTCCAGGGTGTGCTGCTGAACAGGTGATGGTTCGAGATCGCTGAGCAGCGCCGTCGCGGTCACCTCGTCCGTGACGAGCACGGTGCAGAGTCCGCTGCTCACGACGGCCCGAGCGACGGCGTGCTTCGGTGCGCCCGCGATGACCGCGATGCTGCGCGCGGCCCCTCGCAGGGCCTCCAGCCCGAGACCGACCGTGCGCTCGTCGAGCGTCGGGTCGACGATCATGCCCTCGGCGTCGATGTACCGCCCGACGACGTCGCCGACGGCACCACGCGCGACGAGGACGTCGACATCGGCGGCTGTGAGGTAGCCGCTGTGCACGAGGGCTGAGTCGGGACCGGCGACGCCGGCGCCGTAGAGGTAGGTGTCCGCGGCCGCCGCCGTGCGAAGGACCTCCGCGACGGTGCGGTCGGACTCGATGCTGAGTTTGGTCTCGAGACGCTCGAAGATCGCCGGGCTGGGGAGCAGGGTGACGTCGCCGCGACCTTTCTCCGCGATCCTGGCCGCCGTCGCCGCAGCGGTGCCGACACGCTGGTTGAGACTCACGCCGCCGTTGATCTGCACGACGGACAGGCCGGTCGCCCAGCCGTCCGGCAGATGGTCGGCGAGGTCTCGGAGGGTCCTGCCCCAGCTCACGCCGAGCGTCCGCGGCACGGGCCGCATGGCACCGAGGTAGTCCGCCGCGGCGCGCGCCACGCGCTCGTGGAGCTCCGCACTGTCGCTCGGGCTCGGGACGACGACCGCGTCGACGAGTCCGAACCGCTCGCGGAGCGCCCGCTCGAGCGGGAGACGGCGCGCACGCGGGTGCACGATCTCGATGCGGATGTAGCCGAGTTCTCGGGCCTGGGCGAGGAGCCGGCCGACCTTCCACCGGGTGATCCCGAGCAGGGCGCCGATCTCGTCCTGGGTCTTCGTCTCGTCGTAGTACAGCTCCGCGGCACGCACCGCGAGCAGTTCATCGCGTTCGATCACCTCGGGCCTCCTCCGACTCCCCCAGCCTAGGACGGCTCACCGGGTCGGACAACGACCGTTGGTCGTTCTGCTCAGATGAGCAGGCCGTGACGCGCATCCGCGCATCGGGTACCGCGACTGCGAGCGCTCAGGCTCGCCCATGTCCCCGGGCGGCGAGGTCGGCCTCGATCGTCGTGGGGCGTCCCGTGATCCGACCCGCGACGGCGCAGAGGGCACCCGTGGCCAGCAACAGGACGAGCGGCACGGTCCACGACCCGGTCACCGCATGGAGCAGGCTCACGACCAGCGGGCCCAGGGCACCGAGGGTGTAGCCGACGCTCTGGACGAATCCGCTCAGGGCGACCGCGCCGTCGTGACTCGCGGTCCGGAGGTTGATGAGGACCAGGGCGAGCGGGAACAGCAGGGGGCCGAGCCCCGCGAGCAGGACCCACAACCAGGTCAGGGTCGCCGGCCAGAGGAGCAAGCCGAGATAGCCGAGCACGAAACAAGCGCTCGCGACGTACACGAGGACCGCCACGTTCCGCAGCCGGGCGACGAGCATCGGGACGATGAGACTCGCCGGCACCCCCATCGCCGAGAAGAGCGAGAGCAGGAGACCGCCCTGCGCGGGCGTGACCCCCGCCACGTCGGTGACGATGGTGGGCAACCAGGTGAACATCGCGTAGGCGTTCAGCGACGACGTGGCGAACACGGCAGCGATCGCCCAGGCGATCGGCGACCGGTGAACGAGGACCCGGCCGCGCGACTCCTCGATCTCCGGGTCGGCCGCGGCCGCGGCGCGGGCGTCCCGACGCTCCCTGACGATGAGCCCGATCCAGGGCACCACGGCCAGCATCGCGACGATGGACCACACGCCGAGCGACACGTGCCAACCCGCCGCCTCGGCCACCGGCACGGCGACGAGCGGCGGCAGGAAGGTGCTCACCGACAGGACCGTCGCGTAGAGCGAGGTCACGAGGCCGACCCGGTCGGGGAAGTACTTCTTGACGAGCGGCGGGAGCACGACGTTGCCGATGCCGATGCCGGCGAAACAGAGCGCACTGCCGACCGCGAGGACGGCGAAGTGTGGCGCGAGGGATCGCACCAGGTGCCCGACCACGATCGACCCGAGCGCGATCAGCAGCACGGGCTCCAGGTGCAGCCGACGCACGAGGCGCGGCGTGAAGACGCCGAACAGGGCGAAGCACAGCGGCGGGAGCATGCCGAGCAGCCCCAGGCCGACCGAGCCGACACCGATGTCGCCGTCGATCTCGGCGAAGATCGGGGACAGTGACGTGACGGCCGTCCGCAGGTTCGCCGCGACGAGCACGATGCCGACGAGCGCCAGGACCCTTCCCCGCCAGAGGGGACGCGGCCCCACTAGGACAGCATCCGGCGTGCGCGCTCGACGTCGTCGGTCATCTGGACGATCAGGGGCTCGATCCCGGTGAACGCGACCATGCCGCGGATCCGCTCCACGAACTGCACCTCGACCTCGTCGTCGTAGAGGTCGAGGTCCGTCTCGTCGAGCACGTAGGCCTCGACCTGCTTCTGCGGCACCCCGTCGAAGGTCGGGTTGTTCCCGACGGAGATCGCGGCCGGGTAGTACCGACCGCGCCACCGCAGCCAGCCGGCGTACACCCCGTCGGCGGGGATGAGCCCCTGGGAGTCGGGAGACAGGTTGGCGGTCGGGAACCCGAGTTCACGGCCACGCTTCGCGCCGTGCACCACGATGCCGCGCACCTCTGGTGGACGACCGAGGAGCCGCGAAGCCTCACGGACGTCGCCCTCCTCCAGCAGTTCCCGGATCCAGGTGGACGACACGCGGCGGCCACCCTCCGGACGCACGTCGTCGACGACGTGCACCGAGAAGCCGTAGACCTCACCGAAGGACTCCAGGGTGGCGACGGTGCCGAGGCCCCGGTGCCCGAAGCGGAAGTCCTCGCCGACCAGCACCGTCTTCGCATGCAGCGCGCCGACGAGGATCGACGTGACGAACTCCTCGGGCGTCAACTGGGCGAGGGTCTGGTCGAAGCGGAGCAGCAGGGCGGCATCGACACCCGCGGACGCCAACAGTCCGAGCTTCTGCTCGTTGCTGACGAGTGAGGCCGGGCAGCGGTCGGGGTTGATGAGACTCAACGGGTTGCGGTCGAAGGTGACCGCGACCGAGTCGAGCCCGTCGGCTGCGGCCGCGTCGAGCAGGGCCGCGATGACGGCGCGATGGCCGCTGTGGACGCCGTCGAACTTGCCGATGGTGACGGCTGAGGGCCCGAAGCCGTCTGGGACCTGGTCGAGCTCGGTGAAGGTGATCATTTCGTGGAGCGCCGATGTCCGGCCAGCCACCACAGTCCGAGGACCGGGAGGACGAGCGGGATGAAGACGTACCCGCGACCGAAGACGGACCACACGGTGTCGTGGGGGAAGAGTTCCGGATCGAACAGGCTCAGCAAGCCGACGATCAACACCCCGGCGAGTTCGAACGAGATCGTGCCCCACGCGATCCGTCGCCACGCCGCCCCTGGTGCCACGAGCGACGCGGTGGCCAGGATGTACACCACGGCCGCGACGGCGGAGAGCACGTAGGCCAGCGGTGCCTCGTCGAACTTGGTCGTGATCTGCACCACCGAGCGACCCGTGGCGGCCAGCGCGAGGATCCCGTAGACGGCGACGAGCACGACCCCGACACCACGGACGCGTGGACGGGACGGAGCGGTGGTGGGGAGAGCCATGACTTATCGATTCTATGTGATCCGGACCGGCGGCCCGGCCCTTCGGAGCCTCGACGCCAGCACGGACCGCTCAGGCGAGTTGCACGCTCCAGATCTGCTCCATGCGGTACAGCATCACGGCGACGGCGAGACACACGACCCCGAGGACGACCGTCGACCACCGACCCCGCTCGACGAGTGCCCAGAACCCCCCGGCGATCGGCAGGATCATGGCTGAGATGAGATAGGTGAAGAACTCGGGCACGCTTCCGGTGGCCGTGTTCCCGAAGGCCGGCGCGGCGATGGAGACGACGAGCTGCGCGACGAGGAGCAGCTCGACGAGGGCCGTGGCCCCCATGGTCAGGTCGCTCGGCGGACGACCGATCAGCCCGAACACGACGCAGAGGAGCCCGGCCACGACGGCGACCCCGATCTGGACGACGGTGAACCACTCGATCATGCCGACTCCTCGGCGGGGAAGTTCACGACCGACTTCAGGGAGCCACCGCGCCGTTCGACGAGCCCCACCAACCGGCCGTCGGGCGCGATGGCCGCGATCGGGCCGGAATGCCCGGCCGGCAGCTCGCGGTCGAGACGCTTCCCGTGGCCGAGGTCGACGGACTCCTGCTCCGTCAGCTCGAGCGCGCCGAACAGCTGCCGGGCGACGTCGGCGGGGCGCAGGAGTGCGCGATCGACGTCGAGCTCGTCGATGGTCGAGGCCGCATGGACGTCGAACGGTCCGATCCTCGTCCGTCGCAGGGCGGTCAGATGCCCGCCGACGCCGAGCGACGCACCGAGGTCGCGGGCGAGCGCGCGGATGTACGTGCCGGACGAGCAGACCACGCGGACGTCGACGTCGACGACCGCGTCCGTTCGGCGGATGTCCGACACGTCGAAGGCACTCACCGTCACCGCGCGCGACTTCAGCTCGACCTCGATCCCCTCACGGGCCAGGGCGTACGCCCGCTTCCCACCGACCTTGATGGCGCTCACCGTGCTCGGAACCTGCTCGATGTCGCCCGTCAGCGGACGGATCGCCGCGATGATCGCCGCGTCGTCGACGGCTGCCACCGCGCCCCGGTCGGCGCGCTCGGTGACCTCACCCTCGGCGTCGTCGGTGGAGGTGGCCTCGCCGAGCCGGATGGTCGCCGTGTACTCCTTGTCGAGACCGACGATGAAGGTCAACAGTCGCGTCGACGACCGGATACCGAGGACGAGCAGTCCGGTGGCCATCGGGTCGAGCGTGCCGGCGTGGCCCACCTTGCGCGTGCCCGCGAGGCGCCGGACCCGCGCGACCGCATCGTGCGAGGTGTGCCCCTGCGGTTTGTCGATGAGGAGGACACCGGGCTGCGCAGCCGCGGATCCGGGTGCTGCTGCGTTGTTCTCGACCACGTTGCAACGCTACCAGCGGCCGTCGGCGCCCACGGCCGAGCGCCGAGCCGAGCGGCCCTGGGCCGAGCCGAGCGGCCGCGCGCCGCTCAGCAGAAGTCGGCGAAGATCCGCCGAGGATGCCGCTCGTCGGTGTTGTCGACGATCGCGGTCGCCCGGGCGGTCGGGTCGTCGTCCTTCCGGTAGAGCGCCTGCCCACCGACGTAGCGCGCGTTCGACGGCGCCGCGGGGTCGGCGTCGACACCCAGCGTGTCGTGCAGCCGCGCGTAGGCCACGTCCAGCGGGACGTCGACCCACACGGATGCGTGCCAGAGTCCGCGGAGCTCGGGACGGTTGAGGAACACGCCGTCCACGATCAGGACCGCGTCCTGCGGCCCGGTCGTCCACCGGAGTGGCGCGCCGACGTCGCGTTCCTCGTCGAACCCCACCAGCTGGAACCCGGTGCTGCCCGCCAGGCGGAACGGCTCGATCAGCACTCGTCGGAGGAGTGAGTAGTCGAAGGAGTCGTTCCAGAACCCCTCTGCCGAGTCCCGGCCGCGCGCATACCGTTCCTCGCGTGGTCGGTGGAAGTCGTCGATCGACGCCCGGAACACGGCACGCCCGCCCTCGTCGAACACCTCGGCGAGACCATCGGCGAACGCGGCCGTGCCGGACCCTCCGATCCCGTCGACCGCGATCATGGTGCGGCCGCGCGGGTAGTCCCGTTGGAACTGGTCTCGCAGCTGCCGCAGCAGCTCGATCCGTGGCGTCGTGACGAGCTTCATGGCGCCGAGCCTACCCGGGCGGATCGTAGGCTGGTGCGGTGCCGTCCGACCCTTGCGACCTCGCCCCCCTCGTCTTGGACTGGTTCCGCGCCAACGCGCGCGACCTGCCGTGGCGACGTCCCGGGTTCCCGGCGTGGGGCACCCTCGTGTCGGAGTTCATGCTGCAGCAGACCCAGGTCAGCCGGGTGATCCCGCGCCTCGAGGAGTGGCTCGGGCGCTGGCCGGCTCCCGCCGATCTCGCGGCGGAACCGCCCGCCGAAGCCGTCCGCGCCTGGGGTCGCCTCGGCTATCCGCGTCGCGCGCTCTGGTTGCACGCCGCCGCCACGCAGATCACCGAGCGACACGGCGGGGTCGTCCCGTCGGACGTCGACCAACTCCTCGCACTCACCGGCATCGGCGACTACACGGCGCGCGCCGTCGCGGTCTTCGCCTACGGCGACCGGCATCCGGTGGTGGACACGAACACCCGCCGCGTGATCGCCCGCGCCGTCGGTGGTCAGGCGGAGCCCGGACCGCCGAACGCGAAGGTCGACCTCCCGGCGATGGAGGGCCTGCTGCCCGAGGACCGGGCCGAGGCGGCGGTGTTCAACGCGGGCATGATGGAGATCGGTGCGATCGTGTGCACGGCGAGGTCTCCCCGGTGCGAGGAGTGCCCGCTCCGCGAGGTGTGCGCCTGGCGGGCGGCCGGGTATCCGGCCTACGACGGACCGGTCAAGACGAAGCAGAAGCAGTTCGTGGGCAGCGACCGACAGGTCCGAGGCATCATCATGGCGGAGCTGCGCTCGACCCACCGGTCACTGACCGAGGAGGAACTCCGCGGTCGTTGGCCCGATGGCGCACAGTTCGACCGCGCATTGGCAGGGCTCGTCGCCGACCGCTTGGCGGTCCGCATCGACGGCGGCTACGCGCTCCCCCACGAGTGAACGCCGACAGGCCCAGCGACCGGACCCCGAAGGGCGGTCCCTGAGCCTGTCGAAGGGTGGTCGCTGAGCCTGTCGGAGCGCGGTCCTAGGCCTCGGCGTCGGCGTCGCGCGGCTTGACGTAGGGGTCCTCGTCACCGGCGTACGCGGCACCGGCGGCCAGACCGGCCACCTCGGTGTCGCGGTTCTTCGCTTCGCGGAGCAGATCCTCGATGTGCTGTGCGTTCTCGGGGATCGCGTCCAGGAAGAAGTCGAGGCTCGGGGTGAGCCGGGTGTTGATGTTGCGGCCGATCTCGGCACGCAACAGCCCCTTCGCGGACTCGAGCGCCGCCGAGGTGTCGGCGCGCTCCTCGTCGGAGCCGTACACCGTGTAGAACACGTTCGCGTGCTGGAGGTCGCCGGTCACCTGGACGTCGGTGATCGTCACGAAACCGAGCCGCGGGTCGCGGATGCCCTTGTCCAACCGCTTGGCGATGACTTCTTTGATCCGGTCCGCCAACTTGCGGGCCCTGGGGTTCTCTGCCATCTCGTCCTCCTCTGATGACCGCCGGGCGGACGACCGCTCGGCGGGGTGCTGCACACAATATAAGCAGGAATCCCCGCCGTCCTCCCTGAGGAGGACGACGGGGACCGGCCGAGCGGACTAGCCGCGCGGCTTCTCCTTCATTTCGATCGTCTCGATCTCGTCACCGATCTGGATGTCGTTGAACTTCCCGAGACCGATACCGGCCTCGAAGTCCGTACGGACCTCGGTGACGTCGTCCTTGAAGCGACGCAGCGACTCGATCGCCAGGCTGTCGCCGACCACGACGCCGTCGCGGATGACCCGCGCCTTGGCGTTCCTCGTGATCGTTCCGGAGCGGACGATGACACCCGCGATGTTGCCGAACTTCGAGGAACGGAACACCTCGCGGATCTCGGCGACACCGGACTGGACCTCTTCGTACTCGGGCTTGAGCATGCCGGTGAGGCTCTGCTCGACGTCCTCGAGGGCGTTGTAGATGACCGAGTAGAAGCGGACGTCCACACCCTCGCGAGCCGCACGTTCGCGGGCCTTCGGGTCGGGGCGCACGTTGAACCCGATGATGATCGCGTTGTCGATCGTTGCCAGGTTGACGTCGGACTCGGTGACCGCACCGACACCGCGGTGGATGATCCGCAGCTGGACGCTGTCGTCGACGTCGATCTTGAGCAACGACTCCTCGAGCGCCTCGACGGCACCGGAGACGTCACCCTTGATGATGAGGTTGAGCGACTCGACCTTGCCCTCTTCGAGTGCACGGGTGAAGTCCTCGAGCGAGATGCGCTTGCGAGCCTTGGCCAGAGCGGCATTGCGCTCCGCAGCCTCACGCTTCTCGGCGATCTGGCGAGCGGTGCGGTCCTCCTCGGTGACGAGGAAGGTGTCGCCGGCCCGAGGGACACTCGAGAGGCCCTGCACCTGGACGGGACGCGAGGGACCCGCCTCGGCGACGGTGTCGCCGTTCTCGTCGACCATGGCACGCACGCGGCCGTAGGCCGTACCGGCGACGATCGCGTCGCCGACCCGGAGCGTACCCGACTGGATGAGCACGGTCGCGACGGAGCCGCGGCCCTTGTCGAGCTTGGCCTCGATGGCCACACCGCGGGCGTCCTTGTTCGGGTTCGCACGCAGGTCGAGACCGGCGTCGGCGGTGAGCAGGACGGCGTCGAGGAGATCCTTGATGCCGGTGCCGGCGCGAGCCGAGACGTCGACGAACATGACGTCGCCGCCGTACTCCTCGGCGACGAGGCCGTACTCGGTCAGCTGCTGGCGCACCTTGGCCGGGTTGGCGTCGGGCTTGTCCACCTTGTTGACCGCGACGACGATCGGCACGTTGGCAGCCTGGGCGTGGTTCAACGCCTCGACCGTCTGCGGCATGATGCCGTCATCGGCCGCGACCACGAGGATCGCGATGTCGGTGACCTGCGCACCACGAGCACGCATGGCGGTGAACGCCTCGTGACCCGGGGTGTCGATGAAGGTGATCGGACGTTCGAGACCTTCGTGCTCGGCGACGACCTGGTACGCACCGATGTGCTGGGTGATGCCACCGGCTTCGCCGGCCACCACGTTCGCGTTCCGGATGGCGTCGAGCAGGCGCGTCTTACCGTGGTCGACGTGACCCATGACGGTGACCACGGGAGGACGGATGGCGAGGTCCTCATCGGACTCGTCCTCCAGCTCCTGATCGAGGTCGATGTCGAAGCCTTCGAGCAGCTCCCTGTCCTCGTCCTCGGGCGAGACCATCTGGATCTTGTAGCCGAGCTCGGAACCGAGCACGTCGAAGGTGGCCTCGTCGAGGGACTCCGTCGCCGTCGCCATCTCACCGAGGTGGAAGAGCACGGTGACGAGGTTGCCGGGGCTGGCGTCGATCTTGTCGGCGAAGTCCGAGATGGACGCACCGCGACGCAGACGGACGATGGTGCTGCCGTCACCGCGGGGAACGCTCACGCCGCCGAGCGACGGGGCTTCCCGCAGCTCGAATTCGGCCCTCTTCGTCCGCTTCGACTTGCGTGCCTTGCTCTTGCCGCCACCGCGACCGAAGGCACCTGCGGTACCACCGCCGGGTCCGCGACCACGACCGCCGCCACCACCTGGGCGACCGGCGAACCCGCCTGCGGGGGCTCCACCAGGAGCGCCACCGGGACGGAAGCCGCCACCCGCACCGGCACCGCCGGGACGGAAGCCGCCGGCACCGCCGGGACGGCCTGCGCCACCCGGACGACCGGGACCGCCGGGACGCTGGCCCTGGCCGACGCCCGGACGGGGCGAGCCTGGGCGAGGAGCCTGCGGACGAGGGATGTTGCTGGGGTTCGGACGCTGACCCATGCCCTGCGCCGCGGCGAAGGGGTTGTTGCCCGGACGCGGCGTGCCGGTGGGGCGCTGACCCATGCCCTGCGACGAGGCGAAGGGGTTGTTGCCGGGGCGCGGCGCGCCCGGACGGGGACCGCCGGGCTTGGCGGCGTCGCCGGACGGGGCGTCACCGGCGGCCGGGGTGGCAGCCGGAGTCGCGGGAGCGGCCGGGGCGGCAGCCTCGGGCGTCTCCGCCACGGGGGCGGGAGCGGCCGGGGCCTTCGGGCCGGGTGCAGCCTGCTTCGGCGCCGGAGCAGCCGGAGCCGCAGCCTTGGGAGCGGGTGCGGCGGGGGCCGGAGCCTTCGGCGCGGCGGGTCCCGGGGTCGGGGCGCCGGGGGTGGCCGGACGCTTGGCCGGGGCGGCGGGGGCCGCAGCGGCCTTGGCGCCCTCTGCCTCGAGGGCAGCGCGCAGCTTGCGGGCCACCGGGGGTTCGATACTGGAAGACGGTCCCTTGACGAACTCGCCCAATTCCTTGAGCTTCGCCATGGCGATCTTGCTGTCTACTCCGAGTTCGGATGCGATCTCGTGTACACGTGGTTTTGCAGCCACAATTCTCCTGTCTGAGCTTGCACCCAGGCAGGGGCAAGCGTTAGTGGTGGACGGTGCTCATTTCGAGCCGCTCATGAGTTGTCCATTAGCCGTTCAGCCTGTTCTCTCGGAATGCCGGGCCGGATGGCACGGCAGCAGGATGTCGGCCCGGGATCCGGGCCTCGTACCTGCAGTGGGAAGCACGGTGTGCGCCGAAGCGCTCTCACGTGCAAGCTCCATCGTACACCCCGAGCCTGGGTGCCGGCTCACCGCCCGGCCGATCCGCGCGGATCGGCTCAGTCTGCGGCCGGTGCGTCCGCGGCGACCGTCGCGACGGCCGCGAGGACCGCGTCGGCCCCTGGGCCCACGGTCAACCGCAACGCCCGGGTGAACGCACGCCGGTGCACCGCCTGCTCGACGCAGGCGGTGGTCGGGTGCACCCAGGAGCCTCGGCCCGGCAGGCGCTGAGCGACGTCGGGGACGAGTTCTCCCTCGATCGCCACCACGCGGAGCAGGGCCGAGCGCGGCTCGCGACGACGACAGCCGACGCAGGTCCGCACCGGTTCCATCCGGATCAGTCCGATTCGAGGATCGAGTCCGGCTGGATGTCGATCTTCGCGCCGGTGAGCTTCGCGGCCAGACGGGCGTTCTGCCCCTCCTTGCCGATCGCGAGCGACAGCTGGTAGTCCGGGACGAGCGCGCGGACGGCCTTGAGCGACTGGTCGATCACGTACGAGCTCGTGACCTTGGCCGGCGAGAGCGCGTTCGCGACGAAGGTCGGCAGGTCCGGCGAGTAGTCCACGATGTCGATCTTCTCGGCCCCGAGCTCGTCGGTGACGGCACGGACACGACGCCCGAGCTCACCGATGCAGGCGCCCTTGGCGTTGATGCTCGGGTCGTTCGCCTTCACGGCGATCTTCGTGCGGTGGCCGGCCTCGCGGGCGAGCGACACGATCTCGACGATGCCGGAGGCGATCTCCGGGACCTCGAGCGCGAACAGCTTGCGGACGAGACCCGGGTGCGTGCGCGACACGGTGATCTGCGGACCCTTCAGGCCCTTCGACACACTCGTGACATAGACCCGGATGCGCGCTCCGTGGGGGTACTCCTCACCGGCGACCTGCTCCTCGGGCGGCAGCATCGCCTCGATCGTGCCGAGGTCGACGTGGATCATGCGCGGGTTCGGGCCCTGCTGGATGACGCCGGCGATGATGTCGCCCTCGCGTCCCTTGAACTCGCCGAGCACCGCGTCGTCCTGGATGTCGCGGAGGCGCTGGAAGATGACCTGCTTGGCGGCGAAGGCGGCGATGCGACCGAAGTCGTCCGGCGTGCTCTCCGCCTCGCCGATGAGGACGCCCTCGTCGTCGAACTCCGGGACGAAGACGCCGACGTGGCCGGTCTTGCGGTCGAGCTGGACCCGAGCTGCCGGCACTTCGGTACGAGCCACGGGCTCCGCACCCTCCGTGCTCTTCAGGTACGCACTCAGGATGGCCTGCTCGATGATCACGACGAGCTCCTCGAAGGGGATCTCCTTCTCGCGTTCGATCGACTTCAACAAACCGAGATCGATGTCCATCGATGGCCTCCTCTATTCAACTGATGGTGCCGCGGCAGGACGTGCAGCGGCACGACGGGCATGCTGCTGCCGTGCTGCCGAACCCGTCTGTCTACGGTACCGGATGCCGACGGGTACGTCATCCACCGAGCTGGGAAGCGGCCGCGCGTCGAGGAGGCCGGCTCCCCCGGCTCGACCGCCGCTTCGAGCGGGTGACATGATTGCCCCATGGTCTTTGGCGAGCTGCGGAACGTCATGCGGAGCACGCGGGTGCGGATCCTCGTCGCGATCCTGGTCGCGACGACGCTCGCGATGACGCTCGTCGGCGTGTCGACCTACACGCTCGGACGCCAGCAGACCCTGGCGACGATCGACGCCCGGCTGGAGCACAGCGCCGAACTCATCGCCTTCATGGTCGTCGGGTCGGGGAACTCGGCCGACGCCCCGGCGACCAGCGACGCAGCCGTCGACGCGGTCATGCGCCGCTGGATCTTCGCCGAGGACGAGACCGCCGTCGGCGTCCGCGCGGACGGCTCGACCGTCCCGCCGAGTGCTCCCTCCGCCTTCCGCCTCGACGACGACCCGGCACTCCTCGACGCCATCACCGCACGCGCGTCGCGCGGCGTGGTGACGGGCGAGGCCGACGGCCAGCGCACCGTGCGGTACGCGATCATCCCGGTGCAGGTCGTCGGCGACCCGAACGTGGCGCACGTCGTCATCGCCACCGACATCCACGCCGCCCTCGCCGAATCGCGCGGAGTGCTCGCCGTCGAGATCGTCGTCGCCGTCGTCTGCCTCCTCCTGCTGGGGCTCGTCGGCTGGCAGCTCGCGGGCGGGCTGCTCCATCCCATCAGGCTGCTCCGGGACGCCGCGGCGCGCATCACGGAATCCGACCTCGACGAGCGGATCCCGGTCGTCGGCCGGGACGACGTCTCCGAGCTCACCAGGACGGTGAACGGGATGTTGGACCGCCTCGACGAGGCCTTCACGAGCCAACGTCAGCTGCTCGACGACGTCGGTCACGAGCTGAAGACGCCGCTGACCATCGTTCGTGGACACCTCGAACTCCTCGACCCGTCCGACCCGGCGGACGTGGCGGCCACCCGCGACCTCGCACTCGACGAGCTCGACCGCATGAGCTCTCTGGTCGCCGACATCACGGAGCTCTCGACCGCCGGCCTGGCCTCGACCCTCGATCGCGAGCCGGTCGACGTCGCATCGTTCACCGCCTCCGTGCACGACAAGGCGACGGCGATCTCGACCGACCACACCTGGGTCCTCGGCGACCAGGCCGAACTCACCGTCGACGTCGACTCCGGCCGACTCGCGCAGGCCTGGCTGCAGCTCGCCGACAACGCGGCGAAGTACTCGCCGTCCGGCTCGACGATCGTCGTCTCGAGCCGGTTCGACGAGTCGGACGACCCGGCACTCGTCCTCTCAGTCTCCGACGAGGGTCCAGGCGTTCCCGAGGCGCTCCGCGAGCGCATCTTCGACCGGTTCACGCGCGTCAGCGGCGGGCGCGGGGTCGCCGGCTCCGGCCTCGGGCTGTCGATCGTGCAGGCCATCGCCGCCGCGCACGGCGGTTGGGCCGAGGTCGAGGACGGCGACGGACCCGGCTCCGTCTTCAGCATCCGGCTCCCGCTCGCGGTCGCCGAGGACGACGAGGACGCCGACACGGCCGTCGAGCTCGATCCCGACGAGACCGCGGCGATCCCCCGGGACGCGATGGCGCAGGCCATCGCCCTCCGCGAGGCGCAGGCGGCCATGGAGGCGCAGGCCGCCATGGAGGCCACGGCGTCACCGACGGAGCCGTCAACGGTGCACGTGGAGCCGGTGGACGACTTCCCCGACCTCGTCGACACCTCGGCACGGCGTCGGCCGACGGAGGACGGCTCATGAGCCGGATCCTGGTCGCCGAGGACGAGACGCGCATCTCCGCGTTCGTCAGCAAGGGCCTCCGCGCCGCCGGACACACGGCCGACGTGACCGTCGACGGTTCGCAGGTCGTCGAGCTCGCCGAGAGCGGGGACTTCGACCTGCTCGTCCTCGACATCGGGTTGCCGGGCGTGGACGGCTTCGAGGTGCTCAGGCGGCTGCGTGACGACGGCAGCGAACTCCCCGTCATCATCCTCACCGCCCGCGACTCCGCCCGCGACCTCGTCGCGGGTCTCGACGGGGGCGCGAACGACTACATGTCCAAGCCGTTCCGGTTCGAGGAGCTGCTCGCCCGCATCCGCCGCCGGCTGGCCGAGCGAGGGGCGACCGCCCCCGCCGCGGTCGAGGAGCGTCTGATCGTCGGGCGGCTCGAACTGGAACTCCGCGAGCGCCGGGTGCTCGTCGACGGCGTCCCCGTGGAACTCTCCACCCGGGAATTCGCCCTCGCCGAGGAGTTCTTCCGTCACCCCGACCAGGTGCTCAGCCGCGAGGAACTCCTCAGCCGCGTGTGGGGCTACGACTTCGACCCCGGCTCCAACGTCGTCGACGTCTACGTGCGCTACCTGCGGAACAAGATCGGCAAGGACGCCATCGCCACCGTCCGAGGAGCGGGCTACCGGCTCAGCACCAGACGGTGACGGCCGTCACCCGACGAGGATGACGACCGTCGACGTGCTGGCCTCGGCTAGAGCGACAGCTCGCTGATCGCGACGCGTTCCTTCGTCCCCGCGGCGCGGTCCCAGAGTTCGACGAAGCCCTCGGTGGCCTCACGGCCGACGACCACGACCACCGGGACACCGATCAGTTCGGCGTCACCGAACTTGACGCCAGGAGACACCTTGCCGGTGCGGTCGTCGTACAGGACGTCCTTGCCGGAGGCCTCGAGCGACGCGACGAGGGACTCGGCCACCTCGAAGATGGCCGCATCGCGACCGGCGGCGACCACATGGACGTCGAACGGCGCCACGGCCTTCGGCCAGATGAGTCCGCGCTCGTCGTTGTTGCCCTCGGCGATGATCGCGAGGATGCGGGTGATGCCGATGCCGTAGGAGCCCATCGTCACCGTCACGAGCTTGCCGTTCTCGTCGAGCACCTTGAGACCGAGGGCCTCCGCGTACTTGCGTCCGAGTTGGAAGACGTGACCGATCTCCATGCCGCGTGCGAGTTCGACCGGACCCGAGCCGTCGGGTGCGGGGTCACCGGCGCGGACCTCCGCGGCCTCCACGAAGCCGTCGGCCGTGAAGTCGCGCCCGGCGACGAGACCCATGACGTGCTGCTGGTCGACGTTCGCCCCCGTGATCCACTGGGTGCCGTCGACGACGCGCGGGTCGAGCAGATACCGGATGTCCGTGGCCGACTCCTCGCCGAGGACGGGGCCCTGCGGGGACCACGGACCGATGTAGCCCTTGACCAGGCCGGTGTGCTTCGCGAAGTCCGCGTCGGTGGCCGCTTCGACCTCGGCCGGGCTGAAGGCGACCTCGACCCGCTTGAGGTCGACGTCGCGGTCGCCGGGGAGCCCGATGACGACGAGCTCGCGCGTGCCGTCGAGGTGGGTGAGCGCCAGGACGACGTTCTTCAGCGTGTCGGCAGCCGTCCACGGACGGCCGTCGTCGCGCGGGTGGCGGTCGTTCGCGAGGTCGACGAGGGTCGCGATCGTCGGGGTGTCCGGCGAGTCGAACACGGTCGCCGGGGCGAGTCCGTCGACGGGACGGGCCTCGGGGACCTCGGTGGTGTACGCCTCGACGTTCGCGGCGTACCCGCCGGCCGAACGGACGAAGGTGTCCTCACCGACCACGGTGGGGTGCAGGAACTCCTCGCTCCGCGAACCTCCCATCGCTCCCGCGTCCGCCTGGACGATCACGTACTCGAGACCGAGGCGGGTGAAGATGCGCTCGTAGGCATCCCGCTGCGCCTGGTAGCTCGCGTCGAGCCCGGCGTCCGTGACGTCGAAGGAGTAGGCGTCCTTCATCGTGAACTCGCGGCCTCGGAGCAGGCCGGCCCGGGGCCGGGCCTCATCCCGGTACTTGTCCTGGATCTGGAAGATCGACAGCGGCAGGTCCTTGTAGGACGAGTAGAGGTCCTTCACCAGGAGGGTGAAGACCTCCTCGTGCGTCGGCGCGAGCAGGTAGTCGGCCCCCTTGCGGTCCTGGAGCCGGAACAGCGCGTCGCCGTACTCCTCCCACCGCCCGGTGACCTCGTAGGGCTCGCGAGGCAGCAGCGCGGGGAAGTGCACCTCGAACGCGCCGGCGTTCGCCATCTCCTCGCGGACGATGGCCTCGATCTTGTTCTTGACCCGCAGCCCGAGCGGGAGCCAGGCGAAGACACCCGGTGCCTGGCGGCGGATGTACCCCGCCCGCACCAGCAGGCGGTGACTCGTCACCTCCGCATCGGAGGGGTCTTCACGGAGCGTACGGAGGAAGAAGTTCGAAAGGCGCGTAACCACCTGTCCATGCTAGTCCGTCGTGGCGCGGGCGCCCCTGACCCCTACCAGGGGCGCTCGGCGAAGTTGCCGTTGTCGTTGTTCCGCCCGCGGTTCCTCGCGTCCTCGGTGGACTTGTCCTGCTGCGCGTCCTGGCCGGCGTCCTTCAGACGGTCGACCTTGCCGTCGACCTCGCTGTCGCCCGTGCCACTCGATCCGCCCGAGTCGCCGTCGCCCTGGCCGGTGTCCGAGGGATCCTGCTGGTCCTGCCCGCCCGAGCGGTCGCGCTGGTCCGCCGCATCCTCGCGCTTCCGGTCGATGCGGTCGCCCGTGTCCTTGAGGTTCTCGCCAGGCGTGCCCTTGGGGTCGATGACGTCGGGCTGCTGCCCGGCTCCGCCTTGATCGCCTTGATCGCCTTGGTCGCCCTGGTCGCCTTGGTCGCCCTGGTCGCCCTGATCACCCTGCTCGCCCTGGTCGCCCTGGCCACCTTGGTCGCCCTGGTCGCCCTGGTCGCCCTGATCACCTTGGTCGCCCTGGCCACCCTGATCGCCCTGATCGCCCTGGTCGCCCTGGTCGCCCTGGCCACCCTGCTCGCCCTGGTCATCTTGGCCGCCCTGGTCATCTTGGCCGCCCTGATCACCCTGGTCGCCCTGCCCACCCTGATCACCCTGGTCGCCCTGTCCACCGGCGTCCTGCTGATCCTGTTGGTCCTGCTGGTCCTGCTGGTCCGACCCGCCCTCGAAGCAGTCCTCGCCCTCGTCGACGATGCGCTTCGCCGTGTCGTACAGGTTGATGGCGCCCTGGAAGAACTGACCCTTCACGTACTCGTCGGCCTGCGTCTCGTACGCCCGCGCCAGGTTGACCCGGACGATGCACGAGGTCTCCTCGGTGGGCGCGAGTTCGAGCGCTTTCGCGAGGTCGTCGGTCCCCTGCACCCAGTCCTGCCCGACGGCGGCGGCGGTGCCGCGGTCGAACCAGGCGATCCACGGCTCGACGACGTTCGCCGTCTGGAGGTGTGCAGCGCTCAGCTGCGCCCCGGAATAGTCCTCGGCGCGGTACCCGGAGATCGCCGCCTGGGCCACGACCGGCAAGCTGACGAGTTTGACGCCGACGGTGAGCGCGACGAGGACGAGCGGCAGCGACCACCAGAAGAGTCGACGGCGCAAGCGGGCCACCTCGCTCGGAGCCAACGGTCGACGCCGCGGTTCCTCGATCAGGGGCCGTGGCTCCGGATTGCGCGGCTCGGTCTCGACCCGGTCGGACTGCACACGATCGTCGAAGAGCGTCATGTCTGACTCCCCTTCGTCCGTCGCAGTTCACCGAGCGCCGCCACGATCGCCGGGATCTCCGTGAGGAGCAAAACACCGAACGCGAGGGCGAACACCCAGTACAGCTCATCGGTGCGTCGGATGTCCACCTCGTCCTGCACCGTCACGCCGCCGACGGCGAGACCGTCGAGGACGTCGTCGAGCGAGGCACCCGGCGTCCTGATCTCCGCTTTCACTCCGAGCTGTGACGCGATCGTCTCGAGCGCGCCCGGGTCGAGGCGCGACACCGCGGGCTCCCCCGTCGAGTAGTCCTGGATGTAGCGCACGCTGCCGTCCTCGTACCCCGAGAACTCACGCATCGTGCCGCCGGCCTCGGTCCCGTAGCCGAGCACGCCTCCGCCGCCGATGAGCGGCGCGATCGACTCGAACGACTCGGGTTGGCTGCCGCTCGTCTGCTCGCCGTCGCCCAGATAGAAGACGATCCGGTTCCGGCCGGGCTCCTGCTCCTCGGCCTTGGTCAACAGGGTGGTCAGGTACTCGACCGGTTCGTCGATGCTGCTCCCCCGGGAGTAGGTGGTCACCTCCTGCGTCATGGCCTCCGTCGCGGAGCGCAGCGCGGTCGCGTCGGTCGTGAGCGGCATGCGTTGGACGGTGACGGCGTCGAAGGTCACGAGCGCGTAGCGGGCGCCCGCCAAGCGATCGGCGATGCCCGTGATGTCGGCCTTCGCGCCGTCGAGCCGGGTGGGCGGTTGCGGTGCGCCGTTCTCGTCCGTGTCGGGCAGGGTCTCGTCCGACCAGTCCTCCGCCGCCATGGAACTCGTGGTGTCCACCACGAAGTAGACATCGAGGTCGCCCATCGCCGACGGCGGACGGTGGTTGCCCGGGATGGTCGGACGGAGCGCGATGACGACGAGGACGAGGACCATCGCCAGGCGGGCGAGCCAATGCCAGGCACCGGGCCGGCGGATACCGGCGAGGTACTGCCAGCCGGCGAACGCCGCGAGGACCGCTCCGAACACGGCGAGTGCCCAGATCGGGAGGACGGGGTTGATCGTCATCGGCGCAGCCTCCAGGCGAGCAGCATGAGCAGCGCGAGGCCGCCGAACGCCGCGAGGACGAAGACCAGCGGCTCGTCGACCTGGACGAGCTGCTTCGCGCCCTTCAGGGTCTTGGTCTGCTCGGCCGTGATCTGCTGGACGATGCCGCCGACCGCGGCGGGGTCGGCGAGCGCGTAGTAGTCCCCGCCGGTCGACGTCACCACCTCGTCCATCTCCGCGGCCAGGTCGTCGAGGTAGTCCTTGCTGCTGACGTCGCCGGGGTTGATCCCGTAGACGGTGACGTCCTGGGCCTTCGCGTACTCGCCGGCCTCCTTGAGGGTGAGGATCGGTTCGCCGGCGACGTAGTTGTCGGTCGCGAGGACGATCGACCGTGACCGCTGCTCGCCGACCTGGTCGAACCGCATGACGCACGAGCCGAGACCGTCGCCGATGAGTGAGGAGCCGTTGCCGAGGTCCGTCCCGTTCCAGTACTCGTAGTCGCTCTCGGGCGAGGTGAGGTCTTCGACGAGGTGGTCGAGTTGGGCGGTCACGTAGTCGTAGTCGCTCGTGAGCGGGAAGTAGGTCGTCGCGGACGCGTTGAACAGCACGAGCGCGATCCGTTCGCCGTCGAAGCGTTGCACGAGGGACTCGAACACCCCCACCAGGGCGGCGTCGTACTCGGTCATCGAACCGGACACGTCGAGGCAGAGCACGATGTCGCGGTTCCGGAGCTCGGGCTGGAACACCGTGGTGCTGACCACGCGTGATCCGAGCGCCGTGCCGGCGAGCAGCAGGACCGCCACCGCGGCGATGGTCGCGACGACCAGCCGTCGGTACCGCGTCAGCGCCCGGCGGTAGCCCGGAAGCGCCGTGAGGCGCCCGGAGTGGGCGACCCACAGCGGCTCCTGGTTCGCCTTCCGACGACGGCCGGCGCGCGTCGCGAGCACGGCGACGGCGACCACGGCGGCGACGACGAGGAGCCAGACGAGCGGCATCCACCAGTAGATCAGCTCCATGTCGTCACCACCTGTCGGGCGAGCGCGGCGGCGTCCGGGACGCTCCCCGTCTCCGCCTCACGGAATTCGACCGGGTAGTACGCGGACACGGCACGACTGAGCGGCGCGAGCCCCGCGCGGTCGAGGTCGGCGAGGGTCATGACCTGGGCACGGACACCGCTCGACTCGTGGGCGTACATCCGGAGGATCGCGCCGAGCCGTTGATGGGCCCGTCGAGTGCTCAACCCACCCTCGGCGTGCTCCTGCTCGATCTCGCCGATGAGCCCCAGGTAGCGGTCCCGCAGCACGGTCGGCGACGGCGGAGGCGTCGGACGGGGCGCGCTGCCGCGGGCGCGTCGGCGCACGTGCGCGAACATCCAGACGTACCACCCGATCACGAGGGCGATGAGCACGAGTCCGATGACCGGCCAGAGGAGCGTGTACTGGACCGGTGCGTAATAGCCGTTATCGCCGGGCATGACGGTGGGCCTCGAGGAGATGGAAGAGCACGGGGATGACGTCGTCGGCCCCGGTCACCCGCTGCCCGCTGATGCCGAGCGTTTCGAGCTGGTCGAGATGGCGGGCCGTGGCGTTCCGGACGGCGTCGGCGAACTCCCGGCGGAGCGCGTCGTCCGACCGGACGAAGGCCGGCAGGGACCGCTCGTCGGCGACGTCGACCATCGACCGGCTGGTGTAGTCGGCGCGCATGAGGTCGGCGTCGCCGACGGAGATCCACAACACCTCGTGCTGCGCGTGCAGGCGGCGGAGGATCGCCGACCGTCTCGGGGTGATCTCCTCGTCGTCGGAGACGATCACCAGCAGGCAGCGCTGGGTGACGGAGCGCGCGGCGAACCCGAGGAGTTCGTCGAGGTCGCTCTGCGGCGCTGCGAGCGAGGCGCGCCGGTCGATGTGCTGCAGCAGGCGCTCCAGAGCGGACTCGGTGCCAGCCGGTCGCACGAGTTCCGGTGCCGCGGCGTCACCGGCGACGAGACCGACGAGGTCGCCGTGCCGGATCGCGAGGTACCCGAGGATGCCCACGGCCAGGATCGCGACCTCGCGTTTCGTGCTGCCGCCCTCGGCGAGCGCCGCGAGGTCGCGTCCGGTGTCGACGGCGAACAGCACGTGGTGCTTCCGGCTCGCGATGTAGCGCTTGACGAGCGGCGTGCCGTGCCTGGCGGTCGCCTTCCAGTCGATGTCCTTGATCTCATCGCCGGGCGTGTACTCCCGGAGGTCGTCGAAGTCGAGGCTCCTGCCCTGGAACACCGATCGGTACTCGCCGTCGAGCATCCCCCGCACGCGGCGGTGGGCATGGATGAAGAGCTTCGACTTCACCCGGTGGAGCAACGGAGCGGACATGGTCCTACGGCGCCTGGACCGCACCGAAGACGGCGTCGATGATGGTCTCCGCCGAGACGTCGTCGGCCGCCGCCTCGAAGTTGAGGATGATGCGGTGGCGGAGCACCTGGTGCCGGTAGCTCTTGACGTCCTCCGGGATGACGTGGTCGCGGCCCGCGAGGATGGCGAGCGCGCGGGCGACGGTGCTGAACGCGATGCTGGCACGCGGGCTGGCCCCGTAGTCGATGTAGCTCGCCAGCTTGGGCGGGAGGTAGTCGCGCGCGTGGCGGGTCACGTAGACCGTCTGCACGATGTAGTTGAGGATCGACGCGTCGAGGTACACCCGCTTCGCGAGTGACTGCAGGAACAGCACGTCCTCGAGGCTCACACCCTCGCGGTGCTGGTCCGTCTCGTACAGACCGGAGTTCACGCGGCGGACGATCTCGGCCTCCTCGCCGATCGTCGGGTAGTCGAGCACCTCCTTCAGGAGGAAGCGGTCGAGCTGAGCCTCGGGCAGCTGGTAGGTGCCCTCCTGCTCGATCGGGTTCTGCGTGGCCAGCACGAAGAACGGCTTCGGCAAGGGGTAGTGCGTCCCGCCGATGGAGGTCTGTCGCTCCTGCATCGCCTCGAGCATCGCGCTCTGGGTCTTCGCGCTCGAACGGTTGACCTCGTCGAGCAGCACGAAGTTGGCGTGCACCGGACCGAGCTGGGTCTGGAACGCGCCGGTCCTGGCGTCGTAGATCTGGGTGCCGATGATGTCGCTCGGCAGGAGGTCCGGCGTGCACTGGATGCGCTTGAAGGAGGCGTTCACCGCTTCGGCGATGGACTCCGCCGCCGTCGTCTTGGCCAGGCCGGGGACGCTCTCGAGGAGCACGTGCCCGCCGGAGACGAGCGCGGCGAGGAGCGTGGTCCGCAGCCCCTGCTGCCCGACGACCTTGGCGTCGTACGCACCGACGATCTCGGAGAGGATACTGCGCGCCCGTTGCAGCTCGGCGGGCGCGATGGGGGTGCTCGGTGTGAGGGTCACTGGTCTCCCTGGCGAAGCGGGCGGTCCGGCCGGATGACCGTCGAACACGGAGGGCCGGGTGGAACCCAGCGGTCCGGACAGTCTACGTGGCCGGATGCGCCGGACGGGTGCATCGGCAACCGGATGGTCACCCCGGCGTCGGTCGCCGTTCGCCCGGTGTCCCCCTTCCGGCCACCGCGGATTCCTACCGTGGATCGATGACACACGCAGCGAACGCTCAGCTCCGGACGGGCGACGGGGCGACGGCGATCGTCCCGGTCCGGGGCGGTTCGAAGGGGATCCACCGCAAGAACCTGCGGACGGTCCGCGGCACCACCCTGATCGCCCGCTCGGTCGAGGGACTCCTGCGTTCCGGTGGCGTCTCACGGGTCGTGGTCACGACGGACCACCCGGACCTCGCAGCCGCCGCCGTCGCCGCCGGCGCCGAGGTGATCGACCGGCCCGCAGCCCTCGCCGAGGACAGCACCTCCTCCGAGGCCGCGCTGCTCCACGCCCTCGGCGTCCTCGCCCGGCGCGGCGAGCTGAGCCCCGTGACCGTGTTCGTACAGGCGACATCGCCCTTCCTCGACGTGGAAGCACTCGACGACGCCATCGCCTCGGTCGCCTCCGGGCAGGCGGACTCCGTCTTCGCGGCGGTGCTCGACCACGGCTTCCTCTGGACGGAGAAGGCGAAGGGCGCCCGAGGGATCGGTCACGACCATCGCGAGCGTCCCCGGCGGCAGGACCGTGCCCCGCAGTATCGCGAGACCGGGTCGTTCTACGTCTTCGACACGGACGGCTTCCTCGACGCCGGTCACCGCTTCTTCGGCCGGATCGCACCGGCCGTCACCCGGTCCTTCGCCGCGCTCGACATCGACGAACCGGAAGACCTCCTCGTCGCCGAGGCGATCGCCGGACTCGCCGAACGCCAGCTCGGGATCCCGTCGGGCTCGGAGCACCCGGAGCACCACCTCGACGTCGACGCCGTCGTCACCGACTTCGACGGTGTGCACACCGACGACCGCGCCAGCATCGACGCCGACGGTGTCGAACGGGTGAGCGTCCATCGCGGTGACGGCCTCGGCGTCCGCCTGCTGCGCGAGGCCGGGCTGCCGTTCCTCATCCTGTCGACCGAACGGGTCCCGATCGTCGCCGCGCGCGCGGCCAAGCTCGGCGTCGACGTCGTCTACGGCTCCGCCGACAAAGCGAGCGCGCTCCGCGACTGGGCCGCGACGAACGCCGTCCCGCTCGAGCGCATCGCGTACCTCGGCAACGACGTCAACGACATCCCGGCCCTCGAGATCGTCGGCTGGCCCGTCGTCGTCTCCGATGCGCACCCGGCCGCCAGGGCCGTCTCCAGGCTCGTCCTGGAACGCCGCGGCGGCGACGGCGCCGTCCGTGAACTCGCCGACCTCGTCCTCGCCGCTCGCGCGGTCACCCACCCAGAGAAGCTGTCCCCGCCGCAACCGAACGGAGCATGACCATGAGCATCCACCAGGACTCGAACGACCGGACCACCATCGACGGCGGTGTCACGCCGGCCCCCGTGCGGATCGACGGCATCCCCGTCGGCGGCGACGCCCCCGCCTACGTCATCGGCGAGATCGGCCTCAACCACAACGGCGACGTCGAACTCGCCAAGCGACTCATCGACGTCGCTGCGGACGCCGGCGCTCAGGCCGTCAAGTTCCAGAAGCGCACGCCGGAGATCTCGACCCCGGCACACATGCGCGACGTCCCGCGGCAGACGCCCTGGGGTGAGATGAGCTACCTGGAGTACCGCTACCGCGTCGAGTTCGACCGTGAGCAGTACATCGAGATCGGCGACCACGCCACCCTGCGGGGTCTCAGCTGGTTCGCCTCCCCCTGGGACGAGCCGTCCGTCGACTTCCTCGAGGACCTCGGTGTCAGTGCCCACAAGGTCGCGTCGGCCTCGGTGACCGACTCGGGGCTGCTGACCCGTCTCGCCGCCACGGGGAAGCCGATCATCCTCTCCACCGGGATGTCGACGCTCGAGCAGATCGACCGCGCGGTCGAGCTCCTCGCCGGCTCCCCGCTCGTGATCCTCCACGCGACCTCCACCTACCCGCTGCCGCCCGAGGAGGCCAACCTCCGCATGATCGACAGCCTGGCGGCCCGGTATCCCGGCGTGCCCGTCGGCTACTCCGGGCACGAGACCGGACTGCAGATCTCCCTCGCCGCGGTCGCGCTCGGCGCGAAGGTCGTCGAACGACACATCACGCTCGACCGCGCCATGTGGGGATCCGACCACGCCGCCTCGCTCGAGCCGCACGGGTTCTCGAACCTCGTCCGCGACATCCGCGTCATCGAGACGGCGATGGGCGACGGCGTCAAGCGCATCTTCCCCGGCGAACTCGCACCGTTGGCGAAACTGCGCAGGGTCGATGCCTGATCACGGACCCCGCCGGCGGGTGATCGGGGTGGTGGACTCCGACTCCTTCGTGAAGTGGGGTGCCGCCACCCTCTCCCGAGCGACCGACTGGGACGTCGACCTCGTCCTGATCGAGAGCGACGTGTCGGCGACCGACCGCCAGGTGGACATCGCGTTGCTCCACACGGCGTTCGAGGGGCGTTCCGTCCGTCGGTTGACGCTCCGCCAGTTGATCGCCTTCGTCGGATCCGAGCGCCCCGACGGCGTCTTCGTCTCGACCAGGGGGCCGGTCGCGGAGGTCGTCATCTCCGAGCTACTCGCGCTGGGGCGCACCACCCGCCCGGTCCTCCTCACGGGTCTGCCGGGCATCTCCATCCCCGCGAAGTGGAAGGGGATTTTCCTCCGCGCCCAGGCGGACGTCTTCATCCTGCACAGCCACCGCGAGGTCGCGGCCTACCGGGAACTCGCCGCGGAGCACGGGGTCGAGCCGGCCTTCGCGCTCGCCACCCTGCCGTTCCTCGCCGTCGCCCCGACCCGGCCGCCCGCCGTCGACGTCGATCCGGCACCACGGACCCGGGTCGTGTTCGCGGCGCAGGCGACCGTTCCGGCCGATCGCGGCGACCGGCTGCGGATCATCTCCTGGCTGCGGACCCTCGCGAACCGGCATCGGGACCTCGACGTCGTCATCAAGGTCCGAGGGCTCGCCGGCGACCCCCAGACGCATCACGAGCACTTCCCCTTCGACACCCTCCTCACCGGCCCGATCCCCACCAATCTCAGGGTCGCCACCGGGTCGATGGCCGTGCACCTCGGCCACGCGGCCGGTCTCGTCACGGTGAGCTCCACCGCGGCGATCGAGGCCGTGGCGGCCGGGGTCCCGGTCATCGTGCTCGACGACTTCGGCGTCGATCCGGCGCTCATCAACAGCGTCTTCGAGGGCAGTGGCCTGCTGGCGTCCAAGGATGAGCTCATGGCCGCGCGGTTCCGCCACCCGAACGAGGACTGGCTCCAGCAGAACTACTTCCACCCCGAAGAGGAGGACGACTGGATCGAGCGGTCCGAGGTGGCCTTCGCCGCCCGCGACCGTGGTGTCCTGCCGATCCGTCCGCGGGCCCGACAGAGCCGGGGCGGCATGCTCCGCACGGGCTGGGAGCGACGCCGGGCGTTCGGTCGAGCCGACACGAGCGTCCTCGGGACGGTCGCCTTCGTCATCGGTCGGCCGATCCAGATCGCCCGCCGCCTGGTGCGCCGCGCGCGCGGCATCAGACCTGCCGAGCGGCGACCGATCCCGTCACGCCGGCTGGAGCCGATCGAACCGGAGCCGACCATGCGGGCTCCGCGCGGCGCCCGGCACCGGACGGCTCGCTGACGATCACGACGGTGGTGCCGCCCGATCAGGCGGTGCCACCGTCGACGGGAACAGCGCGACCCGGTCAGTTCGCGCCGACGGTGACCACGGGTGCGCCCGTGGAGCTGTCGTCGGCCGGCATCTCGGCGGCGAGCCGGTTGGCCTCTTGGATGAGCGTCGCGACGATCTCGGACTCCGGGACCGTCTTGATCACCTCACCCTTCACGAAGATCTGCCCCTTGCCGTTCCCGCTGGCGACGCCGAGGTCGGCTTCACGGGCCTCCCCCGGACCGTTCACGACACAGCCCATGACGGCGACGCGGAGTGGGACGCTCATCCCCTCCAGGCCGTCGGTGACGTCGTTCGCGAGCTTGTAGACGTCGACCTGGGCGCGTCCACAGCTCGGGCAGGAGACGATCTCGAGCTTCCGCTCGCGGAGGTTCAGCGACTGCAGGATCTGCAGGCCCACCTTGATCTCCTCCGCCGGCGGGGCCGAGAGCGACACACGGATGGTGTCGCCGATCCCTTCGGAGAGCAGGATGCCGAAAGCGGTCGCGCTCTTGATCGTGCCTTGGAACGACGGACCAGCCTCGGTCACGCCGAGGTGCAGGGGCCAGTCACCACGTTCCGCGAGGAGTCGGTAGGCCTTCACCATGACGACCGGGTCGTTGTGCTTGACCGAGATCTTGAAGTCGTGGAAGTCGTGCTCCTCGAAGAGGCTGGCCTCCCAGACGGCGCTCTCGACGAGGGCCTCCGGTGTGGCCTTGCCGTACTTCTGCAGCAAGCGTGGATCGAGGGAGCCGGCGTTGACGCCGATGCGGAGGGAGACACCGGCCGCCTTCGCCCGACGGGCGATCTCGCCGACCTGGTCGTCGAACTTCCGGATGTTGCCGGGATTGACCCTGACCGCCGCACAACCCGCGTCGATCGCCGCGTACACGTAGGCGGGCTGGAAGTGGATGTCGGCGATGACCGGGATCTGGCTCTTCTTCGCGATGATCGGCAACACCTCTGCGTCGTCGCGGGTCGGGACCGCGACGCGGACGATGTCGCAACCGGAGGCGGTGAGCTCCGCGATCTGCTGGAGGGTCGCGTTGATGTTCGTCGTCTGGGTCGTCGTCATCGACTGGACGCTCACCGGGGCGTCACCGCCGACGAGGACCTTGCCGACCTTGATCTGTCGCGACTTGCGTCGCGGGCTGAGCGTCTCGGGAACCGACGGAAGACCCAGATTGATAGCTACCACGAGCCTCAGCTTACGCGCGCGACGCCCCGCAGGCTCCCCGTGGGCTGAATGCCGGCTGGGACGTCGCGATCGGCGGTCAGCGGGTGGGCGGAGCCTCGCGGTTCGACCGCAGGACGCCGAGCCGTTCGCGGTACTCGGCCTCGTCCACCTCACCCTGGGCGAACCGCTCGGCGAGCAGTTGCTCGGCGGTCCGTGTCCCCTCATGACGCCAGGCCCACGGCGGCCCCTGGCGGCCGTCCGGAGACGTTCCGGCCCAGGCGCGGCGACGCCACCGTCGACCGACGAGCGCGACGACGAGGGCGATCACGGCGATCCAGAACACCGGGATGAGCGCGAGCCACAGGAGGTGGGACCCCGGCCCGTTCCAACCCGGGTGCATGGCGGTCGTGGCGAGCATGGTCAGGGAGGTGGACACGAGGGACTCCGTTCGTCGGGCGGGCGACGACGACCGTCGTCCGCATCACGACCTCGAGCCTCCTCCGGCGGTCGGCCGCACGCATCCGACGACGGGACCGTTCGCGGGACTCCCCGGGGAGTAGGCCGTGCTCCGCTCAGGAACCGGGGCTGACCAGCCCGGTCTCGTAGGCGATGACGACGAGCCTGACCCGATCACGCGCGGCCAACTTCGACATGATGCGCGACACGTGGGTCTTCGCGGTGAGCGGGCTGAGGAACAGGGCGCCGCCGATCTCCTCGTTGGTGAGGCCTCGCCCGACGAGCGCCAGCACCTCACGCTCGCGTTCCGTGAGGCCGACGATCGCTGCGTCGTCGAGCGGCGCCGCGATGACCCCGGCGACCTGGGTCAGGAGGCGTCTCGTGACCCCCGGCGACAGGAGGGCGTCACCCGACGCCACCACCCGGACCGCTCGGATGAGTTCGGCGGGCTCCGTGTCCTTCACCAGGAACCCACTCGCGCCGGCGCGGATGGCCTGCGCGACGTACTCGTCGAGCTCGAACGTGGTCACGACGATGATGCGGGTCGACCCCAGCGC
The DNA here is from genome assembly GCF_030209365.1 of Plantibacter sp. ME-Dv--P-095. Lineage (NCBI taxonomy): Bacteria > Bacillati > Actinomycetota > Actinomycetes > Micrococcales > Microbacteriaceae > Plantibacter > Plantibacter sp. ME-Dv--P-095. Next base: position 148,730 of record NZ_JARVSB010000009.1, read on the forward strand.
CGGGTCGGCGACGATCAGCTCGGTCGCGGCGAGACCATCACCACCCGGCATCCTGATGTCCATGAGCACGACGTCCGGGTGCTCGCGACGGACCAGCTCGAGCGCCGCGTCGCCGGTCGCCGCCTCGCCGACGACCGCGATGTCGGGCTCGGCGTCGAGCAGGGCGCGGAACCCACCACGGATGAGCGCCTGATCGTCGGCGACGACCACGCGGATCATGCGACACCTCGCACCGGGACGCGCGCCTCGACACGGAACCCGCCGAGCGGGCCGCGTCCCGTCTCGAGCGTGCCGCCCAGGAGTTCGGCGCGCTCGGTCATCCCGAGCAGCCCGTTCCCGCGCTCCGCAGGACCCGGCGGCGCCCCGACCCCGTCGTCGGTCACGCACAGGCGGTACACACCGTCCGCTTCCACGAGTTCGATGGCGACCCGCCGTGCACGCGCATGCCGGAGGACGTTCGTGACGCTCTCCTGAGCGATGCGGTACAGCGCCGACTGCACGGCAGTGCCGGGCTGCGTGGTGAGGTGTTGCTCCAGCACCGCCTCGACACCCTGCTCGCGGAGGGCATCGGCGAGCAGCGGCAGCGCGGTGAGGTCCGGCCCCGGGCGGGTCGGCGCGCCGGTCGCCGGATCGGCCGAGCCGTCGGAGCCTCGGAGGACGTCGAGGAGTCCGCGCACCTCGTCGAGCGAGGCCGTGCTCGCCATCCTGATGTTGGTGAGCGCTTCCCTCGCACGTTCCGGCTGGGAGTCCATGAGGTGGAGCCCCATCCCGGCCTGCACGGCGATCTGCGCGAGCGAGTGCGCGATGACGTCGTGCAGGTCACGCGCGATGCGGACGCGCTCCTCCTGCGCGGCTGAGGCGCGGCGCTCCCCCTGGCGGATCCGGAACGCCTGGAGCTGTTCGCGCCGCGTCCGGAGGCCCTCGGCGAGGAGGACGGCGATCACGACGAGGACCGAGGTGACCCCGATCCGGAAACCGGACAGCCCCCAACCGACGGCGAGGGCAGCGGCCAGCGGGAGCACCCAGGCGAGCCCCAGCGAGAGGTAGGCCCAGCCGCGCGCCCCGCGGACGATCCCCGATCCGGCGGCGAACGCGAGGGCCACGGCCGGCGGTCCCCACACCGGGCCCGTGAGCATGGAGGCGCCAGAGAGGACGGCCACGACGGCGACCGTCGGGCCGGGCGATCGCCGGGCGGCGAGCAGGGCCAGGACGGCACCGAGCACCGTCAGCACGGCCGAGACGCGCGACCATGCGGAAGCGTCGGCTCCTGCGGCGAGTGAGCCATGGAGCGCGAGGGCGGCGGTCGCCGGCACCTGGACGACGAAGGAGACGACCACAGGAGCCCACAGCCGCCAGACGGGTCGGCCCTGGCGGATCAGCGGATCGCCGAAGCGACCGTCGCTTTGGCGCCCGTGCGCCGCGCTCGTCTCGACCGATGGCATCCCTGCATGGTACCCGCGGGCCTCGCCCGTGGCGTCGGCTCCGCGGTGCACGGTCCGTACTCCCCCGGGAGTACAACGTTCTCGGAGCACCCGGCCTACGGGCGCGTCGCGACTATCCGAAGAGGTTGACGGGCTTGACGATGTCCGCGTAGACGAGCAGGGCGCTCATGCCGCCCAGCACGATGACCACGCCGAAGGTCAGCGGGATCAGCTTCGCCGCGTCGACCGGGCCGGGATCACGGCGGCGGAAGACCTTCGCGACACCGCGCCGGAGGGCCTCCCACAGCGCTGCGGCGACGTGACCGCCGTCGAGGGGCAGCAGGGGGATGAGGTTGAAGACGAACAGCGCGACGTTGAGCGAGCCGAGGATGCCGAACACCGTGGCCGCCTTCGACGCGACCGGGATCTGGTCGAGGCTGACGACCTCACCGACGACCCGTCCGACGCCCACGACGCTCATCGGGCCGTTCGGATCGCGCTCCCCGGGACCGAAGGCCGCCTGCCCGACGTCGATGAGCCGTTGCGGCAGGTTGAGGATGATGTTCGCGGTGCGGGCGATGGTGTCGCCGACCGTCGGCAGGATGGCGGTGACCGGTTGAGCGACCATCTGCTGCTGCGGCGTGATCCCGACGAAGCCGACCTCGTGGGTCTTGGGCGAGCCGTCGGCGTTCGTCACGATCTTGCCGGTGTCGGCGTCCACGATGTCCCGCTCGAGGAGCAGCGGCGTCAGGGTGAGGTCCAGTCGTCCATCACCGCGGGCGACCTCGAGGGCGAGCGGCTCGCCGGGCGAGCGCTGCACCGCCGCCGACACCTCCGCGAAGGTGGTGACCGGGGTGCCCTGGATCGACAGGATCGTGTCTCCCGGCTTCAGGCCGGCTGCGGCGGCCGGGCTCTCCGGGTCGCCGGATGCGCAGCTCTGGCGTTCGCTCGTCGACGGCAGGACACATTCGTACACGGAGGTCAGCGTGCTGCTCTGCTGCGGCACACCGAACCCGGACACCGCGATGCCGATGAACAGGATGGCGAGCACGAGGTTCATCGTCGGACCGCCGAGCATCACGACGATCCGCTTCCAGACGGGCAGACGGTAGAAGGTGCGCTCCTCGTCGCCGGCGCCGATGGTGTCGGCGCTCGCCTCACGTGCGTCCTGAACGAGGGTGTCGAAGAAGCCGGTGCTCGCGTTCCGCGCGGCCTCGCCGGGCTGCTTCGGTGGGAACATGCCGATCATGGAGATGTACCCGCCGAGCGGGATCATCTTCACGCCGTACTCCGTCTCACCCTTCCGGCGCGACCAGATGGTGCGCCCGAATCCGATCATGTACTGGGTGACACGCACCCCGAACAGTTTCGCCGGCACGAGGTGACCGACCTCGTGCAGCCCGATGGACACGATGAGGCCCACGAGCACGATGACGATGCCGAGGATGTAGAGGAGGACGGTTTCCACGGCGCAACCTTACTCGCGCCAGGACGGCCCCGACTGCGCGCCGGCTGTGCGGACGCCCTGAGGGTCTGGACGGGCGACGAGGGGCGTCAACCGATCCGCTGCTGCGCGCGCGCCCTCGCCCAACGCTCCGCCTCGGCGAGCGCCTCCCGGGTGAGTTCGCCCTCGGGCGCCTCGTGGTCGTCCACGACCGCCCGCACGGTGTCGAGGATGCCGAGGTAGCCGAGTCGCCCGGCGTGGAACGCCTCGACCGCCTCCTCGTTCGCGGCGTTGAACACCGCCGGGTAGGTCCGGCCCTGTCCACCGACGAGCTTCGCGAGGCGCACCGCGGGGAACGCCTCGTGGTCGAGCGGTTCGAAGGTCCACTGCTGCGGCACGGTCCAGTCGAGCGGGACACCGACGCCGCCGACCCGGTTCGGCCAGTCGAGGCCGAGCGAGATGGGCAACCGCATGTCGGGCGGGGAGGCCTGTGCGATCGTCGAGCCGTCGACGAACTCGACCATCGAGTGGACGATCGACTGCGGGTGGACGGTGACCTCGATGCGGTCGTACGGGACGTCGAACAGCAGGTGCGCCTCGATCACCTCGAGGCCCTTGTTGACGAGGGTCGAGGAGTTGGTGGTCACGACGAGGCCCATGTCCCAGGTGGGGTGGGCGAGGGCCTCTGCCGGGGTGACATCGGCCAGCGAGGCACGGTCCCGACCACGGAACGGACCGCCCGAGGCGGTCAACACGAGCCGACGGACCTCCGCCGGGGTGCCCGAGCGGAGCGCCTGGGCGATCGCCGAATGTTCGGAGTCGACCGGCACGATCTGGCCGGGAGCCGCGATGCGTCGGACGAGGTCGCCGCCGACGATGAGTGACTCCTTGTTCGCCAGCGCGAGCGTCCGACCGGTCTCGAGGGCCGCGAGCGTCGGTCCGAGCCCGATGGAACCCGTGATGCCGTTGAGCACCACGTCGGCGTCGACGCTCCGGATCAGCCGTTCGGCGTCGTCCGCTCCCAGGGCGGTGTCGTCGACGTGGAACGCGGCGGCCTGTTCGGCGAGCAACTCGGCGTTGGAGCCGGCGGTCAGGCCGACCACCTCGAAGCGGTCGCGGTCGCCACGGATGACGTCCAGCGCTTGCGTACCGATCGAGCCGGTGGATCCGAGGATGATGACGCGTCTCACGCCGGTCAGTCTACGGCGGTGGGCGGTGGGACGGTCAGCCTGCTGCCGGCGCGGTGGTGCTGCTCGCGTCGAGGATGTCGATCACGAACACGATCGTGTCGTCGGCCTCGATACCGGCCTGGCTGTTGCCACCGGCCGGCCCGTACCCGAGGTCGGGCGGGATGACCGCGACGATCTGCGAGCCGATGTGCTGGCCGGCGATCGCGCTCGAGAAGCCCTGCACCACGGCGGACAGCTGGAAGTTCGTCGGCCCGTTGCCCCAGCTCTCGTCGAAGACCTCGCCCGTCCGCCAGTTGACGCCCTGGTAGTTGATGATGACCTCGGCGTCGGGCTGGACCACCGCGCCGTCGCCCTGTTTGAGGACCGCGACCTGCAGCTCGGCCGGGGCCGCCGCCTCGGGGATCGTCACCGTCGGCCGGCCTGCGGAGTCGAGTTCGACCGCCGGCATCCCGGCGACGGGCTCCTGCGGAACGCCGTCCGCCTTCGCGTCGCTGTGGACCGTGCTGAGCACGTCGGCCACCACGACGAGGGGCTGGTCGGCCTGGACCGTGCCGTCGCTCGAGCCCGCCGAACCGAATCCGTCACCGGCGGTCACGAAGGCCGCGACCCGCGTGCCGACCGTCGTGCACTCGACCGCGCGGACGAGGCCCTTCAAGTACTTCTGGTCGTTGACCACGATCGCCGTCGCCGGGCTCGCGCCGTAGGCGGTCTGCGCGACGATGGAGCCCGTGACGGCGTTGTAGATCGACATCTCGACGAACGTCGTGTCGCCCGGATCGACGCGCTCGCCGTCGCCCTTCGCGACGATCGTGCGCTCGGTCGTCTCCGCCGAGAGGGTGCCCTTCGCGAAGGTGACCTCCGGGATCCGGCCGAAGTCGCCGCTCACCGAGATCGCCTTGGAGGCGGTGCCTGCGCTCGTGTCGGCGCATTCCCCCGGACCGGCCAGCGCCTGCGACTGCGACGTCGCCGAACTGCAGGCCGTCAACGACACGAGGGACGCGATGACGGCCAGGAGGGAGAGGCTCTTGCGCACAGGGGAACTTTCGGTCGTTGCTGAGGGGTCGGTCCAGTCTCACCCACGAGGCTCCATGCTGGCTGACAGCGCGCCGAGCATCTCGGGTGCACCGCCGCCAGGCCAGTATGCCGACCCACGCATGCGTCCGCGAGTACAGTCGTCCGCATGGCCGATGAGGAGCAGACGCAGCGACGCGCCCGGGAATCGTCGGAGACGCAACCGGCCGAGGCCGCGGAACCGACCTCCAAGCCCGGACTCGTCTACTACGTCGGGCGGGCCGTGTTGAACACCACGGCGAAGTTGCTCTACCGCCCGAAGATCATCGGCCGGAAGAATGTGCCGAAGCGCGGCCCGGTGATCCTCGCGAGCAACCACCTCTCGTTCATCGACAGCATCGCGATCCCCATCAGTGCGCCTCGACGCGTGCAGTTCCTCGCGAAGTCGGACTACTTCACCGGCCGGGGACTGAAGGGCTGGGTCTCGCGCACCTTCTTCACCTCGATCGGCGCCGTGGGCGTCGAACGCGGCGTCGGACAGGCCGCCCAGGAGGCCCTCGACCAGGGACGGCGGATCCTCGAGGGCGGAGACGCCTTCGCGATCTACCCCGAGGGCACCCGATCACTCGACGGACGTCTGTACCGCGGCAGGACCGGGGTCGCCTGGCTGGCGCTCACCACCGGCGCGACCGTGGTGCCCGTCGGCCTCATCGGCACCGACGAGCTCATGCCGGTCGGCACGACGATCCCGAAGTTCAAACCCGTCACCGTGATCTTCGGTGAGCCGATCGACGTGAGTCACCACGGTGCCGCTGAGTCAGGGCGCGCACGCCGGAAGGCGACCGACGAGATCATGTCCGCGATCCACGCCCTCACGGGGCAGGAACTCGCGAACGCCTACAACGAGTCGCCGCCGGCGGACGCCGTCGAGCGGATCAAGCGAGCCCTGCGCCCCGAGCGACTCTGAGTCGCGGCATCGGACCGTGCGGTGCGCCGCCGGCCGGCGGCGGCCAGTCGGTCAGACGGCGTCGTCGGATCCCGCGACGACGATCGTCGGCTCGTGCCGCACCGGGAAGTTCACCGAGTTGGCGATGAAGCACAGCTCGTTCGCCCTGGCGTGCCCGGCCCTCGCGGCGTCGACCATCGAGTGGTCCGCGACGGTCACGCGCGGCCGGAGGACGACTTCGGTGAAGGCACCGCTGCCCGCACCGTCCTCGACCATGGTGCCGACGGCGTCGTCCGTATAGGCCGTCACGACGACACCGAGGGTCACCGCGACGTGCAGGTACGACAACAGATGGCACTGGGCGAGGGACGCGAGGAGCAACTCCTCCGGATTCCACCGGGCAGGGTCGCCCCGGAACGGCCGGTCGGCGGAACCCTCGAGATCGTGTTTGCCGACCGCGGTGACGGTGAGCTCCCTGGAGTAGTCGCGGTAGCCGCTCGTACCTGTTCCGAGGTCGCCGTCCCAGCGGACACCGATGGCGTAGTCGTGGTGGCCGGAGATCATGCCACCAGTATCCCACTGGCCTGCCCGCCGGGGGCCCGCCCAGCGGCTCCGGTGTCAGGAGGTCGCGCTACGCTGGAGGACTATGACTGACACGCTCGACACCACGAACCAGACGTCCGCCTCCGCCCCCAGCGTGACGCAGGAGCGTCGGATCGTGACGGCCGTTCCGGGGCCCCGCTCACAGGAGCTGCACGCTCGCCGGACCGCTGTCGTGTCCGACGGCGTGTCGAGCGTCCTGCCCGTCTACATCGAGCGCGCCCACGGTGCGATCGTGGTCGACGTCGACGGCAACCAGTTCATCGACCTCGGGGCCGGTATCGGCGTCACCACGATCGGGCACACCGAGTCGTCCGTCGTCGGCGCCGTCCAGGACCAGGCGGCCGACGTCCTCCACACGCTCTTCACGATCACGCCCTACGAGGAGTACGTGCGGGTCGCCGAGCTCCTCGCCGAGCACACCCCCGGCGACTTCCCGAAGAAGTCCGTGCTCGTCAACTCCGGCGCCGAAGCCGTCGAGAACGGTGTCAAGATCGCGCGGAAGTACACCGGTCGCCGCGCCGTCGCGGTGCTCGACCACGGCTACCACGGGCGTACCAACCTGACGATGGCGATGAACTACAAGGCGGCCCCGTACGCCACCGGCTACGGACCGTTCGCCGGCGACGTCTACCACGCACCCAACTCCTACCCGTACCACGACGGCCTCAGCGGCACGGCGGCAGCGGCGCGCACCATCGCCTACCTCGAGAAGCGCATCGGCGCGACGGACCTGGCCTGCCTGGTCGTCGAACCGATCCAGGGCGAGGGTGGCTTCGTCGTGCCCGCCGAGGGCTACCTGCCCGCCCTGCAGGAGTGGTGCACCGCCAACGGCGTCGTGTTCATCGCCGACGAGATCCAGAGCGGCATGGCCCGCACCGGCGAGTACTTCGCCAGCTCCCACTTCGGCCTCGTCCCGGACCTGGTGCTGAGCGCCAAGGGCATCGCCGGCGGCCTCCCCCTCGCCGCGGTCACCGGGCGCGCCGAGATCATGGATGCGAGCCAGCCCGGCGGGCTCGGCGGCACCTTCGGCGGCAACCCCGTCGCGTGCGCCGCCTCGGTCGCGGTCTTCGAATCGATCGAGTCCCGCGGCCTGCTCGCCGAGGCCGACCGCATCGGCGCGACGCTCACGGCAGCCCTGCTCGAGCTGCAGCGGAAGTACGACATCATCGGCGACGTCCGGGGCATCGGCGCGATGATCGCCATGGAGCTGGTCCAGCCCGGCACGGGCGACACCACGAAGGAGCCGAACGCGGCGGCGGTCAGTGCCATCGCGGCCGCGGCTGCCCAGCAGGGTGTGCTCGTCCTCACGGCCGGCACCTACGGCAACGTCCTCCGCTTCCTCCCGAGCCTCGCGGTCTCCGACGACCTCATCGCCGACGCGATGACCGTCATCGACCAGGCGCTCGCGGCGCTGTGAGCACGGCGGCCCCGCAGACCTTCGGCGTCGAGGACGCCGTCGAGCTCGCCGTCGTCGAACGCAGTGGTTTCGTCGAGTCGAGGCACGCCGGTTCGGCGATCGTCCTCGGGCCGGAAGGCGAGGTGCTCGCAAGCCTCGGCACGCCGAGTGCGCCGGTCTTCCCCCGCTCCTGCCTGAAGCCGTTCCAGGCGATCACGATCATGAACGCGGGCGTCTCGCTCGAGGGCGCACAAGCCGTGCTCGCCACCGCGAGCCACGCCGGTACGCGCAAGCACGTCCAGGTCGTCCGGAGCATGCTCGGACGCGCTCGCATCGAGGACTCGGCGCTGCAGTGTCCGGCCGACTGGCCGGGCGACCGCTCCTCGCGCGACGAGCTCGTCCGCGACGGACTCGGCACGAGTCCTCTGTACATGAACTGTTCCGGGAAGCACGCTGCCATGCTGCTCGCCTGTGCGCAGAACGGCTGGGATCAGGCGACGTACCTCGATCCCGAGCACCCGCTGCAGCTCGCTGTCCGCGACACCATCGAGCGGTTCACCGGCGAGAAGCCGGCCGCGAGCGGCGTCGACGGTTGCGGTGCCCCCGTGCACGCGATCTCCCTCACCGGGCTCGCGCGCGGCATCGGGCGCGTCGTCAACTCATCGCCGACCTCGCCGTTCGCCCTGTACCGGAACGCCGGGCTGCTCACCGCGGCGGTCCTCGCCGACGGCTGGGCGCTCGACGGTCCGGGCCGAGCGAACACCCTCGTCATCGAACGCCTCGGCGTGTTCGCCAAGCTCGGCGCCGAGGGCGTCATGGTCATGTCGGTCCCGGGTGGCGCGACCGTGGCACTCAAGGTGCTCGACGGCTCGCTCCGGGTCTCGACGATCGTGGCCCTGCGACTGCTCGTCTCGGTCGGCGCGCTCGACGCGGCGGCCGTCGACGCTCTCGAACCCGAGCTCGACCTCGCCGTCCACGGCGGCGCAGCGGTCGTCGGTCGCATCACCGTCACGGCTGTCTGATCACCGTCGGGGCCGGTCTGCTCGGCGAGTGATTCAGTCATCAAGCAGATCGACCCGTCGGCTCGGCTCGCCGGCGCGCCACCACCAGGCCCGACCGCTCGCGTAGCCGAGCAGCGGCGGCAGCTCCCGGCTCCGCGTCACCTGCCGGAAGTCCGCGGCTGAACAGGCATGGATCACGAGGTCCGCCCGCGCCACCCGCGGCGGGAGGTCCCGCCCGACCACCAGTCGACCTGACGACCACGTCTCCGGGTCGACGAGCACGATCACGGCCGCCGGATCGTCGTGTCGGAACGCATCGTTCCGGTTCCCCGCGACCATCGGGTGCGGGAACGGTTCTGCCGCCGGTTCGATCAGCCGCACCTCGGCGTGCGAGGTGTCGCGCTGCTGCAGCGCCGAACGCAGCACACCCGGTGCGCGGGTCACGACGACCGTCGTGCTGCCGGGTGCCGGCCGCCACCGGTGGGCATCGGTCATGGGTGCCCCGTGCGGCAGCGGTGACGTGATCGCGATCTGCACCTCCGCGTCCTGCCAGTGCGCGCGTCCGGCCGGGCGCCGCGGGTCGAAGCAACTCGCCGGAGCGCCGGCGACGAGATGATCCTGACGATCCGCGAGCCGCAGCACCACGGTGCTGTCCAGGTGAGCCGAGAAGCGATGGACCACGCCGCCGACCCGCGAGGCCACCAGGACGACGCTGACCCCGCGGCGTCCGCCATCGCGGAGGAGGGTCAGGATCGCCTCGCGGAGCGCGGCTCCGTGCTCGTCTCCGGCGGTCGCCAGCAGCGACTCGACGTCGTCGACGAGCAGCAGGATCCTCTCAGGCGGGCGGAGCGGTTCGGCCAGCGCCATGATGACGTCCCAGCCCTGCTCGGCATCGTGCGCCACGCGCTCGACCCGCCATCGACCTCGTGCCGAGGCCTCGACCGTGTCCAGGAAGGACGTCCGGCCGGAGCGTCCGGCACCGAGGACCAGCAATGATCCGTCGGTCGACGGCCGCCAGATCGCCGGTCGTTGTGCCTGCTCCTCGGGAAGGTCGGCGAGTCCGAAGACGATGCCCTCACCATCCGTCTCGTCGCCGGCGAGCGTCTGGCCGTCGGTCCGGCCGGAATCCAGTTCGAGGACGGCCTGCAGCGGGAGGCTGAACGGGAGCGGATCCAACCAGGGACGTCGAGGGCGGGGCGCGTGGCGCCAGCGTTCGCGCACCGCCGTGAGATCACCAGGACTCGTGACGGCGGCTTGGAAGACGACCCGCCCCTCGCCGTTCCAGACGATGCAGCGACCAGGTGTCCCTGCGGGGAGTGCAGCGGCGTCGGCCACGCCGAGGATCGCCGTGCTGTCCTGGCGGGAGGTGACCCTGAGCGAGAGGCGCAGGGTGCAGTTGGCGAGGATGGCGTCGGCCGCGACGGCCGCCGGACGCTGGCTGCAGAGGATCAGATGGAGTCCGAGCGATCGACCACGCGCAGCGAGGTCTGCGAAGACCTGGTGCAAGTGTGGGCTGGCGTCCAGGAGCGCTTGGAACTCGTCCACCACCACCACGAGCCGCGCCGGTCGATCGTCGGGCGCGAGGGCGCTGTCCAGGAGATGGCGAGCCCCGAACCGTGCCAGGATCCGCTCCCGGTGCCGGAGTTCCGCGCGCAGACTCGACACGACCCGTTCCGCGGCACCCGGCTCGAGGTCGGTCACCATACCCACCACGTGCGGCAGTGATTCGACGGCACCGAACGAGGCGCCACCCTTGCAGTCGACCAGCAGCAACGAGAGCTCCCGTGGTGAGGACCGTGCGGCGAGCGCCGTGATCCAGGTGATCAACAGCTCGCTCTTCCCGCTCCCCGTCGTGCCGCCGACCAGGGCATGCGGTCCGTCCGCCGCGAGGTCGAGGGTAACCTCGCCGTCCGTTCCGAGCCCGATGGGGACACGGAGTGCGTCGGGTGCCCAGCCTGCCTCATCATGCGGGCGCCGCCCCCGGACCGGACCCACCTCCTCGAAGGCGACGTTCGACGGCAGGCTCGAGAGCATCGGGGACTCCCCCGTCGTCAGCGCGGCCGCGGCGAGCGCACCGACGAGGTGCTGTGCCTCGGCCTCGGCCAGGAGTGTCGGGGCCACGGTGACGGACGGCGATGCTCCGGTTCCGTCGGCCAGTGTCGTCCGCCCGTCGGCATCGAGGACGAGGAGGTGCCGGCATCTCGTCGGGAGGAGTTCGATCGTGTCGGACAGCGCGACGAGCACGCCACCGGCTGGAGGGCGTCCCACCTGACGGGCCGGCGTGGCGGTGCCTGTCTGCCACCGTTCGGAGATCGAGACCCTGACGGACTCGACGTCGCGCCCGCTCTGGAACGGGTCGACCGCGATCGCCGCCGATCGGTGTGGCAGGTCGTCGAGGAAGGCCCAGGGTGCGCCCTCGACGTCGGAACCGGGGGCGGCGTCGCGGGTGAACTCGGCCGCATGCGGGGGCAGCTGACGGCCGAGTTGGACCAGGATGCTGCGAGCCACCGCACGAGCAAGCACCCTCCCGCCGACGATGCCGATCCCCTCGGCCGCGTCGACGACGACGGGCGCGTCCGAGAGCCGCGCCGCCCACGCCCATCGCTCGTCGTCGGCCGCGGCGTCGACTCGGACGGAGCTGGCGGTCTGGCCGCGGCCGACGCTCACCAGGGTTCGTCGGTGGTCGGGGACGCGCCATCGTGCGCGGTCCGGGCCGTCGAGGAGCTCGAGCGACCGACCCGCCGGATGCAGGGTGCGCAGCTCCTCGCGTTCCACGGCGTGGGCTCGCTCGATCTCGCGCTCCAGTTCGTCGGCGGCAAGGCGATAGGCGGCTCGCGCCCGTCGCCCACGCCGACGGCGCGTCCAACGCGCGTCGACGAACCCGGCGACGGCGATCAGGGGACCGAGCGCGGCGAAGACGAGCGTGACCGGTGATCGGGTGATGGCGAACAGGGCGAGCGACCCGACGACGGGCGCGATGCTCGCGAGGATCGGGAGCGAACCGGACGCCGCCTCCTCCGGCTTGCGCGGCGCGTGCAGCCGGGCCGGGGGCGTGGTGGTCCGGTGCGATGCGATCGCCGAAGCGGTGACGTCCGTGGGGCTCATGGTCCCAGTGCAGCACGGCGACGGGTCGGGACATCGCCGGACCCGGCCTCGTGGAGTGGCCAGGCCGAGGACGGAGGCTGTGGAGCGGGCTCAGGAGCCCGGCTGCTCCTGGGGCTCGTCCGCCGCGTCGTCGAGCTCGGCGATGTCGAGGACCACGACCGAGACGTTGTCACGACCGCCGTTGTCGAGCGCGGCGCGCAGGAGCAGCTCCGCGGCGTCGACGGGGGTGCTCCCCTCGGTGAGGAAGTACCAGATCCCGTGATCGGTGAGTTCCTTGGTGAGCCCGTCGGAGCACACGAGCCATCGGGCGCCACCCTGGATCGGGAAGAGTTCGACGTCCGGCACCGGATCGTCGGACGGACCGACGGCCCGGGTGATCATGTTGCTGTTGGGGTGGAACTCGGCCTCCTCCGGGCTGATCGCTCCGGCACGGATGAGTTCCTGCACGATCGAGTGGTCCTCGGTCATCTGGACGAGCTCGCCGTCCTGCAAGCGGTACACGCGCGAGTCGCCGATGTTGAAGACCGCCACCCTGCCCTCGCCCTCGTCGGCCGTCAACACGACGCCGGTGACGGTCGTGCCCATACCGAGCTCGCCCTCTTCCGCGGTGTCGATCATGTCGGCCACCGCCATGCGCAGCGCGTCGACGAGGCCGTCCACGGTGAGGATCTCCGCACCGTCGGTCGCAAGGGTCAGACGGTGGGCGACCGCGGCGCTCGCGACTTCCCCGGCGGAGTGGCCACCCATGCCGTCGGCGACGGCGAACACAGGAGGCAGTGCCACTAAGGCGTCCTCGTTCAGCTCGCGCCGCTTGCCCACGTCCGTCATCCCGGCCCACGCCAGGGAAAGCCGACGTCCGCCGGGCAGCGTGACGATCCGTTGCCCGTGCTCGGTCACGTCTGCTCCTCTAATACGGCTGGCGGTGGCTGATGCACCATCGACGATAGTACGGTACCGATGCGCCGCCCGACCGCCCCACGCCGCTCCTCCGATTCCAGAACGGGGATCGGCGAGCGGAATGACGGATCCGTCGGCCGCGGTCGCCCAGCCCTGCGGATCCGCTTGCCGCAGGTGGGCGCCGCTGCCATGATCGACGCATGATACGAGCGAGCTCCGATCCGCATTCGAAGGCGGCCCAGCCCGATGACACCTCGAAGGCGATCATCGAGCAGCTGCAGACCGATGGACGCCGTTCCTATGCCGAGATCGGGAAGGCGGTCGGGCTCAGCGAGGCGGCCGTCCGGCAGCGGGTGCAGAAGCTCACGGAGTCCGGGGTCATCCAGATCGTCGCGGTCACCGACCCAATGCAGCTCGGCTTCACACGCCAGGCGATGATCGGTGTGCGGGTGGCGGGTGACACCCGCGTCGTCGCGGACCGCCTGGCCGGCCTGGCCGCCGTGGACTACGTGGTGCTCACGGCCGGATCCTTCGACCTCCTGGTCGAGGTCGTCTGCGAGGACGACGAGGAGCTCATCGCGCTCCTGAACGACGACATCCGCACGATCGACGGCGTCGCGGGAACCGAGACCTTCGTCTATCTGCGCCTGCACAAGCAGCTCTACGACTGGGGAACCCGGTAAGTCCCGGCCCGGGGATCCGTGGTCGGCACCGACGTGCGCGTTGCGCACCGCGTACCCCCCGATCGCGGTACTCTCAACCCATGCCCGCGAAGCCGACCGGAGAACGGACGCCCCCGTCCGACGAGTCGCGGTCCAGCGCCACCCACGGGTCGGCGAGCGGCGGCGACACCGGCCCCGTGAGGACCGGCCCGCACGCCGTGGAGGTCCCCCGACGCGTCGGACGGATGACCGGGTACAGCGCCTTCCCGCAGCTCCTCTTCGGACTGGCCGTCGTCGCCATCCTGTTCGCGACGCTGTTGTTCCAGGGTGTCGAGGACAACTCCGTCCTGTTCTACGTCGGCGTCATCCTCGCGTTCATCGCGACGGCGCTCGCTCCGATCGTTCCCTGGCATCAGGTGCCGCGGCTCCTCATCGCGCTCCCCATCCTCGACATCATCGCCATCGCGTTCATCCGGCAGGGCGAACCCGTGATCGGCGCCGGCCTCCTCTGGGTCTTCCCGACCATCTGGATGGCGACGGCCTTCGGACTCTCGGGGGCCGTCACCGCCATCGTCCTCGTATGCGCGTCGACCTGGTCGACGCTGGCCATGACCCCGGGGCAGATCACCCTCGCCAACCTCCCCGGTCTCGTCATCCTTCCGATGGTGCTCGGATTCGTCGCCGTGTCCACAGCGATGACGGCGAAACGGACGGAAGCCCAGCGGGTGCTCCTCAACAAGCAGGCCGGCCAGCTGGAGACCGCCCTCTGGCGCGCCCAGGATCAGGAGAGCCGCCTCGCGGAGATCCTGAACGCGGTCAACTTCGGCGTGGTCCGCTTCGACCGCATCGGCGCCAGGGCGATGGTGAACCGGTTCCAGACCCGCCTGCAGGACGAGGTGGGCGAACTGTCCGACGTCAACCCCGACCTCCCGGTGTGGGCGGAGGACGGGCTGACGCCGCTCGAACCGCAGGACAAGCCCTACATCCGGGCGCGTCGTGGTGAGGAGTTCGAGAACCTGACCGTCTGGCTCGGAGCTCCCGGCACCGAGCGGGTCGCCCTCGCACTCACCTCTCGGCGGCTCTACGACCACGAGGGCGGGTACGACGGCACCGTCCTCGTCTCGCGGAACGTCACGACGGAGATCAACGCGATCCGGGCGAGGGACGACCTCGTCGCGTCCGTGTCGCACGAGCTCCGGACGCCGCTCACCTCGATCCTCGGCTACCTCGACCTCGCGCTCGACGACCCTGAGCTGCCGCCCCGTGTCGCGAAGCAACTCACGATCGCGCAGACCAACGGCGACCGACTCCTGGAACTCATCGCCGACATCCTCGCCGCCTCCCGCGACGTGAACCGGACGATGGCGCTCAAGCGCTCCGACTGCGAACTCCGCGAGATCGTCGACGTCGCGGTCGAGTCGCTCGCGCACCTCGCCGCCGAGCGGAACATCACCATCGTCCGCCACGACGAGGAAGCGGTGCCGCTCTTCGCCGACCCGTTCCGGCTCCGCCAGGTCGTCGACAACCTGTTGTCGAACGGCATCAAGTACAACCGTGACGGCGGTGAACTGAGCGTCGGTGTCACGGCCGAGGGCGACACGGCCTGGGTGATCGTGCGCGACACGGGCATCGGCATCTCGGAGAAGGACCAGCCGAAACTCTTCGAGCGGTTCTTCCGTTCGGACCTCGTCCGCAATTCGACCGTGCACGGCAGCGGGCTCGGCCTCGCCATCAGTCGCGACATCGTCAGACTCCACGGCGGTGACCTGACGCTCCACAGCGTCCTGGGCGAGGGCACCACCGCGGTCGTCCGTATTCCGAGAGGCCGGACCGAATGACCCTCGACACGCAGACCGTCGCCGTGATCAACGCGCTCGTGATCTTCGTCTGCGGTGCGACGTTCATCGTCAACACCTTCATGCGGAAGGACGACGCCAGCGGGCGGGTGTGGTCCGTGTCGTACATGGCGGGGATGTTCACGAGCTTCTCCTACGTGGTCGGTGCGCTCAGCCCCGACGCCTGGTGGGCCACCGCGGCGGGGAACGGCGGCTACGTCCTGAGCATCGCCGCGCTGTGGTCCGGAGCCCGACTGTTCAACGGTCGGTCGAATCTGCTGTGGATCTCCCTCGTCGGCGCGACGGTCACCGTCGTGGCAGCCCTCGCCGCTGGTCCGTCCGGCGGGCCGTGGGCCGGATCGGGCGTGACGTTCGCGTGCATCGCACTGTTCGCCGGGCTCGGGACCGCCGAGACCCTCACCGGCGCGATGCGCGACAACCCGAGCACGCGGGGGTTCACCGTCGTGCTCGGCATCGCCGCCGTGTTCTTCACGGCACGGTTCGTCGTCTTCCTCGTCGAGGGCTCGTCAGGCAGGTTCTTCACTACGTTCTTCGGGACGGTCGCCTCCTCGCTCCTCCTCATCGCCCTCCTGATCGTGGCGACCGTGGTGCTGTCCGTCCTCCGCGCCGAACGGGCCGCCCCGGCGAGCCGCCGACACGGCAGCATCGTCGCGTACACCGGTGACGACGTCCTCCTGCACGAGTCCTTCATCAGGATCGCCGACGACTGGCTGGAGCGCGCCAACTTCCACGACGAACAGCTCGCGATCCTGCACATCCGGCTCGACGACCTCGACGAGATGACGACGGCGTTCGGCTCGAACTTCAGCAGCGAGGTCGCCGGGGGGTTCATCTCCTCGATCCGTCGGCACGGACCGACGCTCTCCGACATCGGGGAGGACGGCGCGGGATGCCTCCTCATCGCGACGCCCGCGGTGGACGTCGACGCGGCGCTGCAGGCGGCGGCCGGCATCCAGGACGGTCTGCTCGACCACCCCGTGGAGACGACGCCCCGGCTCCGCCCCACCGCGAGCATCGGCATCGCCCTCACCGACTACCTCGGCTACAACGTCGGGGTGCTCACCCGAGCGGCCAGGGACGCCAGCCTCCGCGCGTCCGACGCCGGAGGCAACCGGACCGTCCTCGCCGCGTCAACGGCGGCGGGCGCCTGAGGACCTCGCCGAGCAGGCGAGGTCCCGCGATCACTCCGGTTGGGCGATCGCGATGGTCAGTGTGTCCACCGCGGTCTGCTTCGCGTACTCTGCCGACGTCGGGGTCGCCTGGACGAGCAGTTCGTAGGTGATCGTCAGCGTGACGCCGGTGGCGGCGCTGTCCACCTCAGGGAGCACGAAGGTCTGGCTGTAGCTGTACGGCGCCTTGATCAGGTACCCGGGGGCCACCGTCGACTGGTCCGTGAACGGTGCCGGCGACTCCAGCTGCCCGGTGGGCCCGTGGACGGTCGTCGTGAGCGTCACCCGCGACAGGTAGAGCGCCTGGAGGTCGTCGGGGGTGAGGATGCCGCTCAGTGAGAAGCTCACGGGCTTGTTGACGTCGGCCGTCCACGCGTCCATCGAGAGCGTCGACCAGTAGTCGACCGAGAGCGTCGCCGACCCCGCCGTCAGGGAGTGCTTCGCGCTCCCGCTCGCCAGTTCGTTCGTGATGGCACTGACCGTCGGCTTCGGCGTCTTCGAGGTCCGCGGCGACGCCGTCGGCCCGGCACCTGGCTCCTCCCACGGCGGGGTCCCACAGGCGCTCAGGCCGAGGACGAGGAGCGCTGCGGTCGCGAGCTGCGCGGCGTGGACGAGGCGCCGGTTCCGCACCGGGCTGGGCTGCTGGGACATGGGACTCCTGGCGGGGTTCGGAGGGGTGGTCGGGCGATGCTCAGGACGTCGCGCGACCCCCTGAACTGGGGGCACAGCGAATCTTGAGGAAATCCTGAGCCGACGCTATCGCATTCGCGCGCCAAACCAGCACCCGGCGCGGCAGAGTTGGCTCTACAGCGCGAACCGCTGTATCCGGCCCCCTCAGAACAGGACCTCTGATGTCAGAACTCGAAGCGCGACCCGACAACACTCGGCCCGCCGCACAGCAGGCTGACCCTCGGTACATTCAGACCCAGCCGCTTCTCGCGCCCGAACTTGAAGCGTATGCGAACGAATTCATCGACTCGGTCAACTCGCTTCCCGAGTACCGGGCCACCATCGGCTGCATCATCCCCGCCTACAACGAGGAGGAGTCGCTGCCGGCCGTCCTGGCCTCCCTGCTCGAGCAGACGCGGATGCCCGACGTGATCCACGTGGTCATCAACAACACCACCGACCGCTCGGTCGACGTCGCAGCACCCTACGCCGGCCCGCACTCGAAGGTCGACGAGCACGGGTACGAACAGTTCACCGAGGTGTTCATCCACGACATCGGCAAGAACCCCGACAAGAAGGTCGGTGCGCTGAACTACGGCTTCACGCTCGTCGAGGGGTACGACTACCTCCTCGGCGTCGACGGCGACACGGTCGCCGACCCGACGGCCATCGAGTCCCTCGAAGCGGAGATCGTCTCGGACACCCGCATCGGCGGTATCTCCGCGATCTTCTCGATCGACGACGAGCCGTTCAAGAAGCAGATCATCCCGGCCTTCCTCATCGCCGGCCAGCGCACGCAGTTCGCCGCGTTCAACATGCAGAACATGCTGCGAGGCCGCAACATGGCCGTGCTCGGCGGGCAGTACTCCATCTTCTCCGTCCAGGCGCTGCGCGACGCCATGGAGCAGAACCACCAGTCCACCCCGTGGGTGAAGGACTCCGAGGTCGAGGACTCGCTCCTCTCCTTGCAGATCAAGAGCGCCGGGTACCTCACAAAGATCAGCGCCCGCGCCCGCGCCGACGTCGGCGGTATGACGACGGTCCGCTCCCTCGACGCGCAGCAGGTCAAGTGGAACTACGGCGCCATCGAGCTCATGTGGCCGGGCCAGCGCGGCGACACCAAGGGGCAGCCGTTCCACCCGAACCTCCGACTGCGGTGGCTCGAGAACGCCGAGATGCTCCTCAACATCGTCACGCGCATCCTCTTCATCGTGCTGCTCGCCGGTTCGCTGTCGATCCACGCCTTCGTGTTCAGCCCGGTGTGGCTCATCCCGCCGGTCGTCGCGATCCTTCTCAACCTCCGCATCGCGCTGTCGATGAAGAAGCGCAACACCCGCGACATCCTCTTCGCCGTCCTGGTGTTCCCCGCCGAGTTCTACATGTGGATCCGTATGGGCCACTTCATCCGTGCATGGTCGAAGTTCGCGTCGAACAAGAAGGTCGACAACTGGGCGGAGCAGGCCAAGGCCGAGCGTGGTTCGGGCAACGCCCACCTCGCGCCGCTGCTCTTCGTCCTCGCCGCGATCATCGCGATCGTCGCCGTCTGGACCCAGCTGTCCCCCGTCGTGCAGTCCACGATCCTCTGGGCGGGTTGGCCCGTGCTCGGCGTCATCACCGTGCTGCAGACGCTCAGCATGTTCGGCAAGCTCATCCGTCGCCAGCGCGGCTACCGGGTGTGATGACGTCCGACCCAGGAACCGTCGACGCCGGCGAACTGCGCAGGTTGCTCCGAGAGCTCTCGGGCGACCTGCGCAGTCGTCGTCGTTTCGTCCACACCTACGTCGAGATGTGGCCGACGCGCCTCAGCCGTCTCGAAGCCGCACTCGAGGCGGAGGACCTCGACGAGGCGAAGGTCGTCCTCCTCAGCATCCGCTCGTCCAGCGTCATGCTCGGTGTGATCGGGGTCTCCGCCCTGGCGAGCGCCGGACTGCGCGCCGTGGAGCAGGCCGACCTCGTACGGGCCGCGGACATCCGGTCCGCGCTCGCAGAGCTCGGAGCGCGCAGCTGCGAACGGCTGCTCGAACTGGACGCGGCCGACGTCTCGGAGGCGTGACCGACGGATGGTCCCGTCGGAGACGGACCGGCTCCGGTCTGGAGGGGCGTCCGCTCAGTCGTCGGAGGTCATGCGGTAGCCGACGCCGCGGACCGTCTCGATGAAGCGCGGCGCGACGGTGCTGTCCGCGAGCTTCCGGCGCAAGTTGGCGAGGTGGACCTCGATGGCGCGCTTGTCGGCCTCACTGACGTAGTACGCGGTGATGTAGCTCTCGCCTCGGAGCATGAGCGCCAGGTCCGCCTTGCTGCGCACCCGACGCCGGGACTCCATGAGGGCCTGCAGCAGGTCGAACTCGCTCCGCGTCAGGTCGACCTCGCCACCGTCCACCTCGACGATGCGCGTGGCGGGACTCAGCTTGAGACCTCGGTGGACGAGCCACCCCTCGACATCGTCGGAAGCGGATGTCGTGGGCTGCATGATGATGGGGACGACCGATTGACCGACCTGAGCGGCGTGACGCGCGACGTTCTCGTGCACGATCGTGGGATCGGACGACTGGACCGGCTGCTGCGGCACGGGCTGCTGGGACATGGGCTGCGCCTGGGGCACGGGCTGCACCTGCGGCACGACGGCCGCGGCCGGTGATGGCTGGACAGGCGCCGGAGTCGGCGCGGCAGCCGCCTCGCCGTTCGCGCGAGGCCGACGCAGCATCGCCTCGATGCGCGCCCGGAGTTCACGGGGTCGGAACGGCTTGGTCATGTAGTCGTCGGCGCCGGAGTCGAGCCCCTGCAGGGTGTCGATCTCGTCGCCACGGGCCGTGAGCATCACGATGTAGGTCGAGCTGATGGCCCGGATCCGCTTGGCCGCCTCGAAGCCGTCGATCCCTGGCATGCTGACGTCCAGCGTGGTGACGAGGGGGTCGTGCAGGCGGACCGCCTCCACGCCGTCCAGACCGTTCGCAGCGGAAACCGTCTCGAAGCCGGCCTGTTCCAACACGGTTTCGAGCAGTTGACGGATGTCAGCGTCGTCCTCGATGACGACCGCGGTTCGACGTTCGCTCAGCTGATCGGTCACGATGCCCCTACCCGTTCCACCCGTCAGCGACATGCCGGATGTGGCCGTCGCCGGCTCACCACGCGCTGAATCCCTTGGCCAGTTGCACGGCCTGCTCCGGCCACCATACCCCAGCAAGGGGGCCACCGTTGCATGCCCCGTCGCTCTCGCCGGGGGCTTTCACCCACAGGTTCGCGTCGAGGTGCTCGGCCTGCGCCGTGAGCGGTTGCTGCCCGACCGTCCGACCTGACGGGTTGCACCATTCGCCGTTCGAACCGCTGCCGTTCCGGGAGGTGTCGATGACGTAGTGGGCGCCGTCGAGCAGTCCGCTCAGCTCCTCGGCATAGGCGATCTCGTCCTCGGTCGCGTTGTAGTTCGAGACGTTGGTCGCGAAGCCCGTCGCGTCGGCCACGCCGGCCTCCTTGAGGAGTCCGGCCATCTCCGACGGCGGTCGCCAGTCGGAGTGCCCGCCGTCGAGATACACGGGCACAGACGCTGCCGCGAATTGCTTCGTCGCGGCACTGAGCTGCTGCATGCGGGCGGTCCGGTCGCCGCAGTCGGGTGCGAGGGCGACCGCGTCCGGCTCGAGGACGATCGCCACCCGATGGTCGGCGACGGCCGCGACGATCTCGGCCACCCAGTCCTGATAGTCGTCACTCGAGAGGCCACCGGCGGACTCGTTGCCGCAGTCGCGCTCGGGAACGCCGTAGACGGTGAAGACCGGCATCGCGCCTGCGCGCTCGGCCGAGCGGACGATGTCCGACACCGTCTCCTCGACCGTGCCCATCGGGTACCGCTCAGGCACGAGCCAGATCGCCGTCGGTTCACTCGCCAGCCGAGCCGCCGCCGCGCGCTGCTGTGCAGAGTCCGAGGGATCACCGTTCGAGCCGCCACTCGTCCCGGTGGTGGCGGAAGACGTCGGATCCTGAGACGCCAGGCCCGCCTCCGCAGCTGCACGGGCGGCCAGTGAGGTGGGATCGACGTACAACTGTGCGCCGTCGAACGGGCCTGCTGCGGCGCTCGGGACGCGGCTCACGATCGACACCGCGAGGGCTCCTCCGGCGAGGAGGACGGCGACGACGCCGAGGGCGACGGCCGTGCGGGTGCGACGTCGGTCGCGGGGCGTTCTCGGCACGGATCCTCCAGCATGGTCATCCGCAATTCTGCCCGACATTCCGGTCGCACGGTGCCGATTCGCCCGAATCCGTCCCCCGAGCGGGGGTCGCACGCAAGGGGTGCGGACGATGCGCGCCCCGTCCTAGGCTCGACGTGCGGTTCCAACCCCTCGCCCGACACCAGGAGGCACGATGTCCGAGTCGACAGCACCGACGTCACCGGACGTCCGATCCATCGGCCCGAGGCGCACCGATCCGGCGTGGCGTTCCGCGCTCGCGCTCCTCTGCTTCCTCCTGATCGCGTTCGCGGTCGCGGCGTTCGGCTCGCTGACGACCATGGAGCAGATCGACGGTTGGTACGCCGACGCAGATAAAGCGGCCTGGAACCCGCCGAACTGGATCTTCGGTCCCGTGTGGGCGGTGCTGTACACGATGATCGCGGTGGCCGCGTGGTTGGTCTGGCGACGACGACGGGAGGGGACGCCCGAGCTGAGCGACGGCGCGAGCCGGGCGCTCGTCCTGTACATCGTCCAGCTGGTGCTCAACGCCCTCTGGACCCCGTGCTTCTTCGGGCTGTATCCGTTCGTCGGCGCGCCGGCCCTGTGGGTCGCCCTCGTCATCATCCTCGCGCTCGACCTCGCCGTCCTCGCGACCATGTTCGCCTTCTGGGAGGTCTCGCGGGTCGCCGCCGTGCTCCTCATCCCCTACTGGGCGTGGTTGCTCTTCGCCACGACCCTCAACTGGTCACTCGCGGCACTGAACAGCTGACCGACGGCACAGCACACCCGGGCCTTCGTCGCAACGTTGTCCGGATCGCCGCCGCTCCCTACCCTTGGTGGGCGGGACGACGCAGGGTCGTCCGCACGGCCCGAGGAGCGCATCAGTGAGCACCAAGACCATCCCCACCTCCGACGCGGCCACCGCGAAGGCGCCGACGAAGGTCATCCCCTGGGTGCTCGGGCCCGCCCTCGTCGTCATCCTCGGCGTCGCACTGTTCTCGATCCTGCTCCCCGAACAGGCCGAGTCGGTCTTCGGGTCCATCCAGTCGGGGATCATCGGCGGCCTCGGGTGGTACTACGTCCTCCTCGTGGCCGCGTTCGTGATCGTGGCGATCGTCTTCGCGGTCTCGAAGTTCGGCGACATCAAGCTCGGCAAGGACGACGACGAGCCGGAGTTCTCGTTGATGTCCTGGTTCTCGATGCTCTTCGCCGCCGGCATGGGCATCGGGCTCGTCTTCTACGGGGTCGGTGAGCCGCTCACGCACTTCCTGGAGCCGCGGCCTGGCGTCGTCGGTTCGCAGCAGTCCCTGGCGCAGCAGGCGATGAGCCAGACGTACCTGCACTGGGGGCTGCACGCCTGGTCGATCTACGCGGTCGTCGGCGTCGCGCTGGCCTACGCCGTCCACCGCAAGGGACGTCCGATGTCGATCCGTTGGGCCATCGAGCCGCTCCTCGGCAAGCGCGTCCAGGGCGGCTGGGGCAACGCGATCGACACCATCGCCGTCATCGGCACGGTCTTCGGTGTCGCGACCTCCCTCGGGCTCGGTGTCCTGCAGATCTCGGCCGGACTCGGGTACACGGGCATCGCCGAGCCGAACATCCTCACCCAGGTCATCCTCATCCTGGTGATCACCGGCGTCACGATCTTCTCGCTCGTCTCCGGCGTGCACAAGGGCATGAAGTGGCTCTCGAACACGAACCTCATCCTGGCCGGCCTGCTGCTGTTCTTCGTCCTGTTCGCCGGTCCGACGCTGTTCCTCCTCCGCGAGTGGGTCCAGTCCATGGGCGCGTACCTGCAGAACGTCGTCGGACTGACGTTCAACGTCTCCGCCTACCAGGGTGCCGCGGGTGAGGCCTGGCAGTCGTCGTGGACGACCTTCTACTGGGGCTGGTGGATGTCCTGGGCGCCGTTCGTCGGCGTGTTCATCGCCCGCATCTCCAAGGGCCGCACCGTGCGGCAGTTCGTCCTCGGGGTCCTGCTCGTCCCGACCCTCGTGACCTTCCTCTGGTTCGCCGTGCTCGGTGGCACCGCCATCATGCAGTCGCTCGAGGGGCGGGACTTCAGCGGCTCCGACGGACCGGTCGACCTCAACACCGCACTGTTCAACATGCTGGCCGGCCTTCCGGGCGGCTCCATCGCGACCGTCGGCGCCCTGCTCCTCATCCTGCTGTTCTTCGTGACCTCCGCGGACTCGGGTTCCCTCGTCATGGGGATGCTCACGACCGGTGGCACCGAGCCGCGCAACCGGGTGCGGATCGCCTGGGCGCTCGTGACGAGCCTGCTGGCGATCTCCCTGCTGATCGCGGGCGGTCTCGCCTCCATGCAGACGGCGGCGATCATCACGGCGCTGCCCTTCAGCATCGTGATCATCCTGATGTGCGTCTCGTCGTTCAAGGCGTTCGGCATCGAGGTCCGCCGGGAGCAGCGGGCCAAGCGCCGTCTGTTCGCGGCGGAACTCACGGAGAGCGTCTCCGCCGACCTCAGCGGGCAGGTGTCCGACCAGGTGACGGAGCAGGTCACCGAGCATCTCGGGACGATGACCGCTCAGCTCGACCTCCGGCAACTGGCTTCGCCCGACGCACCTCCGGCGACCGATGCGTCGACGTCAGCGGAATCGGACCGTCCGGATTCCGGGCGCTGACGCGACGCTCAGTCGAGCGGGAACCGGTCGGAGATCCAGGCCGTCTCCTCGTCCGTCGGTGACCACGCAGAACCAGCGGCGGCGTTCGCGCGGATCTGTGCGGGCGTCGTCGCTCCGGCGATGACGCTCGTCAGTCCGTCGCGCGCGAGCAGCCACCCGAACGTCGCTTCGAGCATGCTGATGCCGCGCTCGTCGCAGAACGCCTGGTAGGCCTCGATCGCGTCCCAGGGCGCCTGGTCCAGGATGTGCTTGCGCTGGCGCATGATCCGGCTCTCGGCCGGCCCGCCCTCGCGCGAGAACTTCCCCGTGAACAAGCCGTTCGAGAGCGGGAAGTAGGGCAGGAAGCCGACGCCTGCCGCTCGCATCGCGGGGAACACCTCACGTTCGGCTCCGCGGACGAGCAGGCTGTACTCGTTCTGGGTGGAGACGAAGGCGGGGTGGCCGGCCGAGGTCGCCGCCCAGTGCGCCTCGGTCACCTGCCAGCCGGCGAAATTGGAATGTCCGTAGTAGCGGATCTTGCCCTCGTGGACGAGTTCGTCGAGGGCGGCGATCGTCTCCTCAATGGGCGTCAGCGGGTCCGGCGTGTGCATCTGGTAGAGGTCGATCCATTCGGTACCGAGCCGGCGGAGCGAGCCCTCGACCGCGAGTCGCAGGTAGCGGCGCGACCCCTTGGAGCCCCAGTTCGGGATCGGACTCTCGTAGTCCGCGTGGCCGAACTTGGACGCGAGGACGACCTCGTCCCGCCGGCCGGCCAACGCCCGTCCGAGCAGTTCCTCGCTCAGTCCGTACTCGCGACCGTAGATGTCGGCCGTGTCGAACAGGTTCACGCCGGCGTCGATGGCCGCGTCGACCACGGCCGTGGTCCCCTCCTGGGTCTCGGTGACGGTGCCGGGCCGCCCGAAGTTGTTGCAGCCGATACCGACGGCGGAGACGATGAGGCCGCTGCGACCGAGCGGACGATAGCTGAGAGCAGACATGGTCTCCAGGCTAGTCCGACGCCGCTCCACAGGCGCCCCACGCCGGCCGAATCCCGAGGAGGAGACGGCTCCCCCGACGGCCGCAGTGTGACCTTCGTACGCTCGGCCCATGACTCCACACCTCGTCCCCACCACCGCGACCGTCCCCATCACGGCGACCGTCCCCATCACGGCGACCGTCACCTCCACCGCCGGGACACCCGGCCGCGCCGACCACGGGTTCCTGCGCATGCCGACTCCTGTCGGGCGGCTGGAGATCCGATCCGTCGACGGGGCGGTCTCCGCCGTCCGCTTCGAGCAGGATGGGCGGCTCCCACTCGACGGTTCGGACGAACGCCCCACCGAAGTCCTCCTGGAGGCCGTCGAGCAGCTCGACGAGTACTTCCGCGGTCGCCGGACGGTGTTCGACGTGCCGATCGCCGCGACGGGCACACCGTTCCAGGAATCGGTCTGGTCCGCGCTCCGCGGGGTGGGCTTCGGAACCACCACCGGCTACGGGGCCCTGGCTGCAGCCGCCGGCGCCCCCGGCGGTGGCCGCGCCGCCGGACAGGCGGTCCGGGCGAACACCATCGCCCTCCTCATCCCCTGCCATCGGGTGCTCGGCACCGGGGGCGTCGTCACCGGCTATTCTGGCGGTGACGGGCCGCCGACCAAACGGTGGCTGCTCGACCACGAAGGGATCCCGTACCGCCGATGACCGGCTCAGTATCCCTCGTCCTCGGAACCGACGGACTCCCCCGCTGCGCCTGGGCCGGCACCGATCCGGAATACCAGCGGTACCACGACGAGGAGTGGGGCGTCCCGCTGCACGGCCAACGGCAGGTCTTCGAGAAGATCAGCCTCGAGGGGTTCCAAGCGGGCCTGTCGTGGATCACGATCCTGCGGAAGCGGCCCGCGTTCCGCGAGCGGTTCCACGACTTCGACCTCGAGGCTGTCGCAGGCATGACGGAGGCCGATGTCGAGAGCCTTCTCGAGGACGCCCGGATCATCCGGCACCGCGGGAAGGTCAACGCGGTCATCGGCAATGCCCGCACCGCCCTCGAGCTGGGCGACGACCTGGACGAGCTCCTCTGGAGCTTCGCTCCACCTCCTCGTCCGATACGGTTCGCACAGTGGAGCGACGTCCCGGCGATCACCCCGGAATCCACCGCGCTCAGCGCCCACCTGCGGAAGCGCGGCTACCGGTTCGTGGGCCCGACGACGATGTACGCCCTCATGCAGTCCGGCGGCCTCGTCGACGACCACCTCGTCGGCTGCTGGCGCTCCGAGAGTGCGCCCTGATCCGGAGGGGTCAGACGACGAGGGCGAGCTCGGTCACCCGACCGTCGGCGGCACGCGCGTGGACGTCGAGCACCCATCCGGACGATCGCGCCCAGTCGAGCAACGAGCCGACATCAGGGTGGTCGACACCGGCGTCCAACAGCGCGCGGGCGAACCGGCCCTTGCCCTGCTTGTTGAAGTGGTTGAGCGCGCGACGGCGGCCATCGTCGCCGACCGTGAGCACGCGCAGGTACACGGCACCGTCGCGATCCGGCAACGGCCCGAGCGCCGCGTAGCCTTCCGAGCGCAGGTCCAGCAGGACACCCGGGACGGCGTCCAGCTCGCGCGCGACCGGCACCGCCCAGTGACGTTTCAGGACGAACCCGGGGAGCCTGGAGTCGTGGGAGAGCCGGTACGCCGGAATGGAATCGAGCGCGCCGACCGGGCCGAGCAACGCCGAGTGCACCACCAGGTGCGCAGCAGCGAAGCGTCTCGCGTCCACGGAGAGCGTGGCTGCATCGAGCGCGTCGAACAGCACCCCCGTGTACCGGTCGATCGCCGGCATCGTCGCGGACGTCGCGGCCACGCGGTTGCGCTGGACCTCGCCGAGCTGTTTGGGGCCGAGCTTCAGGGCCTTCACCGTCGCGGCCTCATCGGCAGCGAGCGACACCACGGCTCCGACGACATCGTTCCGGGACGACGAAAGCCCTGGAAACCGCAGCAAGGCGGTGTCCAGGGCTGGTCCGTCGCCGCCGTCCCGCTTCGTCTCCGAAGGGGGAAGGAGGATCAGCACCGGTTCAGGAGCGGGTCACGAGCGTGGCGTTGCCGGCCACGACGGTGACGGTGTTGTTCTCGACCGACAGGAAGCCGTCTTCCGCGTTCGCGACGATCTTGGAACCGTCGTCGAGCGTGACACGGACTTCACCGGCAGCGAGGATGGCCAGCATCGGCTCGTGTCCGGGGAGGATGCCGATCTCGCCGTCGACGGTCTTCGCGATCAGCTGGCGCGCCGCACCCGACCACACTTCGTGGTCGGCTGCGACGACGCTCACGGTCAGAGGAGTCGCGGCCATGATCAGCCGTTTTCCTTCTGGATCTGAGCCCACTTCTCTTCGACGTCGGTGATCGAACCGACGTTGAAGAACGCCTGCTCGGCCACGTGGTCGAACTCACCCTTGGCGATCGCGTCGAAGGACTCGATCGTGTCCTTCAGCGGGACGGTCGATCCCTCGACACCCGTGAACTTCTTCGCCATGTAGGTGTTCTGCGAGAGGAACTGCTGGATGCGGCGCGCACGCGACACCGTGATCTTGTCCTCTTCGGAGAGCTCGTCGACACCGAGGATCGCGATGATCTCCTGGAGTTCCTTGTTCTTCTGGAGGATCTGCTTGACCGTCGTCGCCACGCGGTAGTGGTCGGCACCCAGGTAGCGGGGGTCGAGGATACGGCTGGTCGAGGTCAGCGGGTCCACCGCGGGGTACAGACCCTTCGACGCGATCTCACGGGAGAGCTCGGTCGTGGCGTCGAGGTGCGCGAAGGTCGTCGCGGGAGCCGGGTCGGTGTAGTCGTCGGCGGGGACGTAGATCGCCTGCAGCGAGGTGATCGAGTGACCGCGCGTCGAGGTGATGCGCTCCTGGAGGAGGCCCATCTCGTCGGCGAGGTTCGGCTGGTAGCCCACCGCGGACGGCATGCGACCGAGCAGCGTCGACACCTCGGAACCGGCCTGCGTGAAGCGGAAGATGTTGTCGATGAAGAGCAGCACATCCTGCTTCTGCACATCGCGGAAGTACTCCGCCATGGTCAGAGCCGACAGCGCGACGCGAAGACGCGTTCCCGGCGGCTCGTCCATCTGGCCGAACACGAGGGCCGTCTTCTCGAAGACGCCAGCCTCTTCCATCTCGTGGATGAGGTCGTTGCCCTCACGGGTGCGCTCGCCGACACCGGCGAACACCGACACACCACCGTGGTCCTGCGCGACACGCTGGATCATCTCCTGAATGAGGACCGTCTTACCGACACCTGCACCACCGAAGAGACCGATCTTGCCACCGAGGACGTACGGCGTCAGGAGGTCGATGACCTTGATGCCGGTCTCGAACAGCTGGGTCTTCGACTCGAGCTGGTCGAAGGGCGGGGGCTGACGGTGGATCGGCCAGCGCTCGGTGATCTCGATCTGCTCGCCGGGCTCGGCGTTGAGCACGTCGCCGATGACATTGAAGACCTTGCCCTTGGTGACGTCGCCGACGGGCACCGTGATGGGCGAACCCGTGTCGGTGACCTCCTGACCGCGGACGAGGCCGTCGGTCGGGTTCAGCGCGATCGCGCGGACGAGGTCGTCGCCGAGGTGCTGTGCGACCTCGAGGGTCAGGACCATCGTCTGCTCACCGATGACGACGCTGGTCTTCAGGGCGTTGTAGATGCCCGGGATCGCGTCGTGCGGGAACTCGATGTCGACGACCGGGCCGGTGACGCGGGAGATGCGACCGACGGCGCCGGCCTTCACCTCTGCAGCGCCCTGCTCGGCAGTTGCGGTGGGAGTCATGTTCTTCTCTTCTCTGTCTCTACAGATACGTGTGCGTGTTGCGATGACTAGGACGAGAGCGCGTCTGCGCCGCCAACGATTTCGGAAATCTGCTGGGTGATCTCGGCCTGCCTCGCGTTGTTTCGGAGGCGGGTGTAGTCGGTGATGAGCTTGTCGGCGTTGTCGCTGGCCGACTTCATCGCCTTCTGCGTCGCGGCGTGCTTCGCGGCGGAGGACTGCAACAGCGCGTTGAAGATCCGGCTCTCGATGTAGTTCGGGAGGAGCGCGTCGAGGACGCTCTCCGCATCCGGTTCGAACTCGTAGAGCGGCAGCACCGCGGTGTCGGTCGGCTCTTCGACACCCTCGACGACCTCGAGCGGCAGGAGACGGACGACCTCGGGGGTCTGCGTCATCATGCTCACCAAGCGGTTGTAGACGATGTGGATCTCGTCGACCCCGCCCTCGGAGGCGTCCGTGAGGAACGCCTTGAGGATGGACTCGCTGATCTCCTGTGCCGTGGCGAAGTCGGGGTTCTCGGTGTTGCCCACCCACTGGCCGGCAGCCTGCATCCGGCGGAACGTGAAGTACGCGACGGCCTTACGACCCACGAGGTAGTGCGTGACGTCCTTGCCCTGGCTCCGGAGGAGCTCGGTCAGTTCCGCCGCTTCGCGCAGCACCTGGGAGTTGAAGGCACCCGCGAGGCCTCGGTCGGACGCGAACACGACGACCGCGGCCCGCTCAACCCGCTCGGGCTCAGTGGTCAGCACGTGGTCGACGTTGGAGTACGTCGCGACGGCCGACACGGCACGAGTGATCGCACGAGAGTAGGGCCCGGACGCCGCCACCCGCGCCTGCGCCTTCTGGATGCGCGACGCGGCGATGAGCTCCATCGCCTTCGTGATCTTCTTGGTCGTCTGCGCAGACTTGATCTTCTGCGTGTAGACCCGGAGTTGAGCGCCCATGGACTAGCGGCGACCCTTCACGATCTTCTCCTGGTTGACGTCTTCAACCGGGAGCTCCTCGACCTGCTCCGAACCGAGGGCAGCGCCCTCGCCCGTCTGGAACTCGAGCTTGAACTGGTCGACAGCGGCATCGAGCTTCGAGACGGTGTCGTCGTCGAGCACGTTGGTGTCGCGCAGCGTGGTGAGCACCTCGGTGTTGCGACCCAGGTAGTCGAGCAGTTCACGCTCGAAGCGGAGCACGTCCTCGACCGGGACGTCGTCCAGCTTGCCCTTGGTTCCGGCCCAGATCGACACGACCTGCTCCTCGACGGGGTACGGCGAGTACTGCGGCTGCTTGAGCAGCTCGGTGAGGCGAGCACCGCGAGCGAGCTGACGGCGGCTGGCCGCGTCGAGGTCGGAGGCGAACATCGCGAACGCCTCGAGCGAGCGGTACTGCGCAAGCTCGAGCTTCAGCGTTCCCGAGACCTTCTTGATGCTCTTGACCTGTGCGTCTCCACCGACACGCGAGACGGAGATACCGACGTCGACCGCGGGGCGCTGGTTGGAGTTGAAGAGGTCGGACTGCAGGAAGATCTGGCCGTCGGTGATCGAGATCACGTTGGTCGGGATGTACGCCGAGACGTCGTTCGCCTTGGTCTCGATGATGGGCAGACCCGTCATCGAACCGGCGCCGAGCTCGTCGGACAGCTTCGCGCAACGCTCCAGCAGACGGGAGTGCAGGTAGAAGACGTCACCCGGGTAGGCCTCGCGTCCCGGCGGACGACGGAGGAGGAGGGAGACGGCACGGTAGGCCTCGGCCTGCTTCGACAGGTCGTCGAAGATGATGAGGACGTGCTTGCCCTCGTACATCCAGTGCTGGCCGATGGCCGAACCGGTGTACGGAGCGAGGTACTTGAAGCCGGCCGGGTCGGACGCGGGCGAGGCGACGATCGTCGTGTACTCGAGCGCTCCGGCCTCTTCCAGCGCGCCCTTGACGGAGGCGATGGTCGAGCCCTTCTGACCGATGGCGACGTAAATGCAGCGAACCTGCTTGTTGACGTCGCCGGAGTCCCAGTTGGCCTTCTGGTTGATGATGGTGTCGATCGCGATCGCGGTCTTGCCGGTCTGGCGGTCACCGATGATCAGCTGACGCTGGCCACGGCCGACGGGGATCATGGCGTCGATCGCCTTGATGCCGGTCTGGAGCGGCTCGTGCACCGACTTGCGCTGCATGACGCCCGGAGCCTGGAGCTCGAGGGCGCGGCGGCCGGTGCTGGCGATCTCGCCGAGGCCGTCGATCGGGTTGCCGAGCGTGTCGACGACACGACCGAGGTAGCCGTCGCCGACGGGGACCGAGAGGACCTCGCCCGTGCGGGTGACGTCCATGCCCTCGACGATCTCATCGAACTCACCGAGGACGACGACGCCGATCTCGTGCTCGTCGAGGTTGAGCGCCAGGCCGAGCGTGCCGTTCGCGAACCGGAGGAGCTCGTTCGCCATGGCGCCCGGGAGCCCCTCGACGTGGGCGATGCCATCGGCGGCGTCGATCACGCGTCCGACCTCGGTCGCCGCGGCTGCGCCGGGCTCGTAGGCCTTGACGAAGTCCTTGAGAGCATCCCGGATCTCGTCTGGGCTGATCGTGAGTTCTGCCATCATGTTCCTTTTGGTTGTGGAACCCGGGGGTTCCGAGAGGTGCGATCCGTCAGGATCAACGTCTTGAGTTGTGGAGACCGTCGGGTCGGTCTCCGCGCTGCGCAGGCCCTATCGGGCCAGTTGCAGACGGAGGTCGTTCAGTCGGGCAGCGAGGCTGCCGTCGATGACGTCGTCCCCGAGCTGCACGCGCAGTCCGCCGACGACGGCGGGGTCGATCACCTGGTTGATCTTCACCTGACGGCCGTAGGCCGTGGCGAGGTGGCGTTCGAGGCGCTGCAACTGCGACGCCTCGATCGGTGCGGCAGCCGTGACCGTGGCGACCGCAAGGCCCTGCTGGTCGGCGACGATGCCTGCGGCGTAGCGGAGCAGCTCTCCGATACGCCGACCGCGGGGCTGCTGCACGAGCTGACCGACGATGCTGACGGTCTGCGGGCTCGCGTGGCCTGCGAGCAGGGATGCCGCAAGGGCACCCTTGGCCTCGGCCGATCCGAGCTTGCTGCTGAGCGCGAGCTCGAGCTCGTGGTTGCTCGAGACGAGCTTGCCGAACTCGAACAGCTCCGCCTCGATGTCGCCCTGCGCGCCTGCGGAGACCGAAGCCGCCCGGAGACCGAGTTCCTCGATGCCGGCGAGCAGGTCCTGCTCACTGGACCACCGTGCTGAGACGACCGTCTGGAGCAGCCCGAGCGCCTGAGCGCCGAGCTGACCACCGAAGATGCGGTCGACGACGACGCGCTTGGCGTCGGCGTCGGCCGCCGGGTCGCTGAGCGCAGCGCTCAGGTGGCTCGAACCGCCGATGGCCCGGCCGGCTGCGAACAGACCGTCCGCGGTGGCCAGATCGGCCCCGGCGCCGAGGGCGACGAGGGCCTCCTTCGACGAGGCGAGTGCTTCTCTGGTCGCGCTTCCCATTACTTGGCTGCCTTCTCCGACGCTTCGAGGTCCGCGAGGAACCGGTCGACGACGGCCGTTGCCTTCGCGTCGTCGTTCAGCGTCTCGCCGATGACGCCGCTGGCGAGGTCGAGCGCAAGCGTGCCGACCTCGGCACGGAGCGACACGACGGCCGCCTGACGCTCGGCTTCGATCTGCGCCTGGGCGCTGGCGGTGACGCGAGCTGCCTCGACGGTCGCCTGCTCCTTGAGCTCGGCGAGGATCGTCTGACCCTCGACACGAGCCTGCTCGCGGATGCGTCCGGCTTCCTGGCGGGCTTCGGCGAGCTGAGCGTTGTACTGCTCGAGCGCGGCCTCGGCCTGCTTCTGGGCCTCGTCAGCCTTGGCGATGTTGCCCTCGATGGCCGCTGCGCGGTCGTCGAGGAGCTTCTGCACCTTCGGCAGGATCAGCTTCCAGAAGAAACCGAGGATGATGACGAAGACGACCGCAGACCAGATGATGTCGTACCACTCTGGAATCAGCGGGTTCTTGGCCGCCTCTTCAGCAGCGGTGATCACTGCGTGAGACATCTTGCCTCCTTCGGAGTTGTGAAAGGGGGCTTACTGGAAGATGAAGTAGGTCGCGATGCCGATGAAGGCGAGCGCCTCGGTGAAGGCGATACCGATCCACATGAGGACCTGGAGACGACCACCCAGCTCGGGCTGACGCGCGGTGCCTTCGATCGTCTTGCCGACGACGATACCCACACCGATGGCGGGGCCGATGGCTGCGAGACCGTAACCGACCGTCGCGATGTTTCCTTCAAGGGCGGCGAGAACGGTAGTTGCGTCCACGTTTGTTTCCTTCCGTTGGGTGAGACCTGGCGGGTGCCGGGCTCGATTAGTGCTCTTCTGCGACCGCGAGCTGGATGTAGACCGCGGTGAGGAGGGTGAAGACGTAGGCCTGGAGGACGGCCACCAGGAGCTCGAAGAGGGTGAAGGCCAGGCCGAAGGCCAGGGTTCCGACACCCATGAGGGCGAACCAGCCACCGGCGGTGAAGAGGAAGAACTGGGTCGCCGCGAAGAACAGGACGAGCAGCAGGTGCCCGACGATCATGTTCATGAGGAGTCGGAGCGTCAGCGTGAGGGGCCGGATCACGAAGGTCGAGATGAGCTCGATCGGCGTGACGATGATGTAGACCGGCCACGGGACCCCGGAGGGGAAGAGGGAGTTCTTGAAGAACTTGCCCGGGCTCTTCTTGACACCGGCGTAGATGAAGGTGACGTACGACACGAGTGCCAGCACGAGCGGGACGCCGATGACCGAGCTGCCGGCCAGGTTCAGGAACGGGATGATGCCCGTCAGGTTCATGGCGAGCACCATGAAGAAGATGGTCGTCAGGATCGGCAGGAACCGCAGGCCGTCCTTCTTGCCCAGGAGGTCCTCGGCGATGTTGACGCGGACGAAGCCCAGGCCCATCTCGGCCAGGCTCTGCGCCCGGCCGGGGACGAGGCGCATCTTGCGCGTCGACAGCCAGAAGAAGAGGAGGAGGGCGATGACCGCGATGAACCGGATCAGGATGACCCGGTTGATCTCGAATGCCGTCCCCTCGAAGAAGATGGCGTCAGGGAAGAACTCGTTGATCGTCGGACCATGGAATCCACCGTCATCGGTGGCCATCGGTGCGATCAGATGCACGGCGTTAGCGAACAGCACGTATCTCCAGTTTCGGGGGCGTGGAGCAGAGCTCTCGCGGCGACGAACAGGGGGGATGTCTCCTCGCCGCACGCCGAAGCGGTGCTAGTGGGAGGATTCGTTGACGAGTCTAGCAAGGAAACCGGCCCCCGACGAACCCAGGGGTGGTATTCCACGGCTATATTCCGAGCGGGGCTCGGGCCTGGGACGCGGATGCCGCTTCCGGCATGCTGACGGCGGATGCCACCCGCGTGCGGTGTTCAGCCCTGATCGGCGTCGTGCGGCGGCGCCTTCGGGAGGATGCTGTCCGAGACGTACGGCACGCGCACCTTCGCGGCCACGACCGCGTCGATGACGAGCGATCCGACGACGCCGACGATGACGCTGCCGAAGAGGATCGGCGGATTGACCCACGGCTGGTCCTTCAGGATGAAGCCGAGGACGAGGAACAGGACGAACTTCACCAGCCAGCTGCCCATCACCACCCCGAACAGGATGCCGACGAAGAACTCCTGTCCTGACCAGCGGTTCGCGAAGAGGATGCTCACCGAGGTGATGCCGAGGAAGACGAGGGCCATGGCCGTGCCGATGAGCGCGCTCGTGAGCCCGCGGGTCCCGTCGACGCTCCACCCGACCACTCCCCCGACCACCGCGATGACGAGCGCGAGCAACGCGCTGTACTTGAGGGCCGTGCTGAAGACCCGGTTGGCGCTCGAATGCGAGCCGGCCTTGGCGGGAGGAGTCATGGGTGCTGGTCCTTCTTGGCGAGAGAGTCGAGGGTGTCGAGGGTGTCGCCGCTCACGGGCGCCTCGGGGTCGCGCTGAACGGAGGCCTCGTCGAGGCGATCGTACAGCGCCGACCCGGGAGCCCCGTCAGCGTCCGATACCGCCCGCTGGGCGAGACGGTCGGCCCGCCGGCGGCGACCGAGGGGCAACAGGGTGAACACGGTGCACGTGAGGACGCCCACGGTGACGAACAGCAGCGCCATCCAGGACGGGACCGCGAAGAACGCGAGACAGCCGACGGAGATGACGACCGTCCACCCGTAGAAGATGAGCACGGCGTGCACCTGGCTGTGTCCGAGGTCCAAGAGGCGGTGGTGGAGGTGCATCCGGTCGGCGCTGAACGGTGACTTCCCGGCCCGGAGGCGTCTGAGCACCGCCAGGACGAAGTCCGCGAGCGGCACGACCAGGATCGCGAACGGCAGCAGGATCGGGATGAACGCCGGGAGCAGCTGGGTACGCCCCAGGGCGGCCGGGTCGACCTGCCCGGTGACGGCGGCCGCCGAGGTCGCCATGAGCAGTCCGACGAGGAGCGCTCCGGCATCCCCCATGAACAACCGCGCCGGGTGCCAGTTGAGTGGGAGGAACCCGAGGCAGGCTCCGACGAGGATGGCCGCGATCAGCGAGGCGAGGTTGAAGTAGTCGCTCGCCCCCGTCGAGGTCACGAGCAACTGGGTGTAGACGAAGAACACCGTGTTGGCGATGATCGCGACGCCCGCGACGAGGCCGTCGAGGCCGTCGACGAAGTTGATCGCGTTCATGACGAGGACGATCGCGAAGACCGTCATCGAGAAGGACACCCAGGAGGAGCCGACGGTCAGCCCGCCGATCGGCAGCGAGTAGATCTGCACACCGAGCCAGGCGACCAGTCCGGCCGCCATGAACTGCGCGGCCAGTTTGATCATCCAGTCGAGGTCCCACAGGTCGTCCGCGACCCCGATGCCCACGATGAAGAGGGCCGCGCCGAGGATGGCGAGGACGGGCTCCGGGTCCGCGAACACGAGGTCGAAGAACGGGAGCTGCCAGGCGACACCGAACGCGATGAGGATCCCGATGAACATCGCGACGCCACCGAGGCGGGGCGTCGGCGTCTGGTGGACGTCGCGCTCGCGGATCGGCGGGTGCAGACCGTACTTGACCCCGACGCGTCGTGCGAGGTGCGCGAAGCCGAACGTGATTCCAGCGCTCACGACGAGCACGATGAGGTACCCGGAGAACTGGTTCATCGCTCGCTGAGGTCTGGCAGGAGCTCCCCCACCACGTCCCGGATCGCCTCGCGGGACACGGCGCCGTCGCGCAGGACGACGAGCCGTTCGTCGGCGGTGCCGAGCCTCGTGGCGTCGACGATGGTGGACGACACCTCCCCGCCGGCACCGCCGTCGAGGTATACGGACACCGAGTCGCCGAGCATCTCGAGCGCGGCCGCAGCGGACGTCGCGGCCGGTCTGCCGGTGAGGTTGGCCGAGGAGACCGCCAGTGGGCCCGTGTCCTGGAGCAGTTCGAGGGTCACCGGGTTCGACGGCATGCGGAGCGCGACCGTCCCGGCGGTCTCCCCGAGGTCCCAGGCGAGCGACGGCTGGGCTTCGAGCACGATCGTCAGACCGCCAGGCCAGAACGCCTCGACGAGCCGGTGCACGGCGTCGGGGACGGACGCCGCCAGCGCCTCGAGCGTGTTCACGCCGGAGACGAGGACCGGCGGCGGGGACTGACGGGTGCGTCCCTTGGCGTCGAGCAGGCGCTGGACTGCGGTCGGCGAGAACGCATCGGCCGCCAGGCCGTAGACCGTGTCGGTCGGCAGCACGACGAGTTCACCGCGTGCCAGGGCCGTCCGGGCCAGGCGCATCCCGGCGAGCAACTGCGCGTGATCCTGGCAATCGAAGGTCTGCGACATGAGCGTGGTCCTGGCTGGGCGGGGCCGCCGATCAGTGATCAGACGGCCGGATGATCGGGGTGACGACGCTCAATCATAGCCTCGGGCGTCGGGCGAGCAGTCGAGGGGAGCCCAGGTAGGCGGCGAGGACGAGCAGGATCCCGAGCACGGCGAGCACCTGGAAGGGGAACGCCGCCGTCGCCACGACGACCCCGAGGAGGCCGGTCGCGAGCGTCGCGACACTGACGACGGCCGTGGAACCGAGGTGCCCGAGGCCACCAGCGGCGAGACGCTGGTACACGTGGCTGCGGTGCGCTTCGTGGAGCGGCTCCCCCCGACGCCAGCGCGCGATGATCGTCGTCCCGGTGTCCGCCACGTAGACGAGTACCGGTCCGATCAGCGCGATGAAGGACACCCCGCTGAAGGCCGCGTAGACGGCGACCGCGACGAGGGATCCACCGAGCAGGTAGCTGCCGACGTCGCCGAGGAACATGCGTCGCTTCGCCAGGTTCCAGGGCAGGAATCCGAGGAACGCGGCCGCCACGACGAGACCGGCCGCGGTCACCCCCGGCAGCCCGGCCGCCGCGCCGAGGCCGGCGTAGAACCCGCCGACCACCGTGCCGTGCAACGAGGAGATGCCGTTCACGCCGTCCATGAAGTTCGCGATGTTCGTGTACGCGACGAGGGCGACGATGCCGAGGGGGATCCACCAGAACGACGCCGACATGGACACGACGAGCACCCACGTGGCGAGCAGCCCGAGGACCACCTGCAGGCCGAACCGGACCCGGACCGGGAGCCCGCGGACGTCCTCGACGGCACCGATCGCCGCGTTGAGCACCGAGATGCCGGCGACGATCCAGAGCGGCAGGCTCTGGAAGACCACGGCAGCCGTACCGAGGCCGACCGCGACGGCGATGGCCACGCCGATGCCGCCGCCACGGATGGTGGGCGTGACGTGCATCGAACGGTGGTTCGGGGTGTCGACGACCGAACGGTGGATGAGGATCGGGCGGATGAGGAGTTGCGACAGCAGACTCACGACGAGCGCGACGACCCCCGCCAGCACGGCAGCGGTCATTGCACCAGGTGGTGCGTCTCGACGCAGTCCTCGGAGATCGCCTCTCGCCAGACCGCGATGTCGAGCATGGCCGGATCCAGCGGTTGGATGCGCGTGTGCGAGACCTTCGGGTGCTTCGAGCGGTCGGCGATCTCATCGGTGTCGATGAGGACCTCATGCAGCTTCTCGCCGTGGCGGAGTCCGGTGTACACGATCTCGACGTCCTTCCCGGACGCGGCGATCATGCGCTTCGCGACGTCGAGGATGCGGACCGGTCGCCCCATGTCGAGGATGAGGACCTCTCCCGGGTCGCCGATGGCGCCGGCCTGGATGACGAGCTTCGACGCCTCGGGGATCGTCATGAAGAACCGGGTGACGTCAGGATGCGTGACCGTCACGGGGCCGCCGGCCTCGATCTGCGCGGTGAACGCGGGGATCGCGGAGCCGCGGCTCCCGATCACGTTGCCGAACCGCACGGACAGGTAGCGGGAGTCGGTCTCCTGTGCGCTCATCCAGGCGGTGAGCTTCTCGGCGATGCGCTTGCTATACCCGAGGACGGTCGTGGGGTTCGCCGCCTTGTCGGTGGAGATGTTCACGAAGGTGCCGACGCCGACAGCCCTCGCGGCGTTCAACACGTTCAGCGTGCCGAGCACGTTGTTCTTCCACGCCTCGTCCGGGTACTGCTCCAGCATGGGCGCGTGCTTCAGCGCCGCCGCGTGGAACACGACGTCCGGGCGGCGGTCCTCGAAGACCTCCAGGAGGGAGGGGAAGTCGCGGATGTCGGCGAGCACGACCTCCTTCGTGTCGAGCAGCCCGTGCCCGGAGATCGAGAGCTGGGTGGTGTGGAGACCCGTCTCGTCGCGGTCGAGGAGGACGAGCTCGGCCGGTCCGAACTGGTTGACCTGCCGTGCGATCTCCGAGCCGATCGACCCGCCGGCACCGGTGACGAGGACGCGCTTGCCCGTCAGGTATCCGGCGATGCTCTCCACCTGCAGGTCGACCGTGTTGCGGCCGATGAAGTCCTCGACGTTCAGGTCGCGGAGGCTCGGCGCGCTCTCGGCGGTGCCCGGCGCGAGCATGGTGTCGATGGGCGGGACCACCAGGACGCGGAGGCGGGCCTCGTCGGCCCGCTCGCTGACCTGGCGGATGAAGTCGTTGTCGACGTCCGCGATGCTGATGATGATCGCCTGCGCTCCGGTGCGCTTGACCGCCGCGACGAGGTCGGCGCCGGTGCCGACGACGGCCACGGAGGCGATCCGGAAGTTGCGCTTCGACGGGTCGTCGTCGATGACGCCGACGGGCAGGTACGGCGACTGCGGGTCGCGCATGAGGCGCGGGATGATCGACATGCCGAGCGCGCCGGCCCCGTAGACGAGGACCCGCTGCGCCTCGATCGGGCGGCTGCGGCTGTCGACGAAGAGCCGCTTCACGTACCGGGTGATGCCCATGAACACGATCGCGAACGGGAAGGCGATGACCGTGGTCGACCGCGGGACCCCCCAGGCGACACCGAACACGGCGTTGACGGCGACGAGGATCGCCGTGACGATCAGGGCGACGACGATCAGTTGTTTCGCCTCGTAGAAACTGCCGAAACTGTGGAGCCCGTGGTAGTAGCTCCACAGGTAGGCCACCACGAGCTGGGCGACCACCGCGATGACGCACAGGGCGACGGTGCCGACGAGGGCGACCCGCTCGTACTCGAGTTCGAAGCGGACCAGCTGGGCCACCACGATGGCGAGGACCCAGCACAGTGCGTCGAGGGCCGTCTTCGCCGCGAAGCGGGGTCCGGGCGCCTGTGTCCATCTACGGGGGGCGTCGGGGAGAGTGGGGGTCATAACCTGTCAATCCTACCGATCGTCGGCTTCGCGTTGGCTGCGGACGGGCTGCGCGTCGGCGGGGTCGCCTGGGCGTGCACGCTCCGCGGCGAGCGCCGCGATCGAGGCCCGGAGGCCGTCGTCGGTGGCCACCGGCATGCGGTCGCTGCCGAGCGCGGCGAGCAGACGGGCGCCGGAGACCCGGTAGTCCTGGGTGAGCTTGCCCAGGCGAGCGGTGTTGAGGGGCACCACGGGGACGCGGTCCCCCACGGCGGCTGCGAGTCGCACGAGTGCGGGTGGCAGCGCGAGGCGTCTGACCCGGCGACCGGTGACCTCGCTGATGAGGGTGACGAGGTGGCCCGTCGAGACGGGTTCGTCGTCCGCGACGAGGTAGACCCCGGTCGGCACCGCAGGCGTCTCGATGATGCTCCTGATCGCCCACGCGAGGTTCTGGATGGACACGAAGCTGCGCGCGTTGCGGAAGGCGTCGAGTGGGTACGGGATGCCTCGGGACAGCAGCCCGAACAGCAGGCGGAGGTTCCCCTTGTCCCCCGGGCCGTGGACCATCGTCGGGCGGAGGACGATCGTCCGACGCCCCGCCGGGGGTTCGACCGCGAGCAGCAGACGCTCGGCCGCAAGCTTGGACAGGCCGTACGGGGTCGTCGGGCGGGGTTCCGCCGACTCGTCCAGCACACCCTCCACGCTCGTCTCGTTCACCGCTGCGACACTGCTCAACTGGATGAACGTGGACGCGTCCGAGGCGAGGAACGCGACGTAGGCGCGCTCGGCGAGGTCCGTGTTGATACGGCGGTACACCTCGGGTCCGGCCGTGCCGTCGAGGTCGTGTGCTTTGCCGGCGAGGTGGACGACGGCGTCGATGCCGGCCGGGAAGGGCTCCCCCGTCCATCCGCGCAGGGAGAACGGCACGACCTCGTGGCCCGCGTCCTCGAGGACGGGGACGAGGTTCGTCCCGATGAAGCCGGTCGCACCGGTCACGAGTACGCGGCTCATCGGCCGAACCACCCCCACGTGCGGAAGTACACGAAGGCTCCCTGGATCGAGTACCACATCAGTTTCCGGTTGTGATGGGACCCCTTCGCGAAGTGATGGTGGATCGTCGCCCCCGGGTAGTACGCGGTGCGGGACACCTGGAGGAAGCGACGCGTCAGGTCGGCGTCCTCGATGTACATGAAGATGCGTTCGTCGAAGAAGCCGACGCGGTGCAGGGTCGAGGTGCGCAGGAACATGAAGCAGCCGGAGAGGTACGGGACGTCGAACATCGTCTTGTCGTAGTCGTGCGCCGGGTTCTCGTCGATGTCGCGGTACTCGTACCTGGCCATGCGCTTCGCGACCAGCGGCTTCAGCGGCCCGGGGAGGAATCGTCGGGCGAACAGGTCGAAGACGGAGGGGTTGCGCTTCACCAGGTACTGGAGCGACCCGTCCGGGTACAGCACCTTGGGCATGACATGGCCGACCTCGGGGTGCTCGAGCATGAACTCGTAGAGTTCCTCGATCGCCGACGGCTCGAAGTAGACGTCCGGGTTGACGACCATGTGGAACTTCGAGCGTCCGAGGACCTTGGCGATGGCGATGTTGTGGGCGGCGCCGAACCCCGGGTTCGACGGGTTGTGCAGGTACTCGATGCGCGGGTCGTCCGCGAGGTCGCGCAACTCGTCCGTCGGGGAGTTGTCCACGAGGTACAGCGTCTCGACGAGGGGGCTCCCGAGCGTCGAACGGATGGCCGCACGCAGTTTGTCGCGATCGTTCTGGTACATGACGATGCACCCGGTCACTGGACGGTCCACGGTCCACCCTCTCCGGCAGCGGGACGGCACCACCGAGACACGACGGACGTGGGCCCGGCGCGCGTCGTCAGTCTACGTGCTGCCCGGTCGTGGCCCGGGAGCCGCGGGCCGCATACTGGAGAGGTGCCAGAGCGTGTGTTCTTCTTCGACTGCGACAAGACCCTGTACGACTACGACTTCCGGAAGCGCCTCCCCGCGCTCGCCCGCCTGACGGGTGTCAGCCAGTACCACCTGGCCAAGCAGTGGTGGGTCGGCGGCCACGAGGCGGCAGCCAACATCGGCGAATACCCGACGAGCGACGACTACTTGGCCGTGTTCGCCGAGGTGACCGGGTACCCACTCTCCCTCGACGAGTGGCGGGAGGCGAGGGCGGCGGCCATGACGCCGGTCCCCGGTGCGCTCGCGACCCTCCGACGAGCCGCCTCCCTCGGGACCGTCTCGCTCCTGTCGAACAACCCGATCCCGTTCCGCGACTCCTTCGCACAGCTGGCTCCGGAGGCGGCCGCCCTCCTCGGCGAGAACGACCTCGTGTCCGCCGTGCTCGGTGCCGAGAAACCCGAACCGCGGATCTACACGAGGGCCCTCAGCCGGTACGGCGTGGCGCCGGAGCGGGCGATCCTGATCGACGACTCCGCCGCGAACTGCGCGGGGGCCACCGCCATCGGCATGCACGCCTTCCACCTCACGAAGGACGCTTCGGGCACGTTCGACATCGCGGGACTCGATGCGGCGGTCGACGCCTTCGTGGCCGCCACACCCTGACCCTGCCGCCCTTCGACAGGCCCAGGGACCGCAAGCGGCTCAGGTACCGGAGGAGGCTCAGGAACCGGAAGTCGTGAGAGCCGGGTCAGCGGATCGCGATGGTGGTGCGGTCGCGCGTGGTGAGGTCGCGGTGGGTCGCAGCGGCGTTCCAGCCGTCGGCCGTGAGGAGCTCGCGGATCGCCTGCCCCTGGAGTTCTCCGTGCTCGATGATGAGCGTGCCGCCGCGATGGAGCAGGCGCTTGGCCGTCGTGGAGACCTGTCGGACGACGTCGAGACCGTCCGGACCGCCGTACAGGGCGGCGGAGGGATCGTGGAACCGGACCTCCGGATCGCGCGGGATCGCATCGTCGGGGACGTACGGCGGGTTCGAGATCACGACGTCCACCATGCCGTCGAGCTCGTGGAAGGCGTCGGCCAGGTGCTCGAACACGACCGTCGCGTTGTCGGTGGCCGACTCGGCGAAGTTCTGCTTGGCCCAGATGAACGCTTCGACCGAGTTCTCGGTCGCGTAGATCGCGGCGTTCGGGACCTCGGTGGCCATGGCGAGCGCGATGGCGCCACTCCCGGTGCCGAGGTCGACGCCGATGGGACGCGGAATCGGGACGGCCCGGAGCGCGTCGATCGCGAACTGGACGACGGACTCCGTCTCGGGCCTCGGGACGAAGACGCCCGGGCCGACCGCGAGCTCCATGGAACGGAACGCCGCCCGCCCGGTGATGTGCTGCAACGGCTCGCGTGCCGCGCGACGTTCGACGAGCTCTGCGAACACCGTGCGCTCCTCGGCGTCGAGGACGCGGCCGGTGATGGCCGCGGC
This sequence comes from Plantibacter sp. ME-Dv--P-095, assembly GCF_030209365.1. NCBI lineage: Bacteria > Bacillati > Actinomycetota > Actinomycetes > Micrococcales > Microbacteriaceae > Plantibacter > Plantibacter sp. ME-Dv--P-095. The sequence continues at coordinate 191,723 of NZ_JARVSB010000009.1, forward strand.
CTGGACGGCGCCACGGCCGAGTCCGAGCACGTGACCGAGCAGCAGCTCGGCGTCGACGTCGGGCGACGGGACCGCGGCCCGGGTGAGGATCTCGACGGCGTGCTGGCGCGCGAGGTCGACGGTCGCTGGGTGACCGCCGGACGGGCTGTCGGCGGGGACGGCGGGAGGGGTGCTGGGCATGAGCGAGGTCATCTGTGGGGTGGGCCTGGTCGGATGGGCCGCACCGAGCCTACCTCACAGCCTCGTCGTGGCCGTCGGCCGTCCGGCTCCACGTCACACAGGAGGAGCGCCGTCGTCCACGACGTAGGCTGAACCGACCCCGTACGAGGAAGAGGAACACCGTGGCAGGCACCGTCTACACCGACATCACGAAGGCCTACGGGCGCACCCCGCTCGTGCGTCTCAACCGGATCGCCGAGGGCGTCGGGGCGACCGTGCTCGCGAAGCTCGAGTTCTACAACCCGGGGTCGAGTGTGAAGGACCGCCTCGGCATCGCCCTCGTCGACGCGGCGGAAGCCTCCGGGCAGTTGCAGCCCGGCGGCACCATCGTCGAGTCGACGAGCGGCAACACCGGTATCGCCCTCGCCCTCGTCGGAGCGGCGCGCGGGTACCGGGTCATCCTCGCGATGCCCGCGTCCATGAGCAAGGAGCGCCGCATGCTCCTCCGGGCCTACGGGGCGGAGCTCGTCCTCACCGATCCCACGAAGGGCATGGCGAACGCCGTCCAGGAGGCGCAGCGCATCGTCGACGAGACGCCGGGCGCCGTCTGGGTCCGCCAGTTCGAGAACGAGGCCAACCCGGCCATCCACCGCCGCACGACCGCTCCGGAGATCTGGGAGGACACGGGCGGGACCGTCGACGCCTTCGTCGCCGGCATCGGCACGGGTGGGACGATCACCGGTGTCGGTCAGTGGCTCCGCGAACACAACCCCGACGTCCGGATCATCGCGGTGGAACCCTCCGACTCCCCGCTGCTGAGCGAGGGCCGAGCCGGCGGGCACAAGATCCAGGGCATCGGGCCGAACTTCGTCCCCGACATCCTCGACACGTCGCTGTTCAGCGAGGTCGTCCCGGTCGAGACCGACGTCGCCTACGCGACGGCGCGGCGCCTCGCCACGGACGACGGCATCATCGGCGGGATGTCCGCGGGCGCCGCCGTCTGGGCGGCGCTCGAGGTGGGTCGCCGACCGGAGATGGCCGGCAAGACCATCGTGGTGATCATCCCCGACGCCGGCGAGCGCTACCTGTCGACGGCGATGTACGACGACCTCCGCGAGTAGGCTCGACCCATGGGAATGCTGTCGCGGGTCCGCGAGGACATCGGTGCGGCACGAGCCCACGATCCGGCGGCGCGCGGCACCGTCGAGATCGCCCTCAGCTACGCCGGGCTGCACGCCGTGTGGGCACACCGGGTGAACCATCGTCTGTGGCGCCGCGGCTTCCGGAGCCTCGCCCGCTTCGGTTCGCAGTTCGCCCGATTCCTCACCGGGGTGGAGATCCACCCGGGCGCCCGCATCGGTCGGCGGTTCTTCATCGACCACGGCATGGGCGTCGTCATCGGTGAGACCGCCGAGATCGGCGACGACGTCATGATCTACCACGGCGTCACCCTCGGCGGGAAGAGCCGCGGATCCGGCAAACGGCACCCCACCATCGGCGACGGGGTCGCCGTCGGAGCGGGGGCGAAGATCCTCGGGCCGATCCGCATCGGAGCCGAGACCATCGTCGGCGCGAACGCGGTCGTCACCAAGGCCTGCCCACCGCGCAGCCTGCTGCTCGGCGTGCCGGCGGTCGAACGCCCGCGCGGCAGCGGGGCGCACGGCCTCGCGCTCCTCGACCCCGAGTACCACATCTGATCACGCCGAGCCGTCCGGCTCCTCCCCCGGCGCCCGACGCCTCACCGCGTCCCGCCGCACCCACGCACCTCGAGAGGGCACCATGAGTCTCATCCGTCTGCACGACGTCACCGTCCGCTTCGAGGAACGCCCCGTCCTGCGCGACGTCTTCTTCCGTCTCGAACCCGGCGACCGCGTCGGACTGATCGGACGGAACGGTTCCGGCAAGTCCACCCTCCTGAAGCTCGCCCTCGACCAGATCCAGCCGGACTCGGGCACCGTCACCGTCGAGGACGGCACACGGATCGGGTACTTCTCGCAGTTCTCCGAACTCGACGGAAGCGCCACCATCACGGAGGTCCTCGAAGGACTGTTCGCCCACATCCACGCGATCGAGGCGGAGCTCGCGTCGATCGACGCCGCGATCGCCGCCGACCCGAACGACCTCGACGGGATGACGAAGCTCATCGAACGGCAGGCCGAGCTCTTCGAGGAGATGGAGCGCCAGGACGGCTGGGACTACCAGCGCCACATCGACACCGCCCTCACCACACTCGGCTTCGACGCCGCACGCCGCGTGCTCCCCATCGACGCGCTCTCCGGTGGTTGGCGCAACCGCGCGGCGCTCGCGAAGATCCTCCTCGAGCGCCCGGACGTCCTGCTCCTCGACGAGCCGACGAACTTCCTCGACGTCGCGGGGGTCGAATGGCTCGAATCCTGGTTCGGTTCGTTCCGTGGCGCGGCCATCGTCGTCTCGCACGACCGGACCTTCCTCGACGCCGTGGTCACCCGCATCGTCGAGGTGGAGAACTTCCACCTCCACGACTACCCCGGCAGCTTCGACGAGTACGTCGTGCAGAAGCAGTTCCGGCTGAAGAGCCTCGAGGCGCAGTTCGTCCACGAGTCGGAGCTGCTCGCGTTTGAGGCCGAGGGCATCTCGGATCGCCGGGAAGCGGCGAAGGCCGCAGGTAAGAAGGACCTCTCCTCTCAGCTGGCGAAGATCAAGAAGGCCAGGCCACCGCGCCCCGTCGACGACATCATCACCGACATCTACGGCGGCCTGCACATCAAGGACACGCTGTGCCGGATCCAGGGGCTCACGAAGGCCTACGGCGAGCACACCCTCTTCGACGGCTTGGACCTCGAGATCGGCCGCCGCGAACGGATCGTCGTCCACGGACCCAACGGTGCAGGCAAGTCCACCTTCCTCCGCATCCTCGAGGGCGACGAACGCCCGGACGCCGGGCACGTCACCTGGACGGGCGGGGTCCGGTACGCCTCGTACAACCAGATGGTCGAGGACCTCGACATCACCGACACCGTCGCGCACGCGGTCGGCGCCATGCCCGACAGCCTCGCGTTCGCCGCCACCAAGAAGTCCGTGAACCGCTTCCTCGGGATGTTCCAGTTCTCCGACGCCGACCTCAAACAGAAGATCGGCATGCTCTCCGGCGGTCAGCGCGCCCGCGTGGCGATGGCCCAGTGCCTGCTCTCGGGAGCGTCGGTGCTCCTCCTCGACGAGCCGACGAACCACCTCGACCTCGCGAGCACCCAGGTGATGGAGCGCGCACTCGTGCACTTCCCCGGCGCGATCGTCGTGGTCAGCCACGACCGCTTCTTCGCCGACAAGGTCGCGACGAAGCGCCTGCGCATCGGCTGAGCGCCGCGCCCTTCGACAGGCTCAGGGACCAGGGACCCGGGTGAACCGCCCGTCGACAAACTCAGGGACCAGGGACACGGGTGAACCGCCCTGCTACAAGCTCAGGGAGCAGGGCGGTCCGAGGGGCCGGGGTGGTCAGTCCTGGTCGCCGATGTCGGCCAGACGGGCCTCTTCGTCCGCGGTGATCGCCGATTCGATGATGGGCCCGAGGGCGCCGTTCATGACCCCGTCGAGGTTGTACGCCTTATACCCGGTCCGGTGGTCGGCGATCCGGTTCTCCGGGAAGTTGTACGTGCGGATGCGCTCGGAACGGTCCATCGTCCGGATCTGCGTCTTGCGCTTCGCGCTGTCGAGGGCGGCCTGCTCCTCCTGCTGGCGCGCGAGGATGCGGGCGCGCAGGACGCGCATGCCGGCCTCACGGTTCTGCAGCTGGCTCTTCTCGTTCTGCATGGACACGACGATGCCCGTCGGCAGGTGGGTGATGCGCACCGCGGAGTCGGTCGTGTTGACGGACTGTCCGCCCGGACCGCTCGAGCGGTAGACGTCGATCTTCAGGTCGTTCTGGCTGATCTCGACCTCCTCGGGCTCGTCGACCTCGGGGAAGACGAGGACACCGGTCGTGGAGGTGTGGATGCGGCCCTGGGACTCGGTCGCCGGGACGCGCTGCACACGGTGGACACCACCCTCGTACTTGAGGTGCGCCCAGACGCCCTGCGAGGGGTCGGTGGCGTTCGACTTGATCGCCACCTGGACGTCCTTGTAGCCGCCCAGATCGCTCTCGGTGCGCTCGAGGAGCTCCGTCTTCCACCCCTTGGACTCCGCGTAGTGCAGGTACATGCGGAGCAGGTCCGCCGCGAACAGCGCGCTCTCCGCACCGCCCTCGCCGCCCTTGATCTCCATGATGACGTCGCGACCGTCGTCGGGGTCGCGCGGGATGAGCAGGCGGCGCAGCTTCTCCTGGTTGGTCACGAGCAGCTCCTCGAGGACCGGCACCTCCTCGGCGAACGCCTCGTCCTCCTTGGCCAGCTCCCGAGCGGCGTCGAGGTCCTCCTGGGTCGACTGCCACGTGTGATAGGCCGCGATGATCTTCGACAGCTCGGCGTACCGGCGGTTGATCTTCTTCGACCTCGCGGGGTCGGCGTGCACCGCCGGGTCGGCGAGCTGATCCTGGAGATCCTTGTGCTCGGCGACGAGCGTCTCAACTGATTCGAACATCGTTCACTTCCTTCATCACCATCATGCGGCACCGGGGCGAAACAGGACCGACCCCATCCGTTCCCGGCGCCATGAGGGCTCCGGGTACGGATGGGGTCGGTCGGGACCGCTAGCGGTGGTTGTTCTCGTGTCCGTGGCTGTGCGAGGTCGGTGCGGGCATCGACTTCTGCATCTGGACGAGGAACTCCACGTTGGACGTGGTCTCCTTGAGCTTGCCGAGGACGACCTCGAGGGCCTGCTGCTGGTCGAGGCCGGCGAGGGCGCGACGCAGCTTCCAGGTGACCTTGACCTCGTCGGGGGCGAGCAGCATCTCCTCGCGGCGGGTCGAGGACGCGTTGACGTCCACGGCCGGGAAGATCCGCTTGTCGGCGAGCTGGCGCGAGAGACGGAGCTCCGAGTTGCCGGTGCCCTTGAACTCCTCGAAGATGACCTCGTCCATCTTGGACCCGGTCTCGACGAGCGCCGTCGCGAGGATGGTGAGCGAGCCACCGTTCTCGATGTTGCGCGCGGCACCGAAGAAGCGCTTCGGCGGGTACAGCGCCGCAGCGTCGACACCACCGGAGAGGATCCGGCCCGAGGCCGGAGCCGCCAGGTTGTAGGCACGGCCCAGACGCGTGATCGAGTCGAGCAGCACGACGACGTCGTGACCGAGCTCCACGAGACGCTTGGCGCGCTCGATCGCCAGTTCGGCGACCGTGGTGTGGTCCTCCGCCGGGCGGTCGAACGTGGAGGCGATGACCTCGCCCTTCACCGTGCGCTGCATGTCGGTGACCTCTTCAGGCCGCTCGTCGACGAGCACGACCATGAGGTGGACCTCAGGGTTGTTGATCGAGATGGCGTTGGCGATCTGCTGCAGCACGATCGTCTTGCCGGCCTTCGGCGGCGCGACGATGAGGCCACGCTGACCCTTCCCGATCGGGGCGACGAGGTCGATGATGCGCTGCGTGAGCTTGTTCTGCTCCGTCTCGAGACGGAGGCGCTCCTGCGGGTACAGCGGCGTCAGCTTGCCGAACTCCACCCGCGTGCCGGCCTCGTCGACGGACAGACCGTTGACCGAGTCGACCTTGACGATCGCGTTGTACTTCTGACGGCTGCTGCTGTCGTTGTCGCGCGGCTGGCGGATGGCACCGACCACGGCGTCGCCCTTGCGCAGGTGGTACTTCTTCACCTGGCCGAGGGAGACGTAGACGTCGTTCGTGCCGGGCAGGTAGCCGGAGGTGCGCACGAAGGCGTAGTTGTCGAGCACGTCGAGGATGCCGGCGACCGGGATGAGGACGTCGTCCTCGGAGATCTCGGGCTCGACGTCGTCGTTCTGCACGGACCCACGACGCTTGCGGTCGCGGTAGCGGCTGCGGCCACCGCGTCCTTCGGCGTCGTCGCCCTGAGCACCCTGGTTGCCCTGGTTGCCGCGGTTCTGACCGGGCTGCTCCTGCTTCGCTTCGGCCTTCTGACCGGCGTCGGCGTTCTGGTTGCCGGCGTTCTGGCCACCGTTGTTCTGGCCACCGTTGTTCTGGCCGCCGTTGTTCTGGTTGCGGCCTCGGCCACGACCGCGGCGTCCGCCTGAGGACTGACCGTCCTGCTGCTCGGCGTCCTGGTTCTGGGACTCGTCGGCATCCGTGCCTGCGGCGTCGTCGTCGACGGCGTCCTGCTCGGGAGCGTTCTGGGCGGCGCGGTTCTGCTCGCCGCCACCCTGCTCGGCGGCGCCCTGCTCGGCGTCGTCCGTGTTGCGGTCGCGATCGCGGCCACGGCCACGGCGGTTGCCGCGCGAACGCCTCGGGGTCTGCTCGGGCGTCGCCTCGTCGGCGTCGGTGGACTCGGAGGTTCCTGCGGAACGGTCGTCGCGCGACTCGGCGGCGTCGGCCTCGACGGGAGCGGAGAGCTGCGAGCCGTCGGACTCGGCCGGCGCTGCCGGCTCGGCCGGGGCGGTTGCGGCGGGCGCCTGAGCGACCGGCTCCTGCACTGCGGGTGCCTCGACGACGGGCGCGCCGACGATCGGGGCGGCGTTCGGCGCGACGGTGGCGGTCGTGGCACGACGCGACTTGCGTCGCGCCGGCGGAGCTGCCTTCTCGGCGCCGAAGGCCTGGTCGAGCGCGAGGTCGAGCTCGGGCAGCTTGGACTGCACCGGCGCCTCGGGGGCGACCTCGAGCGCGGAGACCGACTCGATGACGTCGGACGTCTCGGTGGTCGCCGCGGCGGTGTCGGTGCTGTTCTGGATGGTCTGGATGGCTTCGACCAGTTCGCCCTTGCGGAGCTTCGAGGCTCCGGCCACTCCGAGAGCGGCGGCGAGACGCTGGAGGTCGGCGACCTTCAGTGTCTTCGGGTCGGCATCCAGCGAGACGCCGGAGGCGCCTTCGTTGACGTCTGTCACGTGTGTCTTCCTTCCCTTGCGTCGAGACAGAGCTGTCTCGCGCAGGCGGCGATCGCACCGGAATCCTGTGCGGCGGGTGGGTGATGTTCACACGACGCAGAGCCTGTGCGGATAGCCCGGTGCGACGATCCGGCGGAGCGATGCTCAGCAGGATGGAAACACGGTGGGACCCGAACAGACGCGATCAATTGGTGCGAAAGCGATGATTGTGCGGAAATGCCCCGGAAGCCGGTTACGCCGAAGAGGCGGGGTGGGCCGGGTGCCCTCCTACTGTAGCACCCTTGAAGTCGACCGCGAGCATGAGCGACTGCCACGGGGTGGCGGAGTGCTCGGCGACGAGGGCGGTGGCCTCGAGCCGGCGGCCCGGGTCGTCCGCGAGGACGAGGATCGACGGGCCGGCGCCGGAGACGACCGCGGCGAAGCCGTGCTCGCGCAGCATCGTGATGAGGCTGTTCGTCTCGGGCATGGCCGCGGCACGGTAGCTCTGGTGCAGACGGTCCTCCGTGGCCGCGAGCAGGAGCTCCGGGCTCTGGGTGAGCGCCGCGACGAGCAGCGCCGACCGGGAGACGTTGAACGCGGCGTCGGCGTGCGGCACGTTCGCGGGCTGCAGGCTGCGGGCGAGTTCGGTCGACATGGTGTGCTCCGGCACCAGCACGAGGGGCGAGACGCCACGGTGCACGATCAGCTTCTTGTGCTGGGGCCCGTCGTCCGTCGTCCACGCGATCGTGAGCCCGCCGAACAGCGCCGGCGCGACGTTGTCGGGGTGCCCCTCCATCTCCGTGGCGAGCCGGAGGAGGTCGTCCGGGCCGAGTTCGACCTGTCCCTCGAGCAGCCCCTTCGCAGCCATGATGCCGGAGACGATCGCGGCACCCGAGGATCCGAGCCCGCGGCCGTGCGGGATCACGTTGCGAGCGACGACGTCGAGACCGGGCAGCTCCCGACCGTAGGCGCGGAGCGCGTGCGCGATCGCGGTGATGACGAGGTTCGTCTCGTCGGTCGGGACCTCGCCGGCTCCGACGCCGATCACCTCGACGAACACGCCGGGCTCCTCGCGGACCGTGACGGTCAGTTCGTCGTACAGCGCGAGCGCCAGTCCGAGCGTGTCGAACCCGGGGCCGAGGTTCGCGGTGGTCGCGGGGACCTTGACGGTGACGGTGCGCCCGATCTCCAGCGTGTCGGAAGAGCTCATACGGTGGCCTGCAATCTGAAGAGGGGTCGGGGTTCGACGCGGTCGGGGGTCGTGCTGCTCGGCACCTACTCGGCTCCTTCGACCCGGAGCACGGACACGACCCGCTCGACATGGGCGTTCGAGGCGAGCTGCTCGACGGTGGCCGCGAGAGCCGATTCGAGCGCCCGGTGGGTGCCGATGACCAGGGTAGCGGTCGACAGCGTGCCGTCCGAGGAGGCCACGGACTGCTGGAACGTCTCGACCGAGACGCCACCGTCGCTGAGGATCCCGGCGACGGACGCGAGGACACCGGGCTCGTCGGCGACCTCGAGGGTCACCTGGTACCGGGTGGTGACGCGACCGATGTCGAGCACGGGCAGGTCCGCGTGGGTCGACTCGCCGACCCCCGGTCCGCCGGCCACGTGACGCCTGGCCGCCGAGACGAGGTCGCCGAGCACCGCGGAGGCGGTCTCCTTGCCGCCGGCGCCGGCGCCGTAGAACATGAGGCTGCCGGCGTTCTCGGCCTCGACGAACACGGCGTTGTTCCCACCGTGCACGGCGGCGAGCGGGTGCTCGCGCCCGATGAGCGCGGGGTAGACGCGGGCCGACAGGCCCTCCTCGCCGGTGGTCTCGTCGACGATCCGCTCGGCGATCGCGAGCAGCTTGATGACGTAGCCCTCGCTCCGTGCGAGGTCGACCTGCGCCTTGGTGATGCCGGTGATCCCCTCGCGGTGGACGGCCTCGACGGGCACGGTGGTGTGGAAGGCGAGACTGGCGAGGATGGTCGCCTTCTGGGCGGCGTCGTACCCCTCGACGTCGAGGGTCGGGTCGGCCTCGAGGTAGCCGAGCTCGCTCGCCACGGCGGCCGCCGCCTCCATGGTGTCGCCGAAGCGGTCCATCCGGTCGAGCATGTAGTTGGTGCTGCCGTTCACGATGCCGAGCACGCGGTTGATGCGGTCGCCGGCGAGGCTCTCGCGCAACGGGCGGATGATCGGGATGGCGGCCGCGACCGCCGCCTCGTAGTAGAGCTGCGCGCCGACCTGCTCGGCGGCGTCGAAGAGCTCGGGACCGTGGGTCGCGAGCAGCGCCTTGTTGGCGGTGACGATGTCGGCACCGGCGTTGATCGCCTGCAGGATGTGGCTCCGCGCCGGCTCGATGCCACCGATGAGTTCGATGACGATGTCGGCACTCAGGATGAGCTGTTCGGCATCCGTCGTGTAGAGCTCGCGTGGCAGCTCGACGTCCCGTGGGGCGTCGACGTCGCGCACGGCGATGCCGATGAGCTCGAGGCTCGCTCCGGCGCGGGACGCCAGCTCGTCGGCATGCTCGAGCAGGAGGCGGGCAACCTGCGAGCCCACCGATCCGGCGCCCAGCAGGGCCACTTTCAAACCGCGGTATTCGATCATTCCGTGTCCAATCCCGCATCGCGGCTGAGGAGGTCGTGCTCGGTCTCGCCACGCACGATGATGCGGGCCTCACCGCCTGCGACGGCGACGACGGCCGGGCGACCGAGGTAGTTGTAGTTGCTCGCCAAGGACCAGCAGTAGGCGCCCGTCGCCGGGACGGCCAGGAGGTCGCCGTCGCGCACGTCGGCGGGCAGGTAGTCGGCGTTCACGACGATGTCACCCGACTCGCAGTGCTTACCGGCGATCCGGACGAGCGCTGGGCCCGCCTCGCTCACCCGGTCGGCGATGCGGACCGTGTAGTCCGCGCCGTACAGCGAGGGGCGCGCGTTGTCGCTCATGCCGCCGTCGACGCTGACGTAGCGGCGGACGGCCGTCTCGCCCTCGTCGTTCCACGCGACCGTCACGTCCTTGATCGTGCCGACCTCGTACAGCGTGATGCCGGGACCGCCGATGATGGCGCGACCCGGTTCGAACGCGAGCTTCGGGATCGGGACGCCATGGAGCTCGGCGGCGGTCCGCACCCCGGCGAGGATGTCGGCGGCGAGCTGTTCGATCGGCGTGGGGTCGTCCGCACTCGTGTAGGCGATGCCGAAGCCGCCGCCGAGGTTCAGTTCGGGCACGGGGCCGGTCTCGAGCAGGCGGGCGTGCACGGCGAGGAGACGCGCGGCGGACTCCGCGAAGCCGTCCGACCCGAAGATCTGGGAGCCGATGTGGCAGTGGAGCCCGAGGAAGTCGAGCGAAGCGTGCGAGCGGATCCGTGCCACGGCGTCGGCCGCGTCCTCGAGGGGCAGTCCGAACTTCTGGTCCTCGTGCGCCGTCGCCAGGTACTCGTGCGTGTGCGCGTGGACGCCGCTGTTGACCCGCAGCCGGACGGACTGGACGCGGCCGGCGCGCTCCGCCGCCGCAGCGACCCGCTCGATCTCGACCAGGCTGTCGAGCACGATGGCACCGATCCCGACGCCGACGGCGCGCTCGATCTCGGCGACGGACTTGTTGTTGCCGTGGAATCCCAGCCGGCCGGGGTCGGCCCCGGCGGCGAGGGCGACGGCGAGTTCTCCCCCGCTGCAGATGTCGATGCGGAGGCCCTCCGCCGTCATCCAGCGGGCGACCTCGGAGGACAGGAACGCCTTCCCGGCGTAGTAGACGGCGACGCTCGTCCCGTGCGCGGCCGCCTCACGTTCGAAGGCTTCGCGCAGGCGGCGCGCCCTGCTCCGGGCGTCGTCCTCGTCGACGACGTAGAGCGGCGTCCCGAACCGTCGACGGAGCGTGTTGACGTCGACCCCGCCGACGCGCAGGACGCCGTCGGCGTCGCGGGCGGCCGAGGCCGGCCACACGGCCGGATCGAGGGCGTTCGGGTCGATCGGCTCGGCGAGCCAGTCTGGGGCGAGGGGGTTTCTGGCCACGGGGTTGTCCTGAGTCCTGGTGAGCGGAAGAGGAGGTTCTCGTTGGGCGAGCGGACCCGGTTTGGCCCCTGAAGCACCGATTTGGAGAGCACCGATGAAGGTGGGTGCGCGCGGCTCGGGCGGGTGTCCCGGTCGACCGCACCCATCGCCGCCCGGTTGGAACGACTGAGGTGGAACACGAGCCTTTCGGCCCGACGGCACACGTCACCGCCCGGTCGGAGCAGTGGGTGTGGAGAAAGTCTAGCGAGCCGTCAGGGCTCCTGCAGCATCGTGACGTCCCGCCGGTTCACCGAGGCGGTCGCGAGCCATCGGCGCAGCGCTCACCCGCAGCTGCCGAGGGTCTGCAGGGAGGCCTCGTCGAGGCGGAGCGTCGTCGACGTGAGCGTGGCCGTCGCCGCTTCCGGAGTCACCGAGAGACCGTCGAGGTCGACGCCCTCCGGCAGGTACTGGGCGACGCAGATGCTCGGCGGATCCCCCTGCAGGAATCCGGTCACGAGGGCCCGCAGGTCGATCACACCGAGGAGGCCCGTGTCGACGTTCACCGACGTCGGCATGAGGTTCACCCGTTCGGCGGTGGTGGTCGGCGCCACTGAGAAGTCGTACGGGATGGTGAACCCCAGCACGGTCGCCTCGCCCGCGTACCCGACCTCGTCGTCCCCCAGGGTGAGCGTGCCGGGGAGCCCGGCGGTCTTCGCGAGCGCCGCCGCCCCGTCCGCGTCGATCCGGATCGTCGCCACCACCCGGCCGGTGGTCTGCTTCGGATCGAGCGGCACCGCGTCGGCGCTGACCCGGACGTCCAGCGGGATGCCGTCGACGCTCGCGCCCGGCGCCCGCAGGTCCACGTGCTCGAACGTACCGGTGAGGTACTGGGCGATGACCGAGGCTCCGCCGATCGACGCGGTGACGTCGGCGTCGACGCCCTCGGGCAGGCTCTGCTCGATCTGCGAGGCGACACGATCCTCGGCGACGCCTCGGACGATGGTGTCGGCGATCAGGAACGCGCCGACGAGGACGACGACCACCCCGGCCACGACGACGATGGGAACCCAGGGACGCCTGCGCTTGCGAGACGGTGCACTCATGCTCCGAGCGTAGCGAACCGTGGTCGGGGAGCAGACGTCAGCAGGGCTGGTCGAGCTCCGCCTCGGCCATGTCCAGCACGCGCCCGCTGAACCGTTCCCACTCGGCGGCCGAGGTCGGGTGGAAGGCCGCCAGGGTGTAGCCCTCCAGCTCGGTGAGGTTCGCGTCCTCCAGCGATCCCCGCGCGACCACGTCGGCGGAGGTGAACGCCGCCCGGACCGGATCACCGGGGATGACGAACGCCGGTGCGACCGTCCCACCGCCGTCGCCGGTGACGACGACCGCGAGCGCGTCCGGCAGTTGCAGCGTGCTCGCCCCCACCTCCTGCAGTTCGATCTCGAACGGCGCGCACTGGACCGCCGGCCAGACGATGTTCTGGAGGTAGTCCATCGTGCCGACGCTCCCCGCGTGCAGCCCGTCCGGGAACTGCAGACGGATCGAGACGCCGGCGCCCTCCGTGCCGAACGGCGCGAAGGCGCGGAGGTCGACGGCCGAGGACGGCGACGTGCCACTCGGCGTCGGGGTGCCGGACGCGTCCGGGCCCGTGCCGACGCAGCCGGCGCAGGACAGGACGCCCAGGACCGCGGCGGCAGCGAGGATCGGGCGGAACCGGGGCGGATGCATGCTGCCACGGTACCGGAGGGTCCGCCTCCCGCCCGGCACGTTCACCGGCGGAGCTGACGCGCGCAGGAGCCGTCCCGAAGGTCGGTCCGGCGCGCGCCGGAGCCGGTGCCGGTGCCGGTGCCGGTGCCGGTGCCGGTGCCGCGGTGACGCTACATGCGCTCCGGTGCGGAGACGCCGAGGAGGGCGAGGCCGTTGCGGATGACGGTGCCGGTGGCGTCGTTCAGCCACAGCCGCGTGCGGTGGAGGTCGGTGACCGGCTCCTCGCCCATCGGGACGACCCGGCAGCTGTCGTACCACTTGTGGTACAGGCTCGCCGTCTCCTCCAGGTGGCGCGCGACCCGGTGGGGTTCGCGCAGCTGCGCGGCCTGTGCCACGATGCGCGGGAACTCCTGGAGCACACCGAGGAGCGCGGACTCCGTCTCGTGGGCGAGGAGTTCGGGGGCGAACACGCTGCGGTCGACGCCCGCCGAAGCAGCGTTGCGCGCCACCGAGCTCGTGCGGGCGTGCGCGTACTGGACGTAGAACACGGGGTTGTCGTTCGTGCGGCTGCGGAGCTGTTCGGGGTCGAGGGCCAGCGGCGAGTCGGCCGGGTAGCGACCGAGCGAGTACCGCAGGGCGTCCGTCCCGATCCAGGCCTGCAGGTCGTCCAGCTCGATGATGTTGCCGGCGCGCTTCGAGAGTCGGGCGCCGTTCACGCTGACGAGCTGGCCGATGAGCACCTCGATGTCGCGGTCGGGGTCGTCTCCCGCGGCACCCGCGAGGGCCTTCAAGCGGTGCACGTAGCCGTGGTGGTCGGCGCCCAGCAGGTAGACCTTGTGCTGGAAGCCGCGGTCGCCCTTGTTCAGGTAGTACGCCGCGTCCGCCGCGAAGTAGGTGTAGACACCGTTCGAGCGGCGGATCACCCGGTTCTTGTCGTCGCCGAAGTCCGTGGTGCGCACCCACACGGCACCGTCCTCGTCGAAGACGTGACCCTGCTCGCGCAGGCGGTCGACGGCCTGGTCGATGAGGCTGGTGCCGTCCTCGCCCGTCGCGTGCAGGGTGCGCTCGCTGAACCAGACGTCGAAGTGGACGTTGAAGCGCTCGAGGGACGCGCGGATCTCACCGAGCTGCAGGGCGTAGGCGCGTTCCCGCGCGACCTCGCGGGCGTCAGGACGCTCGAGGAGGTCGGGGATCTCGGCCAGCACGGTCTTCGCGAGGTCGCCGATGTACGCCCCGGGATAGCCGCCCTCAGGCGTCGGCTCACCCTTGGCCGCTGCGAGGATCGAGTCCGCGAAGGTGTCCATCTGGTTGCCGGCGTCGTTGATGTAGTACTCGCTGACGAGCGTCGCGCCGGACGCGCCGAGCACGCGGGCCAGGGAGTCGCCGAGAGCGGCCCACCGCGTGTGGCCGATGTGGAGCGGGCCCGTGGGGTTCGCGGAGACGAACTCGATGTTGATGGTCTGGCCCGCGAGGCTGTCGTTGCGTCCGAAGGCCTCGCCGGCGTCGACGATGACCTTCGCGAGGGCACCGGCGGCGGCGGCATCGAGCCGGACGTTGATGAACCCCGGGCCGGCGACCTCGACCGAGGCGACCCCGTCGACCTGGACGAGCGCGTCGGCGAACTCCTGCGCGAGCTCGCGCGGGTTCGCGCCCACCCGCTTCGCGAGCTTCATCGCGATGTTGCACGCCCAGTCGCCGTGGTCGCGGTTCTTGGGCCGCTCCAGCACCACGTCGTCGACCGAGACCACGACCTCCTGGTCGATCCCCGCCGCCTCGCGTCGTCGTTCGACGATCGGAACGACGATGGCGTGCAGGGCGGAGGCGAGGTCTTCAGGAGTCACGAGGAGCGATTCTACCCGGGCTCCCGGCGGGAGCGGCACGGGGCCCGCCCGGCGGAACGATGCGTCAGGCGAGCACGACCGGCTGTGCGGGATCGTCGGTGGGCAGGACGTCGATCACCGCGTCGATCCGCATGTCCTCGACGGTGACGTTGCCGTGGTGGTTGCTCAACCAGGCGACGTCCGCCGCGTCGCGACCCGTCGCGATCCGGACGAGCGACTGGCGCGGAGCGAGCCCCGTCGCGTCGACCACGTGCCAGGCGCCGTCGACAAACCCTTCGGCGACGGCGTGGAAGTCCATCGGCACGAGGCCCGGGGCGTACACGGCCGCGTACCGCGCCGGGATGTCGAGCGCACGCAGCATGGCGATCGTCAGGTGTGCGAAGTCCCGGCAGACCCCTTGGCCGGCGGCCAGGGTCGAGACCGCACTGTCGGAGACGGTCGTGGAACCCGAGACGTAGGAGAGGTGACGGCCGACCCACGCGGCGACCCACGGCAGGATCTGGAGGCCGCCCGACACCGTGCCGTCCTCGTGCAGACGACGGTGCTCGAGCAGGTATCCGAGCTCGGAGCGCGCGAGCGAGAACAGGGCGTCCGACTCGCAGTAGCGGCTCGGGCGGAGGGCGGTCACCGTCTCCAGGGGGTCGACCGCCCGCGGCACCGCCTGCCCGACGACCACCGCCTCGTAGTCGACCTGCAGGCGTCCCGGCTCGGCGATCACCCGGTGGAGCCGGGTGTCGTCCGGGCCGAGGATCTCGGTGACGGCGCACGGGCCGTCCGAGGAGCGCACCTGCAGCCGTTCACTCGCCAGCGGGGTACCGCCGGCGACAGCGATGGAGAAGATGAGGTCGGCTCGATCGTGCACCCGCAGATCGAGCGACGCGGTCAGGGTGCGCTGCATGTGCCCATCATCCCACGCGGTCACGAGCACCGACCCCGCGTCGCTCCGGTTCCGGCGACGGCCTCGACTCTGGTAGCTTGGACACGTTCCGCCTTCGTAGCTCAGCGGAAGAGCGCTTCCCTCCGGAGGAAGAAGTCGCTGGTTCGAATCCAGTCGAGGGCACCATCTCATCAGGCACGACGCCGTCCGCCCACGCGGACGGGTCACTCCGCGATACTGGACGCATGTCGCGACCGAGCCGCCACCCGCAGCCCACGGTCCGACTCCTCCCCTGGGCTCGGGCGGACGAGCTCGACCTCGACGGCACCGCCGACCGACTCGACGAGGCCGCCAGGGACCGTCTCGAAGCGTCGTCCGAGGCCGAGGCCCGCCGCTTCCTGTTCGGTCGCGCGCTCCTCGTGCGCACCGTCGCGGAGACGGTCGGCGCCGACGCCCGGCGCGTCACGGTGACCGCCCGCTGCCAGGACTGCGGCCTCGCCCACGGACGGCCGCAGGTGCGCGTCGACGGCGGGACCGTACACGCGAGCGTCTCGCACACCGACGGCGCCTCGGCGGTCGTGGTGTCGGTCGATCACCCGGTCGGTGTCGACGTCGAACGGCTCGACGCGGCACGGTTCGGCGGCGTCGAGGCCGTCGCCCTCTCCCCCGCGGAACGGGAGCGGTGGCTCCGGTTGCCGGAGCGACGACGACTGCGGTCCCTCGCCGAACACTGGACGGCGAAGGAGGCGGTGACGAAGGCGCTCGGCACCGGACTCACGACCGATCCAGCGACGATCGGCCTCACCGGCCAAATCGGCCGCGCCGGAGGGACGGTCGCCGAGATCGCGGGACGCCGCTTCGTCGTCGACCATCCGACCCTCGCACCGGACACCGTGGTGGCGACGGCCCTCCTGCTCCCCTGAGCCGGGCTCAGCGGGTGGGGAACGGCGGCAGCGCCTCGCGGAACAGCCAGGCGTCGAGCAGCGACTCGATCGGCTCCGGCGCATGGCGGTCGGCGGTGCGCACGAAGTCCTCGGTCGACACCGTGGCGAACCGGAACGTCGCCACCCAGTCGCGGAGGAGGTCGAAGAACGCGTCGTCGCCGAGGAGCAGCCGGACGGCGTGCAGGGCGATGGCGCCGCGCTTGTACACGCGGTCGTCGAACATGTCCGCGGCCCCCGGGTCGCCGACGACGATGTCCTGCGGTGCTCGACGGAGCACCGCGTAGTGGGCTCTGGCGCAGGCGTCCGCGGTCTCGGCCCCCGACTGCTCCGACCACAGCCACTCGGCGTAACAGGCGAAGCCCTCGTGGAGCCAGATGTCGCGCCACGCGCCGATCGTCAGGCTGTTGCCGAACCACTGGTGCGCGAGCTCGTGGGCGATCAGTCGCTCGGAGCCGCCGACGCCGTCCACGTGGTTGCGTCCGAACACGCTCATCCCCTGCGCTTCGAGCGGGATCTCCAACTCGTCGTCGGTGACGACCACCCCATAACTCTCGAACGGGTAGGGGCCGAAGGCGCGCTCGAAGCAGGCGAGCATGTCGACCTGCTCGGCGAAGTCGTGACGGAAGTCGGCGGTGAGGTCGCGCGGGAGGTGGGCGACGACCGGCACGGCGGAGGCCGCCACCCGGGCGTCGACGGCGAGGCGCTGGTAGCGCCCGATCTGCACGGTGGCGAGATAGGCCGCCATCGGCTCGCGCTGCTCGTAGACCCAGGTCGTCCGACTCGCCCGCGCCGTCCGTGAGACGAGCTCGCCAGGGGCGACGACCGTGTAGGCCGAGGCGGCGGTGACACTGATGCGGTAGGCCGCCTTGTCGGAGGGGTGGTCGTTGCACGGGAACCAGCTCGAGGCGCCGCAGGGCTGCGAGGCCACGATGACGCCGTCCTCGAGCTCCTCCCAGCCGATCTCGCCCCAGTGGCTGCGGACCGGACGGGGCGTCCCGTCGTACCGGACGAGGACGGTGAACTCGGCTCCGGCGGCGATCGGATTCCGCGGGGTGAGGGTCAGTTTCCCCGAGCCGTGCGTGCGCTTCGCGTCGACACCGTCCACCTGGGCGCGGGTGACGCGCAGGGCCGCGAGGTCCAGGGAGAAGCGGGAGAGCTCCTCCGTCGCGACCACCGTCAGGCGTGCCGTCGCGCTCAGGCCGTTCCGGTCGATCGCGTAGTCGAGGTCGAGCTCGTAGCGGACGACGTGGTAGCCGCGGTTGCCGCTCGTCGGCGTGTAGGGATCGCCTGCGCTGCGCAGGCGGGCGAGCGCCTCCCCCATCAGGACGCGACCTGGGGCTCCCGGTACTCCGCCGTCGTCACCTCGCGCCACGGGCCGATCGGGTTGCCGCTCCACCTGGTGCCGGCGGGGACGCGTTCGCCGCGCATCACGAGGGAGGCGGGGCCGACGGTCGCGTCGTCGTCGATCCGGGCTCCGGGGAGGATGACGCTGTGCGGTCCGAGCGTGGCGCCCGCAGCGAGTTCGACCTGATCCATACTCATGATTCGATCATGGAACAGGTGTGTTTGCACAACGCAGCCCCGGTTGACCGTCGCGCCGTCGCCCAGCTCGACGAGGTCGGCCTCCGGCAGCCAGTAACTCTCGCACCAGACACCGCGACCGATCCGGGCGCCCAGTGACCGCAACCACCAGGTCAGGGCGGGGGTGCCGGTGGCGGGCGCGGCGAACCACGGCGCCGCGACCATCTCGACGAAGGTGTCCGACACCTCGTTGCGCCAGATGAACGAGGACCACAGCGGGTGCTCCCCGGCACGGATCGGTCCGACGATGAGCCACTTGGCGACGGTCGTGATGCCGGCCGCAACCGCACCGGCCGCGAGGAGGACGGCACCGCTGACCGCGACAGCCACGCCGAGACCCCAGGTGTCGGCGAACCAGGCGAGCGTGAGCAGCACGAGCAGGGCGATGCCCGTCGTCACCATGACCGGGACGATGCGACAGACCTCCCAGAGGAACCGGGCGATGCGGAGCCGCAGCGGCGGCGCGTAGGTGCGGTCGAGGTCGGCGTCCGACACCTGCCTGCGGAGTCGCATCGGTGGGCTGCCGAGCCACGACGACCCGGACTTCGCCTTCCGCGGGGCGGCCGACAGCACCGCGACGAGACCGTTCTTCGGGACGTGCATGCCGGGGCCCGCCATCCCGGAGTTGCCGAGGAACGCGCGCTTCCCGACGGACGCGCCCGCGATCCGCATCCACCCGCCACCGAGTTCGTAGGACGCCACCATCGTGTCGTCGGCGAGGAACGCGCCGTCGCCCACGGTCGTCATGCGCGGCAGGAGGAGGACCGTCGACGCCTCGACGTTCTTGCCGACCTTCGCGCCGAGCAGGCGGAGCCACACCGGCGTGAAGAGGCTCGCGTAGATGGGGAAGAGCAGGGTGCGGGCGGCGTCGAGCAGGCGCTCGGTGGCCCACACCTGCCAACCGACACGACTGCGCACCGGGAAGTAGCCCTCCCGCAGCCCGATGCCGAGCAGACGGACCAGGCCGATCGTGCTGATCGCGAGGACGAGGAACCACACGATCGTCGCGACCGGCACCCAGAGGAGCGCGCGCCAGGAGAACTCGACGAGGGATCCGGCGCCGGCGGCGCCGGCGGCCACGACCGCGGCGGCGAGCACGAAGGCGAGGAAGGGTAGGACCGAGAGGAGCGCCGAGCCGACACCGTAGGCGAACAACCAACGCCGCCGCCTGGGCGGGCGCTCAGTGGGCCAGACGGGCTTCGCCTTGCCGACGCGGACGGCGGGTGAACCGGACCACAGGTGGCCGGAGGGCACCCGACCGAACACCGACGATCCCGGGGCGATCTCGGCGCGCTTGCCGATCCGTGTGCCGGCGAGCAGCGTGCTGCGAGCGCCGACCGTGCTCTCCGCGCCGATGTGGACGTGGCCGAGTCGGAGCGTGTCGCCGTCGACCCAGTACCCGCGGAGGTCCACCTCGGGCTCGATCGAGGCGCGGGCTCCCACGGTCAGGAAGCCGGTGACGGGCGGAACGCTGTGCAGGTCGGCGTCGGGGCCGATCTTCGCGCCCAGGGCCCTCGCGTAGTGCGAGATCCAGGGGGCGCCGGCGAGGCTCACCGCACCGACCGTGTCGGCGACGCGTTCGGCGAGCCAGAGCCGGACGTGGACCGAACCGCCGCGTGGGTAGTCGCCCGGTCGCACACCGGCGAGCAGCAGCCGCGAGGCGACGACCGAGATCGCCATCCGCCCGATGGGGGTGATGACGAGGAGGAATCCGAGCGCGATCCACCACCACGAGACCATCGGCAGGTAGGGCACGTCGGCCACGAGGCCGAGCACGCGGCTGCCTGCGAGCAGGTACACGAGCCACCGGAGGCCCACGAGGATGAGCAGCGGGATCCCGAGCAGGGTCTGCACCCACTGGGTCGTGAGCGGGGTGGGACGGACGGGGTCGGCCACCGCGGCGCGGGTGCGGCGCTCGGGGCGTCGGCCGTCGAGCTCGGCGGCCATGGCGCCGAGTCGCGGGTGGCCGTAGATGTCGGCGACGGTGAACTCCGCGTCCCTCGTGCGGATGAGCGAGACCAGCTGTGCGGCGGCCAGGCTGCCACCGCCGAGGCTGAAGAAGTTGTCGCCCTCCGCCGTGACCCGGACGCCGAGCACGGCCGTCCACTGTTCGGCGAGCCAGGCGGCCGTGCCCGAGAGGGTCGAGGCGTCCTCCCCGTCGGTCCCGCCGAGCGGCCACGGCAGCGCCGCCCGGTCGACCTTGCCCGAGGTGCGCGTGGGCAGTTCGGACACGACCGCGAGCAGGGGCACGAGCGGTGCGGGCAGTTGCTCGCGAAGCGTGCCCAGCGCGCCGTCCAGGGAGAAGGCGTCGCCGTCGGGTACTGCGAGATAGCCCACGAGGACCGGGTTGCCGGCTGTGGTGCGCTGGACGGCCGCGGCGGCGCCCGAGACCCCTGGGAGGGCCTGCAGGGCGGCCTCGATCTCGCCGAGCTCGACGCGACGGCCTCCGATCTTGACCTGGTCGTCCGCGCGTCCCTGGAAGACGAGCCCGGCGGCCTCGAAGCGGACGAGGTCGCCACTGCGGTAGGCCCGGTGCCATCCGAGGCTCGGCATGGGTGCATACCGTTCGGCGTCCTTGACGGGGTCGAGGTACCTGGCGAGACCGACGCCGCCGATGATGAGCTCGCCGACACCGCCCTCCTCCACCGGCACCCCGTCCGCGTCGACCACGGCGAGGTCCCAGCCGTCGAGCGGGAGACCGATCCGCACGGGCTGTTCGCCGGTGAGGAGCGCCGCGCAGGCGACGACCGTGGCCTCGGTCGGGCCGTACGTGTTCCAGACCTCGCGGCCGTCGACGGCGAGTCGAGCGGCGAGCTCCGGCGGGCAGGCCTCGCCGCCGAAGATGAGCATGCGGATGTTCTCGAGCGACTCCGCCGGCCACATGGCCGCGAGCGTCGGCACCGTGGACACCACGGTGATGCCCTTCGCGGTGAGCCAGGGACCGAGGTCCATCCCGCTGCGGACGAGCGACCGTGGCGCCGGGACGAGGCAGGCACCGTGGCCCCAGGCGAGCCACATCTCCTCGCACGACGCGTCGAAGGCGACGGAGAGCCCGGCGAGCACCCGGTCGCCCGGACCGAGGGGCTCGGCCTGCAGGAAGAGGCGGGCCTCGGCGTCGACGAACGCCGCGGCGGACCGGTGGGAGACGGCGACGCCCTTCGGCGTCCCCGTCGATCCCGAGGTGAAGATGATCCAGGAGTCGTCGTCGAGCCGAGGAGCCTCGAGGATCGGGATCGCCCGGGTCGCCGGGTGCGGCGTCCCCTCGACGGCGAGCCGGATCGGCTCCCCCGTGGTCTCGTCCCCGGTTCCCCCGGCGGCCTCGACCGCGGATCCGAGGCGCCGGAAGACACCGCCGTCCTCGAGGACCCCGACCACGGCCGCCTCACCGAACACGAGCCGGGCGCGCTCCTCCGGGTCGTCTGCGTCGACGGGCACGTACGCGGCTCCCGCGAACAGGATGCCGAGGATGCCGAGGTACAGCTCGCGCGAACCCGATGCGATCCGCACCCCCACCCGGTCGCCACGTCGGACACCGGCGGCGAGCAGGGCCGCCGCGAGGCGTTCGGCGCTCACGATGAGTTCGCGGTAACTGAGCGCGCCGGCAGCGTCCTCGAGTGCTGAGGCCTCGGGGTGCGCCGCGGCGACGGCACGCAGCACGTCGATCAGGGTGCGTTGGGCGGGCGCACGTCCGCCGCCGAGCAGCGTCGGCTGCCGCTCTGCGAGCAGGGCGGTGGTGGTCTCAGCGTCCATGCGCGATCCTCTGTCGTCCGGCCATCAGCGTCGCCAACGCTAGGGAGCGCAGGTGGACGGCCGGTGAACCCCAGTCAACCGCGAGGTGTCGCGGGCGCGACGGCGACCCACCGCACGCCCGGGGGAAGCTCGGCGCACTCGCGCCTACCATGGCCTGCATGACCATCGAATACTCCGTGCCCCAGGAACGCCAGCTCGTGACCGCCATCCCCGGTCCCCGATCGCTCGCCCTCACGGAACGGCGCCGCAGGGCGGTGTCGCGCGGCGCGGGCAACCTCGCCCCGGTGTGGATGGACCACGGCTCCGGCGGCATCCTCGTGGACGTCGACGGCAACCGCATCATCGACCTCGGCACGGGCATCGGGGTCACGACCATCGGTCACGCCAACCCCGACGTCGCCGCGGCCGCCGCCGAGCAGGCCACGAAACTCACCCACACGCTCTTCACGGTGACGCCGTACGAGAACTACCTGCGGGTGGCGGAGAAGCTCGCCGAGATCACCCCCGGCGACTTCGAGAAGCACTCGATCCTGTTGAACTCCGGCGCCGAAGCGGTGGAGAACGCCGTCAAGATCGCCAAGAAGTACACGGGCCGCCGCGCGATCGTCGCGCTCGACCACGCCTTCCACGGCCGCACGAACCTCACCATGGCGATGACCTACCGCCCGGCCCCCGAACGGCTCGGCTTCGGACCGTTCCCCGGCGAGATCTACAGCGTCCCGCTCTCCTACCCCTTCCGCGACGGGCTCACCGGGCCGGAGGCCGCCGAGGTCACGATCGACTACATCGAGCGGCACATCGGCGCGAGTGAGGTCGCCGCGTTCTTCGCCGAACCGGTCCTCGGCGACGGCGGCATCGTGATCCCCGCCCCCGGCTACTTCTCGCGCATCAGCGAGTGGTGCACCGAGAACGGGATCGTGTTCGTCGCCGACGAGATCCAGGCCGGCATCGGTCGGACCGGCGCGTGGTACTCGATCGAGCACCACGGCGTCGTCCCCGACCTCATCACGAGCGCCAAGGGCATCGCCGGCGGCTTCCCGCTCTCGGCGGTCACGGGGCGGGCCGAGATCATGGACTCGGTGCAGCCCGGTGGCATCGGCGGCACCTTCGGCGGCAACCCGGTGTCGACCGCCGCGGCGCTCGCCACCTTCGACGTCATCGAGCGGGAGGACCTGCTGGGCGAGGCCCGCCGCGTGGGAGCCACGCTGCAGTCGCTCATGGGCGACTGGGCCGAGCGGTTCGACATCGTCGGCGAGGTCCGGATCATCGGCTCGATGGCCGGCGTTGAACTCGTCGTCCCCGGCACGAAGCAGCCGCATCCCACGGCGCTGCAGACGGTCATCGACGCGGCGATCGCCCAGGGCGTGCTCGTGCTCGACGCCGGGTCGTGGGACTCGGTGCTCCGGCTGCTCCCGAGCGCGGTCATGTCCGACGAGCTGCTGCGCGACGCGGTCTCGGTCCTCGAGGACGCCCTGGCGCAGGTCACGTCCTAGCGGACCGGCCGGGCGGGCGGCTCAGTCGACGGTGACGAAGTCGATGAGCTGCTCGACCCGGCCGAGCAGCTCGGGTTCGAGGTCGTTGAACGTCCGGACCTGACCGAGGATGCGCTTCCAGGCGCGGGCGATGTCGGCCTGCGTGTCGTGGGGCCAGCCGAAGGCCTGGCAGATCCCCTTCTTCCACTCGATCGACCGCGGGATGGTCGGCCACTCCTGCAACCCGACCCTCGCGGGCTTCACGGCCTGCCAGACGTCGACGTACGGGTGGCCGACGATGAGGACGTTCCGGCCGTTCGGCCCGGCCATGACCGCATCGGCGATGCGCTGCTCCTTCGAACCGCGGACCAGGTGGTCGACGAGCACCCCGACGCGCCGGTCGGGGCCCGGCCGGAACTCGGCGAGCGCGGCGTCGAGGTGGTCGACGCCGGCGAGGTACTCCACGACGACGCCCTCGACCCGGAGGTCGTCGCCCCAGACCCGCTCGACGAGTTCCGCGTCGTGCCGCCCCTCGACGAAGATCCGGCTCGCGCGAGCCACCCGGGCGGTGGTCTCCACGGCGAAGGACCCGGACGCCGTCCGGGCACGACCGGTGGGGGCACGTTTGGGCACGACGAGGACGACCGGTTCCCCCTCGAGGAGGAAGCCGGCCCCCATGGGGAACACGCGACGTTTGCCCCGGTAGTCCTCGAGCTCGACCGTCTTCGCCTCGACGCGCGTGATCGCACCGCAGAAGCCGCCGAGCTCCTCGATGACGAGGTCGGTCACGGCCTCGACCTCTCGGGCGACCACCCGGTTCTTCTTCCGCCAGTCACCCGCGAGGACGTCCTGGCCATACCTGTCTTCGAACACCCGTCAACGCTACGACAGCGCGGTGGACAAGCCAGGAGCGCTCCGGCGTGGCGTCGCGCGGTTGTCACCGGTGGCGGGCGGTCCCGACGTCGTGCTCGCCCGTGGACGAGACCCGGTTCAGGCGGCTGCGCGCTCCGCTTCGCGGGCGAGGCCACCGAGCAGCAGCTCGAGCTGGTCGTCGACGGTGCCGGGGTCCTCCGGGTGCCACTGCACGCCCGTGATGGGGAGGGTGTGGTGCTCGATCGCCTCGACGGTGCCGTCGGAGGACCAGGCGACCGCTCGGAGTCCCTCGCCGAGTTCGCCGACCGCCTGGTGGTGGGCGCTCTGCACCTGGAGGTGCCGGGCCCGCAGCCGGAACGCGAGGGCGCTCGACGGGTCGAGCTCGACCTCGTGGGGCGTCATGCTCTGATCGACCGGGACGCCGTCGTTCCGGTGGGTGCTGTGCGCACCGAGGTCCTGGACGAGCGTGCCGCCGAGGGCGACGTTGATGATCTGGTGCCCGCGGCAGATGCCGAGGAGTGGCGTGCCACGTTCGGCGGCCCGTCTCGCGACGGCGAGCTGCGCGCGGTCGGCCTCCGGGAAGTGCTGGCCCTCGGCACGGTAGCCGGCGGCACCCCCGTAGTGGATGGGGTCGATGTCGGCCCCGCCCATGAGGACGACGGCCGAGGCGCCGTCGGTCGCGGCGAGGAGCGCCTCGGTGCCGAGGTCCTCCGCGGCCCACCGCGTCACCCGCCACCCGGCGCGTTCGGCCGCCGCGATGGTGCGACCGAGGAGGATCTGCACGTACTCGTGGTACGCCTGGTCGTCCTCGCGGAACCTCGTGACCTCGATGAGCGCCAGCATGGGTGAGACGTGTCCTTGCATGATGCTCCTTCCAGGGGTTCCGCGACGGGGACTCGTCCAGTCTTGCCGTGCCGACCCGGGGACGCGACCGGACGCGTCACGCTCGGTAACAGAGCGTCGACGTGCACGGGGCGTCGACGTGCACGGGCGACGACCGCCGCATAGCACAGCTCGCAGCAGGCTCCCCCGCCCGGAGGCACCGGTAGAGAAGTCCGGGCCCCGGACCTAGACTCGGATCCGAGCCGCGGGGTGGGGCTCGACGGGTCCGGACGAGTGACGAGGTGGCCGATGCGGGTTCGCTGGGCGGTATCGATCTGGGCGTTCTGCCTGGCCGTGCTCCTCGGCGCGGGGGCGACCGCCGCCTTGGCCGACAGCCCGGTCCAGCTCGGTTCCGCACGCATCGCCGACAGCGCCGGCATCCTCGACGGCTCCGAGCGGGCGATGGTCACCGACAGCATCGACGACCTCGCCTCCGAACACGGTGTCGACCTGTGGGTCGTGTACGTCCCGACCTTCACGGATCCGAGCGACGCCGAGGGGTGGGCGAACCAGACGGCCGAGGACAACAACCTCGGACCGAACCAGTACCTCCTGGCCATCGCGACCGAGGACCGCGCCTACTACCTCTCCGGCGACTCCAGCGGCCCGGTCAGCGGCGACCAGCTCACCGAGATCGAGCAGCGACTCATCCTGCCGCAGCTGCGCGACGAGGACTGGGCCGGCGCCGGCGTCGCAGCCGCCCAGGGGCTCGGCTCCGCGGTGGGCGGCGGGTCGACCGGGGCCGCCGGCAGTGGTGGCTCGACCGGATGGCTGACGGTCCTCCTGATCGTCGTCGTCGCCGTGGTGGCCGTCGTCCTCCTGGTCGTCTTCCTCCGTCGGCGGCGCGTCGTGGCCGGCCAGGGTCCGGCTCCGACCGGGCGGGCGGGCGCACCGGTCGATCCGCTGACGACCACCTCGATCCCCGAACTCGAGCGACTCGCCGGAAGCGCCCTCGTCCAGACCGACGACGCCGTCCGCACGAGCGAGGAGGAGCTCGGCTTCGCGACCGCCTCCTACGGCGAGCAGGCCACGGCGGCGTTCACCGCAGCCCTCGCCGGAGCGAAGGAGCAGCTCACGCAGGCGTTCGCACTCCGGCAACGGCTCGACGACGCCGAACCGGACACCGAGCAGCAGCAGCGCGACTGGAACATCGAGATCATCCGGCGCTGCGAGCACGCGAACCACGTGCTCGACGAGCAGGCCGCCTCCTTCGACGAGCTCCGCGCCCTCGAGCGGAACGCGCCGGCGGCCGTCGAGGAGCTCCGAGCGAGGACGGCAGCCGCGGAGCCAGCGGTGCAGACGGCTCGGGAGACGGTGACCGCCCTGCAGGCGAGGTACACCCCCGACGCACTCATCACGGTCCTCGACAACCCGTCGGAGGCGGCGGAGCGCCTCACCTTCGCCACGGCGGCCGTCGCCGACGCCTCGGCCAGGCTCGCCGCCGGCGATTCGGGCGAGGCGGCCGTCGGCATCCGCGCAGCGGAGGAGGCACTCGACCAGAGCACGCAACTGACCGGTGCCGTCAAGCGCCTGCAGGCGGATCTGACGGCCGCGGAACAGCAGGTGGCCGCCCGGATCGCCGAGCTCGACGGCGACGTCGCCGCCGCGGCCGGCCAGGCGGATCCGACCGGAGGCCTCGCGGCGGCCGTCGCGAGCACGTCGGCCACGGTCGCCCAGGTGCGCACCGCGCTCGGCGCCGCGAACAACCCGATCGCCCTGCTCGCCCGGCTGGACGCGGCGAACGCCCAGATCGACGGTGCCCTGCAGGAGGTCCGCACCGCCGCGGAGCAGCGGCAGCGCGCGGTCGCCGCACTCGGCCAGACGCTCCAGACCGCGCAGGCACAGGTGTCCGCCGCGGAGGACTTCGTCGTGTCGCGACGCGGCGCCGTCGGGCCGGAGGCGAGGACCCGTCTCGCCGAGGCTGGCCGCACCCTCGTGCAGGCGCAAGGCCTCGCCCCGAACGACCCGACGCAGGCGCTCTCGCTCGCCCAGCGCGCCACCTCGCTCGCCGGCCAAGCCGTGCAGCTCGCCCAGGCCGACGTCGGACAGTTCCAGAACCAGTCGGCCGGCGGCCTCGACGGGATGTTCGGCGGCGGCGGTCAGGGCGGCGGCAACGGCATGCTCGGCGCCGTCCTCGGCGGCATCCTCATCAACTCCGTCCTCGGCGGGGGCGGAGGCGGCGGTTCGCGCTCCGGCGGCGGCATGTTCGGCGGCGGTGGTGGCGGCAGCCGGTCCCGGAGTGGCGGCGGCATGTTCGGCGGCGGCGGTCGCTCACGCAGCGCCGGCAGCTTCGGCGGCGGCGGCACCCGCTCGAGGCGCGGCGGCGGCCGATTCTGACCCCGCGCCGCCGTCAGACCCCAGTGTCCGAGACGAACCCAACCGATCCAGCAGGACCAGAGAGAGGAACCACACCATGGCAGAGAAGCAGTCCATCTTCGGACGCATCGCCCAGCTGACCAAGGCCAACATCAACGCGCTGCTCGACTCCGCCGAGGACCCGCAGAAGATGCTCGACCAGATGGTCCGTGACTACACGAACTCCATCGCCGACGCCGAGAGCGCGATCGCCGAGACCATCGGCAACCTCCGTCTCCTCGAGCAGGACCACCAGCAGGACGTCGAAGCGGCCTCGGAGTGGGGCACGAAGGCGCTGGCCGCGAGCCGCAAGGCCGACGAGTACCGCCAGGCCGGCAACAGCGCCGACGCGGACAAGTTCGACAACCTCGCGAAGATCGCCCTCCAGCGTCAGATCGGCGCGGAGAACGAGGCCAAGCAGGCCGAGCCGCAGCTCGCGTCGCAGACGAAGGTCGTGGAGCAGCTCAAGAACGGCCTCAACGGCATGAAGTCGAAGCTCGAGCAGCTGAAGACGAAGCGCAGTGAGCTCGTCGCCCGCGCGAAGACCGCCGAGGCGCAGCGCAAGGTCGCGGATGCGGTCGGCAGCATCGACATCATGGACCCGACGAGCGACCTGAGC
Source organism: Plantibacter sp. ME-Dv--P-095 (assembly GCF_030209365.1). NCBI lineage: Bacteria > Bacillati > Actinomycetota > Actinomycetes > Micrococcales > Microbacteriaceae > Plantibacter > Plantibacter sp. ME-Dv--P-095. The sequence continues at coordinate 219,655 of NZ_JARVSB010000009.1, forward strand.
CGCTACGAGGACAAGATCCGTCGCGAGGAGGCGAAGGTGCTCGGGCAGCAGGAGCTCGCCGCCTCGAGCCTCGACGCGCAGTTCAACGACCTCGAGGACCTCGGCGAGCTGACCGAGGTCGAAGCCCGCTTGGCCGCACTGAAGAGCGGCGCTCCGTCGTCGCCCGCGATCGAGTCCTCGGGCCCCGAGTTCACGCCGAACGCCGGTCGGTAACGACGACCCGACGGGCCCCGGGGCCACCCAGGGCCCGTCGCCATCGCCCCACGCACCGTCGCACCACCCCCAGGAAGGCACCGCATGACGCAGTTCGTCGTCGTACCCCAGTGGCAGGGCTCCGGTTCGTCCAGGGCCATGCAGTTGATCGATGGAGCCGAAGCGATCCGCGGAGACCTGCCGGTCGCGGCGACCACCCTCGTCCACGTCCCCGCCGAGGCGGGAGAGGCCCTCGACACCGGCATCCGGCGGGCCAGTTCGCTGGCGACGACCGTCGGCCTCCAGCGGCAGGCGCTCGCGGGGATCGACGAGCCGGTCATCACCATCGGCGGGGACTGCGGCGTCGAACTCGCCTCCGTCGGCGAAGCCCTCCGGCGCGACCCCGGGATCGCGGTGGTCTGGTTCGATGCGCACGGCGACCTCAACACCCCGCTCAGCTCACCCTCCGGCGCGTTCAGCGGCATGGTGACGCGGGCGCTCACCGGAGAAGGCGCGGCGATGCTGTTGCCGGAGGCGCCGCTCGACCCCGAGCGGCTGGTCCTCGTCGGCGTGCGGGATCTCGACGACGGTGAGCTCGCGCACATCGAGGAGCGCGGCATCCCGATGGTCTCCTCGGTGATGACGAGCGCGGCCGAGGTCGTCGCGGCCGTCGAGGCGACCGGTGCCGAACGGGTCTACCTCCACGTGGACGTCGACGTCCTCGACCCCTCCGTCATCGCCGGCGTCAGCTCGGCCGTCCCGTTCGGTCTGGAACTCGGCACCCTGATGGAGTCCATCACCGCCCTGCGCGCCCGCTTCGGCTTCGCCGGTGCCGGCGTCACCGGTTTCTCCCCCGCCACCCCGGAGGCCGCGTCCGACGACCTCGGCACCATCCTCCGCATCATCGGCGCGATCAGTCGCGACCCGAATCCGAACCGCACCAACCCGACAGGAGTCACCCCATGAGCCGTACCGTCGATCTCGTCGTCATCGGAGCCGGACCCGTCGGCGAGAACGTCGCCGACTACGCCCACCGCGGCGGGCTCAGCGTGGTCGTCGTCGAGAGCGAACTGGTCGGGGGTGAGTGCTCCTACTGGGCCTGCATGCCCTCGAAGGCGCTCATCCGCTCGGGGGCGGCACTCCGAGCCGCGAAGCGCACCGGCGGGTCCATCCCCGAGGACACCGCACTCGACCCGCTCAAGGTCCTCGCACGCCGCGACTCGTTCACGAGCGACTGGTCGGACGCCGGTCAGGTCGAGTGGCTCGAGGGGGCCGGCATCGAGCTGGTCCGCGGGCACGGCCGCCTCACCGGTGAGCGCGAGGTCACCGTGACGGCAGCCGACGGCACGACGACCGTCCTCTCGGCGACCCACGCCGTCGCCGTCTGCACCGGATCCGCCGCCCTCCTCCCCGACATTGCGGGACTGGCCGAGGTGCGCCCCTGGACGAGCCGTGAGGCGACCAGCGTGCAGACCCTGCCGAGCTCCGTCGCCTTCCTCGGGGGCGGGGTCGTGGCCGTCGAACTCGCGACCGCCTATCGCTCGCTCGGCGTCGACGTGACCCTCGTCGCGCGCAGCGGTCTGCTCGGCGCCAACGAACCCTTCGCCGGGGAGCTCGTCGAATCGTCCCTCCGCGAGCTCGGCGTGACGATCGTGCACGCCTCCCCCACCGCCGTGTCGCGGGCCGACGGCGGTGCCGTGACGCTCGAGTTCGACGAGCACGACGCCGTGACCGCCGACGAACTCGTCGTCGCCACCGGCCGGACGCCGCGGACGGACGATCTCGGACTCGAGACCGCGGGGCTCGAACCGGGCGCGTGGATCGACGTCGATGACCAGCTCCGGGTGCCGGGTAGCGACTGGCTGTACGCCGTCGGCGACGTGAACCACCGGGCGCTCCTGACGCACCAGGGCAAGTACCAGGCACGTGCCGCCGGCGCGGTCATCGCCGCGCGGGCGAACGGCGAGGACGTCGACACCAGCCCGTGGAGCGACCACGCGGCGACCGCCGACCACCGCGCCGTGCCGCAGGTCGTCTTCTCCGAGCCCGAGGTCGCCGCCGTCGGGCTGACGGCCAAGCAGGCCGAGCAGGCGGGGATCGACCACCGGGTCGTCGACTACGACCTCGGTGGCATCGCAGGCTCGAGCCTCCACGCGGACGGCTACACCGGGCAGGCGAGGATGGTCGTCGACGAGGAGCGCGGCGTGATCGTGGGGATGACCTTCGTGGGCCAGGACGTGGCCGAACTCGTCCATGCGGCGACCATCGCCGTCGTGGGCGAGGTGCCGTTGCACCGGCTCTGGCACGCCGTGCCGTCGTACCCGACGATGAGCGAGATCTGGTTGCGACTCCTCGAGAGCTACCGGAGCGGTGCATGACCGATCGGTCGGGGGACGCGGCGCGGAGCAGGCGGTCCGGAGGACCGTGGCTCGACTCGCCCGTGAGCCGCCTCGGGTACTGGTACGCCACGCTCACGGGCCTCGTGTGGGGCGCGATCTGGAGCACCGGTCCCGTGGAACGACGAGGCGGGATGATCGTCTTCCGCGGCATGCCCTCGTGGACCTTCGGGCGCGGCGGATCCTGCGTCGGCGGGGTGTACCTCACGGACCGGAACGTGTCGACGCGCGTCCTGGAGCACGAGGCGGTGCACAAGCGTCAGTGGCAGCGCTACGGGATGCTCTTCCCGCTCATGTACGGCATCGCCGGGCGTGACCCGCTGCGGAACCGGTTCGAGATCGAAGCCGGCCTCGAGGCCGGCGGATACCTGCCGAAGCGTCGCTGAGCCACCCGTCGTCGCGGCGGAGCCGGTCAGTGCGAGGCGCGCTCCTCCGAGCGGCGACGCAGGCGTGCGTCCATGCCGGCCAGGGTCATGCGGAGGTCGTTGCGGAGACCCGTGAGGTGCTCCGTCTCGCCGCCGATCCACACGTGGTATTCGGCCGACTCGTGGCCCTCGACGTCGAGCATCTCGCTCGCCCAGGCCCGGGTGGCGCGCGCAGCCGCCTGGCCACGGGCGCAGCTCGCGCCGGTTCCCGGCTCACCGGAACGGGCCGCGCGGACGAGCCAGGTCACGACGACGCGACCGGGTGACTGCAGGGTGGCGATGGAGGCGGCGTCGTCGACCTCGACGAACACCTGGCCACGGGCGCAGATCGGCAGGAGGGCGAGTACCTCGGACAGCTCTCCGATGGACGACTCGTCGCCCGCCAGCAGCACGTGCCGCGCGTCGGCGACGGCGAATTCCGCCGGATCCTCGAAATAGCTCACGCGATCAGTATAGGCATGCCTAAGCTCACTTCCGTCCCGTCCGAGGCGGATTCCGAGCCGGTGGAGCACATCACGATCCGATCACTCTGTGACGCCCGCCGACCACCTGGCTGGCACCCCCTCACCGACCCGGGTACGCTCGCTGGAGCCCCAGCGAAGCGGCTTTTCCGGACGCGGTCCACTATCCGTCCGGCCGACGCGGGAATCCCCGCTGCCCGGAACCGGTTGTGCGTCTCAGATGCCTGCCACCCTGCATCCCCCGAAAGGACCACCATGCGTCATCGTCAGCTGCGTCGTCAGCTCCTCACCGCCGCGATCGCGGTCACCGGCGCCGCGCTCGTCCTCACCGGTTGCGCCGGCCCCGCCGCCACACCGACGCCCGATGCCGACGCCAGCCTGCGGGTCGGCCTCGTCCTCGAGCCCTCGGACCTCAACATCCGCACCACCTCGGGCGCCGCGCTCGACCAGATCCTCATCGACAACGTCTACCAGGGGCTCGTCTCGCGCACCGAGGACAACCAGATCGTCGACACGCTCGCCAAGAGCCACGAGATCAGCCCCGACGGCCTCACCTACACCTTCGTCCTGCGCGACGGCGTGACCTTCCACGACGGCGCGACGATGACCGCGGCCGACGTCGTGAACTCCATCACCCAGGTGCAGCAGGACCCGTCCTTCGTCGACAACGTGGCGCTGCAGAAGCTCGCCACGATCACCGCCGTCGACGACACGACCGTGCAGCTGCAGCTCACCTCGCCCGACTCCAACCTGCTCTGGACCCTGACCGGTCGAGCAGGACTCGTCCTCCAGTCCGGCGCCGACAACGACCTGTCGACCACCGCGAACGGCACCGGCCCGTTCACCCTGAAGACCTGGAAGCAGGGCGACAGCATCACCTTCGAGCGGTACGACGGTTATTGGGGCGACGCCCCGAAGGTCAAGGAGGTCGTCTTCAGCTACATCCCCGACGCCGCCTCCGCCGTGAACGCGACCCTCGCGGGCGAGCTCGACGTGCAGACCGCGCTCGACGCGAACCTCAAGGACCAGATCACCCGTGCCGAGGGCTTCACGGTCACCGAGGGCAAGACGACCGACAAGTACACCCTCGCCTTCAACAACCAGCGTGCACCCCTCAACGACCCCCTGGTCCGCCAGGCCCTGCGGACGGCCATCGACCACGCGGCCATCGTCGAAGCCGTCGGCGGCGCAGCGGTCGAACAGTACGGGCCGATCCCGGAGCTCGACCCCGGGTATGAGAACCTCAAGGAGCTGGTGGACTACGACCCCGAGCAGGCGAAGGCGCTCCTCGCCCAAGCCGGCCAGGAGAACCTGTCCCTGACGCTCACGATCCCGAGCTTCTACGGCACCTCCGTCGCCAACGTCCTCGTCTCCGAGTTCAAGGCCATCGGCGTCACCCTCACGGTGAACAGCGTCGAGTTCCCCACCTGGCTGAACGACGTGTACACGAACAAGGACTACGACCTCAGCTACGTGAACCACGTCGAGTCGCGGGACTTCCAGAACTGGGCGAACCCGAACTACTACTTCGGCTACGACAACGCGCAGGTCCAGTCGCTCTATGCTGAATCCGTAGCGGCGACCGATCCGGCCGTCGCAGCCCAGAAGCTCAAGGAGGCGGCGTACCTCGTGTCGAAGGACAACGCCGCCGACTGGCTCTACACCGCGATCACCCTCACGGTGGTGCGCGACGGCGTGACCGGCTTCCCCGTGGACTCGGTCAACTCGCGCATCAACCTGGCGAAGGTCGCCGTGACCGGGTGACCCGGTTCCTCCTGACGAGGCTCGTGCTCCTCCTCGTCGGGCTCCTCGCCGCGAGCGCCCTGATCTTCTTCACCATCAGGGTGCTCCCCGGCGACGTCGCCCAGGTCATCGCCGGGACCGATGCGACCCCCGAGGCGGTCGCCGCGATCCGCGACCGGTTGGGACTCGGGCAGCCCGTGCTCCTCCAATACCTGGACTGGATCGGCGGGCTGCTCCGCGGCGACCTCGGGAACTCCCTCGTCACGGGCACCCCCGTCGCGAGTGAGCTCGCCGAGAAGGCGCAGGTCACGGTGCCGCTCGGCCTCATGGCCCTCGTCATCGCCCTCGCGTTCAGCGTGCCGCTCGGTGTGCTGGCGGCGGTACGACGCACGCGCGCGACCGGCACGATCATCTCCTTCGCCTCGCAGGGGCTCGCCGCCGTCCCGGTCGTCTGGGCCGGCATGATGCTCGTGCTCCTGTTCGCCGTCGTCCTCGGTTGGTTGCCCGCGCAGGGCTTCCCCCGCGCCGGGTGGGACGACCCGCTGGCGGCCGTCCGCTCCCTCCTCCTCCCGGCCCTCACGATCGGTGTCGTCGAGGGCGCCGTCCTCCTGCGCTTCGTGCGTTCCGCCGCGCTCGACGCCATCGGCCAGGACTACGTCCGGACCGCGGCCGCCAAGGGGCTGACGCGCTCGCAGGCGCTCGTCCGCCACGGGCTGCCGAACGTCGCCCTCTCGGTCGTCACCGTGCTCGGGCTCCAGATCGCCGGCCTCATCGTCGGGAGCGTCATCATCGAACAGCTCTTCACCCTGCCGGGGATCGGCCGCATGCTCGTCGCGGACGTCGGCAACCGTGACCTCGTGAAGGTCCAGGGTGAGCTCCTCGTGCTCACGGGCGTGGTCCTCGTGATCGGGGCCGTCGTGGACGTCGTCCATCGGCTGGCCGACCCGCGCCTCCGGGAACGGGAGCGAGCCGCATGACCGCCCGTCAGGCCGAGCGGTCGCGTCGCGCGGGAGCGGCCGGACTCCGCGCCCTCCTGGGCAGCCCCGCCGGGGTGTTCGGGCTCGCGGTCGTCGCCCTGCTCCTCGTGAGCGCCGGCGTCTCCCTCCTCTGGACACCGCACGACCCACAGCTCACCGACCCGTTCTCGAAATGGCTGTCCCCCTCACCCACCCATCTCCTCGGGACGGACGAGGTCGGGCGGGACATCTTCAGCCTCCTCCTCGTCGGAGCCCGTGTCACCGTGGCCGTGGCGATCGGTTCCGCCGCGGTGTCGACCGTCATCGGGGTCGCACTCGCCGCCCTCGGCTCGTTGACGCGGCGGTGGGTGCGGGAGACGGTGGCCGTCCTCATCGACATCCTCATCGCGTTCCCGACGCTGCTCATCGCCATGATGATCGCCTCCGTGTTCGGCGGCTCACTGTGGGTCGTCGTCTGGGCCGTGGGGATCAGCTTCGGGGTGAACATCGCCCGCGTGACCCGCCCCGAGATCCGCCGCGTCTCGAACAGCGAGTACGTGCTCGCGGGGAAGGCCGCAGGACTCGGCCCGTTCCGGAACCTCACCCGCCACCTCCTCCCGAACGTCGCGCCGGTGTTCATCGTGCAGTTGTCCTGGTCGATGGCGGTCGCGGTCCTGGCCGAGGCGGGCCTCTCCTACCTCGGGTACGGTGCGCCCTCCAGCGTCCCGTCCTGGGGGCGCATGCTCAGCGAGCTGCAGACCTACCTCGCCGTGCACCCGCTGTCCGTGCTGTGGCCGGGGCTCGCCATCACGATCACCGTCCTCGGTCTCAACCTCCTGGGCGACGCCCTGCGCGACGCGACCGATCCGACCCTCGGCCGGCGTGGGCCCGCCTCGACGCCCACCTCACCGCAGGGGGTGACCGCATGAGTCTCGACGTCGAGGACCTCGTCATCACGCTCGGTGGCCGCCGCGTCGTCGACGGGGTCGGGTTCAGCGTGCCGGACGGCGCCCGCTTCGGCATCATCGGCGAGTCCGGGTCGGGGAAGTCCTTGACCGCGCTCGCGATCCTCGGCCTGCTCCCCGACGGCGCGACGGTGAGCGGCAGCATCCGGTGGCAGGGCGAGGAACTCGTCGGCCGCGACGACCGCGAGCTCGCGAGGATCCGCGGCCGGGAGATCGGCATCGTGTTTCAGGAGCCGCGGACGGCGCTCAATCCGATCCGGACGATCGGACGGCAGATCGGCGAACCACTCCGCATCCACGAGGGCGTGTCGAAACGGGAGGCGCTCGCCCGAGCCGTCGACCTCGCCGCACGGGTGCGACTGCCCGAGCCCGAGCGCATCGTCCGCCGTTACCCGCATCAGCTCTCCGGCGGGCAACGGCAGCGGGTCGCAGCGGCCATCGCCCTCGCCTGCGGTCCGTCGCTGCTCATCGCGGACGAACCGACCACGGCGCTCGACGTCACGATCCAGTCGGAGATCCTCGGCCTCTTCGAGCGCCTCGTGAGCGAGACGGGTGCGTCACTCGTCTTCATCACGCACGACCTCGCCGTCCTGTCCCGGATCGCGAGTGAGGCCGTGGTGCTCGCGCAGGGGAAGGTCGTCGAGGCAGGACCCGTCGCGCGCCTGCTGTCTGCTCCGGAATCGCCCGTGACGCAGCGACTCCTGGCGGCCGCGAAGACGATGAGCTGGAAGGGCGAGGACGATGACTGAGCCGCTGCTGCGCGCCCAGGGTGTCGGCCGGGTGTACACGAACCCGCGGGAATCCCTCTTCCAGCGCCCCAGCCGCACGGTCGCGCTCCACCCGAGCGACCTCGTCGTCGCTCCCGGGGAGGCGGTCGGGATCATCGGGGAGTCCGGGTCGGGGAAGTCGACGCTCGTGCGACTCCTCCTCGCGCTCGACACCCCGAGCTCCGGCTCGGTCGAGTTCGACGGCCGCCCGGTGAGCGCCACGGCGAGCGCCCGCAGCCTGCACTGGTTCCGGCGGCAGACCGGTGTGGTGTTCCAGGACCCCTACGCCTCCCTCGATCCGCGGATGCGGGTGGGCCGGATCGTCGCCGAACCGCTCGAGGCGCTCGGGATCGACGGCGATCACCGTTCCCGGGTCGGCGAGGTGCTGCGCCTGGTCGGGCTCGATGCGGACGCCGCCGACCGCTTCCCCCACGAGTTCTCGGGTGGGCAACGGCAACGCATCGCCCTCTCCCGCGCCATCGTGCACCGCCCGCGGCTGCTCGTCGGCGACGAACCGCTGAGTGCGCTCGACGTCACCGTCCGCGCGCAGATCCTCGATCTGCTCGGCGGGCTCCGCCAGGAGCTCGGCCTGGCGATCGTGCTCGTCTCGCACGACATCGGCGTGGTGCAGCATCTCTGCGAACGGGTGGTCGTCATGCGCGACGGGGCGATCGTCGAGGAGGGTCCCGTGTCACGAGTCCTCAGTCGGCCCTCGCACCCCTACACGACGCAGCTGCTCGCCTCGGTCCCCCGTCTCTGACGCCGTCCCGGTCCTGAGCCCCCATCCCGGTCCCTGAGCCGCCGTCCCGGTCCCTGAGCCTGTCGAAGGGCGTCAAGCGGACGGGTCGGCCAGTCGTCGGTGGCGGCGCAGGGCCGCGCGCTGGCTGGGTGACTCACCGTGGAGCACGAGGCCGACGACCCAGAGGACGACTCTCGTCGCGGTCACGACCGGCAGCGGGATCGGGCCGAGGTGCGCCTTCCGGAGCCCGAGGATCCGGCGGTACTCGGGCGGGAGCGTCGCGACCGCTCCGGCGAAGAGGACCGAGTACGCGGGGAGCAGCGAGCGGTCGAGCGGCGGCCGACGGAGGAACGCCAGGGTCTCATCCACCCGCGGTCCGCCGGTGAGTTCACCCCGGTCGAGATACCCGCGCAACTGTCGGGCCAGCTCGGCCTCGGAGCGCGGCGGGTCGACGACACCCATCAGCTCGCCAGCGAGTGCCCAGTCGGCGACGTAGGCGTCCGCGCCGCCCGGGATCGGGCCGCCCCAGGTCTGTCGCACGCTCAGGAACGCGTCGGTGAACGCCAGGTGGACCCACCGCAGGAGGTCCGGGTCGTTGGCCGCGTACGGGCGCGTCGCCCCGTGGGCGTCCAGGTACTCGCCGACGACGCGTTCGTGGAGCTTCAGGACGTAGTCGCTCGTCCGCCGGGCCGTGCCGCGGTCGCCGTAGGTGACGGTGAAGATCCAGCGGATGGTCCCGTCGAGCCGCCCGAGCGGATCCTCCCGGTAGCGGGACCAGTCGTGCACCCCGGCCAGGGCTCCCGGGTGGGCCGCCTGCAGGAGCAGGGCCCGGAGGCCGGCGACCATGGTCTCGACGCCACCGTGGACGACCCAGGCGGCGGAGCCCGGCGTGAAGTGCCCGGTGTCGGTGCCGTCCTCGAGGTCGAGCGTCCACTGCGGTGGGCGATCCTGCTCCACCGCGAAGACCGCGAGGATCCGCGAGCGGAGCCCGGCGAGCAGTCGGGTGCGTATCCGCGAGACCGGTCGTCGCCCCGTGCCGGTGTCCACCACCCGATCGTCCTCCACTCGCTGTCACCACGAGCCTATGTCGGGATGCCGCCGCCCCCACCCGTAGGAGGCTCGATCACCGGACGGGCTTGCGCGCTTCGATCAGGGTCCGTGAGGAGTGTGCGACGAACGGACCGTCCTGCAGGGACCGGTGCAGTTCCTGCAGCCGGTCGAGGTACCGAGCGGAGGTGAACCCCGGCACCATCCAGATCACCTTGCGCAGGAACCAGACGATCGCCCCGATGTCGTGGAACTCGATGCGCAGGCGTTCCGTCCGCAGCTCGACGATCTCGAGACCCGCCGCTCGGGCTCCTGCGGCCTCGTCGTCAGGGTGCCGACCGCGACGCACGGCCTCGGGCTGCGGGCCGGGGAAGGCCTCGACGAGCTCGAACACGCTCGCCGGTCCGACGTGCTGGGCGAGGTAGCTTCCACCCGGCGCGATCACCCGCGCCACGTCGGTCCAGTCCACGGCGACGGGGTGCCGGCTCGACACGAGCGCGAACGAGTCGTCGGCGAACGGCAGTGGAGCGCCCTCCTCCGTGCGCACGACGACGACGCCGCGCGGGTGCAGGCGGGCGGCGGCGCGGGCGAGGTTCGGTGGCCAGGACTCGGTGGCGGCGGCGAGCGGCGGCAGCACCGGCGCCGTGTCGAGCACCTCTCCCCCGCCGGTCTCGAGGTCGAGCGAGGACGGGACACCCGCCAAGCGGCGGCCGAGCAGCTCGGCGAACCGCCACGACGGACGCTCCTCCGTGGCTCGACCGTCGAGCCAGGCGAAGTCCCACCCGTCGACCGAGGCGGCATCAGCCTCGGCGACGAGCTCGTCGAACGAACGCGACATGGTCTGCTCCACACTCCGCGTGGTGGTCGAGGCACTCACCCGACGGCTTCGAACCGGCTCGGATCGAGCCGCTCGACGTCGAACCGCGGGACCGCGTCGAGCAGCTCCCGAGTGTACGCGTGCTGCGGTCGATCGAGCACGGCGGAGGCCGGCCCCGACTCGACGACGCGTCCCTCCGAGAGCACCGTCACCTCGTCGGCGATCTGCCGGATGAGGCCGAGATCGTGCGAGATGAACAGGTAGCTGAGCGCGTGCTCGTCGCGGAGGTCGAGGAGCAGGTCGACGATCTGTGCCTGCACCGAGACGTCGAGGGCGGAGGTCGGTTCGTCCAGGACGAGCACCGAGGGCGCGAGGATGAGCGTTCGCGCGAGCGCGACCCGCTGGCGCTGACCGCCCGAGACCTCCCGGGCACGACGGCCCAGGACGCTCGCCGGCAGGCCGACCTGATCGAGGATCGACGCGACGCGACGCCGTCGTTCCACCGCACTCCGCACCCCGTGGATGCGCAGCGGCTCCTCGATGATCTGCCCCACGGTGTACCGCGGGTCGACCGCGGAGAGCGGGTTCTGGGCGACCAACTGGAGGTCCCGGGCGAAGGGGTTCGCGACGGCGTGCTCCCTCGGCAGCTCCCGGCCGGCCACCCGTACCGAGCCGTCGTCGAAGGACGTGAGCCCGGCGACGATGCGGGCGAGGGTCGACTTGCCCGACCCCGACTCACCGACGAGGGCATGGATCGATCGCGGTCGGAGGACGAGCGAGGCACCGTCGAGCGCGGGCGGCGTCCGCGGATCGCGTCCGAACCGCTTCGACACGTGCGACACCTCGACCACCGCGGCTGTCGTGCCCGTGTCGCCGCGCTGCTCCGCCTGCACCTGGTCGGCCGCAGCGCGGATGCGTTCCCGGTAGCGCAGCGGCGAGGACGCAGGCGAGTCCGAGAGCAGCCGGATCGTGTACGGGTCCCGCGGCGTGAGCAACACCTCTTCGGCAGGGCCCGACTCCCGGACGTTCCCGTCCTGCAGGACGACGATCGCATCGCTGCGCTCCTGGGCGAGGGCCAGGTCGTGGGTGATGAAGAGGATGCCGAGCCCGAGCTCCTCGCGGAGGCCGTCGAGGAGGTCGAGGATGCGCCGCTGGACGGTCACGTCGAGCGCGGACGTCGGTTCGTCGGCGATGAGCAGCCTCGGCCTCGCGGCGATGGCGATCGCGATGAGCACCCGCTGCAGCTGCCCGCCGGAGAGCTCGTGCGGGTACGAGCGCACCCGGCTCGCGGCTTGGCGGATGCCCACGTGCTCCAGGAGCTCGATCACGCGCGCCGGGACCTCCGAGCGCGGGGTGTCGCCCGTCACCTGGACCGCCTGGGCGATCTGCACGCCGATGCGCTGCAGCGGATCGAGCGACGACAGCGGGTCCTGCGGGATGAACCCGAGCGTCGAGCCCCGCAACGGCCGCCACTGCTTCCGCGAGAAGTCGGCGACCTCGTGCCCGGCGACCGCGATCCGACCGGCGGTGACCGAGCCGTTGCCTGGGAGGAGCCCCGCGACCGCCCGGGCGATCGTGCTCTTCCCCGATCCGGACTGCCCCACGAGCGACACCGTCTCACCGCGCCCGACCTGGAAGGACACCTCGCGGACGGTGTCGGCCGGAGCCCTCGAGCCACGGGTCCGGTACCCGACGGCGAGCCCGTCGACGAGCAACGGGACCGAGGCCGCGCCGACGAGGTGGAAGGTGCTGAGCTGCTGGGCTGCCTGGTTCATGCGGTGGTCCTCTCGCGGGTGAGCTGGCTGAGACGGCTGATGGCGAGCACGGTGACGGCGATCACGAGGCCCGGGACGACGACGAGCCACGGCGACGACACGACGTACTGTCGACCCTCGGAGACGAGCAGTCCCCACTCCGGGTCGGGCGGCGGCGCCCCGTACCCGAGGAAGCTGAGCGAGGAGATCCAGATGATCGCGAGGCCGAACTGGAGGGCCGTGAGCGAGAGGACGGCCGAGTAGGAGTTGGGGAAGACGTGCTTCACGAGGACGTAGGCCCGCGACCCGCCGAGGTGGTGACTCGCCTCGACGAACGGCAGGTCCTTCACCGTCAGCACCTCGGAGCGCATGATGCGGGTGAAGGCCGCGATCGAGGAGATCCCCACGGCGACGGCGGCGTTGAGGGTGCCGAACCCGAGCGCGACGACGACCACCATCGCGAGGAGCAGCCCGGGGATCGAGAGCAGCACGTCGACGATGCGGCTGATGACGGCGTCCACGACACCGCCGAACGAGGCGGCGACGAGGCCGAGGACCGTGCCGGCGCCGAGACCGATGAGGACGGCGACCGCCGAGCCGAGCAGGGTCCGTCCGGTGCCGTGGATCACCCGGGACAGCAGGTCGCGACCGAGCGAGTCGGTCCCGAACCAGTGCGCGAACGATGGAGCGGCGAGCGCGTTCGCGTCGTCGGGCTCGAGCGGGTCGTACGGCGCGAGGAGGCCGGGTGCGACGACGGATACGAGGACGAGACCGACGACGACGATCGCCAGGACATCGGCGACGCCGAGGCGGGCGCGGAGTCGCCGGAACGCGTTCGGTTCGCGGTCGGCCGCGGTGACGTCGCGGTCCGGGTGGAGTCGGAGGCTCATGCGTCCACGCTCGCTTTCGTCGGGGTACCACCGGGGGCTGCCGTCCCCGAGGCCACCGCTGTGGTGACATCCGGCCTGGCGAGGCGGGAGCGTCGGGACCGCGCGTGCCCTGGCCGGACGATGCGCGGGTCGAGGATCGGGTAGACGAGGTCGGTCACGAGGTTGATCCCGACGTAGATGGAGGAGATGAGGATGACGACGGCCAGGATCACCGGGGTGTCCTGATCGCGCACGCTCTCGAAGGTGATGAAACCGAGCCCGGTCCGGGTGAAGACGGCTTCCACGACGACGGCTCCGGCCAGCAGTTCACCGACGACGAGGGCGAGCATCGTGATCGACGGGATCGCCCCGTTCTTCAGCACGTGTCCGAGCGCGATCCGGACCTCGCTCGTCCCCTTCGCGCGGAGCACGGTGACGAAGGGTTCGTCGGCGGCCTTCCGGAGCCCCTGGATGAGCACCTGCGTCAACGGACCGTTGACGGCGAGCGCCAGGGTCAGCGCGGGCAGCAGGTAGGAGACGAAGCCTTGGTCGCGCACCGACGACACCCAGCCGAGCTGGAAGGAGAAGATCGCGAGGAGCACGAAGCCGATGAGGAAGCTCGGTGCGGAGATCGAGGCGATGGGCGCTGAGGCGGCGATGCTCCTGATCGTCCTGACGGGGGCGTAGACGGCGGTGAGCGCGGTCGCGAGCGACAGCAGGATCGTCAACACGAATGCGACGCCCGCGAGCACGATCGTGTCCGAGAAGCCCTGCGCGACGAGGTCTGACACGGCACGACCGCTCACGAGCGAGTAGCCGAGGTCCCCGTGGAGGAGTCGACCGACCGTCAGCGTGAACTGTTCGATCGGCGACAGGTCGAAGTGGTAGTACGCCCGCAGCGCTTCGCCGGCGGCCGGGGGCAGTGGATTGAGCGGGCTCGTCAGCTTGTTCTCGATCGGGTCGCCGGGCAGGACGAACAGGGTGAAGAAGACGAGCGTGTAGACGAGGGCGATGACGAGCAGCGCTTGGGCGACGCGCCTGACCACGTACTCGCGGTACTGCCGGCGTCGCGTGTCCGCCGCGCTGGCGTTCGGATGCTGAGTGGACATGTGGGCCTCCTCTCGGAAGGGACGGGATCTGAACCGGGAGGGCCATCCGGTCGACGGCCCTCCCGAACGCTCAGTCCTCGATCGAGGTGTTGTAGAACTCCGGCAGGGCGCCGTCGGTGAGGGAGAAGCCCCGCACCCGCTGCTGGGTGACGAACACCTGGCTGTCGTTCAGGATCGGGACGACGTAGGCCTGGTCGATCAGGTGGTCCTGGATCTGTCCGAGGATCGCCGCACGGGTGTCGTCGTCGGTCGCGGCGTTCTGCGCGTCGAGCAGCGACTGCAGGGTCGTGTCGGAGCCGGCGAGACCGAGGAGGTCGGAGCCGTCCTTGCCGTAGTACTCGCTGAGACCCTTCGACGGGTCGGGGTGCGGCCAACCGACACGGAGCGCCCCGACCTCCGGGTCCGCGAACGCGGTCGCCCAGTAGGTGGAGTAGTCGAGCTCGTTGAGCGACAGCTCGATCCCGACGTCCTTGAACTGGTTCTGGATCTGCTGGAAGAGGCTCTTCGCGGTGTTGTCGTACACGTCGATGTAGGTCTTCACCGTGAGCCGCTCGCCGCCCTTCGTGCGATAGCCGTCCGCGTCGCGCTCGGTCCAGCCGGCCCCGTCGAGGAGGCTGTTCGCCGCATCCGGGTCGTAGGCGAACTTCGCCGACTCGTCGACGTAGCCGAAGGTGCCTGGCGACAGGACCGAGGTCGCAGGCGTCCAGCTGTCGGTGTACTGCGTCTCGATGATCTGGTCACGGTCGATCGCGTGCAGGAGCGCTTTCCGGACGTCGACGTCGTCGAGGAACGGCGCCTGGCTGCGGAGGAACCACTGGTTGCTGAGCCCGACACCCGTCTTGGACACGATGTCGTAGCCGGCGTCGACGAGCCCCTGCTCCTCGCTCGGCTGGACGTAGCGGATGACGTCCGCCTCGCCGGACTTCAGGGTGCCGAGCCGGACGCTGTCCTCCTGCACGGGGATGACCGTGACCGAGGCGAGGTGTGCCTCGCCCTGGTTCGGCGAGGACGGCGGGGCCCAGGCGTAGCCGTCCCGACGGTCGAGCACGATCTCCTTGCCGTAGGTCTCGGACGCGACGACGAATGGGCCGGAGCCGATGAGGTTCACGAACTTCGACTGCTCCTCCTTGCTCGCGTCGATCGTCGCGTCGGCGACGAGCCCGGATCCCCACCCGGTGAGCACGTTGAGGAAGGGCGCGTACGGGGCGGCGAGGACGCCGGTGACGGTGCTGCTCGCGTCATCGGGCGTCGCGACGAGGCCGGACGGGAACTGCGCGTTCGGCGTCGTCCCCTTCGCCTCGTCGCCCGCCGACTGCCAGTTGAGGTTCTTCGCGACGCTCGTGGCGTCGACGTCGGTACCGTCGCTGTAGGTGACGCCGTCACGGATCACGAAGGTGTACGTGAGACCGTCGGGGCTGACGGTCCAGGAGTCCGCGATCCACGGTTCGAGCTCACCGGTCTCGGCGTTGCGGTAGAGCAGGCGGTCGGTCACGTTCTGCTGCAGCGCACGGGTCTGCCACGTGCCCGCCTCCTGCACCTGCGCCGAGGTGGGGATCTCCGCGTCGAGGTAGGTGAGGCTGCCACCGTCCGCGTCGGACGAGGCCGATGCCGCCGAGCAGCCGGTCAGCGCGATGCTCACGGCGACGAGGGCTGCGGCGGCGAGTCGTGCTCGCCGTCTGGTGGTTGGGGTCATGACGGGTGCTCCTGGAGGTCGGGGTGGTCCGGTGCTGTGCCGGTGTGGTTGCCCATCCTGGTCGGCACGCCGGGCCACCCCGCCGCTCTGTTACGACAGGTTTCCCGCGGGTTCCCTCGATGACGCCGTGTGTCCCTCGGAGGTTGTGGCCCCGTGCCCGCCGAGGTTCCGCCCGCCGCGGTAGCGGGCGGCCGGGTGGTCGGCCGGGAGCCGGGCGGCTCCCCCGGTCAGGCGCTCTCTGAGCGTCTCCCCCGGCAGATAGCTGTCGCGCAGCCGTCCCCGGCGACGGAGCTCCGGCACGACGAGCTCGACGAAATCGGTGAGCGTGTCGAGGCTGTGGTACTGGCGCAGGTTGATGCCGTCGATGCCGACCTCGTCGAGCCATCGCTCGATCTCGTCCGCGACGACCTCGGGGGTGCCGACGGCGAAGAAGTCCCGTTCGAGATCGCTGCCGGCCCGCGCGATGAACTCACCGACGGTGCCGGTCGTCACCTGCGGCGGCAGGGCGTCGGCCGGGACCCCCTCCGCGGCGAGCGCCTCGGCGACCGTCCGGTCCTCCGGGTGCGCCAGCGGGTCGAAGGGCAGGCTCGCGTGCACGAACCGGCCGACGAGGCTCGCGTGTTCCCGGTACTGTGCCGCCTTCGCCTCGGCCTCCTCCTGCGTGGCCGCGACGATCACGGCCGCCTGGACCACGATCTTCAGGGCGGCACCGTCGCGGCCGTTGTCGGCCGCCGCCGCACGGAACCGCTCGAGGAGCGGCCCAGCACCGCCCGGTCCGCGCACGCCGGTGAACACCGCTTCGGCATGCCGCCCGGCGAACGCGATCCCGGCCGGTGAGGCGGTCGCGGTGTACAGCAGCGGTGTCCGTTGCGCGCTCGGCTCGGACAGGTGTGGTCCGGCGACCTGGAAGTAGCGCCCGACGTGGTCGATGTACCGGACCTTGTCGGGGTCGGAGTAGACCCCGGTCTCGCGGTCGCGGACGACGGCGTCGTCGTCCCACGAGCCCTCCCACAGCTTGTAGAGGACGTCCAGGTACTCCTCGGCGATCGCGAACCGCTCGTCGTGCGGGATCTCCTCGGCCAGGCCGAAGTTCCGTGCGGCGTTCGGCAGGTACGAGGTGACGATGTTCCAGGCGACACGGCCGTTCGTCAGGTGGTCGAGTGTGCTCATGCGACGGGCGAAGGCGAACGGTGGTTCGTAACTCGTCGAGAAAGTGATCCCGAACCCGAGGTGCTCGGTCACGGCGGCCATCGCCGGCACGATGAGCAGCGGGTCGTTGTTCGGGATCTGCAGGCCCTCACGCAGGGCGTCCGCCGGTCCGCCGCGGAAGACGTCGTACGTCCCGACCACGTCGGCGATGAACACGGCGTCGAAGCCGCCGGCCTCCGCCGTGCGGGCGAGCTCGGTCCAGTAGCGGATGTCGGTGTACTGCTCGCGCCGATTGCCCGGCAGCCGCCAGAGGCCGTGGGTGATGTGGCTCACGCAGTTCATCTCGAACAGGTTGAGGATGAGGCGTTTGGGACTGGACTGGACGGCGATGACGGGCTCCTCTGCTGGAGCGGTCCGATCGATCCGTTCCGAACGGGCCGCCTCAGCACCCTAGGCGCGAGGGGCCGTGTCGGGCGGGGCGACCGCGTCACATCCCGTCATACCTCGCCCGGCCGGTTCACCTCGCGACGGGCGGGACCCGGTCCTGCCAGCGCAGTCGGCGCTCCAGCTGGGCGCCGAGGGCGAGGAGGGTGGTCTCGCCGCCGGGACGGCCGATCAGTTGGACGCCCATCGGCAGCCCATCGGCCGTCTGGTGCACCGGGAGGGTGATGGCCGGGAGGCCGGTCGCGTTCACGAACGAGGTGTGCGGGGCGTAGCGCACCTGCTGCTCGAAGTTCAGCTCGGGCGACGCCGCGTCGTACCAGCCGATCGGTCGCGGTGTCTGCGCGAGCGCGGGGGTGATGATCGCGTCGAACGGGGCGAACTGGGCGAGGACGCTGCGCTCGAACCGGTGGAGGCTGGCGAGCGTCTCCATGAGCCGTGTGGCCGGCAGCGCCCGACCCCGTTCGACGAGCGACCTCGTGATGGGCTCGAGGAGCGCCAGCTCCGCTTCGGAGGAGGCCGGGACACCGGCGGCGGAGGCCTGCCAGATCGTCGTGAAGTCGGCCGGGTAGCGTTCGGCGTCGCGGAGGGCGAGCTCGTCGATGCCGTGGCCCATCGCGGTGAAGGCATCGACCGCGACACCGACCGCTGCCCGGGCCTCCGGATCGTAGGCCAGCTCGTAGGCGCTGTCCCACGGGGACCCGTCGAGGACCGCCAGTTGGAACCGTCCCTCACCGCGGATGGCATGGCCGAGCAGCGGACCGTCGTCGGCGTCGGGCGCACGGAGGGTGAAGTGGTGGTCGATCCGGCCGTGGACGCGTTCGATCATCGCGTCGAGGAGGAGCGCGGCATCGGCGACGGTCCGGGCGATCGGGCCGGGGACCACGAGTCCGGCGAGCCGGTCGACGCCGGACCCGGCCGGGACGAGTCCCCTGGTCGGTTTCAGGCCGACGAGCCCGCAGGCGGCAGCCGGGATGCGGACGGACCCGCCTCCATCCGAGCCCGGCGCGAACGGCAGCAGTCGGGCGGCGACGGCAGCGGCGGCTCCACCGCTCGAACCGGCGGCCCCGCGGTCGAGGGCCCAGGGATTGCGCGTCGGCTCGGCGCCGATCGGCTCCGTGTAGCCGTAGAGTCCGAACTCCGGCGTCGCGGTCTTGCCGAGACTCACCGCACCGGCGCGATCGAGCACGGAGACCAGCTCGTCGTCACTCGTCGCGACGAACTCAGCGGTGAGCCGGGACCCGAAGCGGACGGGCTGCCCCGCACGGGACACGAGGTCCTTGTCGCCGATCGGTAGTCCCCAGAGCGGTGCGGTCCTCGACAGCTGTTCGACCGCCTCCACCCGCCCGGCGAGCGATCCGGCGGCGACCGAGGTGAACGCCCCGATCGCGTCGTCGAGTCGCTCGATGCGATCGAGGTAGTGCCGTGCCAACTCCGTCGGTGACACCTCGTCGCGTTGCAACGCCTGCCACTGCTCGAGCGCCGTCAGCTCGTGGAGTTCCGCCATGGGATCAGCCTAGGCCGCGACCCCGGTCTCGGAGCCGCCCTCTGCTCAGCGCTTGAGTGACTTCTGCAGGAGGACCGTACCGATCCACCGGTCGAACTTGAACCCGACGCGGCCCATGCGCCCCACCTCGGTGAAGCCGAACTTCTCGTGGAGCTTGATCGACGCCTCGGCGCCCTTGTCGGCGATCACCGCGAGCATCTCCTTGAGGCCCGCGGCCTTCGCCCGCTCGATGAGTTCGCCGAGGAGGTCGGTGCCGAGCCCCTTGCCCGTCGCCGCCGCTCCGAGGTAGATCGAACTCTCCACCGTGAACCGGTACGCGCGCTTCTGTTTCCACGGCGCGCACAGGGCGTACCCGAGGATCTGTCCGGTCGGGTTGACCGCGACGATGAACGGCAGCTGGAGCCGCTGCAGGTAGGCGAACTTGGACCGCCACTCCGCGAGCGTCATCGCATCCTCGTCGAAGGTCACCATGCTGTTGGCGACGTAGTGGTTGTAGATCGCACGGATGTCGGGCAGGTCGGCCGCGGTCGCGTCCCGCATGGTGAAGGCGAACGGCGTCTCCGGCGTCGGCGGCTTCCGCAGGTGCGGTGGCAGTCGGCGCTTCGGCTCGTACTCCTCTTCCAGCATCCCCCCAGCCTAGCCAGGGGGCGCGGCCACGGACAGGCCTTGCGGCCCGCGCTGTGGCGGGCTGCTCAGTCGAGGGACCAGTCGATGGGGTCCGCCCCGCGCGAGGCGAGGAAGTCGTTCGTGCGGCTGAACGGTCTCGATCCGAAGAACCCGCGCGAGGCGGAGAGCGGACTCGGGTGGGCGGAGACGATCACGTGGCGGTCCGGGTCGTCCGGGGACGCGAGGAGCGGGGCCAACCGTTCGGCGTCCTTCCCCCAGAGGATGGACACGAGCGGCACCGGACGCTCGGCGAGCGCGCGGATGGCCTGCTCGGTGACGGCCTCCCAGCCTCGCCGGCGGTGGGAACCGGCGGCGCCGGCCTCGACCGTGAGGACGCGGTTGAGGAGCATGACGCCCTGTCCGGTCCACGCGCTGAGGTCGCCGTGCTCCGGGGTCGGGACGCCGAGGTCGTCGCGGAGTTCGCGATGGATGTTCACGAGACTGCGCGGCAGCGGGCGCACCCCGCGGTCCGCGGCGAACGACAGCCCGATCGGGTGACCGGGCGTCGGGTACGGGTCCTGGCCGACGATGAGGACGCGGACCGCGGTGAACGGGGTCCGGAAGGCCCGCAGGACGAGCTCCGGTGCCGGGAGCCAGGGGGTACCTGCAGCCGTCTCCGAAGCGAGCCAGGCATTGATCCCGGCCAGGCGGTCGATGACCGGTTCGAGCGCTGCCGCCCAATCGTCGTCGATCAGTCCCGCCGCGGCGAGTTCCGCCGGGCTCCCACCCAGCACACCGTCCGTCATCGCCTACTGCTGCTGCTCGGCGCCGATCGTGCGCACGACCACACCGTGCTCGGCGGTGAACACCTGCCACACGCTGCCCCCGCCCAGCACGGTCAACGCACCCTGCCCGACCACGAGGGCCGTGTTCTCGTCGATCGCGACGCCGCCGTCGACGACCCCGGCCTCGGTCGCGGCCACGAGGCGCCCGAGGGTGCCCCACTGCGCGGCGTGCGCCTCGACCGCGATGTCCACGAGCCCCAGGCCATCGCCGATGGTGACCTCGTCGAGTTCCTCGGACGCGGCCTCCGGACTCACCGGGACCTCGCCGACACGCCACCCACCGATGATCGCGTGCTCGGCGGCGATCATCGCGCCGGCCGAGATGCCGAGGTAGGGCAGGCCGGCGGCGACCAGGCGACGGATGTCCGTCGCGACGGGAGCCACGGCCTCCGCGTAGGCGGACGGCAGACCGCCGCCGACGATGACGCCGTCGACCTCGGCGAGCTGCGCCTGCGCGACCACGCCGCCCTCGCGGACCACGACGCGCACGGCCTCGATCTCACCAGCGCGGGCCACGGCGCGCTCCAGCGCGGCGGACTGCTCGAGCCCGTCCCCGTCGTGGACGACGACGATCGCGATCCGCGGGGCGAGCCGGCCGGCGACGACCGCGAGGGCGGCCGCCTCGGCGATGAACGCTGCGTAGACGGTCGACTCGGTCTCTGGGGCGGCCGGACCGCCGAGGAGGAAAACACTCACCCTGCGACCCTACCCGGCGCCCGGGCCGCGAGAGGTCCGGTCAGGCCGTGATCGTCGGCAGGGTCGACCAGGGGAAGGAGATCCACCGGTCGACGCGCTTCCACACGTAGTCCGGGCGCAGCACCGTCTGCGGCTTCTCGTACAGGGTGACCGTCCGCACCTCCGCCCCGCTGGCCTGCATGAGTTCCAGCACCATCGCGAGGGTGCGTCCGGAGTCCGAGACGTCGTCCACGAGGAGCACCCGGCTGCCAGGCAGTCCGGCCATGTCCAGCAGCGGGGGCAGGACGACGGGCTCGGGGAGCCGCGCGTCGACGCCGGTGTAGAACTCCACGTTCAACGCGCCGCACGCCTTGACGTCGAGGGCGTAGGCGATGGCACCGGCCAGGAGGAGGCCACCGCGGGCGATGGCGACGACCGAGTCGGGCCGGAACCCGCTCGCGACGATCTGGCTGGACAGCTCACGGGACGCGTCACCGAACGTGGGCCAGTCGAGGACCTCTCGCTCCGGGGACGCTGCGCTGGGGTTCTCGGTCGACATCCTCCAACGCTATCCTGCCGGACCGGGCGCCTGTACCATCCCCCTCATGACGCGAGATCGGCAGGCCAACGGGGCGGCGGCCGGCGGGTGGCGGACGTCCCTCCGCGGTTCGACGGCGGGCATCACTGCGGGGCTCATCGGCTGGTTGTTCCTCGTCGAGATCACGAGCGGGGTACTGCAGGGGTACTACGTGCCGCTCATCCCCGACCTCGTCCGGCACCTCGGGGTCGTCGACGCGGACTTCAACTGGTTCGAGGCCGCCCAACTGCTGCTGTCGGCGCTCGTGGTCCCGATCCTCGCCAAGCTCGGCGACCTGTACGGGCACAAGCGGATCCTGCTCGTCTCGACGGTCCTGACGGCCGGCGCGAGCTGGTGGCTCGTCGTCGCCGGCGACTTCTGGTCCTTCCTCGCGGCGTGGGCGCTCCAGGGGTTCTACGTCGTGTGGCTGCCCCTCGAGATCGCGCTGATCTTCGAACGCGGCCGGCGTTCCGGCACCGGGGCCTCGCAGACCCGTCGGGCCGCCGGCCTCCTCGTCGTCGCGCTCGAAGCGGGTGCCATCATCGGTGCGCTGTCCGGTGGGCGCATCCTCACGGCCCTCGGTGGTGACATCGCCGTCACGCTCATGCTCCCGGCCGTCGCCGTCACCCTCGTCTTCTTCGCCATCCTCTTCGGCGTCCCGGAGTCGGAACCGCTGCCCGGCAGGACGCTGGACCTCGCCGGCTTCGTGCTGCTCAGCCTCGCGCTCCTCCTCATCACCTCCGGCCTCACCTTCCTGCGGCTCAACGGTCCGGAGACCTGGTGGGTCTGGGCGCTCATCGGCGTCGGCGTGCTCGCGTTCCTCCCCTTCGGCCGCCACGAGCTCCGGCAAGCCGACCCGGCGATCGACCTCCGCGTCCTCCGGCAGCCCACCATGTGGCCGGTGCAGCTGACCGCCGGTCTGATCGGGATCAGCCTGCTCGGCGCCCAGGCTCCGCTCAGCACCTACGCCGGCACGCCGCGCGAGAACGGCTACGGCCTCGGACTCGACGCGGGCGACATCTCCACCCTGATCGGCGCGTACCTGATCTCGATGATCGTCGGCGCACTGCTGTTCCCCCTCGTGTCACGCTGGGCGTCGCCACGGATCGCGCTCATCGTCGCGGCGACGCTCGTCGCCGTCGGATACCTGTTGTTCCTGCCGTTCCACCTCGAGACCTGGCAGGTCTTCCTGAACATGGGGATCGCCGGACTCGGCTCGGGCGCACTCGTGGGAGCCATGCCTGCCGCGGCAGCAGCCGCAGCGCCACGCGGCCAGACGGGTGTCGCCGCCGCGTTGACGAACACGACGAAGACGATCGGCGGGTCGTTCGCGTCGGCCGTCTTCGGTGTCGTCCTCGTGGCCGGCGCCGCCCAGGCGGTGACGGCGGGGGCGTCGAGCCTCTCCGGCTACCTGACGGTCTGGGCGATCTGCGGTGTCGGCGCGCTGGTCGCCGCCGTCCTGCTCTGTTTCGTGCCGAAGCTGGCCTTCGGCGACGCGGCTCCCGTCGACGCGGCCCTCATGCCGAGCGCCGATCCGGCCGTCGAGCGCCCGACAGGACCCTGAGCGCCGGACCGGTCCCTGAGCGCCCCATCGGTCCCTGAGCCTGTCGAAGGGCCTACTCCGCGACGCGCAACGGCCCCTTCGCCAGACGGTACGGGGCCGCCTGCGCGACCGGCTTGATCGTGATGTGGTCGAGGTTCACGTGGGGTGGCAGCGAGGTCGCGTGGACGATCGCCTCGGCGACGTCGTCGGCCGACAGCGGGTCGGGTACGTCCTCGTAGACGGCGTCGGCGCGCTCCTGGTCGCCGCCGAACCGGACGAGCGAGAACTCCTCCGTGTGCACCATGCCCGGGGCCACCTCGATCACGCGGATGGGTTCACCGTTGAGCTCCAAGCGGAGCACCTCGAAGAGGGCGCGCTCGGCGAACTTCGCGGCGTTGTACCCGCCGCCGCCGACGTACGCGACGTGTCCGGCGATCGACGTCACGCCGACGATGGTCGCCGCGCCGCCGTCGGGGATGCTCCGGCGGAGGATCGGCAGGAGCGCCTGCACGACCCGCTTCGTCCCGAGCACGTTGATGTCGTACATGCGCGCCCAGTCGTCGACGTCGCCGTCCTCGACGGAGGCCAGGCCGAAGGCACCGCCCGCGTTGTTGACGAGGGCGTGCGCCCCACCGAGCTCCTCGACCCGGGCCGCGAGGGCGTCGACGTCGGCCTGGACGGTCAGGTCCGCGACGACGGCCGTGCCGCCGATGTCGGCGACGAGCGTCTCGAGGCGGTCGGCCCGGCGGGCCACCGCGACCACGTCCCAGCCCTCGGCCGCGAAGCGTCTCGCCGTCGCCTCGCCGATCCCTGAACTCGCACCGGTCACCACCACACGTCTCGTCGTCATGCTTCCAGGGTAGCCACGCCCCGGGGGCGTTACGTCGTGTTTCCGCGCGGTTGGACCGTCCAGGCGGGGCCGGTAGCCTCGGGGTCACGACGGACCACCGTCCTGGGACGCCCCGACGACATCGATGTCGGACCGAGCGGCCGACCGGCGGCATTCGACACCCGAGCAGCACCGACCACCCGAGCAGAGGGGACCATCCATCATGAGCGATGCCACGAACGACTGGAAGTTCGAGACGAAGCAGATCCACTCGGGAGCCGCGCCCGATCCGGTCACGAAGGCCAGGGCGACGCCGATCTACCAGACCACGAGCTACGTCTTCGACAACGCCGACCACGCGAAGAACCTCTTCGCGCTCGCGGAGTTCGGCAACATCTACACGCGCATCCAGAACCCGACGCAGGCCGTCGTCGAGGAGCGACTCACCGCACTCGAGGGTGGATCGGGTGCGCTCCTCCTCGCGTCCGGTCAGGCCGCCGAGGCGTCCGCCGTGCTGAACATCGCGCAGGCGGGCGACCACATCGTGTCGTCCTCCTCGATCTACGGCGGGACGTACAACCTCTTCAAGTACACGCTCGCGAAGCTCGGCATCGAGACCACCTTCGTCGAGAACCAGGACGACGCCGAGGAGTGGCGTCGCGCCGTGCGTCCGAACACGAAGCTGTTCTTCGCGGAGACCATCGGCAACCCGAAGATCAACATCCTGGACATCCGGCTCGTCGCCGACGTCGCGCACGCGGCCGGTGTGCCGCTCATCGTCGACAACACGATCGCGACGCCCTACCTCATCCGCCCCTTCGAGCACGGGGCGGACATCATCGTCCACTCGGCCACGAAGTTCCTCGGCGGCCACGGCACGGTCATCGGCGGGGTCATCGTCGACGGCGGCACCTTCTCCTGGACCGGCCACGCGGAGCGGTTCCCGGGCCTCACGACGCCGGACCCCTCGTACCACGGGGCCGTCTACACGGACGCCGTCGGAGACGCCCTCGCCTACATCATCAAGGCCCGCGTGCAGTTGCTGCGCGACCTCGGTGCGGCCATCGCCCCGGCGAGCGCCTGGCAGCTCATCCAGGGCATCGAGACGCTCAGTCTGCGGATCGAGCGTCACGTGCAGAACGCCCAGCACGTCGCCGAGTGGCTCGACGCGCACCCCGACATCGCGAGCGTCAACTACTCGGGGCTGCCGTCGAGCCCCTGGTACGCCACCGCCAACCGGTACGCCCCGAAGGGGGTCGGCGCCGTGCTGTCCTTCGAGCTGAAGGGCGGCGTCGACGCTGGTCGCGCGTTCGTGAACTCGCTGAAGTTGTTCTCGCACCTCGCGAACATCGGCGACGTCCGTTCGCTCGTCATCCACCCGGCGTCGACGACGCACTCGCAGCTGTCGCCCGAGCAGCAGCTCACGGCCGGGGTCACGCCGGGTCTCGTGCGCCTCTCCGTGGGGCTCGAGAACATCGACGACATCACGGCGGACCTCCAGGCCGGTCTGACCGCCGCGAAGCAGGTCGTCGAGGCCGCCCGGGTCTGATCCCTCCGGCTCTGATCACTTCCGGGGTGTGCCAGCGCGATGCGCTGACGCGAGCGCACCCCACCACCGCGAGCGCGGGTCTCCAGAGACCCGCGCTCGCGTCATTCATGAGGCGCTCGCGCCGGTTCCGGGTCGCTCGGGCCGAGACAGCGCGCCGAGGCCGACGGGCGTGCGCTCGCGTCAGCGCACCGCGCCGACCACCACCGAACCGGCGACGTAACACGGCCGGTCGGCGCGCCAGGGCACGCCACAATGGAGACCTATGGACTGGCAGATCCCGGAAGACAGTGTGCCCTCCCGCTTCGTGACCGAGGCCGAGGTCGGCGCCCTGCTCGCGAACCCGCCCTCGAGCGGCGCGTGGCGGGACGGCGACCGCCCGGGCGACCGGTTGTTCGCGCCGCTCGGCCGCCTCGACTTCGAGCACGGCGGCAGCATCCCGCACGCCAGGCTGGCCTACGAGACCTGGGGCACCCTCGACGACGACGGCGGGAACGCGGTCCTCGTGCTCCACGCCCTCACCGGCGACAGCCACGTGCTCGGCTCCGCAGGCAACGGGCACGCGACGGCCGGTTGGTGGGCCGGCGTCGTCGGCCCCGGCCTCGCCGTCGACACGGACCGCTGGTTCGTCGTCGCACCGAACATGATCGGCGGTTGCCAGGGCAGCACCGGCCCCTCGTCCTTCGCCCCCGACGGCGTCGAGTGGGGTTCCCGGTTCCCGTACACCTCCGTCCGCGACCAGGTGGAGGCGCAGCACCGGCTCCTCGGACACCTCGGTCTCGACCGGTGGGCCGCCGTCATCGGTGGGTCGATGGGCGGCATGCACGCCCTCGAGTGGGCCGTCACCCATCCGGACCTCGTCGAGCGCCTTGCCGTGATCGCGGCTCCCCCGGTGACGACGGCCGACCAGATCTCCTTGAACTTCGTCCAGCTCGAGGCGGTGCGGACCGACCCGAACTTCCAGGGCGGCGACTACTACGACGCGCCCGACGGCGACGGTCCGCACCGCGGGCTCGCCCTCGCCCGTCGCATGGCGCTGCTCAACTACCGCAGTCCGGGTGAGTTGAACGCGCGGTTCGAGCGCAGCTGGCAGTCGAGCGTCAGCCCGCTCGGCCGGGGCGGACGCTTCGCCGTGGAGTCCTACCTCGACTTCCACGGCAACAAGTTCACGCGTCGGTTCGACGCCGGAAGCTATGTGACGCTCGTCGAGGCGATGAACTCGCACGACGTCGGGCGCGACCGCGGTGGGGTCGGGGCCGCGTTGCGCGGCTATCCGGGGCCGTCGCTCGTCCTCGGGATCGACAGCGACCGGCTCTTCCCGGTCAGCGGGCAGGAGGAGATCGCCCTGCACCTCTCGGGCAACCTCGACGGCACCCGACCGGCGGTCTTGCGGTCCGATTTCGGACACGACGGATTCCTGATCGAGAACGCCTTGGTCGGCCCGCACCTGAGCCGACTCCTGGACGTCTGAGGGCGGCCGCCCGGCCGCCCGACAGTCGTTCCGTTGCGCGTGCGTCACCCGATAAGGTGACTCCTCAGAGGAGCGTGAGCATGGAACGCGAGGCGAGGACCAAGCGACGTCTACTGCGGCGCACGACCCGCTTGTTCGGGCTCTCCGGATGTGTCACCGCCGCCATGATCCTCAGTGTCCCGGGGGTGGTGTCCGGAGGCCGATACGCCGCCGTGCTCCTCCTCGTCGGCGCGCTCGCCGTCACGCACATCGCCGCGGAGCAGTACGACAGTCCCCGCTGGCTCGCCCTGGTCTTCCTCGCCGGCGTCGTCGCGGTGGTCGTCGTCGGCCTGTCCGACGGCGGCACCGGCAGCGTCGGACAGGCGGGCGCCATCGCCGCCATCGCCTCCCTCGGGATGGGGGCGATCGCCGCGAGACTCGTGCCGTTCCGCCGCGCCTGGCCGTTGCTGCTCGGGGCGTTCCTCCTGACCGCCGTCGCGATCGTCGTCGTCACCGGGGCGACCAACCTCACGATCCCCACGATCGGTCTCACTGCGGCCGTGTGGGTGACGATCGGAGCGTTCGGCGGATGGCTCGACACGAGCGTGCCCCGACTCATCCGCCGCGTCGACAACATCGGTAGCGCCTACAACGCGGAGCGGCTCGCGAGCCAGGCCGAGTCGCAACGACGGCAGGACGCCCGGCTCCTCCACGACACCGCGCTCGCGACCCTGACGCTCCTCGCCCACTCCGGGCGGGGCGTCGACGCCACCGCCCTCCGTTCGCAGGCGCGCAACGACGCGCACCTGCTCCGGAGCCTCCGGCTCGGCGAGGAGCTCAGTCCCGTCTCCTCCGGCACCTACATCCTGCAACGCAGTGCCGATTTCACCCTCGACGAGGGCATCGAAGCCGTGACGGACCGCTTCGCCGGACTCGGACTCACCGTCAACGTCTACGGCGGTGGCCAGGCGAAGCTCGACCCCCGGGTCCGCGAAGCCTTCCTCCTCGCGCTCGGCGAGTGCCTCGAGAACGTGCGACGCCATTCCGGCGTGGATTCGGCCGACGTCACCGTCTCCATCGACGAGCAGACGGCCAGGCTCCTCATCACGGACACCGGGAGCGGGTTCGATCCGACAGCGGTGCCGGATGGTCACCTCGGCGTCGCTGAATCGGTCGTCGCGCGCATCCAGGAGGTCGGCGGTCAGGCGCGCGTGTTCTCCGCCCCGGGTGCCGGCACGACCGTGATCCTGGAGGTCCCGCAGGCATGAGCATCGACCGCCTCGCCGCCGCCTCCGGGCCCACCCGCCGGTACCGGCACCGGCGCGCATTGGACCGTCAGCGGTCGTCGCTCGGGACGAGACAGCTGGGGATCGGGCTGTCGGTGTCCGGTCTCATCCTCGTCGCCTACGCGGCGATCCGGTTCGTCGAGTCGTTCTGGCACTACCCACGGCCGCTCCTCACCGTGGTGGCCTGGCTCCTCCTCGCCGGCGCGGTCGCGTCCACCTTCCTCCTGCTCCGCCGTTCCGCGTTCCACCTCTCGGACCGGTTGTTCGTCGCGCTGCTGATCGAGCTGGTGGTGGTCGCCACCCTCGACCTGGCGAGCGTGTGGAGCCGCGACGCCGTCGGGGTGTATCCGACGGCCGCCGCGGCCGTCGGTGGCGTGCTGCTCGCCGTCGTGACCCTCCGGCCCGCGCGCGACGTCGCCGCGGCGACCGTGGTGCTCGGGCTCCTGCTCGTCGGGTCCATCCTCACCATCACGCGGACGCAGAGCCCGACGCTCGGGGCTGAGTTGATCTTCGCCGCGATCGCCGTCGTGCCGCCGCTCATCGCCTGCGCGATCGTCTCCCAGTACCGCCGGATCGTCCGCCTCGAACTCGACCGGGTCATGGTCGCCTCGACCGTCGCGAGCGTCCGCGACGCCCTCGGGTTCTTCGACTCCGAGGAGCTCGTCGCGCTGGACCTCGAGGCCGAGGAGTTGTTCGACGGGGTCGCCGACGGCTCCGTCGACCTCCCGCTCAGTCCCGAGCTCGCCGCCCGCGCCTCCCGCCTCGCCACGGAGCTCCGCCGCCACCTCATGTCGGAGGGCAAGGAGACCTGGCTCGAGCACGCGTTCCAGGAGTCGTCCGTGCTGTCCGAGCGCGCGACCCTGCGCGATCCCGAACGGCTGGCGACCTATCTCGCAACGGATCAGCGGGATGGCCTGCTCTCTGCAGTATGGTTGCTCCTCGGGGAAGCAGACGCGCAGACTGCCACAGCTGTGCTGACGCTCGGGCCGGTCGACCGCTCCGAACGACAGGGCCGTCCGGGAGCACTCACCCTCCCGATCGTCCTCGAAGCGAGCGGGGTGCAGCGCGCCAAGGTGGATCCCGCGGTTTGGGAAGCACTCGGACGAGTGGGCTCCTCTTCGGACACGTACCAGAAATCCCGCATCAGGATCGACATCGACAGCACCGTCGACAATCCCGCTGCGGGCCAGCGGAAAGGGGAACGTCAATGACGTCACAGGAGTCACGGATCAGGGTCGGCATCGTCGATGACCACCGGATGCTGCTCGGCGCGCTCACCGAATGGATCAGGAGCGTCGCCGACGACATCGAACTCGTCGTCGTCACCCCCTCGTGGCCGGAACTCCTGACGCACCCGGCCTTCCCCGTCGACGTCCTCCTGCTCGACGTCGACCTCAAGGACAACGTCCCGGTGGCCGTGAAGCTCGCGACGCTGAAGACCACCGGGGTCACCACCGTCCTCATGAGCACGTACAGCGACCCGGCCGTGGTGCGCGAGGCCCTGGCGGCCGGCGCGCTCGGCTACCTCGCGAAGAGCGAGGACGCGGAGACCATCGTGCACGCACTCCGCGCGGCATCCCGTGGCGAGTCGTACATCTCCCCGGAGCTCGACCTCGCGCTCGCGAGCGGCGCGTCCGGGACGGGACCCCGCCTCAGCGCGCAGGAGCGTCGGGTCATGGCCTTGTACGCCGCCGGTGAGCCGGTGAAGATGGTGGCCGAGAGCCTCGGGATCTCCGACGAGACGGCGAAGAGCTACCTCAAGCGCATCCGTGAGAAGTACCGCAACGCGGGTATCGACGTCGGCACGAAGGTCGCGCTGCGGAAGCGCGCGATCCTCGACGGCATCATCGTCGACTAGCCGCTCCGATCACGGCCCAGGCGCCCCTTCCCCGATGGCGGGAGGGGCGCCTGTTCCGTCTTCAGACGGGGATCGGCGCCGTCGGCGGATTGCGGTCCGCGACGCGTCGGTCCTCGGTCTCGTTCGCCCTGGCGAGCTCGCGTGCGAGCTGACGTCGCTCCACCCGGAAGCTCGTGATCACGATCACCAAGCCGACGCCCGTCAGCACGACACCCGTCCACACCGGGGCGAGGTAGCCGAGGCCGCCGGCGATGACGAGCCCGCCGAGGAAGGCCCCGAGGGCGTTCCCGATGTTGAGGGCGGAGTGGTTGAGCGCCGCGGCGAGCGACTGGCTGTCGCCGGCGACGTCCATGAGTCTCGTCTGGATGGCCGGCCCGAGCCCCTGCGAGGCGAAGCCGACGGCGAAGACGAACAGGAACATGGTCGGCGTCCATGACGCGGTGAGCGCGAGCGCGGTCAGCACGACGATCATGAGGCTGAAGAACACGATGAGCGCCCGCTTCACGCCGCGATCGGCGAGGTGTCCGCCCACGAGGTTGCCGATCGTCATGCCGACACCCATCGTCGCCAGGGCCCACGGCACGAGTGATGCGGACTCACCAGCCACCTCCGTCACGAGCGGGGCGAGGTAGCTGTAGACGGCGAAGAGTCCACCGAACCCGATGGATCCGAAGCCGAGCACGAACCACACCTGGCTCCGCCGGAACACCCGGAGCTCCCGTCGCATCGTCTGCTGCGGGTTCCCTGCCTGGACGGGCACGGCGAACCAGATGGTGACCGTCGCGAGCGCGAAGATCGCGGTGACGATGAGGTAGGCGGACCGCCAGCCGAACTCCTGGCCGACCCAGGTGGCGAACGGCACGCCGATCACGTTGGCGATCGTCAGGCCGGTCATGACGAGCGCGACGCCCTTGCCGCGCTTGCCCGGTCCCATGAGACTCGCGGCCACGAGCGCCGCCATCCCGAAGTAGGCGCCGTGCGGGAGCGCCGCGACGAAGCGGGCCAGCAGGACGAGGCCGAAGCTCGGCAGCAGCGCGGACGCGAGGGTGCCGACGGTGAACGCGACGCCGAGCCAGAGGAGCACGGTCTTGCGGCGGTAGCGGGCGACGAGTGCGGCGATCGTCGGGGCTCCGACGACCACACCGAGCGCGTAGGCGGTGATCAGCCAGGCGGCCTGGGCGTTCGCCTGCTCCTGGCTGCGCGCGGCGAGCTCTGGGAGGAGGTCGGTGGCGATGTTCGGCAGCAGCCCCATCGCGACGAACTCGGTGGTACCGATGCCGAAGGCACCCACGGCGAGCGCGAGGATGGCAAGACGAATGCGGGTCGGCGACAGCTGCGTCGACCCGTCCAGGATGGTGGGCATGGATCGAGTGTACGCGAATCCTCGAATCGATTCGAGTCCCATCCGCGGACGAACGGTGGAGGCACCCCGCAGGGATCAGCCGTCGTTGTCGAGCGCGGCGTCGAGCCGATCGAGCTTGGCCGTCAATTCACCCGTGTAGCCGGGCCGGATGTCGGCCTTCAGGACGAGGGAGACGCGGCTCCCGTAGGCGCCGACCGCTTCGGTGGCCTCCTTGATGACGGCGAACACCTCGTCCCACTCCCCCTCGATCGTCGTGAACATCGAGTCGGTCCGGTTCGGCAGTCCCGACTCACGGACGATTCGGACGGCCGCTGCGACGGCGTCGTGGACGGAGCCGTCCGACTTGCCGGTGCCGCTGGGTGCGACGGAGAAGGCGACGAGCATGGGTCACTCCTTGAGGGTTCGAGCATGGACACGGACGGGATCCGAAGACGACACCGCGTCGTCCTCGGGGTGGGCGGGGGCGAAGAGCGCGTGGACGGCCCACCCGGCGAGGACCAGGTAGGCGAGGTTGCGGACGGTCAGCACCGTCACGAGCACCGGATCGACGTTCAACAGCCACAGGTACAGGTACGGGTACACCAGCTGCGTGAGCGCCGCGATCACCAGGGTGATCACCGCCGGTGCGATGAAGCGCCGACGCTGGAGCACGAGCCCGAGGATCACCGGTGCCGCCAGCCACATCGCGAACTGCGGCGACCCGACCTTGTTGAAGACGATGAGCGTGAGGACGAACAGGAGCGCAAGCGGCGCCAGCACGGTCACGAGGGGCCGCCCGGTCCGGACGGCGAGGACACCCAGCAGCACCACACCCGCGACGGCGATCGCGAGCAACGGCGTCATGACGGCGATCGCGGTGTCGACGCCGGGACCGGTCACCTGGAAGGTCAGGATGTCGCGGTCGTAGTAGACGAAGCTTTGCGGGACGCGCAGGACGGCCAGCCAGAGGTACGCGTTCCCGATGAGGGACTCGATCTGCAGGCCACGACCGGTCTGCTCCGTCACGAAGCTCACCGCGTTCGCGCCGCCGAGGAGCAGCCCCACCCCGAGCACGACCGCCGAGGTCGCCGCGGCGGCGGCCACCACCCGTCCGCGGTGCCGGTGCGTCAGGACGATCGCGCCGACGAGTGCCGCCGGCCAGATCTTCATCCAGGCGGCGATCGTGAGGAGGACCGCGGCGACGCGCGGGCGTCCGGCGACCCAGAGGAGTCCGACGATCGCGATCGGCACGGTCACCGAGTCGATCCGTGCGAGGGCGATCGGTCCGAGCAGCAGCAGGAACGCGAGCCACCACCCCGCCGCGATCAGCCGTGGCCGCGAGTGACCGTTGCCGAGCAGCACCGCGAAGGCGCCGGCGTTCAACACGCTCACCATGAGCAGCCATCCGACGCCGTACCCGGCGCTGCCGAGCAGGAGCGGGATCAGCATGGGCACGATCGCGAGGATCGGATAGACCCAGGGTTCGTCGACGGCGGGGATGGGGCCGCCCGCCGTCGCCTGCTCCACCCACGGGCGGTACACGAGGACGACGTCGCCGAGCGGGAGCCCCTCGGCCACGAGGCAGAGCCAGCCGACGAGGAGATGCACGAAGCCGAACCCGCACCAGAGGACCCAACGCCGCATCACGTGGACCATCCTAGGCTCGCGCACGGCGCCGGGGCCGATCCGCCACTCGCGCGGCGGTCGACCCCGACGGGTGCGGCCTGGTGCCGATCAATACCCGCTGAAGGCGTCGGTGTGGACCCGGCCCACGCCGATGCCGCGCAATGCGGGCTTCAGGGCGTCGACCATGGCCGGGGGTCCGGAGATGAAGACCTCGCGGGAGGCCAGGTCAGGGACGGCCTCCGCGAGGCGCCCGTGGTCGAGTCGGCCTGGGCCGAGGGTGCGCCAACCCGCGGGCAGCGCGGCGTCCGCCGGCGGCCCGACCACGAGCACCGGTGTCCCCCAGGTCTCAAGCTCTGCGGCGTAGGCGAGCTCCTGCGGATCGGACACGACGTAGACGAGGACGATGTCGCGCTTCTCGGCTCGCAGATGCAGCCGGGACAACTGGCTGGCGAACGGCGTGATCCCGATCCCGGCGGCGATCAGCAGGACGGGCTTGGCCGGATCGTTCGGCAGGACGAAGTCGCCCCACACCCCGGTGGCCGAGAGGCTCGCGCCGACGGGCAGTGCGCTCAGCGCCCGCTTGAAGCTGCTGGCCCGCTCCGGGACCCGCATCGCCACGCGGATCGTCCGATCGGCGTCGGGCGGGGACGAGATGCTGAACATGCGCCGCGAACCTCTGACGTCCGCGCCGCGGTGCGGCAGCGACAGCTCGAGGTACTGGCCGGCCGCGAAGGGCACCGGCCGCTTCGAGCTGAACCGGTACTCGACCGCCGTCGGGGTGAGCGTGCGCGTCCCCTCGAGCGTCAGCCGCATCCCGCGGCGACGGGCGACGGCGAACGCGAGCACGTTGCCCACGATGAGCGCGAGTTCCGGGGTCGACGCCACCTGACCGAGCATGAACGGGATGGAGAACAGCACCGCGACGATCGCGGCCTCGCCGAGCTGCTGCCAGCGCCGGGGCGGCAGGGTCAGCGGCTCGGTCAGCATGAACGCGGCGAGGAAGAGGATCGGGTAGGACGTGAGCGGGGCGAGCAGCGCAGGTACGACCTCCTGACCGCCGACGACGAGTCGGACGGTCACGAGCGCCCAGGAGAGCACGATGAAGACGAGCGCCATCGTGAGTCGCTTGGTGCGGACGAGGACGAGGCCGCCGAGGACGACCACCGCGGGCAGCAGCCACGGGTTGGCGACCCACCAGACCGACGGCGACACCCCGGGGAGGACGACGTAGCTCGCGATGACGCTCGACACGAGGGCGGCGAGGGCGGCCGGGTTGAAGACGTGCCGGCCGCGGATCGCGAGCAGGTACTTCGACGCGGACCCGACCGTCGCCGCCAGGGCGATCCAGGCCAGCGCGGCCGGATCGCTCGTCGGCCACAGGATGAAGAACAGCAGGAGCGAGGTGATGATCGACGACTCGCTGTGCGGGCGCACCTGGAACAGGGCGCCGAACAGACGGTTCGTCAGGTACCCGACGACGAGCAGCGTGGCCAGTGTCGCGAGTAGTTCGAGCGGTTTGTAGAACACCTGGCCGAACAGGGACAGCACGAACGCGTAGATCGCGAGGGTGCCGAGCGAGAGCGTCACGAGGCGGTACATGGTGACCCGTCCGAGGACGGTGTCGAAGAAGTAGCCGATGCGGCCGTTCATGTGCGGTCTGCTTTCTGGATGATGGTGGCACCGGGGTGGGACCCGACGGTGCGTGACTCAGGTGAAGAGCTCGCCGGGGAAGCCGGCGGACCGATCCGTGAGGCCGCTGGTGAACATGCGGACGCTCTCGCAGGCGAAGGCTCCGCTGAGCGACTCGTGATCGGTGAAGAACAGGGCGGTGGCGAGGCCGTCGGCGACCATCGCCTGCCCGGCGGTGACCCACGTCGCCGCAACCGTCGCCGTCGGTTCGCCCGTCCGGCCGTCGATGACGTGGTGGAGGCCCTCGCCCCAGGCGCGACGGTTGACGGCTGACGCGCAGAGGGCGCCTGACTCGATCGTCGCGACCCCGATGGCCTTCCGCGGGTCGTAGGGGTGCTCGAGCGCGATCCGGAGCGGTTCCGGGGCGCCGCTCCCGTGCTCGTGTCGCAGGTCGCCCGAGGCGTCGATGGTGAAGGCCTCGTGCCCGTGCTCGACGAGGACGTCGCCGACGAGGTCGACGAGTCGGCCCTTGCCCGCCGCACCGATGTCGATCACCAGCGGGCGGTCCGTCTCGAGCACCTCGCCGTCCCACCGGGCCACGTCGTCCCAGGCCGGCGCGGCGAGCGCCGGCCCCTGCGGGACGAGCGTGTACGCGGCGTCGTACCCGAGCCGTTCGAGGGACGCTCCGATGAACGGGGTCATGGCGCCACCGGTGACATCGTGCAGGCGGCGGTAGGTGTCGAACAGGGCGATCGCGTCGTCCCTGGCGTCGTCCGGGAAGGCCGTCGAGACGGGGCCCTGGGCGAACCGGGCGACGAACGCGTCGCTCCGGAACCGCGACCAGGTGCGGTCGAAGCGGTCGATGCGTGCGGCGACGGCCTCGGCGGTGTCCGGCTCGAGTGGCAGCACGGTGTCGAGTTCCCAGCCGGTGCCGATCGCGTCGAAGCGCAGCGTCGTCTCGCTCATCGTCCGGCCGACCAGGCGGCTCAGCCCTTCGCTTCGGTCTTGATCGTGTCGATGGCGGCGTTGAACCCGCCGCTCGTGAGCGAGGAGCCGGCGACCTTGGAGACCTTGAGGCCGTCGATGTCCTTGCCGACGACCTCGCCGGCGATGCCGGAGATGAACTCGGCCTGGTACCGCTTGCTGTTCGCGCTCTCGGCGTGCGAGACGACGTCGACGGCGGTGACCTTGTCCTCGGCGAGTGTCACGGTCACGGTGATCGACTCGGTGCCGTTCGGCGACTGGTAGCTGCCGTCGGCGGTGTAGGAGCCGTCCTTGTAGTCGGTGGAGCCGGTCCCCGTCGCCGCGCCGGCGTCGCTGGTGGCCTCCGGGGTGGACGAGCTCTTGGCGTCCGGCGTGGTGGTCGTGGTCGTGCTCCCGGCGTCGGCTGCCGAGCATCCGGCCAGGCTGCCGATGAGGGTGAGACCGGTGAGCGCCGCGAACGTCGTCTTCTTCGCGGCCACGGAGAGCCGTGGCGTCCGTGCGGGGAGCTGGGTGGTGGTGGGGTTGCGCATCGTTCAATCTCCTCGGGCGATGTGGAGGCCGGGTGCCGGCCGCCGCGGCGAGGTCCCTGCCGCGGTGGCTTCAGTGTCCTGAGCTTCCCTATGGGCGAGCTATGAGCGTTCTGGGAGTTGTCCGCCGTCTGTCGGGTGAAACGCGCTCAGGAGAGGAGACCGTGCACGACGCCGCGGACGGCCTGGGACACGTCCAGCGCGGCGAGCGGGCCGTCGACGGCGGCCGCATCCCCGGCGGCGGCGTGGATCAGCACCCCGCTCGCGGCGATGCTCGCGAGCGAGGCCGGGTCGGCGAGGACGCGCTCCGCGTTGGTGGCCACGAGTGCCCCGATGATCCCGGCCAGCGCATCCCCGGTGCCGGCGGTCGCGAGCCAGGGCGATCCTCCGGCGACGGTGATCGCCTCGCCGTCGGGCGACACGACATGGGTGGTCCCGCCTTTCAGCACCACGACGATGCCGAGTCGAGCCGCGACGTCCGCGGCGTACGGCACCGGTTCAGCGCGGATCGCCTCGACATCGGCCGGACTCCCGAGGCCACTCAGCATGGTCGCCAGCTCCCCGACGTGCGGCGTCGCGACGATGCGCCACGACTCGTCGACCCCGAACGCACGTTGGTGGGCCCCGGCCGTGACGCGACGGAGGGATCCGGCGTCGGCGACGACCGGTTCACCGCCGTGCAGGGCGGCGTCGAGGAGCGCGCTCTCCGCGCGGGTGAGCTTGCCGGGGTCCATGCCGGAGCCGATGAGCCAGGCCTGGACCCGGCCCTCCGCCGTCACGACCTCCGGCCGTCGCTGCAGCACGAGCTCGGTCGGGCGGTCCGCGCCGAGGTAGCGGACCATGCCGACGCCGGTGCGGATCGCCGCCTCGACACCGATGACGGCTGCGCCCGGGTAGTGGTCGGATCCGGTCACGATCCCGAGCACGCCTCGGGAGTACTTGTCCGATTCGGCGTCGGGCACGGCGATCCAGTGACGTGCGTCGGCGGGGGTCCAGTGTCGGGGTTCGGCCATGCCTTCACCCTAGCCAGTCACCGCCGACCGGGACGGGAATCGCAGCGGCCCCCGCGACGTTGCGCCAGAGGCGACACCCTGTCGCCCGTCCCAGAGGAGTTCCGTGCCCGCACTGTTCGATCCGATCACCATCCGCGACCGCAGCATCCCCAACCGCCTGTGGGTCGCCCCGATGTGCCAGTACAGCGTGACCGCCGAGGACGGCGTCCCGACCGACTGGCACCTCATGCACCTCGGCCAGTTCGCGGCGGGCGGCTTCGGGCTCGTCATCTCCGAGGCGGCGGCCGTCAGCCCGGAGGGACGGATCACCCCGCAGGACGCCGGGATCTGGAACGACGAGCAGCGCGACGCCTGGCGCCGCATCACCGCGTTCATCGTCGAACAGGGCGCCGTCCCCGGCATCCAGCTCGCGCACGCCGGCCGGAAGGCCTCCACCTTCGCCCCGTGGGGCACCGACGGCACGGGCAGCGTCCCGCTCGACCAGGGTGGGTGGCCGACGGTGGCCCCGTCAGCCGAGGCCTTCCCCGGATACGACGTCCCCGCCGCGCTCGATGAGGCAGGCATCGATCGCGTCGTCGACGACTTCCGCGCTGCAGCGGTCCGATCCGTCGACGCCGGCTTCCAGGTCGTGGAACTGCACGCCGCACACGGGTACCTCCTCCATCAGTTCCTCTCCCCGCTCGTCAACCACCGCGAGGACGCCTACGGCGGGGCGCTCGAGGATCGCGCCAGACTCCTGCTCCGCGTCGTCGAGGCCGTCCGTGCCGTGCTGCCCGACGGCATGCCGCTGTTCATCCGGTTCTCCGCGACGGACTGGGTGGACGACGGCTGGGACGAGCATCAGACCGCGACCGTCGCCGCCTGGTGCGCCGAACGGGGTGCGGACTTCTTCGACATCTCCACCGGCGGTGCCGTCGGCGGCGTCCGGATCCCGCTCTCCCCCGGGTACCAGGTGCCGTTCGCGGCGCACATCGGTTCCACCGGTGTCGACACCAGCGCGGTCGGACTCATCACCGACGCCCAGCAGGCGGCGGCCATCGTCGCCGACGGCCAGGCGGAGGCGGTCATGGTCGCGCGCGAAGCCCTGCGCGACCCGCACTTCGCGCTACGCGCCGCCTCGGAGCTCGGTGTGGACGTCGCCTGGCCCGGCCAGTACGAACGGGCGAAGCCGCGCGGCTGACCACGCGGTCCACGCGACGACGGCCCGCACACGATCGCGTGCGGGCCGTCCTGTCTGTTGCGTGGGCGATGCCGGTCAGCGGCGCCTCGTGGCGTCCTGCACCTCGCCGACCAGTTCCTCGATGATGTCCTCGAGGAAGAGCACGCCGGTCGTGGCGCCGGCCTCGTCGAACACCCGCGCCACGTGGGCGCCGGACCGACGCATGGTCGTGAGGGCGTCCTCGACGTCCGATCCCTCGAACACCGACACGAGCTGACGGATGTGCTTCGCCGGTACCGGGCGCTCTTCGTCGCCGGTGCCGTCGAGGTCGTCGTACCGCAGCACGTCCTTGAGGTGGAGGTAGCCGATCGGGACCGACTCCTCGTCCACGATGACGTACCGCGAGTACCCGTACTTCGCGACGGCGCGCTCGACGTCCGAGGGGGTGGCCTCCTCCGTCAGGGTGATGAGGCTCGTGAGCGGAAGGGCCACGTCGTGGACCTTCTTCTCGGTGAACTCGAACGCGGCGACGAGCGCACCGGTGGCGTCCGTGAGCACGCCCTCGCGCGTCGACTGGTCGACGATCGTCGCGACCTCGTCGAGTGTGAAGGCGCTGGCCGCCTCGTTCTTCGGCTCGACCCGGAACAACCGGAGGACGGCGTTCGCGATCGCGTTGAGCGAGACGATGATCGGTCGGAAGACCCGCGCGACGAACACGAGCGGCGGTGCGAGCAGCAGCACCGCGCGATCGGGGATCGAGAAGGAGAGGTTCTTCGGGACCATCTCGCCGAAGACGACGTGCAGGTACGACACGAGCAGCAGCGCGATGACGAACGCCACCGTGCCGATGGTCTCCTCCGGCCAACCGGTGAGTGCGAGCGGCACCTCGAGGAGGTGGTGGATCGCGGGCTCCGAGACGTTCAGGATGAGGAGCGAACAGACGGTGATGCCCAGCTGGCTCGTCGCCAGCATGAGCGTCGCGTGCTCCATGGCCCAGAGGGCGGTCTTGGCACTCCGGCTGCCCTGCTCCGCGAGCGGTTCGATCTGCGAACGTCGTGCGGAGATGACCGCGAACTCGGCGCCGACGAAGAAGGCGTTCGCGAGCAGCAGCACGACGAGCCAGGCGATTCCTGCCCAGTCGCTCATGCGTCACCACCTTCCTCCGTGGGGACGGGTCTCGGGGTGAATCGGATCCGGTCGATGCGGCGGCCGTCGAGTCGTTCGACGCGGAGGGTGCCGTCCTCGAGCTCGATGACGTCGCCGGAGACGGCGAGGCGTCCGAGCTCACTCATGACGAAGCCGGCCACGGTCTCGTACGGACCGTCCTCCGGCACGCGCACACCGGCGCGCTCGAGGAGTTCGTCGGGACGGAGGCTGCCGGGGAAGGTGGTGGAGTCCCGTCCGCGGACGACGCCGGCGCGCGACCGGTCGTGTTCGTCGGCGACCTCACCGACGAGCTCCTCGACGAGGTCCTCGAGCGTGGTGACGCCGGCCGTGCCGCCGTACTCGTCGACGACGACGGCCATCTGGTAGCCGCGCCCGCGCAGTTGCGAGAGCAGGACGTCGAGCTTCATCGTCTCGGGGACGCGGAGCGCCGGCGACTGCAGCGCCGAGACCGGCACCTGACCACGCCGGTCGCGGGGCACCGCGATGGCCTGTTTGACGTGCACGACACCGGTGATGTCGTCGGCGTCGGCGTCGGTCACCGGGAAGCGGGAGTGCCCGGTCGCCCGTGCAAGCGCGAGCACCGCCTGAGCGGGCTCCCCCCGCTGAATCGAGGCGACGCGAGGGCGCGGCGTCATGACGTCGGAGGCGTCGAGGTTGGAGAAGCGGAGCGTGCGGTTCAGGAGGGTCGCGGTGTCGGCCTCGAGGGTGCCCTCGAGCGCGGAACGGCGCACGAGCGAGGAGAGTTCCTCGGCCGTCCGAGCTCCGGACAGCTCCTCCTTGGGCTCGATGCCCACCGACCGCAGGAGCC
Organism: Plantibacter sp. ME-Dv--P-095; assembly: GCF_030209365.1. Classification (NCBI taxonomy): domain Bacteria; kingdom Bacillati; phylum Actinomycetota; class Actinomycetes; order Micrococcales; family Microbacteriaceae; genus Plantibacter; species Plantibacter sp. ME-Dv--P-095. The sequence goes on from NZ_JARVSB010000009.1 coordinate 260,155, forward strand.
CGTTGGCGCTGCCGTTCAGGACGACGATGGCCGGCTTGAACACCCAGGTGAACGCGGTCTGGAACGGCACGACGAACTTGGCCGTCTGGCGTGGCAGCGCGAGCGCGAAGTTCTTCGGGACGAGCTCCCCGACGATCATGCTGAGCAGCGTGGCCACGGTGATGGCGACGATCGTCGCGACGACGGCCACGACGGCCTCGGGGATGCCGAGCGCTCCGAGCGGACCGGCGAGCATCGAGGAGAGCGCCGGCTCCATCGTGTACCCGGTGAGGAGCGTGGTGAGGGTGATGCCGAGCTGAGCGCTCGACAGGTGCGTCGACGTGATCTTGAGCGCCGCGATCGTCATCGTCAGGCGGCTCTCACCGCGATCGCGGCGGGCCTCGAGGTCCGCGCGGTCGAGGTTCACGAGGGCGAACTCGGAGGCGACGAAGAAGCCGGTGCCGATCGTCAGGACGAGGCCGACACCGAGCATGATCCACTCAGACATGCCGGTCCTGTCCGAGCTGACCGGTCGACGCCGGACGGAGGGAACGGCCGCCGGATCGAGCCGACGGCGCAGTGGGTCGGATCAGGTCGAAGCGGGGATGGTGGCCGGGGGATCTGTCTGAAGGAGGGTCGTCCATTGTGCGGACGAGTCTATCGGACTTCCGTCGCCGTGGACCCCGGATTCCCGGGGTTCTTCTCAGCTTCGTCGGTGCCGAGGCGACGCCGCGCGGCGCGTGTCCGGCGGCGGCGCAGGAGGAGGAACCGGAGACCGATGAGCCCCGCCGCGAGCGCCGGCACCCCACCGGAGACGATCATGCCGACGTGCGCTCCGGCGACCTCCACGATCCACCCCATGAGCGGACCGCCGATCGACTGCCCGCCGAGCAGCACGAGGATGTAGAGCGACATGACCCGTCCGCGGATCGCCACGTTCGACGACAGCTGGACGAGTGAGTTCGCGGCGGTGATGAAGAGGAGGTTCGCGACGCCGCCGGCGACGAGCAGGAGCGCGAACGGGATGAGCACGGGCATGGCCCCTGCGGCTGCCTGCAGGACGCCGACCGATGCCGCCGCCACGATCACGATGCGGAGGTTCACCCCGCCGCGCCGTGTCGAGGCGAGGGCACCGGTGAGCGCGCCGACCGCCACGAGGGAGTTGAGGAATCCGTAGCCGCTCGCACCGATGTCGAAGACGTCCGAGGCGTAGGCCGCCAGGAGGACGGGCAGGTTGAAGGCGAACACCGACATGAAGGCGACCATGATGACGGTCCACCGGATCGCCGGCTTCCGCATCGCGTAGCCGAGCCCCTCCTTGAGCTGCCCCTTCGCCTTGGCGAGCACGGGTGTCGGGACCAACTCGGAGACCCGCATGAGGGCGAGGGTGAGGACGACGCCCGAGCAGGCGAGCGCGTTGATCGCGAACGACCATCCCGACCCGACGGCGGTGATGAGGATGCCGCCGACCGCCGGTCCGACGAGCTGCCCCAGTTGGAACACGGCGGAGTTGAGGCTGATCGCGTTGCGCAGCCTGGCGGGTCCCACGAGCTCGTTGACGAACACCTGACGAGCCGGGTTGTCGACGACGGTGACGAGCCCCAGCATGAAGGCGATGACGTAGATGTGCCACACCTCGACGGCGCCGCTCAGCGTCAGGATCGACAGCGCCACGGCGAGTGCGGCGGCGAGCGACTGCGTGATCATGAGCAGCACGCGCTTGGAGTAGCGGTCGGCGATGACGCCGCCGAGCAGGCCGAAGAGGAGCATCGGCGCGAACTGCATGGCGACGGTGATCCCGACGGCCGCGACGCTGCCGGAGAGTTCGAGGACGAGCCAGTCCTGTGCGATGCGCTGCATGCCGATCGCGGTCGTGGCCACGATGTGCCCGATCGTGAAGAGCCTGAAGTTCGGGACGCGGAGCGAGGAGAAGGTGTCCCGCCAGGCGGGACGCTCCCCCACGATCGGCATGGGTGCGGTGGGTGGCGGTGGAGCGACGGCGGTGTCGGAGGGAGGGGTCACGGAGAGAGCCAGCGTTTCGTATGTCGAGTGCGTGTCGTATGGGTGGAGCCCGGCCGGGGCCGGAGGCTCCCCTCCACGCTATTGCCGAGCCCACCATTTCCGAGCAGGATGGTCCCTATCAGTCCTATTCGATTCCCGAATGATCGGTGACCCATGTTCGACCCGGCGCTCCTCCGCACTTTCCTGGCCGTCGCCGAGACGCGGAACTTCACCAGGGCGGCCGCGCAGCTCGGGTTGAGCCAGCCGACGGTCAGCCAGCAGATCCGCCGCCTCGAGGAGGCCGCGGGGCGCTGGCTCGTGGTCCGCGACACGAGGGCCGTCCGTCTGACCGACAACGGCGATGCGATGGCCGGGTTCGCGCGGACCATCCTGGCCGCCCACGCCGCGGCCGAGAGCTACTTCACCGGTTCCGCGATGAGCGGTCGCCTCCGCTTCGGGGCGGCCGACGATCTGGCGATGACCCAGCTCCCCCGGATCCTGCGTCACTTCCGGCAGGGCCACCCGCAGCTCAACCTCGAACTGACCGTCAACCAGAGCGGGCCGCTCTACCGCCGGTTGAAGGCGGGCGCGCTCGACCTCATCTTCATCAAGATGCACCCCGGTCAGAACGAGGGGAAGCTCGTCCGGACCGACTCGATGGTCTGGGTCGGCCTCGAGAAGACGGCCATCGAGCCCGGCCAGCCGATCCCCCTCATCGCCTACCAGGACCCGAGCCTGTCGCGGCAGCTCGCGATCGACGCGCTCGAAGCGGCCGGGCGCACCTGGCGCATCACCTGCAGCACCCGCGAGGTCAACGGGGTGCTCGCCGCCGTCCGCGCCGGCCTCGGCGTCGCGGTCTTCCCCCGCAGCCTCATCCCGAGCGACCTCGTGATGCTGAGCAACCGACTCGAGCTGCCGCCCCTCGGGGGCGTCGACTTCACGCTGCTCGCCAACCCCCTGGCCGCCTCTGGCCCGGTCGAGGCGCTCTCCTCGGCGATCATGGACCGCTCGCTCGCCTGACGAGGATCTCCGTCACACGGTGACGGGTGCGGACTCCTCGGTGAACGGCGCCGGGATCAGGTAGGTCTCGCGGACCTCGGCGGACTCGTGCGGGCCGCTGCCGTCCGGGGCGACGAAGGGCTCGTCGAACTCGACGATCCACGTCGTCAACCGGTCGGTCCACACCGAGATGAAGGCCGCCGCGCGCTGTCGGCCCGGCGCGACGATGACGCCGGACACGCGTGCCCCGGTCGACGGATCCGTCTCCGGGTCGACGAGCACCAACACCTGCATGCCGACGCCGAACCCGTGCTCGTGCTTGTCCACCACCATGCGTCCATCATCCCATCGCGTCCGTGGCCGTCGCACCTGGTCGTGCGCCCGCCACGTTGCTCACCAGGAGACCGGCAGCGCCTTGCCCTCTTCGTACCCCGCCGCCGACTGCACGCCGACGATCGCGCGCTCGTGGAAGCCGGGGACCGTGTCGGCACCCGCGTACGTGAACGAGGAGCGGACGCCCGCGGTGATCATGTCGAGGAGGTCCTCCACGGACGGCCGCAGCGGGTCGATCGTGATGCGCGAGGAGGAGATGCCCTCGGCGAAGAGGGTCTTGCGGGCCAGCTCGAACGGGTCGAGCCGGCCGAAGCGCTCGTGCACGGCCTTCGTCGACGCCATCCCCCAGCTCTCCTTGTAGATCGATCCGTCGGCGGCGCGCTGGAGTTCGCCCGGGGCCTCGATCGTGCCGGCGAACCAGGACCCGATCATCACGGAACTCGCACCGGCGGCGAGCGCGAGCGCGACGTCGCGCGGGTAGCGGACACCGCCGTCGGCCCAGACCGTGGCGCCGAGCGCGCGTGCTGCGGCGGCCGTCTCGAGGACGGCGGAGAACTGCGGACGCCCGACGGCGGTCATCATGCGCGTCGTACACATCGCGCCGGGGCCGACGCCGACCTTGAGGATGTCGGCACCGGCGTCGACGAGGTCCTGCACGGCGAGGGACGAGACGACGTTGCCCGCGACGATCGGGAGGCCGAGGTCGAGCGCCCGGACGGCGGCGATGGCCCGGAGCATGCCCTCCTGGTGGCCGTGCGCGGTGTCGATCACGAGGACGTCGACGCCGGCTGCGGCGAGCGCCTTCGCCTTCGCCGCGACGTCGCCGTTGATGCCGACGGCCGCGGCGACCCGGAGACGGCCGGACGCGTCGAGCGCCGGGGTGTAGATGGTCGACCGGAGCGCGCTGGTGCGGCTCAACGTGCCGACGACCGCGCCGTGGTGCAGCACCGGCGCGAACTCGACGTCCGCCGCCACCATGAGGTCGAAGGCGGCTCGACCGCCGGTGACGTCGTCGGCGTCGATCGAGGCCAGCGGACCCCGTGCGAGGTCGCCGAGCCGCGCGTCGGGCAGCGCCGTGGCGAGTCGGGCGGCCGGGATGCAGCCGGCGAACGCGTCGTGCTCGTCGTGGAGCACGATGCCGTGGCCGGCGACCGCGGGGATGAGCCGCAGGGCCTCGGCGGCCGTCTGGTCGTCGCGCATGATCAGTGGGGTGTCGAACGCGACGGGCTGTGCCTTGACCCAGCGGATCGCCGCATCGAGGTCTTGGAGCGGCATGTCCTGGGGCAGGACGCCGAGCCCGCCGCGGCGGGCGAGTGCCGCCGCCAGACGCGGGCCGGTGACGGAGTTCATGTTGGCCGAGACGATGGGGATCGTGGCGCCGGTGCCGTCGTCCGGAGCCAGGTCGACGTCGAGCCGGCTCGTGATCCCCGAGCGGCTGGGGACGAGGAAGACGTCCGAGTAGGTCAGGTCGTGGCTGGGAATCTCACCGATGAACCGCATGAGAACACCGTATCCCGAGCGGCGTCCGAGCCGCGCCGACGGCGGAATGGGTTTAGGCTTGATGACTGGATCGTGCGGGCATGTTCCCTGCCCGCAAACAGCAAGAATTCAACGGAGAGAGTGGGCGATCGACGGTGTCGAGCCAGATGACCGGAGTGGGCGCCGATGACGGCGCAACGAACGAATTCGGAGCCAATGAGTGGCTCGTCGACGAGATGTACGAGCAGTACCTCGTCGACAAGGATTCCGTGGACCGCTCCTGGTGGCCGATCCTCGAGCACTACCGACCGGTGAACGGTGCCGCCCAGGGAACGACGGGTGAGCAGGCCGGTGCCGGTGCGGCTGCCGGCGGTGCGAGCGCCACCGCTCCGACGGCCTCCGCCGAGGACGCCGCCAACCGCGTCAACCCGCCGACGGCTCCGATCCAGGTCATCGGCGCACAGCCGGTGGCCCGCACCACCTCGGTGCAGGCGAAGCCGGCCCCGATCCCGGCCGACGCCCCCATGACGAGCCCGAACCAGGTCCAGCAGCCGAAGAGCGACCAGACCGAGCCCGCTCCCGAGGACGTCGACAAGGTCACGGTCCTGAAGGGCATGGCCAAGTCGCTCGCCACGAACATGGACGCGAGCCTCACGGTCCCGACCGCGACGAGCGTGCGCACCATCCCCGCGAAGCTGATGATCGACAACCGCATCGTCATCAACAACCACCTGAAGCGCGCCAGAGGCGGCAAGGTCAGCTTCACCCACCTCATCGGGTGGGCGCTCATCCAGGCGTTGAAGGACTTCCCGAGCCAGAACGTCTACTACGAGGAGGCCGACGGCAAGCCGACGGTCGTCGCGCCCGCGCACATCAACCTCGGCATCGCCATCGACCTGCCGAAGCCCGACGGCTCGCGCGCCCTCATGGTGCCGGGCATCAAGCGTGCCGACACCCTCACGTTCAACGAGTACCTGTCCGCCTACGAGGACCTCGTCACCCGCGCCCGCAAGGGCAAGCTGACCGGGGCCGACTTCCAGGGCGTCACGATCTCGCTCACGAACCCGGGCGGCATCGGGACGGTCCACTCGGTCCCCCGCCTCATGAAGGGCCAGGGCTGCATCATCGGCGCCGGCGCACTCGAGTACCCGGCCGAGTTCCAGGGCGCCTCCGAGCGCACGCTCAACGAGCTCGCGATCGGCAAGACGATCACCCTCACGAGCACCTACGACCACCGCGTCATCCAGGGTGCCGGCTCGGGTGAGTTCCTCAAGGTCGTGCACGAGTTGCTCATCGGCAGCCGCAGCTTCTACCAGGACATCTTCGCGGCCCTGCGCATCCCGTACGACCCGATCCACTGGTCGCCCGACATCAGCGTCGACCTCGCCGACGCCGTCGACAAGACCGCGCGCGTCCAGGAGCTCATCAACGCGTTCCGCGTCCGCGGCCACCTCATGGCCGACATCGACCCGCTCGAGTACGTGCAGCGCTCCCACCCCGACCTCGAGATCGAGACCCACGGACTCACGTTCTGGGACCTCGACCGCGAGTTCGTGACGGGCGCCTTCGGCTCGGCCCGCACGGCCAAGCTGCGCGACATCCTCGGTGTCCTGCGCGACTCCTACTGCCGCACCACGGGCATCGAGTACATGCACATCCAGGACCCCGCGCAGCGCAAGTGGATCCAGAGCAAGGTCGAGCGCAAGTACGAGAAGCCCACGCACGACGAGCAGATGCGCATCCTCGGGAAGCTCAACGAGGCCGAGGCCTTCGAGACCTTCCTGCAGACGAAGTACGTCGGCCAGAAGCGCTTCAGCCTCGAGGGCGGCGAGTCGACCATCGCCCTCCTCGACACCATCCTCCAGGGTGCCTCCCAGGCCCAGCTCGACGAGGTCGCCATCGGCATGGCCCACCGCGGCCGCCTCAACGTCCTCACGAACATCGCCGGCAAGACGTACGGCCAGATCTTCCGCGAGTTCGAGGGCACGCAGGACCCGGCGAGCCACGGTTCCGGCGACGTGAAGTACCACCTCGGCACCGAGGGCACGTTCAAGGCCGAGGACGGCCGCGAGATCCCGGTCTACCTGGCAGCGAACCCCTCGCACCTCGAGGCCGTGAACGGCGTGCTCGAGGGCATCGTCCGCGCGAAGCAGGACCGCGGGCCGATCGGCGCGTTCGGCACCCTTCCGATCCTCATCCACGGCGACGCGGCGATGGCCGGTCAGGGCGTCGTCCTCGAGACGATGCAGCTGTCCCAGCTCCGCGGCTACCGCACGGGTGGAACGGTCCACGTCGTCATCAACAACCAGGTCGGCTTCACGACGCCTCCCGGCGAGGGCCGTTCCTCGATCTACAACACCGACGTCGCGAAGACCATCCAGGCACCGATCTTCCACGTGAACGGCGACGACCCCGAGGCCGTCGTCCGGGTCGCGGAGCTCGCCTTCGAGTACCGCCAGGAGTTCAAGCGCGACGTCGTCATCGACCTCGTGTGCTACCGCCGACGCGGCCACAACGAGGGCGACGACCCGTCGATGACGCAGCCGCTCATGTACAGCCTCATCGAGGCGAAGCGCTCGGTCCGGAAGCTGTACACCGAGGCGCTCGTCGGTCGTGGCGACATCACCGAGGAGGAGTACGAGGCCGCTCACCGCGACTTCCAGGACCGCCTCGAGCGCGCCTTCATGGAGACGCACGCCGAGCAGACCTCGCCGACGCCGGTCCCGACGGAGGTCCTCGACGAGGACGGCTACTCCGGCGAGCTCGAGACGACCGGGGTCTCCGAGGGCGTCGTCCAGCTGATCGGCGACGCGTTCAACAACAAGCCGGCCGGCTTCACGGTGCACCCGAAGGTGCAGCAGCTGCTCGAGAAGCGCCTCGACATGAGCCGCAACGGCAACATCGACTGGGGCTTCGGCGAGCTGCTGGCCCTCGGGTCCGTCCTCATCGAGGGCACGCCGGTGCGCATGTCCGGTCAGGACTCCCGACGCGGCACCTTCGTGCAGCGTCACGCCGTCCTCCACGACCGGGTCAACGGCCAGGAGTGGCTGCCGCTCGCGAACCTCAGCGACAACCAGGCACGGTTCTGGATCTACGACTCGCTCCTCAGCGAGTACGCGGTCATGGGCTTCGAGTACGGCTACTCGGTCGAGCGGGCCGACGCGCTCGTGCTGTGGGAGGCGCAGTTCGGTGACTTCACCAACGGCGCGCAGACCATCATCGACGAGTTCATCTCCTCCGCGGAGCAGAAGTGGTCGCAGCGGTCGAGTGTCACGCTCCTCCTCCCCCACGGCTACGAGGGACAGGGGCCCGACCACTCGTCCGCACGGATCGAGCGGTTCCTCCAGCTCTGCGCCGAGGACAACATGACCGTCGCTCGCCCGTCGACCCCGGCGTCGTACTTCCACCTGCTGCGCCGTCAGGCGTACGCACGCCCGCGCCGCCCGCTCGTCGTCTTCACCCCGAAGGCGATGCTGCGACTGCGCGGTGCGACCAGTCCGGTGGCGGACTTCACCTCGGGTCGCTTCGAGCCGGTCATCGACGACGCCAGGATCACCGACAAGGCGGCGGTCAAGCGGGTGCTGCTGCACTCCGGCAAGATCCACTACGACCTGCTGAGCGAACTGCAGAAGCAGCCGAACGAGGAGATCGCCCTCGTCCGCGTCGAGCAGTTCTACCCGGTCCCCGCGGCGGAGCTGAACGCGGTCGTCGCCCAGTACCCGGACGCCGAGCTCGTCTGGGTGCAGGACGAACCCGAGAACCAGGGTGCGTGGCCGTTCATCTGTCTCGAAGCCGCCAAGCACCTCGAGGGCCGGACGGTGCGCAACGTGTCGCGGACCGCGTCCGCGTCGCCCGCGACCGGTTCCGCGAAGCGTCACGCCGCTGAGCAGGCCGAGCTGCTGCGCACCGCGCTCACGCTCTGACGCGACAGCTCACGACGAAGGCCGCCCGTTTCGACGGGCGGCCTTCGTCGTCAGCGGGACGACAGCGATCCGTGGGCGGTCGGTGAGCGTGCGCCAATAGGCTGACGCCATGGACTTCGCATTCCTCGCCGTCGTCGCGGTGGTGACCATCGTCGCGGTGGCCCGCTTCGCGACCAAGCTGCGCGTGGCAGCCCCGCTCATCCTCGTCCTCGTCGGGCTGGCGCTCAGCTATCTGCCGTTCGTGCCGGACGTCGAGGTCAAGCCGGAGTGGATCCTCGCCGGCGTGCTGCCCCCGCTGCTGTACTCGGCGGCGGTCAACGTCCCGCTCGTGGACTTCCGTCGCAACCTGAAGGCGATCTCGGGGCTGTCGGTCGTCCTCGTCGTGGTCTCGTCCGTGCTGATCGGCCTCATCCTCTCGACGATCCTGCCCGATCTCAGCCTGGCCGCCGGCATCGCCCTCGGTGCGGTCGTCAGTCCGACGGACGCCGTCGCCGCGACCTCGATCGGGAAGCGGCTCGGCATGCCGCCACGCCTCGTCAGCGTGCTCGAGGGCGAGAGCCTCGTGAACGATGCGTCAGCGCTCGTGCTCCTCCGCTCCGCGATCGCGGCGACCGCCGGATCCGTCTCGCTCTGGGGCGTGATCGGCGACTTCGCCTACGCCGTCGCGTTGGCCATCGCGATCGGGATCGTCGTGGGGTTCGTGACCGTCCGCATCCGATCGCGGCTCGGGGACCCCGTGCTGACGACGGTCGTCTCGTTCGCGGTGCCGTTCATCGCCTACCTCCCGGCCGAGCACTTCCACGCCTCCGGGGTGCTCTCCGTCGTGGTCGCCGGGCTCTACACCGGTCACCAGAGCGCGAAGTACTTCACCGCTCAAGACCGCATCAGCGAGCGGATCAACTGGCGGACCACCCAGTTCCTCCTCGAGAACGGCGTGTTCCTCCTCATGGGACTCGAACTCGAGGCCATCGTCTCGCAGGTCGAACAGGACGACCTCGGCATCTGGCCGTCGATCGGCCTCGGACTCCTGACCGCATGCACGCTCATCGTCGTGCGGATCGTCTTCGTCGGCGGCCTCGTCTGGTCGTTGCGTCGGGACGAACGCGAGGCGCTGTCGCGGCGACCGAAACTCGACGAGTTCTCGGCACGGCTGGAGGACCACCCCTCGGAGAACCCCCGGTCCGCCAGACGGAAGGCCGCCTTCACGCGGTCGATCGCCCGCCGGAGCGCCGACCTCGACTTCCTCCAACGCGAAGGCCTCGGCTGGCGGGGAGGAGCGGTCCTCGCCTGGGCGGGGATGCGCGGCGTCGTCACGATCGCGGCCGCGCAGTCGCTGCCGCTCGAGACCCCGTACCGCGCCGAGTTGGTGCTCATCGCCTTCACCGTCGCGATCGTCACCCTGCTCCTGCAGGGCGGCTCGCTGCCGCTCGTCATCCGACTGAGCCGCGTGGGCGGCACGGACCAGGAAGCGGCGACGGCGGAGCTGGCCGGCCTCGTCGAGGAGATCTCGACGGTCGGCGTCGCCGCCCTCGACGACCCGCAGCTCCGGACCGACGATGGCGAGCCGTTCGACCCCGCCGTCGTCGACCGGGTGCGCACGACCAGTCTCATCCGTGTGGAGTCGGCCGCGGAGCGGACGGACGCCGGCGTCGGGCCGCACGAGCAGTACCGCCAGCTCAGGCGACGGGTGCTCGACGCCGAACGCGACGCCCTCCTGGACGCGCGCGCGACCGGGAGTTACCCCTCAGAGGTGCTCGCGAGGGCACAACGCATGCTCGATGTCGAGGAGTCCCGCCTCGACGGCGCGGGGTGAACCGCGGCGACCGTGGTCAGGCGCTCTCGTGCGCGGCCTGGGTGGCCCGCAGGGAGGCCAGCACCTGGTTCTTGAGGTCCTCGGGGGCCGTCTCCTTGCAGGCGCGCTGCACGGCCTCCGTCAGCGTCTGGGCGACCAGCGCCTCGTTCTGACACTCGGGACAGCTCGCGAGATGCTCACGGATGTCCGCGGCCTCGGTCTTGCACACCTCGTGACGGAGGTACTCCTCGAGGTCCTTCTTGGCTTTGTCGCAGCCGCAGTCGCTCATTTCTTGCTCCCCTGCTTCGTCACGCTGAAGCCGCGTGATTCGGCGTAGTCGGCCAACAGGTCGCGAAGGAGTCGTCGGCCACGGTGCAGACGACTCATCACGGTCCCGATGGGGGTCTTCATGATGTCGGCGATCTCCTGGTAGGCGAACCCCTCCACGTCGGCGAGGTACACCGCGAGTCGGAAGTCCTCCGGGATGGCCTGCAGCGCGTCCTTGACGTCGCTGTCGGGCAGGTGATCGATCGCTTCGGCCTCGGCGGATCGGCTCGAGGTGGCGCTGATCGACTCGGCACCACCCAACTGCCAGTCCTCGAGGTCGTCGATGGTGCCCTGATACGGCTCGCGCTGCTTCTTCCGATACGTGTTGATGTACGTGTTCGTGAGGATGCGGTAGAGCCACGCCTTCAGGTTGGTGCCCTGTTCGAACTGCGCGAACGCGGCGAAGGCCTTGACGAACGTCTCCTGGACCAGGTCCTGAGCATCCGACGGGTTCTTCGTCATGCGCATGGCAGCGCCGTACAGCTGATCGATGAACGGCAGTGCCTGTGCTTCGAACAGTGATCGGGGGTCCGGCTCGGCCGGAAGGGCTTCTGGGTCGACGGAGGTCATCACCGGCCAGTCTACGGCCAGCGCCAGACGGCCGTGATCGGCCTCGGCCACCGGTCGTTCCAATACCGCTGTGGACATCCGTTCCTCCTTCTGCTCGTGACCCCGACTACTGTTGGAACCAATGTTGACCAATCCGTATTCCGCACCAGATTTCGACGTGTACGGCGATGCCGAACCCGAGCACGACGACGCAGCCTGGCCGGCACCCGTCGCGGGTGGCCCGGTCGACGCGTCCGTGTCGCTCCCGGGGTCCAAATCGCTCACGAACCGGGAGCTCGTCCTGGCCGCGCTGGCCGACGGCCCCTCGCTGCTGCGTGCTCCGCTCCACTCGATGGACAGCTCCAACATGGTCGAGGCGCTCCGAGCCCTCGGCACGACGATCGTCGAGCGCCCGGCGACGGGCGCGTTCGGCGCCGACTGGCTCGTCACCCCCGGTGAGCTGTTCGGGAGCACGACCGTTGAGTGCGGTCTCGCCGGCACCGTGATGCGGTTCGTCCCGCCCATCGCCGCACTCGCGCTGGGCCCGACCGTGTTCGACGCCGACCCCTCAGCCAGGAACCGGCCGATGTCCACGATGATCACCTCCCTGCAGGCGCTCGGCGTCGACATCAGCGACGACGGACGGAAGGCGCTCCCCTTCACCGTGCACGGCACCGGATCGATCGCCGGCGGGAAGCTCACGATCGATGCCTCGTCGTCGAGCCAGTTCGTGTCGGGCCTGCTCCTCGCCGCTCCGCGCTTCGAACAGGGGCTCCACCTCGTCCACGAGGGTGAACGCCTGCCGAGCCTCCCCCACATCGAGATGACCATCGCCGCCCTCGCGGCACGCGGGGTCACCGTCGAGCAGCCCGCCGTCGGCGAATGGGTGGTGGCGCCGGGGACGATCGCCGGACGCGACGTCGACCTCGAGCCCGACCTCTCCAACGCCGCTCCGTTCCTCGCCGCGGCGCTCGTCACGGGCGGCAGCGTGACCCTGCGCGGCTGGCCGGCGTCCACCACGCAGGTCGGCGCCGACCTGGCCGAGTTGCTCCCCCGCTTCGGAGCGACCGTCACCCTCGTGGGCGACCGCCTGACCGTGACCGGTGGCGAGCGCATCACCGCGGTCGACCTCGATCTCACCACCGGCGGCGAGCTCGCACCGGCCCTCACCGCCCTCGCGGCACTGGCCGACGGTCCTTCCACGATCACGGGCATCGGGCACATCCGTCATCACGAGACCGACCGCCTCGCGGCCCTCGCGACCGAGATCAACAAGCTCGGTGGAGCCGTCACGGAACTGCCCGACGGCCTCCGCATCGACCCCCGCCCGCTCCACGGTGGCGAGTGGTCGAGTTACCACGACCACCGCATGGCGACCACCGGCGCGATTCTCGGCCTCGTCGTGCCCGGCATCACCATCGAGAACATCGCCACCACCGCCAAGACGCTCCCGCAGTTCACCGAGCTGTGGCACGCGATGCTCGGAGCCTGAGCCGATGAGCTGGTGGAGCGACGACGCCGACGATGACGACGACCGACTCGAGATCGACGAGTCGAGCATCCGGATGCGACCGAACCCGAAGGCGAACCGCCCCAGGACGAAGACCCGGCCGGAACATCTCGACGCCCTGACCGCGCGCGTCCTCGCCGTCGACCGCGGGCGGTACACCGTCCTCCTCGACGAGGGGACACCGGACGAGCGCGTGCTGACGTCCACCCGTGCCCGCGAACTCCGGAAACAGGCCATCGTGACCGGCGACCGCGTGGACGTCGTCGGCGACACCTCGGGCGCCGAGGGCACGCTGTCCCGCATCGTCCGGATCGTGCCGCGGACCACGCTCCTCCGCCGGAGCGGTGACGACACCGACGCCATGGAGCGCGTCGTCGTCGCGAACGCCGACCAGATGCTCATCGTCGTCGCTGCGGCGAACCCCGAGCCGCGGGCACGCCTCGTCGACCGCTACCTCGTCGCAGCCTACGACGCCGGGATCACCCCCATCCTCTGCATCACGAAGACCGACCTGCAGGATCCCGACGAGTTCCTCGCGAACTTCGCCGGGCTCGGGCTCCGCGTGTTCCGCAGCCGCGAGGACGACGTCCCGCTCGCGGAGATCACCGAGGCCCTCGTCGGCCACGACACGGTGTTCGTCGGCCACTCGGGTGTCGGCAAGTCGACCCTCGTCAACGCGCTCGTCCCGACGGCCGAACGCGCCACGGGTCATGTGAACGTCGTGACCGGTCGAGGGCGCCACACCTCCTCATCGACGGTGTCGTTGCGGATCGAGAGCCCCACCGGTTCCGGATGGGTCATCGACACCCCCGGCGTCCGTTCGTTCGGCCTCGGGCACGTCGACACGGCGAACATCCTGAAGTCCTTCACCGATCTCGCCGAGATCGCGCTCGAATGCCCGCGCGGCTGCACCCACCTGCCGGACGCGCCGGACTGCGCGATCATCGAGGCCGTCGCCGAGGGGCGGCTCGGGGAGAACGGTCCGGCACGCCTCGACTCCCTCCAGCGGCTGCTCGGCACCTTCGCGACGATCAAGGCCGACCAGTACTCCTGAGTAGGCTGGTGGACATGCCAGAACCCATCCGTCTGTCCGCCGGCGACCCGGCTCCCACGTTCACCCTCACCGACCAGGACGGCTCGGCCGTGTCGCTCGCCGACTTCGCCGGCCGACGGGTCATCCTCTACTTCTACCCCGCCGCCATGACGCCCGGCTGCACGACGCAGGCCTGCGACTTCCGCGACAACCTCGCGTCGCTCGCCGGTGCCGGGTACGTGGTCCTGGGTGTCTCGAAGGACTCCGTCGAGAAGCTCAAGGCCTTCCAGGAGGAGGACGGGCTCACGTTCCCGCTCCTCAGCGACCCCGAGCTGACCGTGCACCGGGCCTACGGCGCCTACGGCGAGAAGAACTCCTACGGACGCATCGTCACCGGCGTCCTCCGCTCGACGTTCGTGATCGACGAGGCCGGCGAGATCTCCCTGGCCCGGTACAACGTGAAGGCCACCGGACACGTGAAGAGCCTCCGGAAGGCACTCGGCCTCGACGCCTGACGGGCGACCGGTGGCCCGCCGCGCTCAGAGCTCGCGGCGGGTCACTGCGGCGACCGCGGGCGTGAACAGGAGCCCGAGGACGACGAGCGACGGCACCAGCAGGCACCATCCGATGGCGGGTTGCGCGAAGACCCCCTGGAACGCGCCGACCGCCACGGCGATCTGCACGAGCTGCCACGTGACCGCGCCACCGCGGATCCAGCTCCGACCGCGCACGGCCCCGAGCGCGAGTGCGGTGACGAACGCCGTCGCGATGAGCAGGATGACGAAGATCGCGAGCGCGCTCGTGAACGATGCCGGTGTCGCCGCGACCAGCTCGAACAGGAACCACGCCGAGAGCCCGATCATGAACAACGCCTCGACCACGAGGAGGGCCACGAAGGCCAGCACGGCGGGGTGACGGCGTTCCTGAGGGTTCGGAGCGGAAGCGGTGTTGCGGTCGGTACTCACAGGGTTCACCCAAACTTGACTATTGATTTGCTCTTACCGATATGAAACCATGTTTGAGGCCGACATGAGGTCCACGAGGGTGTGGACAGATCCCGATTCCCGGACGATCATCCCCCTCGCATTTCGGCTTTCCCTTCCCGAGACCCCTCACTCGGTTGAAGACATCTCACCATGCAATAAAAGGAGCTCCCCTATGGATTGGCGCGATAAAGCTGCCTGCCTGACCGTCGACCCGGAATTGTTCTTTCCGGTCGGGAACACCGGTCCGGCGGTCGATCAGATCGACAAGGCGAAGGCCGTGTGCGCCACCTGCAGTGTCACCGAGCTCTGCCTCCAGTACGCGCTCGAGACCGGTCAGGACTCGGGTGTCTGGGGCGGCCTCAGCGAAGACGAGCGTCGCGCGCTCAAGCGCCGCGCAGCTCGCGCCCGCCGCGCCTCCTAGTCCTGCACGAGAACCCCGGTGCCGATCACGGCACCGGGGTTCTCGCATGTCCGGGCGGCGGCGGCCCCGTTCGGCCGCCTCCGGTTCGATCTCAGCTCTTGGCGACCCAGCGCATCGGGATCGCGATCGTGACCTCGGTCCCGCTGCCCATCAGCGTGTGCCAGTCGATGGTCCCGCCGAGCTCCCCCTGGATGAGCGTGCGGACGATCTGCGTTCCGAGCCCGGAGCCGACCTTGCCCTCGGGCAGGCCGACGCCGTTGTCGCGCACCTGGACGCTCAGCAACTCGTCGGTGCGGTCCGCGGTGATCTCCACGTCGCCGTCCCGCCCGTTGAGGCCGTGCTCGACCGCGTTGGTGACGAGCTCCGTGAGGGCCAGCGCGAGCGGGGTCGCGTACTCGCTCGGGAGCACCCCGAACGAGCCGGAGGACTTGGGCCGGACGGTGGTGTTGTGCGAGCTCGCGACCTCGGCGACGAGCAGCAGCACCCGTTCGAAGACCTCGTCGAAGTCGACGTTCTGGTTGAGCCCCTCGGAGAGCGTGTCGTGGACCACCGCGATGGCCGCCACACGCCGCATGGCCTGGGTGAGGGCGTCGTGCGCGTCCTCGGAGTGCGTCCGTCGCGCCTGGATGCGCAGGAGTGAGGCGACGGTCTGCAGGTTGTTCTTGACCCGGTGGTGGATCTCGCGGATGGTCGCGTCCTTGGTGATGAGCTCCTGCTCCTGGTGGCGCAGTTCGCTGACGTCGCGGCAGAGGACGATCGCGCCGACGCGCTCGCCCCGGCTCCGCAACGGGATCGCCCGGAGGGACACCGTCACGCCCTTGTCCTCGATGTCGGTGCGCCACGGAGCGCGTCCGGTCACGACGAGCGGGAGGGACTCGTCGACGGTGACCGTCCCCGTGCCCGAGAGCAGGTGCGTGGTGACGTCCGCGAGCGACTCGCCCTCGAGTTCCTCGGCGAAGCCGATGCGGTTGAACGCGGAGAGTGCGTTCGGGCTGGCGAAGGTGACCGTCCCGTCGACGTCGAGTCGGATCAGTCCGTCGCTGGCGCGCGGAGCGCCCCGGCGGGGTCCGGTCGGCGCCCCGAGGTCGGGGAAGTCCCCGACCGCGATCATCTCGAACAGGTCGCTCGCGCAGTCGTTGAAGGTGAGTTCCTGACGGCTCGGGGTGCGCGCTTCGCCGAGGTTCGTGTGCCGGGTGATGACCGCGATCGGTCCGTCGGCGTTCGTCTTCTCGGTCGGTGAGATCCGACGTGCCACCGGGACCGCGCGCACGCGGGTCGGGGTCTCCTCATACCAATCGGGTGCGGACGACTCGATGATCCGTCCGCTCTCGAAACAATCGGTGACCTGCTTGCGCCATTCCTGCTTGATCGACTGACCCACGAAGTCGCGATAGAAGAGGGTGGCGGCACTGGACGGCCGGGAATGCGCGACGGCGATGAAACTCCCGGAATCCGTCGGCACCCAGATGACGATATCCGCGAATGCGAGGTCTGCGAGGAGTTGGCTGTCTGCGAGCAGCATATGCAGCCACTCGACGTCGGCCGCACTGGAGCGGCCCTGGGCGAGAACGAGATCACTGAGCGTCGACACGGTCCCAGTCTAGGCTCGGGCGGCGCGCGTCGAGTGCGGGCCGACTCCCGGGACGGAGCCCGCGCCGGGCTGCTCGGCAGACGACGACGGCGCCCGGGACCACGGGGGTGGAGCGAGCGCCGTGTCAGGTGCGGGACGTCAGTTGGCGGCGCGGTAGGCGTCCTGGACGGCCTGCGGGATGCGTCCACGAGAGGAGACGGCGTGCCCGTTCTTCGCGGCCCACTCGCGGATCGCCGCGAGGTTCTCCGCACTGTTCCGCGTGCTCGTGCCCGAGGTGCGACGGCCACGCTTGACCGGACGTCCGGCGCCGATGAAGGGCTTCAGCGATTCGCGGAGGTTCTTCGCATTGTCGGAACCGAGGTCGATCTCGTATTCGGTTCCGTCGATGGCGAACCGCACGGTCTCGCCCGCGCCGGCGGCGAGTTCACTGCCGTCGAGATCATCGATGTAGGTGGTGGTGACTTTCTGAGCCATGGGGGTCCTCCTGAAACAATCCGTGGTGAATCCGACGGTTATCCAATCATAACGAGCCGTCGCAGACGATTACGAATTGCCGCGCGATACCCATTGAATACATCACCCAACGGATAACGGAATCGACTCCCGAAACAATGCAGATGAATATATCGGGGTGCGCTGCATATTCGGGTGTTCACCTGGATATGTATTGGGCGACACTCCCGCTATTCACGGCGCCGTGTCCGCTCGATCGCACGGCGGCGACCGCGGGTGCGTCGGAGCGACCGCCGACCCCGGCCACGGTCGCGGCCTCGCGATGTCGCCGGATGGTCCTCCAGCTCTGCGGAGACGAAGCGGCGCAGCGCTGTGGGGAGCGCGCCACGCGGCGCCTGGTCGCGGAGGCACTGCCCGGCGATGACGGCGGCGTCCACCACCCGCTGATCCTCGGGGAGGAGTGCCGCCGCCTCGATCCCGCCGAAGCGGGAGAGCGTCGAGGCCAGCTGACCGGCCGGCCCGGTGCCGAGCGCGACGCTACGCAGCCGGTTCACCACGACGGAGATCCTGGTCGGATCGACGAGTTCGACGAGTTCCGCGTGCCCGCGGAGGAGTCGCGTGATCCCGACGGGGTCCGCGGCCCCGACCTCGACCACGCGGTCGGCGGACCCGAGCACCGCGAACGCCGCACCGTTCCGACGCGGAGCGAAGAGGTCGCTCGAGATCTCCTCGTCCGCCTCCAGACAGAACGCCGTGTCGACGACGACGTCGTCCATCCACTCGCGGCACCGCTCGAGGGTCGTCGCGACGCGCTCGGTCGAGAGCTCGGGCCAGCGCGCTGCACGCGAGATGCCGGTGAGCACGCGGAACGCACCGGACGGCGACGGATGCACCACCGCGATGCGCTCGAGCTGTTCGATGTCGAGCGCACCACTGCCGGCCAGGCGACAGGCGGCAGCGAACCCGGGTGCCTCGTCGAGGAGCCCCAACATGGTCGCGACGGACGAGCCGTAGGTGTCGGCATCGACGAGCAGGACGCGTCGACCGCGCGCCGCGAGCTCGCTCGCGATGCCGGCGGCCACCGTCGTCGTGCCCGGCGAACCCGCCGAGCCCCACACGGCGATCACCCGACCCGCTGCCGGTTCCGGCACACGACGGTCGGCGTCACCGAGCTCGATCGGAGCGATGCTCCGCTCGAGCTCCTCCGCATCCACCGGCAGGAGCACGACGTCCACGAGCCCGAGCCCGGTGGCGTGGCGACGCTCCGCTTCACCCGAGGCGAGCGCCACGACTCGGGTTCCGACCCGGTCGGCGGTGTCGATGAGTTCCGCCCGGAGGCCAGCGGCGGCGGATGAGACCAGGAGCACGTCGACGGGCGACCCCGTCGCCAGACGGTCCTCGAGTTCGGCCGCGTCGTGGCAGCGCCACGCGACCCGGTGTCCGAGATCGAGCATCGTCGCGAGGATCTCGCCCTCGACGCGCGGGTCGAGGGCGAGGCCGACCCGCAGCATCAGTGGCCGCCGGGTTCGGTCGGGACCACCGAGAGCAGGTGCGCCGCCGCGGTGGCGGCCAGGACCGTCGCCACCGCGGATCTGGGGACCGCGAGTTCGAGGGCGACCGAGCCACCCCTCGCCAGGAACCCCTCGTCCTCGCTCGCGCGGACGACGGTCGCCGCCGATACCAGCACTTCGGGGACCCCGTACCCGTCGCCCTCGGGTGCCGCAGCCCAGAGGTCGACCACCGTCCCCCGGACGATGTCGGCGCTGAGCCTGCCCGCCGGTTCGACCACGAGGGTGGTCACGCCCACGGCGTCCGCCTCACCCAGGGCCGCGAGCGGTACGAGCTCCCCGGCCGCGATCGTCCGGGTGACGACGGCGTCGTCCGGCGGAGCCCCCTGCGCCCCCAGGTAGCCCTCCTCGACCGCGCCGAGCCGGGTGTCGATGACGCGCAGGGACGAGCGGTCGAGCGGGGTCCCCGGGGTCAACGTCTCGGACGCCGCGTAGACCGGCACCGTGCGACTGGAGGTCGTCACGAGCCACCACACACCGACGATCGACGCCACGACGAGCATCACGCCGACGAGGAACCGCGGGTCCACCCAGACCCGCGAGCGCGACCAGCTCCGACTGCGCATCGGATCCGTACTGCCGGGACCCCCACCGGGACGCGGTCTCCCGTCGGCCCTCGTGCCCACCGGCTCCACGCCCGGGCCTCGTTCGA
Organism: Plantibacter sp. ME-Dv--P-095; assembly: GCF_030209365.1. NCBI lineage: Bacteria > Bacillati > Actinomycetota > Actinomycetes > Micrococcales > Microbacteriaceae > Plantibacter > Plantibacter sp. ME-Dv--P-095. Next base: position 279,751 of record NZ_JARVSB010000009.1, read on the forward strand.
TTCCCCGCACCGTCTCCTCCTTCGTCGGCACACCGTGCGCCGTCTCCGCCCCATGCTGCCGAGTGCGCGGTGGGTGCCGTCGAAGTTATCCACAGACCTTCGGGTGCCGATCGCACGAGAGGATAATCGAGGAATGGAACTGCAGCGCGACCCGGCCCCGCTCGGCCGCTTCCTCACCGTCAGCGACGCGGCGGAGGTGCTGAACGTGTCGGCGCCGGAGATCGCCGGGCTCATCGAGACCGGCGAACTGCCCGCGATCAGGGTCGGCCGCAGCGGTCCATGGCGGATCGAGTTCTCGGCACTCGAGGCCTTCATCTCGGGTCGGTACGAGGAGGCGCGTCGTGCAGGGCTCTGGCACGAGGCCCAGTTCACCGAGCTGTCGGAGTTCTCCGGCGCCCCGACGCTCCGGCCGGTCCTTCCCTTCAGCTGACGCCGACCCTGGCGGACGACCGGCTGCGATCGCGTCAGTCCGCCCGCTCGACGACGACGAGTTCCGAGAACGCGATGAGACGGATCTGCTCCACATCACGCGTGCGCCTGACGGAGCCGGGCTCGTGCACGGCGAGGTCGAGATGGTCGCGTCCGACGCGGTCGATCGTCCCGGCCCATCGACCGGAGCGCGTGCGCACGAAGACGCCGGAGCGTCGGCGAGCCAGGTCGCGCAGGAGGAAGGCGATCGTGAGGCGGTCGAGCAGCCGCGGCTCGTGGGACGCGACCTCGTCGAGACTCCAGTCGACCTGCGTCTGGGTCAACGCGACCGCCGCGACGGCCGAGAGCGGCACGATGACCTCCTGCCGATCCCACGTTCCGACACTGGCCTGCAACCAGTCCTTGCCCACGCTCCGCACGCGGAGCCGCCACGTACTCCCGTCGACGAGCTCGACGACCAACGCTTCGTCGGTGCCGAGATCGGTCTGCAGGGCGAGGACGCGGTCTCGGACCGTGAGCCGTCCGCGTCGGAGCCGCTCCGCCTCCAGCCGCACACCGGCGTCGTCGGCCTCGAGCTCGTCGTCGAGCTGGCCGGCGAGATCGTCGAACAGGCTGTCCCAACGCATACGCCGACGCTAGTGCGCCGACCGCCCTGGCGTCGCGAGTTCTCCACAGCGAGGAACCACTCGGGGAAGTGCTGGACATCGGATCTCTGGCATGGTTAGTTTAACATTCCACATACGGTCGCCCCACTCCGGTCGGCCGTTCGACCCCTCGGAGGCCCCATGACCATCGCTGCACGGCATGACGACGACGAGTCCGCGGCGCGCCCGGCGCGCCTCCGGCCGACCGGTCCGCTCCCGGAGCGTCGCACCAGGGAGCCTCGCTCCGTCATCCGCCCGGGGAGCGACGAGTTCTTCGGACACCAGCCCGCACCCCGGGCCGAGCTCCCCGACCCACGGCCGCTCCTCGAGAACCTCACCCGCAGCGTCATCGAGGTCATCGCCGGAGCGCGCGACCTCACGCAGCTCGCTCGCTGGATCACGGCCGACGTCCACACCGTCCTGCTGAAGCGGGTCATCCTCGCCGAACGAGCTCGACGCGTCCGCGGCGTCCCGGGGAGCGTCCCCCTCATCTCGATCGGCACCGTCACCGTCACGGAACCGCGGGACGGCGTCGTCGAATCCGTCGTCATGGTGCACGGGCGCGCCAGATCCCGCGCCGTCGCCATCCGACTCGAGGGCCTCGACGGCCGGTGGCGAGCCACCTCCGTCAGCGTCCTCTGAGCCCAGGCGACCGCTCCTCGTCACGACGAAGCCCTCCGGACCGATGACTCCTGGTCCGGAGGGCTTCGTCGTGAGCGGAGCGACTACTTCTTCTTGCCCTGCTTGCGTCGGTCGGAACGGTTGCTGGGAGCCGCGGGCGCCGCGTCGGACTGCTGCCCGAACGCCCCGCGCGTCGCCTTCGCCGACGGCGTGGACTTCGCCGACGGCGTGGCCTTCGTCGCCGGAGCGCCCTCACCGGCGGTGCCACCGGCCTGCTGCAGACGTTGAGCGCGCTCGGTGGCCGCCTTCTCGATCTGCCCGCGCTGGTTGCGCACCTCGACGCCGCCCTGCTCGCTCGGCGCGGAGTAGCTCAGCTTCTCGGTGTCGGGCGTCTCCTGCGTCAGGCCCTTGGCCGTGATCGCCGGTGCTGCGGCACCGGAATCGACCTCGCCGTTCACCTCGACCTCGAGGTTGAACAGGAATCCGACGCTCTCCTCGCGGATCTGCCCCATCATCTGCTGGAACATCGCGTATCCCTCGCGCTGGTACTCGACGAGCGGGTCACGCTGCGCCATGGCACGGAGGCCGATGCCGTCCTTCAGGTAGTCCATCTCGTAGAGGTGGTCGCGCCAACGGCGGTCGATCACCTGGAGCACGACCCGACGCTCGAGTTCGCGCATCGCGGGGGCCCCGAGGGACTCCTCACGGTTGGTGTACGCCAGCTTCGCGTCGGACAGGATCTCGCGGCGCATGAAGTCGCGGTTGATCCGCCCCTTCGCTCCGGCCTCCTGGACCACCTCGTCGATCGTCAGACTCACCGGGTACAGGGTCTTGAGCTCGGCCCACAGGGCGTCGAAGTCCCAGTCGTCGCCGTTCCCCTCACCGGTGTGTTCGTCGAGCACGTCGTCCACGACGCTCTCCAGGAACTGCTGTGCGCGGTCGTGGAGGTCGTCGCCCTCCAGGATGTGGCGGCGGTCGGAGTAGATCGCCTCGCGCTGGCGGTTGAGGACGTCATCGTACTTGAGCACGTTCTTCCGGATCTCGGCGTTGCGCGCCTCGACCTGGGACTGAGCGCTGCGAATCGCGCGACTCACGATCTTCGATTCGATCGCCAGGTCGTCCGGGACGTTCTGACGGCCCATGAGGCTCTCGGCAGCGCCGGCGTTGAACAGGCGCATGAGGTCGTCGGTGAGCGACAGGTAGAAGCGGCTCTCGCCGGGGTCTCCCTGACGTCCGGAACGACCGCGGAGCTGGTTGTCGATGCGACGGGACTCGTGGCGCTCGGTGCCGAGGACGTAGAGGCCACCGGCTTCGATCACCTTGTCGGCCTCGACCTTGACCGCGGCCTTGACCTCCGTGAAGACCTCGTCCCACGCCGCCTCGTACTCCTCGGGCGTCTCGATCGGGCTGAGACCCTTCGCGTTCATCTCGGCGACGGCGAGGAACTCCGCGTTGCCGCCGAGCATGATGTCGGTTCCACGTCCGGCCATGTTGGTGGCGACGGTGACCGAGCCGAGTCGACCGGCCTGGGCGATGATCGCGGCCTCACGCGCGTGGTTCTTCGCGTTGAGGACCTCGTGCTTCACACCCTTCTTGGCGAGGAGCCGAGACAGGTACTCGCTCTTCTCGACGCTCGTCGTGCCGACCAGCACCGGCTGGCCCTGCTCGTGCCGCTCGACGATGTCCTCGACGACCTGCGCGAACTTCGCCTCCTCGTTCTTGTAGACGAGGTCGGACTGGTCGATGCGCTGCATCGGACGGTTCGTCGGGATGGGTACGACGCCGAGCTTGTAGGTCGACATGAACTCCGCCGCCTCGGTCTCGGCCGTACCGGTCATGCCCGAGAGCTTCTCGTAGAGCCGGAAGTAGTTCTGGAGCGTCACCGTGGCGAGCGTCTGGTTCTCCGCCTGGACGGCGACGCCCTCCTTGGCCTCGATCGCCTGGTGGATGCCCTCGTTGTAGCGTCGGCCGACGAGGATACGACCCGTGTGTTCGTCGACGATCAGCACCTCGCCGTTCATCACGACGTAGTCCTTGTCCTTCTTGAAGAGCGCGCGGGCCTTGATCGCGTTGTTCAGGAACGAGATGAGCGGGGTGTTGGCGGACTCGTAGAGGTTGTCGATGCCGAGGTAGTCCTCGACCTTCTCGATACCGGGCTCGAGCACGCCGACGGTGCGCTTCTTCTCGTCGACCTCGAAGTCCTCGCCGGGTTCGAGTCGGACCGCGAGCCGTGCGAACTCCTGGAACCAGCGGTTGGCCTCGCCCGAGGCCTTGCCGGAGATGATGAGCGGGGTGCGTGCCTCGTCGATGAGGATGGAGTCGACCTCGTCGACCACGGCGAAGAAGTGGCCGCGCTGCACCATGTCCTTGGCCTGCCACGCCATGTTGTCGCGCAGGTAGTCGAAGCCGAACTGGTTGTTCGTGCCGTAGGTGATGTCGGCGGCGTACTGCTCGCGCCGCTGCTCCGGCGTCTGGCCCTCGACGATCACGCCGGTCGTCATGCCCAGCGCACGGAAGACGCGGCCCATGATCTCCGACTGGTACGACGCCAGGTAGTCGTTCACCGTGACGATGTGGACGCCCTTGCCGGCGATCGCGTTGAGGTACGCCGGGAGGGTCGCGACGAGCGTCTTGCCCTCACCGGTCTTCATCTCGGCGATGTTGCCGAGGTGCAGGGCGGCACCACCCATGATCTGGACGTCGAAGTGACGCATGCCGATCGTGCGACGCGCTGCTTCGCGCACCGCCGCGAACGCCTCGGGGAGGAGGTCGTCGAGGGTCTCGCCGTTCTCGAAGCGCTCACGCAACTCGACGGTCTCGCTCTTCAGCTCCTCGTCGCTCAACTCCGTGAAGTCGTCCTCGAGGGCATTGACCGCCTTCGTGAGGCTGGTCAGCTTCCGGAGGATGCGACCTTCGCCGACGCGAAGGATCTTCTCAAGTGGTGAGGCCACGAATTGCTCTCCATTACGTGTTCCTGATCTCCACCCGGGTCGACTGACCTGGACGGACGGGGTGCACCAGAACGGGGCAGTCCTCTCAACATGTTAGCGGTGAGTCGCTTGAGTGGACCCTGTGTATCGGCCGTCCGCCGATGTCCTCGGAGCGCCGCCGTCCCGCGCGACGGTCCGGTCAGTAGGCTGGTCGCACCATACGGCGTAGGTATATGTGGGAGGTTCGATGTCCGTCAAACACGGTCTCCTCGCGATCCTCGCCTCAGGCGACGACTACGGGTACCGGCTGCGTGCGGAGTTCGACCGCCGGACGACACCGACGACGGCGCTCAACGTCGGCCAGGCCTACGCGACCCTCGATCGGCTGGAGCGCGACGGGCTCGTCGAACGCGCGGCGGTGAACGGGCAGGGTCACGTCTTCTACCGGATCACGACTGCGGGTCTGGCGGTCCTCGACGCCTGGTGGTCGACACCGGTCACCACGGGCGCCTCACGGGACGAGCTCCCGAACAAGGTCGCGCTCGCGGCGTCGTTGCGCGGGGTCGACGCCCACGGCGTCATCGCGGTGCAGCAGGCCTGGACCCTCGACCTCGCCCAGGACCTCGACAGCACACTCGCCGCCCTCCCGCCGACTCCGCAGGGCGACATCGCGTGGATCGGCCTGGACGCGCGGCGCCGCCGCGCCGCCGCGGAACTCGAGTGGCTCGCGGCGACGTCGGCACGACTGCGCGCGCGCGACCCCGCCTTCGACGTCGGGACCGACACACCACGACGCGGCCGCCCGGCGAACCGGGCGACCGCGTCGGCGGATGGAGCTGACGTTACTTCGAGCCGTCCTCGAGGCTGATCACGCCGTAGTCCCAGCCCTTCCGGCGGTACACGACGCTCGCGCGCTCCGAGGCGGCGTCGATGAACAGGAAGAAGTCGTGACCGACGAGTTCCATGCGGTCCACCGCCTCCTCGAGGCTCATCCACTCGGCGGGGAACTCCTTCGTGCGGATCACGACGGGCGAGTAGGCCTCGGGTTCCTCGTCCTCACGGGTCAGCGTCGCGACGCTCCCGGTCGCGACCTGCTCGATGAGCTCGGGTGCCGCAGGGGTGATGTCGACCCCGCTGAAGCCCTCGCTGCTCGCCGCGTGCAGGGACGTCCGGTGCTTGCCGCGGTGTTCCTGTTTGCGGTCCTTGGACCGGCGGACGCGCTCGAGCATGCGGGCGATCGCCAGGTCGAAGGCGACGTACTTGTCGGAGCCGGTCGACTCCGCCCGGACCAGCGGCCCGGGTCCCACGAGCGTGAGCTCCACGCGATCCTCACCCTTGCGACCGTTGGCGTCGTTGTGGCGGGACACCTTGATGTCGAGCGACTGCGCCTGCTCGACCAGGTGGGCGACCTTCTCCGCCTTCTCGGTCGCGTACTCGCGGAACCGATCGGTGATGCCGAGTCCAAGTCCGACGATGTTGATATCCACGTTCGACCTCCTCATCCGGCTGACCACCCGGTCTCGGGCGGTCTTTCGCGCCGTTCTGCCACCGTAGTGCCCGATGCTGCGGAAGTCATCAGCAGAGTTCGGCGTGTGTTCACCCGACGGCCGTCCGGGACCTCGATCGTTCACCCGTCGACCCGGGCGAGCGCGACGACACCGGCGACGACCCCGCCCGCCGCGTGGACCGCGCGGACCGCCTCCGCGACGGTGGCACCGGTGGTGACGACGTCCTCGACGAGGAGGAACCGACGATCGGCGAGCGTCTCACGAGCGACCAGCGCGCCCTCCAGGTTCGCGAACCGCTCCGCGCGGCCGAAGTCGCGTTGATCGGCCGGCTCCCTGGCCCACCGGAGCGGTCGGCGCGGGCGGGCACCGAGACGACGGACGATCCGCTCCACCGGGTGGAAGCCCCGCTCCCGCGCAGCGCGTCGTCTGGCCGGGATGGTCGCGATCTCCGGGGCGACGCCGTCCGAAGCCCGCGCCGCCTCGACCATGGCGAGCCGGAACGCGGGTTCCAACGCTGCGGCCAGGGGCCGGACGAGCCCGACCCGTGCGTCCTCCTTGTACGCGAGCAGGACCGCGCCGACCAGCGCGTCGTATCGACGCGCGGCGAGCCCCGGGATGCCGCCCGGGCAGGACCAGCGCACCCCGGCGTCTGACCCGGGTCCAACCGGTGCACACAGACGGGCACGACACGGGTCGCAGAGGCCTCGGTCGGGAGACCCGCAACCGGCGCACACCACGGGCACGAGCAGCGACCAGGCGTCGAGACAGGCCGCTCGGGTCGCGACGACAGCCGCCTGTCGGTCGAAGGTGAAGGTCATCCTCCGATGATCCTGCGCCACTGCGCCGTCGCGGAGCAGGATCGACCGAGGAAGCACGCCGGAGGGTGTGGCGGCAGGGTGTGGAGCGCGGTCGCTCAGTCGGGCGAACCCAGCTGCGTCGCGATGAACCGGACGTCGCCGCCCGCTTCCTGCCAGCTCGATCCCCGTGGGAGCAGGAGCCGACCGTCGCTCGTGAGGGCCCGCAGCTGGGTGAGCCCGTTCCCGCCGACGAGCGTCGTCACGTTCGCCAACGGCGGCACCGGCGCCGAGCGCCCACCGATCTGCTGCGTGAGGATCGTCGTCTGACCGTCGCCGTCGAGCAGCACGGCGACGGTGATGTCGTCGACCCAGGTGACGGTCTTCGCCTCCGAGGACATCACGCGGAGCTCGACCGGGTCGCCGAGTCGCAGCGGCGCGTTCCGGTCGCCCCGGATGATCGCTGCGGCCACGAGCCGGGACTGGGTGCCGTCCCTGAGGAGGGCGACCAGACGGGTCCCCTCCCTGGAGATCTGGATCGAGTCGATCGTGGACGCTCCCGTCCAGCTCGTGGTGACCTGGACCGTGCCGCCGGCGGCATCGTGCGCGAGCAGAGCCGTGGGCGCGGAGGCCGGGACGGTCCAGGTGAAGCCGAACGGGTCCATCGTCGGCGGCAGCAGCCCCGGCCGGTCGTCGACGAGCCGGACGTCGCCGTCCGCCTGGACGACCGTGACGCCCGCCGCGGACCGCACCGCCGCCTGGTCGTGGTCGGCCGAGAGCACCGCGGCGTCCGCTCCGGCCGCGACGACCGCCGTCGAGATCCCCGGCACCGTCTCGATCCCGTCACCTGAGGCGAAGCCGAACTCGTCGCCGCGCTGCACGAGCGCCCTGGGATCGACGCGCGGCGCGGTGAGGGTCAGCGGCGACACCGTCTGGGTGGAGTTGCCGACCACGGTGATCGCGACGTTCGAGACCGCCGCGACACCGCCCACACTGCCGGACAGCTGCACGAGACTGCTCGTCAGCTGGAGCTGCATCCGCTGGAGGGTGACGGCGTCGGCCTGCAGGGCCGGTTTGGTCAGGTCCACGCGGGCGGTACCCGCCTCGACCGGGACCGCGTCGCTCGTGAGTGACGTCCCCTCGGGGAACGCCGTCGCGACCGCGCCCTTCAACCACTCCGCGGGCCCGTCGAGCAACGCCCCGACGATCCTCGTGGCTGTGGAGGCTCTGGACGGGAACCACCGCTGGTCCGGCACGAGTCGGCTGTAGCTCGGGTCGAAGTAGCTCAGCGAGTACGCCGCGAAGACGTCGGCGAAGGTCGAAGCCTCGAGCACGATGCCGGGTGGAGCGGACGCGATACGCCACTCCCCGCGCACCTGGATGAACCCGTACGTCCAGCTGAGCGGCGAGGAGTTCGCCGATTCGCGGTACTCGCCGCGGTCGTCCACCGCGGCCACGGGGCTGACCGTCAACTGCACCGCATCCGCGACGGGCGCGAAGGTCCGCCCACCCTGGTCGATCGTCACGCCCGCGTCGGGATCCCAGTCGGACCTGAGCTCCGGCGCGAGGAACTCGCGAGCGATCTCGTAGTTGTTCTGGGGGCTCGCGGCCGCGTCGACGAAACCGCGCAGGATCTGCTCCTGGGTCGCGCCCTCCGTCGGGCCTGGCGCGATGAAGTTGACGTCCACATCGCCATCGCTCCCCCCGACGGTGCCGCCGTCCTGCACCGAACCGCCGCGCGGGATGCCGACGCAGGCGGAGAGGACGACGACGAGCAGTACCGGGAGGGCGGCGGCGGCGAAGCGGCGCGCGACGGATCGTCGGCGCCCAGGTCGTGCGGAGCGGTCAGGCACGTGGATCCTCCTCATCGTCGTCGGGCGAGGTCACCGTCTGGAGCGAGCGCGTCGTCGGGGCGGTCAGCTCGTCGACGATGGACTCGATCGCGTCGTCCGGGGGCAGGCTGATCGGCGATCGGACGATGTCCGTCCCCGGCTCGCGTGGGATCGTGAGGCGGAAGGACGAACCGCCCGCCGGCTCCGACCAGACCTCCAGCCAGCCCTCGTGGAGGATCGCGTCCTCGAGCGAGATGGCGAGCCCGAGGCCCGTTCCACCGATGGTCCGTTTGCGCGACGGGTCCGCGCGCCAGAAGCGGTCGAAGACCCGCTCCGTCGCCTCAGGGGTCATCCCCTGGCCGTAGTCCCGGACGGCGATGGCGACCGAGGACTCGTTGCTGTCGACCGACACCACGATCGGTTTCCCTTCGCCGTGCTCGATGGCGTTGCCGATGAGGTTGCGCACGATCCGACGAATGCGGCGCGGGTCCATCGGGACCGCCGAGTATCCGCCGGGCGCGACGATGCGGAGATCCGACCCGGTCGGCTCCGCGAGGGGTCGCAGCTCGTCCACGACCTCCTCGGCGAGATGGACGAGGCTCGTCGGTTCCAGGTCGAGCTCGATGCTCCCCGCGTCGTACCGGCTGATCTCGAGCAGGTCGGCGAGCAGGATCTCGAACCGGCCCACCTGATCGTGCAGGAGCTCCGCCGTCCGCTCCGTCGCCGGGGGGAAGGAGTCCCGCTGGTCGTAGAGCACGTCGCCGGCGAGCCGGATCGTCGTGAGCGGCGTGCGCAGCTCATGCGAGACGTCCGAGACGAACCGCTGCTGCACGAGCGAGAGCTCGGCCAGTTCCTTGATCTGTTTCTGCATGCTCGCGGCCATGCCGTTGAAGGACCTGGCGAGCGTCGCGAGCTCGTCCTCGCCCTTCTCCGGCATACGCACGTCGAGGTCACCACCGGCGAGGCGTTGGCTCGTCTCGGCGGCGGAGCGGATGGGCGTCGCGACGAACCGGACGATGAACCACGCGGCGCCGCCGACGAGGATCATCAGGCCGACACCGGCGAGGAACAGGGTGCGTTGGACGAACCCGAGCGTCTGCTCCGACTCGTTCAGGTCGTACCCGAGATAGATCTCGTACGACCCCGCGGTCGGCATCGACACCTCCGACCCGACGACGATGCCGGCGGTCGACGAGCCGTCCGCGGTGGTGAGGGTGACCGACTGCCACTGGAGCGTGTCCGGATCGGCTCGGACCGCTTCCGTGAGCTCGTCCGAGATCACACCGCCGGCGAGCCCCGGTGACTCGAAGCCCGGCGGCGTCACCTGGCTGAAGTCCTGGCCAGGAGCGCGGTAGGCCGCGATCAGGCTGCTGCCGGACGTGGTCTGGAGGTCGGTCCGCACCGTGCCCATCAGCTGCTGCAGGGCGACCCGCTCGCTGGCGTCCGAGGCGTCGAGGATGCTCTGCGCCGAGGCGATGGCACGACTGGAACCGGCGAGCGCCTGCTGCAGCCGGGACTGGAAGAGGTCGTTCCCGATGCTGAAGGAGAGGTAGGCGCCGGTCAGGAGGATGGCGAGTCCTGACAGCCCGACGGTGATGGCGACGGTCCGGAACTGCAGCGAGCGCCGCCACTGCGAGCGCAGTTGCTGCGGCCACGTCCGCCAGAGACGCCAGTCGGCCGCCCAGCCGGCGAGTCGGGAGGCCATGTCGGATCAGCCGGTGACGGCGCCGGCGCGGTACCCGACGCCGCGGACCGTCATGACGATCTTGGGGTTGTCCGGGTCTTCCTCGACCTTGGCGCGGAGCCGTTGCACGTGCACGTTCACCAGCCGGGTGTCGGCCTTGTAGTGGTACCCCCACACCTGCTCGAGCAGCATCTCGCGGGTGAAGACCTGCTGCGGCTTGCTCGCGAGGGCGAGCAGGAGGTCGAACTCCAGCGGGGTGAGGCCGATGACCCCGTCGGCCCGACGGACCTCGTGGCCGGCGACGTCGACGGTGAGGTCGCCGATGCGGAGCGTCTCGGCGAGGTCGGCGGCCGGGGCGCGCAACCGCGTGCGGATCCTGGCCACGAGCTCCTTCGGGTTGAAGGGCTTGACCATGTAGTCGTCGGCTCCGGATTCGAGGCCTTTGACCACGTCCGCAGTGTCGGACTTCGCGGTCAGCATGATCACGGGGACGCCGGACTCCTGCCGGATGAGGCGACAGACCTCGATCCCGTCGATACCGGGCAGCATGAGGTCGAGCAGGACGAGGTCGGGCTTCGTGTCGCGGAACGCCTGGAGCGCGCCGCTGCCGTCCGCGCAGAACGACGGTTCGAAACCCTCGGTGCGCAGGACGATGCCGATCATCTCGGCGAGTGCGGTGTCGTCGTCGACGACGAGGATGCGTGCGTTCATAGCTCCGTCTCGGGTGTGACCGGCCGGCCGCGCTGCCTGACCGGTGTCCTTACGTCTCGCCTCAGCGTAGTCGAACTGTCCCCCGGAACCGCCGAAGGTCCGGTCGCGGACCGGCCCGGTGTGACAACATGGAGGGGTTCGAGACGGCGAGGGGGTGCTGCTGATGGACGGTGGACAGCGAGCCGGGGGCGAGATGGGCGATCAGAGTCAGCGCCCATGGACGAACCCCGAGGAACCACGGCGACCGGAGGAGTCGGCACCGCCGCCACCCCGACAGACACCGCAGCAGCCCGGGTACCCGCAACCCTCCGGATACCCGCAGCAGCAGCCCGGATACGGCCAGCAGCAGGCCTACGGCCAACAGCCGGGGTATGGGCAGCAGCAGGGGTATGGCCAACAGCCGGGTTACGGACAACAGGCTCCGTACGGACAACAGCCTCCGTACACCCAGCCGTCCGCCCCCTCTCACCAGCCCGGCTACGGCGCGCCTCAGGCTGCCCCGAGCGCCGGCTACGACGCGAACCCCTACGCGAACGCCGCGCAGTGGGCCCCCGGTCCCCAGCAGGGCTGGGCACCCCCGCCCAAGCCGGGACTCATCCCGCTCCGCCCGCTGTCGTTCAGCGACCTCTTCGGCGCCCCCTTCCTCGTCCTGCGCCGGAACCCGAAGGCGACGTTCGGGAGCGCACTGCTCTTCCAGGGCCTCACCGCGGTCCTCTCCCTCGTCATCGTGGGCCTCGTCGCCTGGCTCTCGTTCAGTCGGCTGTCGCAGGCGGCCCCCGGCGAAGAGGACACCATCGGTGCCGGCGGGATCACGGCGATCATCCTCTCCTCGCTCATCCCGATCGCGGTCTCGATCGCCGGGAGCGCGATCCTGCAGGGCATCATCGCCCAGGAGGTCGCCCGCGGCACCCTCGGCGAGAAGCTGCCGCTCGGGGTCCTCTGGCGTCGCACCAAGAAGCGCTTCCTCCCGCTCATCGGCTACACCTTCCTCCTCATCGGCGTCGTGACCGTCTTCATCGCCGTCGCGGTCGGCCTCGGCTTCGTCCTCACCGGACTCGGCGGCAGAGCCGGCGTGGTCCTGACCGTGGTCATGGCGATCGCGGCGCTCCTGGTACTGGTCGTCGCATCGGCCTGGTTGGGGACGAAGTTCTCCCTCACACCGAGCATCATCGTCCTGGAGAACAGTCGGGTGTTCCCCGCGCTGGCGCGCTCGTGGCGCCTGACCGACGGCTACTTCTGGCGGACGTTCGGCGTCCAGTTCCTCGTCTCCTCCGTCGTCAGCGTCGCCTCGCAGGTCGTCGCGACGCCCATCAGTCTGCTCGCGAGTTTCGTGCCCGTGATCCTCGTCGGTGTCGACTCCGAAGCGACGATGATCGTGGCCACCATCGCCGCTCAGGGCCTGTCTCTGCTCGTCTCCGTCATCATCGGCGCGATCACCGTCGTCGTCATCAGCGCCACCTCCGCCGTGATCTACATCGACCTGCGCATGCGGAAGGAGGGCCTCGACCTCGATCTGGCCCGGTTCGTGGAGGCCCGGTCCGGAGGCCGCGAGGCGGTCGACAACCCCTTCGACCTCGCAGCCGCCGGGGGTAAAGCACCCCGATGAACCCGTTGGTCCTCACCTCGCGACTCGACGTCCCGCTCGTCCCGGACGCTCCAGGCGCACGTGACCTCCTGCAACGCGAGCTGTCGAAACCCGAGTACCAGACGGCGCAACCGTCCCTGTGGGACATCATCTCGAAGGCCTTCTGGGATTGGGTCAACTCCCTCCGGGTGCCAGGAGACGGACCGTTCACCGGGCTGTTCCCGATCATCGCGATGACGGTGGTCGTCGTCGGCATCGTGATCGCGTTCATCGTGTGGGGCGTGCCGCGCATCAACCGGCGGAGCACCCGGCAGCTGGACCTGTTCGGCGAGCGCGACGACCGCACCGCCGATCAGCTGCGCCGCGATGCGAGGACGGCGGCCGGCGCCGGCGACTGGACCGTCGCACTCCAGGAGCTCTACCGAGCCATCGCCCGTGGGCTCTCCGAGCGGACGATCGTGGTGGTGTCCCCCGGCACCACGGCACACGGCTTCGCGGCCCGGGCGGCGGCGGCGTTCCCCGCCGAGGGACGCGCGCTCGAGCGGGCGGCGGACGTCTTCGACGCCGTCCGGTACCTCGCTGCGACCGGCACCGAGGAGCAGTACCGCGAGCTCGAGGCCTTGGACGCCCGACTCGCCACGGCGGCCCCCGCCTTCCTCGCCGAGCCGGAGGGCGTCCTGCGGTGACCCTCACGACGAAGCCCGCTGCCGAGCAGCAGCCCGAACCCGACGTCGCCACGCCGCGGCTCCGCACGAGACTGCGACGGAGCCGGTTCTGGATCGTCGCGGCGGTGTTCGCGATCGGTGTCGCGCTCGTGCTCATGTTCGCGACGCGCGGCGCCTCCATCGACGCCGCCCTGCTGAGCCCCGGCAACCAGACCCCGAACGGTGGTCGGGCGCTCGCCCAGGTCCTCCGCCAGGAGGGGGTCACTGTGAGTGAAACGACGACCCTCGACGCGACGCTCCAAGCCGTCGAGGACTCGGAGAGCACGGTGCTGTACTTCGATCCGACCGGTCTGCTGGACGCAGCGCAGCTCGGGCGGCTGAGCGACGCCGACGCTCGACTCGTGGTGGTCACGCCGCGCGCGTCGGTGCTCCGCGTCCTCTTCCCCGGGGTGTCGTTCGCCGGCAGCGTCGACGCCTCCGAAGTCCTCCGAGCGGACTGCGCAGACGACACCGCCGACCGCGCCGAATCGGTCACCGGCGGTTGGACTCTGTACACGACGACGGACGCCGACACCGAGGGGTGCTTCACCGCGGATTCCGGCGGGAGCGCGGTGATCACGCAGGACGACGGCGAACGGGTGCTGCTCGGCTCCGCGGACGCGCTCACGAACGACGCCGTCGACCGAGCCGGGAACGCGGCGCTGGCCCTCGGCCTGCTCGGTGGCACCGAGCAGCTGGTCTGGTACCTCCCGAGCCTCGCCGACGTGCCCGTCACGGGCCCGCCGAGCCTCGACGAACTGACCCCGAGCTGGGTCGCCGGGGTCACGGGCACCGTCGTCATCACCGCGATCCTCGCCATGATCTGGCGCGGACGCCGGTTCGGCCCACTCGTCATCGAGGACCTGCCGGTGGCGGTCCGGGCGAGCGAGACGATGGAGGGGCGTGCGCGGCTCTACCAGCGCTCCGCGAACCGACGGCGTGCACTCGACGCGCTCCGCATCGGCACCGTCTCCCGACTCGCCGTCGCCACGGGGCTCTCCCGTCACGCCTCGGTCGTCGAGGTCGCCGACACGGTCGCGGGCATCGCCGGCCTCGACCCCAGACACGTCCGCGCCGTCCTCCTCGACGCCGAACCGACGAGTGACGCCGACCTCGTCAGCCTGTCCGATCACCTGCTCGATCTCGAAGCCGCCGTCGCGCGCGCCACGGACCTCACCGGAAGGAACCATCCATGACCGACGCCCCAGCGCCCGGAACCACCACCCCGAGCCCCGACGACCTCCGCCGAGCACTCGCCCAGGTGCGCGTCGAGGTCGGCAAGGCCGTCGTGGGACAGGACGCCGCCGTCACCGGCCTCGTGATCGCGCTGCTCGCGAAGGGACACGCGCTCCTCGAAGGTGTGCCGGGTGTCGCCAAGACGCTGCTCGTCCGATCGCTCAGTCACGCCCTCAGCCTCGACACCAAGCGGGTGCAGTTCACCCCCGACCTGATGCCGGGCGATGTCACCGGATCGCTCGTCTACGACGCGAAGACCGGCGAGTTCGAGTTCCGCGAGGGCCCCGTCTTCACGAACATCCTCTTGGCCGACGAGATCAACCGGACGCCCCCGAAGACCCAGTCCGCGCTGCTCGAGGCCATGGAGGAACGCCAGGTCAGCGTCGACGGCCGCTCGCTGCCGCTCCCCGACCCGTTCATCGTCGCCGCCACGCAGAACCCGATCGAATACGAGGGCACCTACACGCTCCCGGAGGCACAGCTCGACCGGTTCCTCCTGAAGCTCGTGCTCGACGTTCCGGAACGGGACGTCGAAGTCGAGGTGCTCCGCCGCCACGCCGCCGGGTTCAGTCCCCGGGACCTGGCCGCCGCGGGCGTCACCCCCGTGATGGGAGCCGCCGAGCTCCGTGCCGCACAGGTGGAGGTCGGGCGGGTCGGTGCCAGCGCCGACGTCCTCGCCTACGTCGTCGACCTCGCCCGCGCGACACGACGCAGCCCCTCCGTCCGGCTCGGCGTCAGTCCCCGAGGGACGACGGCGCTGCTGGCGTCCGCGAAGGCCTGGGCCTGGTTGAGCGGGTATCAGTCGATCACCCCGGACCACGTCCAGACCATGGTCCTGCCCGTCTGGCGCCACCGGATGCAGTTGCGACCGGAGGCGGAGCTCGAAGGCGTCTCGGTGGACGCCATCCTGCGGTCGATCATGCAGCAGGTCCAGGTCCCCATCTAGATGGCCGTCACCGGGAGGTTCGTCGCGCTCGTCGCGTTCGGCATCGTGCCGATCGTGGCGGTCGGTGTGCTCACGGGCGACGCGGCCTGGGCGTTCGCCGGATGGCTCGGTCTGGTCGCCGTCCTCGGCGTCCTCGATCTCGTCCTCGCCGGGTCGCCGCGCGAGATCATCCTGCAACGCGCACTCCCGTCGCGGATCCGGCTCGGCGAATCGGCGACGAGCACCCTCCTGCTGACCAACCGCGGTGGCCGTCGGGTGCGCGCCCTCGTCCGGGACGCCTGGCAGCCGTCGGCCGGGGCGCCGACCGCCCGCCTCCGTGTCGACCTCCCGCCCGGCGAGCGGCGGAGCGTCAGCCTCGTGCTCACGCCCTTCCGCCGCGGCGAGCGCCGGGTGTCGCAGGTGACGGTGCGCTCGTTCGGGCCGTTCGGTCTCCTCGCCCGGCAGGCGACGCTCAACAGCCCGGGACACCTCCGCGTGCTCCCGGCGTTCGCGTCTCGGAAGCACCTCCCGAGCCGCATCGCGCGCCTGCGGGAACTCGACGGTGCGACGAGTGTCATGGTGCGCGGTCAGGGCACCGAGTTCGACTCACTGCGCGAGTACGTGCGCGGCGACGACGTGCGATCGATCGATTGGCGGGCGACCGCCAGGCGTGGCGACGTCATGATCCGCACCTGGCGGCCCGAACGCGACCGCCGCGTGGTCATCGTGACCGACACCGGACGGACGTCCGCGGCGCGCATCGTCGACGAGCCGCGCATCGACACCGCGTTCGAGGCGGCGTTGCTGCTGGCGGCGTTGGCGACGAGGGCCGGCGACCGCATCGACTACCTCGCCTACGACCGCCGTGTGCGGGGTCGGGTGCAGGGTGCAACCGGGCCCGAGTTGTTGTCGCGGATGGTCGACGCGATGGCGCTCGTCGACCCGGAGCTCATCGAGACCGACTGGGAAGCGATCCCCGGCCAGGTGAGGCAGATCACGAACCAGCGTGCACTCGTCGTCCTCCAGACGTCGATCGACGCTCCAGGCGCGGCGCGAGGGTTGCTCGCGGTGCTCCCCCAGCTCACGCAGCGCCACACCGTCGTCGTGACGAGTGTCGTCGACCCGGCGACGATCGAGGCGACACGCGACCGCGGCAGCCGCGAAAGCGTCTACCGGGCGGCCTCCGCCGAACGCGCCCTCCTCGACATCGAGCGGGTGTCGGCGGCCATCAGGCAGCTCGGGGCGGATGTGGTCACCGGATCACCGGAGACCTTGCCCCCCGCTCTGGCCGACGCCTACATCGCCCTGAAAGCGTCGGGTCGGCTCTAGGCCGACCTCGCCCGACGGATCACGCGTCGTCGGCGCGGAACCACCTCGAGCTAGCGGCCCTTGCGCTTCTTGCGGCGCTCGCGGGCGAGTGCCTCCTGTTTGGCCTTCCGCGCAGCGAGTTGGGCGCCGCGGCTCGTCCCGGCTGCGGTGCCCGGTGTCGAGCCGGCCTTCGGTGCCTTCCGGCGCTTCCCGCTCGGTGGTGGAGGAGGCGTGGCCGGCGTCTCGGCCGGAGCGCTCCGGCGTGAGCTGTTCGCCGTCCGACCTCGGACGATGCCGATGAACTCCTCGAGCGCCTCGTCCTCGCGGTCCCGACGCCACGCGAGCAGCACCGGCACGGGCGGCAGGTCGACGATCGGGCGGTACTCCACGTCCTTCCGCTGGTGGAGCCTGGCCACCGACTGCGGGACGACGACGATGCCGACCTCGGAGGCCGCGAGCTCGATCGCCGCTTCCGGATCCGAGGTGAGCGGCGTGGCCGGTTCCGCGAACCCGAGAGCGTCCGCCTGGTCCGCCCACCCGAGCACGAGGGGTGCCATGATCAGCTGCTCCTCGGCGAGTGCGGCGGTCTCGACCTCGTCATGCTCACCGAGCGCTGCACCCTTCGCGAACACGACGACGGGGAGCTCCTCGAACAGCGCGATCGTATTGAGGCCCTCGGTGTCGATGGGCACACGCACGAGCGCGACGTCCGCCGCACCCGACCGGAGGACCTCCCGCTGCTCGTCGAGGTCGACGCGGACCAGGCGGAGTTCGTCGTCCGGCCGCCGCTCGTTCCAGATGCGGGCCCACTTCCCGGGATTGACGCCCCGGGCGAACGCGACGGTCAACGCCGGCGTCACGGCTTCGGCGTCCCGATCGACACCGTCGGCATCGATGTCGACGTGGGAATCGTCGCCCTGGTCGTCCTGCCTGTCCATCGAAGCCTCCACTGCTCGGCTTGCCACACTACTGCAGGGCGGTCGGGGGGACGGAGCGATCGGTTGGGGGCCGGCGCTCCGGGGAGGTACGCTGAGCGGATGTGCGCGAGCGAACAGATCATGAAACCGGCAACCGCGGCGAAGAAGCTCGGGGTCTACCTGCCGGCGACGCCGGCATCGTTCCAGGAGGAGCCCATCACGCGGTCCGCCTTCCTCGAGCTGCAGGCACACCCGGCCGACTGGTTGGTCGAACTCCGGAAGAACGGCCCGCACCCGCGGGACGTCGTCGCTCGCAAGCTGGGCGTGTCGACGTCGGGTCTCGCTCGCGCTGAGATCACCGAGGCACTGACGACCGAGCAGATCCAAGAACTCCTCCGCACCCTGCCGGCCTGGCTCGTGCAGGAGCGTGCGGTGCACGCCGAGGTCAACGCCGAGAACGCCCGGGTCAACGCCCGGAACGCCGAGCGTCGCGCACGGTCCGAAGCCGGCGAATAAGGCTCAGCCGGCGACGATGCGCTTCGCGCCGGCTTCGAACTCGGCCAGGTCGCCGCGCTCACCCGAGCGGTAGGCGATCCCGCCCAACCAGCACATGTAGAGCAGGAATGCCGCGAGCGCTCCCCCGCCGATGAGCATCTTCACGGCCCACGGCCAGGGAGCTGGGGTCACGAACCCTTCGACCAGCCCGGAGACGAACAGGACGATCACGAGCCCGATGGCGATCGTGAACAGGGACCTGCCCTCCTCGGCGAGCGCCTGCCCCCGCGTCCGCGGTCCCGGAGCGACCCAGGCCCAGAAGATCCGCAAGCCGGCCGCTGCGGCGACGAACACCGCGGTGAGCTCCAGCATGCCGTGCGGGAGGATGTACTCGAAGAAGACGTCGCCCTTGCCGTAGGCGAACATGAGCCCGGCGGCCTGGCCGACACCCTGTGCGTTGGTGACGATGATGTACGGCACCCACACCCCGCTGATCCCGAACGCCACGCATTGCGCGGCGATCCAGGCGTTGTTCGTCCACACCTGACCGGCGAAACTGGCCGCCGGGTTGTTGGAGTAGTAGGCGACGAAATCGTCCTCGACGTACTGCTTGAGCTGCGCGTCCGTGCCGAGGTTCGCCAGGACCTGCGGGTTGCCCGCGATCCACACGGCGTAGAGGGTCGCGATGACGACGGTCGCGACGGCGACGGCGAGGGTCACCCAGCGGACCCGGTAGAGCGCGGCGGGCAGCGCCAGGACGAAGAAGCGCGGAACGCTCGACAGCACGTTGGCGCTCGCCCCGGTGAACCGCAGTCGTGCCCGCGACAGCGACACGGACAGGCGGTCGCCGACGAGCGTCGACCCGGCCGTCGTCTTGATGGCGGAGAGCTGCGTCGCCCCGGCCTGGTAGCGGTCGATGAGTTCGTCCGCCTCCGGTCCGCTGAAGAAGCGCTGCTTGCCGAGCGCGTCGAGGCGGTCCCATTCCTGACGGTGGGCTGCGGAGTAGGCGTCGAGGTCCATCGGAGCCATGCTACGCGGTGGGGACGCTCCGTGACCGGTGCTCCACGCATCTGCTTGAATGGTCCACATGTCCGAACCGGCCCGGGTCCCCCTGCACGAGTCGTCGGTGGACGACGGCACCGAGCTGATCACCGGTGAGGCGGTCGCTCTGGACGTCCGGCCCACCGGGTTCATCCTGCGGGCCGCCGGCGCACTCATCGACTACGCGGTGTCGATCCTCGTCTTCGTCGGCCTCATGCTGGCGATGTTCTCGTGGCTCCTCTCCGGCGTCGCCATGGACACGGCGATGTTCACCGCGATCGTGCTCGGGCTGACGGTCCTCTGCCTCGTCGTCCTGCCCGCCGCCGTCGAGATCGCCACCCGAGGTCGTTCCCTGGGCAAACTCGCCGTCGGCGCCCGCATCGTCCGTGACGACGGCGGAGCGCCCGGGTTCCGGCACGCGTTCATCCGCGCCCTGACCGGGTACTTCGAGATCTACCTGACCGCCGGCGGGATCGCCGCACTCTCCGGCCTGCTCAGTGCCCGCTCGAAGCGGCTCGGTGACGTCCTCGCCGGGACGTACAGCCAACGCGAACGGATGCCGAGGGTGGTCGAGCCGGTGGCGATGATCCCGGCTCAGCTCGCGCCGTGGGCCGCGGGAGCGGACGTCGCCCGGTTGCCCGATCCACTCGCCCGTCGGGTGACACAGTTCCTCAAGCAGGCGGGCGCCCTGACCCCGGCGACCCGGACCCGACTCGCGGCCGAACTCGCCGCAGAGGTGTCGCGGTACGTCTCGCCGCTCCCGATCGCGCCGCCCGAGGCGTTCCTGGTCGGTGTCTCGGTCGTGCGTCGGGAGCGGGAGTACCAGGCCCAACTCGCCGCCCGCCAGCGGCTGGCCCTGCTGCAGCCGGTGCTGAGCGGACAGCCGCACCGGTTCCCCGACCGCTGAGGCGGGGAACCGGCGAGGCCGCTCAGTAGCGGTAGTGGTCGACCTTGTAGGGGCCCTCGACGGACACGCCGATGTAGTCGGCCTGCTCACCCGTCAGCGTCGTCAGCTGGACGCCGAGTGCGTCCAGGTGCAGTCGCGCCACCTTCTCGTCGAGGTGCTTCGGGAGCACGTACACGCCGATCGGGTACTCCTCGATCCGGGTCCAGAGCTCGAGCTGCGCGAGCACCTGGTTGGTGAAGGAGTTGCTCATGACGAAGGACGGGTGACCCGTCGCGTTGCCGAGGTTCATCAGGCGACCCTCGCTCAGCACGAGGACGCTGCGGCCCGTCGGCAGACGCCACTCGTGGACCTGCGGCTTGATCTCGATCTTCTCGGCGCCCTCGAGCGCCTCGAGCGAGGCCATGTCGATCTCGTTGTCGAAGTGTCCGACGTTCGAGACGATCGCGAGGTGCTTGAGCGCCAGGATGTGGTCGAGGGTGACGACGTTGAAGTTGCCCGTGCAGGTGACGATGATGTCGACCTCGGAGGCGACGCTCTCGAGCGTCGCGACCTGGTAGCCGTCCATCGCGGCCTGCAACGCGCAGATCGGGTCGACCTCGGAGACGATGACGCGCGCGCCCTGCCCGCGGAGGGCTTCGGCCGCACCCTTGCCGACGTCGCCGTACCCGGCGACGAAGACGACCTTGCCGCCGATGAGCACGTCGGTCGCGCGGTTCAGACCGTCGGGCAGGGAGTGGCGGATGCCGTACTTGTTGTCGAACTTGCTCTTCGTGACCGAGTCGTTGACGTTGATCGCGGGGAAGAGCAATTCCCCCTGCTTCGCCAGCTCGTACAAGCGGTGCACGCCGGTGGTGGTCTCCTCGGTCACGCCGAGGATGTCGGCGGCCACCTTCGTCCATCGATCGGTGCTCCCGGCGAGTGAGCGACGCAGGACGTCGAGCACGATGCTGTACTCGTGGCTGTCGGTCGCCGTCGTCTCAGGGACGGCGCCGGCGAGCTCGAACCGGCGACCCTGGTGGACGAGCATGCTCGCGTCGCCACCGTCGTCGAGGATGAGGTTCGGTCCGGTCCAGTCGGCTCCTGCCGCGGCGGCCTCCGTCGACCAGTCGAAGATCTGCTCGGTGCACCACCAGTACTCCTCGAGGGTCTCGCCCTTCCAGGCGAACACCGGCACGCCCGACGGCGCGTCGACGGTGCCGTGCGGTCCGACCGCGACGGCCGCTGCGGCCTCGTCCTGGGTGGAGAAGATGTTGCAGCTCGCCCAACGGACCTGGGCGCCGAGCGCCACGAGCGTCTCGATGAGCACGGCGGTCTGCACGGTCATGTGCAGCGAGCCGGCGATCCGGGCTCCGGCGAGGGGCTGGCTCGCGCCGAACTCCTCGCGGAGGGCCATGAGGCCGGGCATCTCGTTCTCGGCGAGGCGGAGCTGGTGGCGGCCGGCCTCGGCGAGCGACAGATCGGCCACCTTGTACGGGAGGGTGGTCGTGGGGGCGGTCGGTGCGGAAGAACTCATGCAGCCATTCTCGCAGACCGCCGGCACTCGCGGCCCTTCATGTCGACGCCGTCGACCGGTCAGGAACCGTAGCCGACGTCGCCGAGCACGCTGTGCTTCACGACGCGCCAGCCCTGCGGCACGCTCAGCCGTTCGGCGTGGATGGAGCACAGGTCGTAGCTGTGCGGGCTCTTCTCGATGCTGAGCGGGCCGAGCACCGCCATCGAGTCCCGGTAGTCGTAGGTCAGCGTCGCGACGGGCTCGCGTGAGCACCCGACCTTGGAACACATCCTGTCTACCATTTGCTCCAGCGTAACGCCCGGGTGCGGATCGGACGCTCCGGCTCGCCGTCCTCCCGGGTCGGGCCGCCCCGCTGGACCACGCCTAGACTGGACGCATGGCGGACGCTGACGAGGAGACGCGAGGTGCGCTCTCGCGGCGCCGCTCGCGTCACGGCCGCAACGGACGTTCGAGCGTCGTCGGGCCTGACGTCCCGCCGATCGACACCCGGATCGACCAGTTCGACCTGACGGTCGCGACGACCGCCGACTACCTGCGCGGCGCGTGGCCTGCGGAACTCGCGGACGTGCGCTTCGAGGTCGGCGCGATGCCCGCGCAGAACTCCGGCACGGACGGCGTGGACCGCTGGTTCGTGGACCGCGCCCGCCGCCGGGTCATCCTCTACCGCCTCCCCATCCAGCGCATGAGCAAACTCCACCGGAACGACGAACTCCACCAGCGCATGATGGTCGAGAGCTGCGTCTTCCGGGCCGTCGCCGAGCTGCTCGGCAAGGACCCCTGGGACCTCGGTCCCGACCGCTACCGCTTCCTCTGAGTCGCGGGCGACGCTCAGCGCGGGTAGACGCTGATCGGGGCCGCCAGCGGGTTCGGCGGCACGACGGGTGACGAAGTCAACCGGCCGGGCGCCGCGAGGCTGATCGAGGCGTGGAGACCGTCGGCGCCTGCGAGCACGTAGCTCTGGCCCGCGGCGACCCCGATCGTCGCACCGGCGCCGGCGGCGACCTTGGCCGAGGTCTCGGTGCCGTCGGCGTCCGTCAGGGTGACGGCCGCCTCCGACCCGGTCGGGTTGAAGACGTGCAGTTTCTGCCCCGGGCCGGTGGGGACGGTGAAGGCCGCTTCGTCGTCGAGGACGGGCGTCGCCCCGAACCAGGCGAAGTCCTCGAGCGCGCCGCTCCGCGAGTTGGAGCGGGCCGCCGCGACGACGGGCTCGGTCGAGGTGATCTCGAGCGAGAACTCACCCGCGGGCAACCCGGCCAGGGCGATCTCGCCCGGCACACCCGGCTGGATGGTCGCGTCGACCACGATCGGCTCGTCCTTGCTGTTCTCGCGCGTGGCCGTGATCACGACGTCCGCCGCTTCGGCGCCCGGAGCGAAGAGTCTGAGGGCCGTGGCCCGGTCGTCCACCGATGCGGTGTCGGAACTCGCGCCGGGCGCTGCCGGAGCCGAGACGACGAGGCCCGGGACGACGAGGTCGGTGGCCGGCGCGGCGGTCGGTCCCTGGACCTCGACACCACCGGGTGTCAGGACCCGGACGGTGCTCTGCTGCAGCGCTGCGGCGACCTGGCCACCCTCGCTGGTCACGCGGACGACCGGCGTCGGTTCGTTCGGTGCGAGCCCGGTGAGCGCGACGACCCGCTGTGTGCCCGAGGCCACGACGATCCCGGCGGCCCCTGGGGCGTCGATGCGTCCGGCGGCCCCGAAGACCTCGAGGGTGACGTTCGCGTCGACGGCGGAGGGATTGCCGAGGAGGATGAGGGTGGTGCGGCCGATGTCGCTCGAACCGCCGACGAGCCAGCTCTCCGCCGACGCCGGCGTGCACGTGGCTGCGGCGAGGCCGGCCACGTCCGCCTCGGCCGCGATCTGGGACTGCGCTCCGCTGACGGGGGTGGCGCTCCCGTCGGTCGCACCGGGCACGGTGATGACGGCCGGTCCGCCGTCCGCCGCGCCGCTCGTGTTGTCGGGGGCACCGAGGTCACGGGTGGTCGGGGTGACCCCCTTCGCGCCGAAGTCGACGCTCGCCGGCCCGAAGGATCCGGCGGCGGTCGCCGCGGTGGCGTCCTGCGCGAGGGCGAGCAGCGGTCCGGGGCACACGAGGGACTGGTCGCCGGCGACAGGCGTGACCCGGATGTCGCGAGGCGCGATCTCGACGGTCGGCAGCGTCAGCTGTCCGGCGGCGGCGATCGTGACCGCGGCGATCCCGATCCCGACCAGCCCGGTCACGATGCGCCCTGAGGTGATGGCGACTCCGCGCTTACTGGGCATGCGGCTGCTCCGTTCCCGGGACGTCCCGGCGGGTGGTGTCTGCGGTGGGGGACGCGTCGCTCGGGCCATTCGGCTCCGTCGCGGGGTCGTCTCGCCCGTCGGTGGTCTCCGAGGCCTCGACCGGCTCGTCTTCGACGGGCTCGCCGTCGACGGGCTCCGCGTGGCTGCTGGGCGCATCAGTCGTCGGTGCCGCAGCGGGCTCATCAGCGCTCGTCACCGCATCCGGGGCGTCGTCGACCGGGACGTCGGGGTCCGCGTCGATCTCGGAGGTCGGCGTCGGAGCGGGTGCCGTGACGGGTGCGGCTCCGCGACGCCACCAGCGTGGCTTCGCCACACCGGAGGAACCCTGTCCTGAGCTCGCCGGTGCGTCCGTGGAGGACTCGTCGTCGAGATCGCCGGTCGGTTCCTCGTCGTCGTACGATCCGGCTGCGCCGTCGTCGAGGACGGCGACGGCGGAACCGGCGGCCGCAGCCTTCCGAGCCGAGCGACCCTTGAGCTTCGCCGGCTTCCGCGAACCCGCGCGATACCCGTCGCGGGACGCGCCGTTCGGGATGCTGAGGAGCAGGGTGATGAGGAAGACCACACCCAACCCGACACCGATGAGCATGCCGAGCACGTTCGTCTCCGGCACCTCGGGGCCGGAACCGACATCGGCGACCGTCCGCCAGAGCGTCCCGCTCGTGGTCTCGCCGACCGCGACCAACGCGGCGTTGGCGTCGAGCGCGCTCGCCGCCCGTCCGGCGGTCTGTCCGGCGACCGTCTGCTCGGCGCCCTCGACGGTCGGAGCGAGGAGGACGAAGGCGATGCCGTGTTCGACGAGCGTCTCCGTCGGGTCGAGCCCGCTCTGCGACGCGAGGTTGCCGGCCAGCTCTGCGACGATCCGGTCGTCGGTGGACACGCCGGGTGAGCTCTGGACGATCGTGGATCGCCCGTCGAGCGTCTCCCCCTGGCCGCGGATGACGACCGCGGTGATGGTCCCGTCGTCGCCCGGGGTGATCACGAGGGTCCCGAGACGCGGATCGGTCTGTGTCGCCGCCGTGACGTACGCCGGCAGCTGGCGACCCGAACTCTCACGGACGACGGACGTGCCGAGCGGCTGGGCGAGGGCGAGCGGGACCGCCACCACCACGGCTGCGAGCACCATCACGAGCCCCGGAACCGCGCGGAAACGCGGGATCCGGTCGAGTCCGAGCGTGGCCGCGCCGACGATGCCGAGCCAGTAGAGGCTGATCGCAGCACCGGCCCAGACCGGGACGGCGGTCCCGGCCGTGGAGGTGAGGAACAGGTGCGTCGCGAACACGGCCGAGACGAGCCCGAGGAAGGCCGCGATGAGGAGCGGGACCGCGCGCCGGGAACCGGGCAGGAACAGGGCGAGGAGGGCGACGATCGCGAGCGGCGCGAAGAGCGCCGGAATCACGATGACCGGGGTCATGCCGGGCAGGCCGAGCGATGCGGCGACCTGACTCCAGCCGCCCAGGCTGCCGCCGGGGAAGCCGAGGGACAACTGCCAGCCGGAGGCTGCCGTCGCCGGCGTCACCACGCCCGGATCGGAGAGGAGCCCGAGCCAGTTGCCGCGGTGGACACCCTGCTGCCAGACGAGGGGGGCGAAGAGCGCGGCGGCGGGGATCGGGACGAGCGCGACCCTCGCGATGCCCCGGCCCGCGAAGACCATCGCGACGACCCAGATGACGAGGAGGGCCGGAGCCAACGACGGGGCGCTCGCGACGATCGCGGCGAACAGGAAGGCGCTCGTACCCGCAGCGGCCCAGGAACGTGCGGCCACCACGCCGGCGTAGAAGAGCCAGGGCAGCAGCACGTGCACGATGACCGCCGCCGGACGTCCGTCCGCCAGCGCGGTCAGCAGCGTCGGCGCGAGGGTCCACAGCAATGCGGCGACGGCACGGGGGCCTGCGCGCTCGGTGAGACGCGTCGCCGCGAACCAGGCGCCGAGCGCCGAGAGTGGGAGGGCGAGCAGGAAGAGCAGGACGAGGGAGAACGACGGCTCCCAGAACGTGATGGACCCGAGGACCGCCAGGACGGCGTTGAACGGGTCGGCGGCGCCGACGAACCCGAGTCCGACGTCACGCCAGCCGAACCCGATGTGCTGCCAGAGCTCGCCCACCGTCGACGACAGGGGCAGGAGCCCACCACCGGTGATGAACGAGGCGCCGAGGAGCGGGGCGAGGATCGCGGCACCGAGGACGGCGGCGGCGAGGACGACCCAGGCGCCTCCGCCGGAGAAGAAGCGGAGGTCGCGCTCCTCACCGATGAACCCGATCTGCGTCGCCTCCCTCGCGAGGGCGCGTTTCCGCCGCACCTCGTCGAGACGCATGCGCAGGCCGGCGATGCTGGACCACCCGAGGGTCCGGTTCTTCGCGAGCTGGCGACGCGCGTTCTGGACCTTGGTCCCCGAGAAGGCGACCGCGAAGGCCGCGGAAAGCTCGCCGAGCACGAGCTCGGGCTGCTTCTTCACGAAGTGGCCGATGACCCGCAGGATGGCGAGCGGCACCAGGCTGAGCCAGTGCACGGGGACCATGATCCCCGGCGCGTAGACGAGTCGGCGGTGCAGCTGGGCTGCGCGGGCCTGGCGGTGTCGGCGACGGCGGGCTCCCAGCCGGTTCGACCAGGAGGGTCCGGCGATGCCCTCCCCCGCCGAGGCGACGCGCGCCGTCGGCACGACCGCGACCAGGAAGCCGGCGAGACGGGTCCTGATGCAGAAGTCGAGCGCGTCGTCGGCGACGAGCGCCTGGTCGAAGCCGCCCAACTGGTCCCACAGCTGATGGCGCACGAGCATGCCGGCAGGGCCGACGGCCATGACGTCGTTCATCGTGTCGTGCTGGGCCTGGTCGAGTTCGTCCTCGACCACCGGGACCGCGGCACCGAGCGAGGTGATGGTCTCGCCGTAGCGACGGAGGAAGGAGGCGTCGTCCCAGTCGAGGATCTTCGGACCGGCGACGCCGACCGACGGTGAGACCTCGAGGGCGCCGAGCAGTGCGGCGAGCGCCGTGGGTTCCGGCGCGGTGTCCTCGGAGAGCAGCCAGAGCATCTGCTCGGCGTCCTCGGGCTGGTCGGTGACCCGGACGCCGGCCGCGACGGCCTGCGCGAAGCTGAGGTCCTCGGACGAGGTCACGAGCTTCATCCCGGGGACCCGGCTGAGTTCGGCGATCGTCGCTTCGCTGCTGCGGGTGGCGACGGCGATGATCCCGTCCGCCGGACGGGTCTGGGCACTGAGGGCGTCGAGCGTGCGTGCGAGCGACGCTGAGCCGTCACGCACCACGAGGATCGCCGTTACTCGGGGAGACATCGGAATCAGACTAAGCGGGCGAGCGCGGAAGGCCGGGAACCGGACGGGCGCGCCCCGGATCGGGCGGGCTGCGCGTGGCGGACGGGCGGGTGAAGTGGGTCGGTCGACCGGTCAGACGGCGCGCTTGCGGAGCTTGCGACGCTCGCGCTCGGAGAGGCCGCCCCAGATGCCGAAGCGCTCGTCGTTGGCCAGCGCGTACTCGAGGCACTGTGACTTGACGTCGCAGCTCGTGCAGATCCGCTTGGCGTCGCGCGTGGAGCCGCCCTTCTCCGGGAAGAAGGCCTCAGGGTCGGTCTGGGCGCAGAGTGCGTCCGTCTGCCAGGAGAGCTGGGTGTCGTCCTCGCCGTCGGCAGCCGGCTGACGGACGCCGGGCACTCCCAGATTGACCGGATCGACGAACCAGTCGTCGGGTACCCCGGCACGATACTCAGGAATTGCCATACCGTCTCCCCAACTGCTCGTACCCTGCGCCACGCGGCGCGATACATAATTACACCCTTGTAGTTATGGTCGAGTCAAGTCGCACATCGTAAAGCCTCAATCACGAGGTGAGGGTTCGCGACGCGCCGCGTGTCACCTGAACTGGGTGACGGGAACGATCGCGCCCCCGATCGAGGTCAGGAGGCGGCGCGGCGCGCCCGCCACGCGCTCTCCACCATCTGCCGGAGGTCGTGACGCATCCGCCAGTCCAGATCGCGAGCGGCGAGCGCTCCCGACGCGACGATCCGTGCGGGATCGCCGGCGCGACGCGGCATGATCTCGGGCGTGAAGTCGATGCCCGTGACCTCGGCCATGGCGGTCATGATCTCCCCGACGCTCGACCCGTCCCCGCTGCCGAGGTTGTAGGCCGGCTCGAGGGGCTCGCCGGCGTCGAGGCGCTTCGCCGCGGCGACATGGGCGGCGGCGAGGTCGGCCACGTGCAGGTAGTCGCGGACGCAGGTGCCGTCGGGGGTCGGGTAGTCGTCCCCGTTGATCCGCGGCGTACGACCGGCGAGGAGCGCGTCGAACACGAGGGGGAACAGGTTGTGCGGACTGGTGTCGTAGACCTCGTCCGTCCCGGAACCGACGACGTTGAAGTAGCGCAGCGAGGTGTGACGCAGCCCGGTCGCGACGCCCTGGTCACTGAGCAGCCACTCGCCGATGAGCTTCGACTCCCCGTAGGGCGACTCCGGGGCCTTGGGCGTGTCCTCCGTGACGAGGTCGACGTCCGTGGTCCCGTACACCGCAGCACTCGAGGAGAAGACGATGCGCTCCACGCCGTGCTCCTCCATGGCTCCGAGCAGCATCGCGGTCGCCGTGACGTTCTGGGCGTAGGTGTGCAGCGGGCGCTGCACGGAGACGCCCGCGTATTTGTATCCGGCGACGTGGACCACACCGCTGAGCTCGAACTCCGAGAACGCCCGCTCCAGCACCGAGCCGTCGAGCAGGGTGCCGCGGACGAACGGCACGTCCGCCGGGATGAAGCGCTCGTGCCCGCTGGAGAGGTCGTCGAGGACGACCACGTCGATCCCCTCGGCCTGGAACGCTCGAACCACGTGGGCGCCGATGTACCCGGCCCCGCCCGTCACCAGCCACGTCACGATGCTTCCTCCAGGGAGTCCTCCATCTGCCGTGCTGCAGACGGAGTGACCAGACTACTGGAGGCGCGTGCGTCGGACGGCGGCGCGTGTGGGGACACGGCGATAGCCGTCGGTCAGGACGGCACGGAGGGTCGCCGCGGAGGCGACGACCGCGACGAGGACGATGATGAGGCCGACGACGAGTGCGATGATGGACATGTCTGGAACTCTATGAATGGTGAAAAACTGCCACCAGTGGCAGGATGGGCGTACAGCAGCACATTTCTGCCAAAACGATCACCCGGAGGTCCCATGCTGTCGAAGGTCGCCCTGCTCGCCATCCCGGCGCTGCAGCCGTTCGAGTTCAGCGTCGTCTGCGAGGTCTTCGGCATCGACCGATCGGACCAGGGCGGCCCTGCATTCGACCTCCGCATCGTCACGAAGGACCCCGGTCCGGTCCGGATGAATCTGAGCGACGACGGTGCGCGCGGCTTCGACATGATCGTCGACGACGACCTGTCTTTCGCGGCCGAGGCGGACCTCGTGGTGATCACCGGTCGTGGTGGATCGCGCGGCGGACCGGTCGACGAGGCCTACCTCGACGTCCTGCGAGCGGCGGAGGCGCGGGGTGCCTGGGTCCTCAGCGTGTGCAGTGGATCGTTCGTCCTCGGTCACGCAGGACTGCTCGACGGTCGCCGGAGCACCACCCACTGGATGTACACGAGCGAGCAGCAGACGATGTTCCCGGGCACCACCGTCGACCCCGACGTGCTGTTCGTCGAGGACCGCAAGGTCATCACGGGCGCAGGAACCGCTGCCGGCATCGACGCGTGTCTGCACCTCGTACGACAGGAGTACGGCGCGGCGAGCGCGAACGTCATCGCCCGCCGAATGGTCGTCCCGCCGCAGCGCGACGGCGGGCAGGCGCAGTACGTCCTCTCCCCCGTCGCGGCACAGCAGTGCGAGTCCTTGGCACCGGTCGTCGACTGGATGCTCGACCACCTCGCCGAGGACCTGCCCATCGGGCGTCTCGCACGGCAGGCACACATGTCGGAGCGGACCTTCGCTCGCCGCTTCCGCTCGGAGCTCGGCAGCACGCCTGCCGCCTGGCTGAACCGGCAACGCCTGTTCCGAGCCCAGGAGATGCTCGAACGCACCGACCACGGTGTCGAACGGATCGCCGCGGACACCGGGTTCGGCACCGCGGCCGTCCTCCGTCACCACTTCGACCGCGTCCTCGGCACCACGCCCGCCGCCTACCGGCGCAGGTTCGGGGTCCGGGAGAGCGCCTGAGCCGCGTGGATCGGACCAATCGGCCGGGCGGTCAGCCCTGGGTGGTCGCCAGGAAGAGGGTCCCCGTCCCGGAGAAGCGCAGCTCCGCCTCGTCGGGCGTGATGAAGGCGTAGCCACCTCGACCGAGCTCGATGGACGAGGTCGCTCCGTCGATCGTCACCGAGCCGTCGGTGACGATCGCGATCCCGGGCCCAGGGAGTCGGAACGACGACTCCTGCTCGGCCGGCCCATCGCTCAGGTCCACCCGCAGCAGCTCGAAATCCGGCACGTCCGGAACGAAGAGGCTGAGCCCCCCGCCCAGGTCCGTCGGGGTGAGCCACGGCACCGGCCGAGGCTCGAACTCCAGGACCTCCAGGAGTTCGGGCACGTCCACGTGCTTGGGGGTGAGCCCGCCTCGCAGGACGTTGTCGCTCGCGGCCATGAGCTCGACACCGATGC
Organism: Plantibacter sp. ME-Dv--P-095; assembly: GCF_030209365.1. NCBI lineage: Bacteria > Bacillati > Actinomycetota > Actinomycetes > Micrococcales > Microbacteriaceae > Plantibacter > Plantibacter sp. ME-Dv--P-095. The sequence goes on from NZ_JARVSB010000009.1 coordinate 310,391, forward strand.
CGCGGAGGTAGGCGTGGATGTTGCCAGCCGGGAGGTAGAGCGCCTCCCCCGCTCGCAACGTGACGAGGTTGAGCAGCAGCGCGACCGCGATGCCGGGATCGCCGGGATACTCCTCCGCGAGTCGTCCGACCAGGGCACGCTCCGCGTCGAACGCACCAGAACCGGGAGCCGCGGCGGACACGACGAGGGCGTCGAGCAGCCCGCCGGGGAGCTGTTCGAGCAGGATCCGGACGGTGTCGCGGAGCCCGTCGGGGGCGGCCACCATGCCCCGGAGCATGTTGATGCGCGCCGCAGCAGCCGGGTCGGGCGCCGAGGCCACCAGCTCGATGAGCAGGGCGTCGGTCGCGGCCAGCTCGCGGAACCCGCAGAGCGCCTCGAAGCCGTCCCGGAGCGCGACGATGAGCTCCGGCTTGTGGAGGGCGTCCTTGTAGTTGCGGTGCGGGGCGTCGATCGGCACGCCTCGCGCGTTCTCGGCGGCGAACCCCGCGGCGGCCCTCCCGAGATCGGGGTGGGCCTGCAACGAGAGCGGATGGGCCGCCGCGAGGACCTTGAGGAGGAACGGCAGCGAGCCTCGTCCGCCGAGCGCGGTGGGATCCGCGGCGAGCCAGCGCTCGAGGTCGGCGTGTCCTCCCACCGTCGACGGATCCGCGATCGGCGTCGGGGCCCCGGGGTGTGCACCGAGCCAGAGTTCCGCCTCCGGACGTCCTGAGGGCTCGGACCCGAGCAGCTCCGCGATCGCGGTCGGCGACCCCCACGCGTAGTCACGAGGAGTGGCACGGAGCGGCACGAACATGGTGGGGCCCTTTCGACGGACGAGATGACGCGCCAGCCGGACCCTGGGGCCGCTTGGCGTCGTCCTACAAGCCGCGCGACGCGGTCGCCCGGCACCATGGACCAAACTACCAAGCCGCTGTCGATGCCGAGCACACCTGCTTAGGCTTGCGGAGACGCCGATCCGGCGCCAGCGGACGCAATGGAGCAACGGACCATGATCTTCGAACCCCTCGCCAGCGACTTCTACGGCTTCGAGAGCCTCCTGACGGCCCCCGAGCAGGAGGCCATCGCCCGGCTCCGCGCCTGGGCCGAGACCGAGGCGAAGCCGATCGTGAACGAGTACTGGGAGCGGGCGGAGTTCCCGAAGCACCTCATCGCCCCGCTGCTCGAGCTCGACGTCGCCCGATGGGCCTGGCCCCAGACGACCCCGTTCGAGAACAGCGCCGTGTTCCGCGGCCTCGCGTCGATGGAACTGTCCAGGATCGACGCGTCCATCTCAACCTTCGTCGGGGTGCAGGACGGACTCACGATGGGATCGATCAGCGAATGCGGCTCGCAGGAGCAGCAGGACGAGTGGCTGCCCAAGCTCGCGTCGGGTGAGGTGCTCGGGGCGTTCGGGCTCACGGAACCCCAGTCCGGCTCGGACAGCGCGCAGGGGCTCCGGACCACGGCCACCCGTGACGGCGACGACTGGATCCTCTCGGGCTCGAAGCGGTGGATCGGCAACGCGACCTTCAGCGACATCACCATCATCTGGGCGAAGGACACGGCCGACGGCCAGGTGAAGGGGTTCATCGTCCCCACCGACTCCCCCGGATACTCCGCGACGAAGATCGAGGGGAAGATCAGTCTGCGCATGGTGCAGAACGCCGACATCACCCTCGACGAGGTGCGGGTGCCGGAACGCCTCCGGCTCCAACACGCGAACTCCTTCCGCGACACCGCGAAGGTCCTCCGTCTCACGCGCGCCGGCGTGGCCTGGTCGAGCGTCGGCGTCGCCGTCGGCGCCTACGAGGCGGCGGTCGCCTACGCGAAGGAGCGGGTGCAGTTCGGCAAGCCCATCGCCGGCCACCAGCTGATCCAGGACCTCCTCTCGAAGTGCCTCGGCAACATCACCGCGTCGATGGCGATGTGCGTCCGCGTCTCGCAGATGCTCGACGAGGGCACGCAACGCGACGAGCACTCGGCCCTCGCGAAGGCCTTCTGCACGGCCCGCATGCGCGAGACCGTCGCCTGGGCTCGCGAGATCATGGGCGGGAACGGCATCGTGCTCGACTACCACGCCGCCCGGTTCTTCGCGGACGCCGAAGCGCTCTACAGCTACGAGGGCACGCGCGAGATGAACGCCCTCATCGTGGGACGGGCCATCACCGGCACCGCGGCGTTCGTCTGATCGACCGTCCGGGGCAGGGCGTCGGTCCTGGCGGCAGCCGCTACCCTGGGGGCACGATGCTGCCGACCGAACCCGCCCCGCCCCGCCCGCCGGCGACGCTGACCACGCGTGCGATCGTCGTCCGACACGTGGCCGTGTTCGCGACGTTCGCGGTGCTGGCCGGGACGTTCTGGACGAACCTGTTCACGATCTGGGGCTACACGGCGGTCGCCCTCCTGGCCGGTGGTGCGGCGCTCGCCTGCATGGTCGTCGTCCGTCCCAGGTGGCAGCGCACCAGGATCCCCTGGTCGCTCGTCGGCTACGGGGCGTTGGCGGTCCTGTCCCTGGCCTGGTCCGCCTATCCGAGCGGCACCGCTGCGACGCTCCTCGGCGCGGCCCTCTGCACGATCCTCGGGCTGACCCTCGCCACCTGCTTCACCTGGCCGGAGGTCCTCCGGGTCCTCGGGCGCGCCGTGACCTGGCTGCTCGCCCTGTCCCTCCTCTTCGAGCTGTTCGTGGCTGCGGTCCTCCGTCACCCGCTGCTCCCGAACTTCTACGCGGGTGACTCGGCCGACCCGCCGCTGCTCGACTACTGGTCGCGTGAGCTCCTCTTCTCCGGTGGGCGCATCCAGGGCATCTCCGGGAACGCCAACCTGCTCGCCGTCGTCGCCCTCCTCGGGATCATCGTGTTCGGCGTCCGGTTGGCGGCGCGTCGCGAGCAGCATGCGGCGGCGGGCATCGCCGGCCCGGAGCGGCGATGGACACTGATCCTCCGACTGGCGCTCTCGGTGGCCATGTTCCTGCTGAGCTTCTCGACCACGATCCTGCTCGCGGCGGTGGTCACCGCTGTCGTCCTGGCGTCGGCCCTCGCCATCCGGCGCGCGAGTGGCCCAGCAGCCCGCACGCCCGTGTACCTCGCCATCGCCGGTGTCGCCGTCGTCGGGGCCGTGGTGGCGGTCGCCTTCCGCACGCAGCTGCTCGGCCTCCTCGGGAAGAGCCCCGACCTCACCGGTCGTCTCGACATCTGGGCCACGGTCTGGCGCCTCATCGAACAACGGCCGGTCGTCGGTTGGGGGTTCTCGAGCCCCTGGGCACCGTGGGAGCCGCTCTTCACCGATCTCGTCATCCGGCGCGGCGTCCGGCAGCTGCAGGCCCACAACGCGTGGCTCGACGTGTGGTTCCAGCTCGGGGTCGTCGGCCTCGTCCTGTTCGCCGCGGTCGTCCTGTCGATGTTGACCCGCACCTGGTTCCTCGCCGTCGACCGGCCGCGAGTGGACCTGGACGCGCACCGACCGTACACGGCACTCTCGCTGGCACCCGTCCTCATCGCGGTCTCGCTCGTCGTCCAGTCCGTCGCCGAAAGCCGACTGCTCATCGAGTCCGGGTGGGTCCTCCTCGTCCTCCTCGTCGTCAAGACCAAGCAGGAGCCGGCCTGGCCCGTGACCGACACCGGTGGCCCGGCCGAGCGAGCATCCACGCCCCGACGCGACCACCTCAGCCGGTGAGCGCGGCGTGAGACCGGCCGACTTCGACACGTTCTCCGCCGCGGCGCGCGTCCTGTCCTCCGCGCCGGTCGCCGCCGCCTTCGCGACCATCGCCATCGGGACCGCCTTCGGCGAACACCTCGTCACGAGCCTCATCGGCGGCGCCGGCTTCAGTGCCATGCTCGCCGGTCTCGCGGCCATCGGCACCGGGATCCTGCTGGCGCGGCTGCCCATCATCGAGTGGCGTGGGCTGCTGCCCATCTCGGTCCTGCTCTTCCTCGCGTGGAGCGCGCTCTCGATCGCCTGGAGCGCCACGCCACTCGCGACCTGGCCGGCGATCGGCGAGCAACTCGCCTGGGCGTTCGTCGCGATCGTGATCGCCCTCACCCGGGACACGATCCAGATCGTGCGTGCGACGGGGACCGCGTTCCGAGCGCTACTCGGTGCCTCGCTCGCGCTCGAAGTGCTGAGCGGGGTCCTCATCGACACGCCGCTCCCGTTCCTCGGGATCAGCGGCAACCTCGCCCTCGGCGGACCGCTCGAGGGCGTGTTCGGTTCGCGGAGCGCGCTCGGGATCGCGGCACTGATCGGGCTCGTCACCTTCGTCGTCGAGTGGCGGACCAGGTCGGTGCGTCACGGGGTGACGATCGGATCGATCGCGCTCGCGGCCGGCCTGATCCTCGGGACGCGCTCGCCGAGTATCGCGCTGCTCGCCGGTACCCTCGGGATCGCCACCGCCGTCCTCTACGTCTTCCGGCAGCTTCGACCGGAACTCCGTCGGATGTGGCAGTTCGTCCTGCTCGCGGTGCTGGCACTGGTGGCGGTCGTCGGCTACTTCAACCGTGCCGAGGTGTTCCGGCTCTTCGGACTGGGGCTCGAGATCGAGCAGCGGTACGCCCTGTGGCAGGAGACGATGCGGCGACCGGCCGCGAGTGAACTCAACGGGTGGGGTTGGACCGGTGGCTGGGTGGCGGACGCGGTCCCCTACCGACTCATCGACGCGAGTCTCGGCCGGGTGAATGACTCGGCGCTGAACGCCTACCTGGACGTCTCCCTGCAACTCGGACTGATCGGGCTCGTCCTCTTCCTCCTCCTCGGCGGTCTGGCGCTCGTCCGGACCTGGTTCGTGGCCACCAACCGTCGGAGTGTCGTGCACGTGTGGGCTGCGCTCATCGTCGTGACCCTGCTCGCGTCCGGGGCCGCTGAGAGCAGCCTCCTCACGAGCGGCGGTTGGCTCCTCCTCGTGGTCTGCGCGGTCCTCGGTGCCGGCGGGCTCAGTTGGCGCCACAAGCTGCCCGAGCGGTGACCGCCGGCCGTCACCGCGCGTCCGCCCCCGGGGCGACGACCGCGCGGACCGTCCTGGCCAGGATCCCGATGTCGGTGGCCGCCGACCAGTTCTCGACGTAGTACAGGTCGAGATCGACCGAGTCGTCCCAGGAGAGGCTGGACCGCCCGCTGACCTGCCAGAGGCCGCTCATGCCGGGTTTGACGAGGAGACGCCGACGGGCGAGCAGGTCGTACCGCTCGACCTCCCAGTCGCGGTGCGGTCGCGGCCCGACCAGGCTCATCGAACCGCCGAGCACGTTCAACAGCTGCGGCAGTTCGTCGAGCGAGTACTTCCGGAGGATGCGGCCGACGGGGGTCACCAGCGGGTTGTGCTCCGGCTTGGTGAGCAGCTCATCGGCACGCTGCTGCGCCGCCAAGGCGGCACCGGTGTCGGCGCCGGAGGCCATCGAGCGGAATTTGAGGATCTGGAAGGGGCGGCCGCGGAGGCCGATGCGCTCCTGGCGGTAGAGCACGCCGCCCCGGCTCGTCGTCATGACCGCGATCGCGACGGCGAGCAGGACGGGCGAGAGCAGCAGGAGGAGACCCGCCGAGCCGACGACGTCGAACGTCCGCTTGGCCGCAGCCTTCGCGCCGGTGATCTCGGGGTAGTCGACGTGAAGCAGCGGGATGCCGTCCACCGGCTGGAGGTGCAGTCGCATCGGTGCGACCCCGGTGAGCGTCGGGGCGATAATGAGCCGCACGCCCCGCTCGCTGAGCTCCCAGCCGAGGCGACGCAACGCGGCAGGTGTGAGCTCCTCCGAACCGGCGACGATCACCGTGTCGGCCTGGACGTCGACGGCGGCCTCGAGGATCGAGGCACGCCCGGCGAGGACGGGCGCGTCGGCGATGCGTTCGTCGTCGACGATGCCCGGCGTCACGACGCCGACCACGCGATGTCCTGCCCACTCGCCACGGCGCATTCGCTCGGCGACGTGCACGGCGTGGTCGCGATCGCCGACGAGCAGCGTCCGGTAGACGAACGCACTGCTGCGCCGTCGCGCACGGAGGCGCCGTCGCGCGGCCCAGCGGATCGTCACGAGCAGCACGACGCCGAGCGGCAGCGCGGTCAGGAGGAAGCTGCGCCCGATCTCGAGCTTCAACAGGTAGGAGCTCATCGCGAAGCCGCCGAAGACCGTCGTGGTCACGAGGATCACCCGCCGGTACGGCGACCATCCTCCCGCGAGGACGCGCGGGTGTCTGGACCGGGCGTCCGTCAGTGGCAACCACCAGGCGAGCGCGAGCGCGAGGGTGATCGCGGGGTACCCGACCACGAGGTGGCCGAGCGGACCGGCCACCTCGACCGCCCCCGTCCAGTAGGTGTCCCACCAGAGCAGTTGTGTCGCGCCGAGGGCGGCGCACACCGCGAGGAGGTCGAGGAGGAGGACGGCGCGGGAGAACCGGCGCTCCCAGGATCGGCGGGCTGCGATGAACGGCATGACGGGTGGGCTTCCTGACGCGCGGTCGGGTTCGCGTCGGTTGACGGGAGGGGCGAGCAGCCTGCGGCGCTCGGCGGGACCGCCGACCTTGTCGTGGACCGATCCGTGCAGTATATTAGCATACAAGATGTGGAGTGCGGTGTTCCAGTCTTCGATCCTCCCCTCTCCCGAACCCCACCCGAATGGAGCAACATGTCCTATCTCGAGACCATGCGCAGCCGCGCCGAGGCAGCGTTCGTCCACCTGCACCGAGGCGTCACCGAGCTGCACTTCACCCAGTTCCCCGACCACAAGAACGCCGGAGACTCTGCCATCGCGTTGGCGCAGGCGAAGTTCTGGCGGGATCACCGCATCGACGTGCGGACCACCTCGAGCGTCGGCACCATGCCGAGGCGCGTGCGCGACTCCGCCATCCCCGTCCTCATCCAGGGCGGCGGCAACCTCGGAGGCCTGTACCCCGTCCTCAACGAGTCGCGGTACGACCTCGCCGAGCACCTCCCGCGTGAAACGCTCCTCATCCAAGCCCCCCAGTCGGTCGTCTTCCCGGAACCGTCCGACCAGGAGGCGTTCGTCCGACGGTTCGCCTCCCGCCGCCGACTCCGGGTGGCCGTGCGCGACCAGGCCTCCTTCGACCTCGTCCGCGACCACGTCGACGACCTCACGCTCTCCCCCGACGCCGTCCACCTCCTGGGCGCCATCGTCGCCCCGGAACCGACGCAGGGCAGGATCGTGATCGCGCGGACGGACGACGAGACCGCAGGGAGACCGGTCGGCTCCAGGAGCACCGACTGGCGCGCGGACCCCGTGGACCTGCGGGCCCACGAGTGGCTCGGGTGGCGGGCGGCGAAGTACCCGATGCTGAAGCCGCTCCTGGAGAGCAGCCAGGAGGCGTGGATGCGACGGGCCGAACGCCGATTCGCCGCGGCCGTCCGGACCATCGCCAGCGGCGAGACGGTCGTGACCGATCGCCTGCACGCCATGCTCATCGCACTCCAGATGGGACGCCCGGTCATCGCGATCGACAACAACAACCGGAAGCTCTCGAACTACGCGGAGACGTGGTTCGGTGACCTCCAACCCCCGCTCACCTTCGTGCGGTCCTTCACCGGCTGACCCATGCGCACGCCTATCGAGACACGTGCCAGCGCGGAGCCCCGGTCCCCCGACGCGACCCCCAGACCGACCGACGAGCACAGCCTCATCGGCGGCGGGGTGTTCGTGGTCGCCTCCCTCATCGCGCTCGCCTGGGTGGCGGCCGACCGCCCCGGGCTCCCCTCGCACTTCTCGAACGACGAGGGCACCATCATCAATGTCAATCGGGGCACCTTCGCCGACGCGGACGCGTCGTTCCAGCTCATCGCGGCGGTCTACCGATGGCTCGGACTCGCCGAGCTGCCGGCGCTCGCCGCCATGCTCGGGGTGCTGAGCTACCTGCTCGCGCTCACGCTGGCGCTTCGGAAGACCCAGGTGTCGTCAGCCGGCTGGCTGGACTGGGGGATCATCGTCAGCTGCGTCGCCCTCGCCGCGATCTATCACGGTGCCTACACGAAGGACCTCCTGACGATGGGCGTCGTGCTCGTCATCGTCCTCTGCCGTGGGAGCCGGATCCTGAGCGAGCTTGCGCCGATCCTCGCGATGCTGCTGTATGCGGAGGCCTTCCGCACCTACTGGTTCCTCGTCGCCGGCGTCTTCGTCGCCCTTCGACTCGTGCTGCGTCTGCGGCGCGGCTGGGTGACCACCCTCGTGGTGATCCTCATGCTCTACGCCGTACTCGCCGTCGTCTTCCCGCAGTTCGTCGGTGTCGACCTCGACCACTTCCGTCACACGGTGAACGAATACCGGAGCAATGCGTCCGTGAACACCCTGATCACCCAGTTCGTCCCAGGCACGGGCCCGGTCTTCGGCTTCGTCAACAGCGTGCTGACCTTCGGCTCCTTCATCGTGCCGATCCCCCTACTGTTCCGGGGCGGCGCGATCTATCTCATCGTCGCGGTCCTGCTCATCGTGATCTGGGTGTCCCTCCTCGTCGCGATCCGATCCGCCCGCCGTCGTGCTGACGCCGGCTCGCCGGCACTGACGCCGTTCCAGAACCGCCTGCTCGCCTCGCTGCTCGCCTTCCTCATCGTGCAGTCGATCTTCGAGCCCGACTACGGCTCGTTCCTCCGCCACCTCACCCCGATGCTCGTCGTCGCCGTGTGCCTCCTCCTGAGCCTCAGGCCAGGAGGCTCGGCGAGGCCGCCGAGTCTCGGGTGACCACACGAACGGCCCGCTCACGCATGACGCGCGAGCGGGCCGTTCCGTCGGGTCGTCCGTCCGGCCAGGCTGCCGACGGACCGGCGCTCAGCGGCGGCTGACCACCGTGGCGGCCTGACGGACATCCGCCGCGACACGAGCCCACGACATCGAACCCGATGCCGCCGCCCTTCCGGCCTCGGAGAGCGCCCTCGCGAACTCCTCGTCGGTGAGCACCGACGCCATCGCGTCCGCGAGCGCGGTCGGCGTCACGTTGGTCGCGACGATCGCTGAACCGGAGGCGGTCGCCTGCTCGGCGAGTCCACCGACCGGGGTCACGACGGCGGGGACGCCGAGCGCCATGGTGTACGCGAGGACGCCGGACTGGCTCGCCTCGGTGTAGGGCAGGAGGGCCAGGTCGAACCCGCCGACGACGCCTTCGATCTCATCCTGCGCGACCCAGCGGTTCTGGACCTCGTCGTCCTCATGCCGCAGTGCGGCGACCGATTCGTCGGCCCCGGATCCCACGACGCGGAACCGGACCCGGATCCCACGCGACCGGAGTTCCGCGATGGCCCGGATGCCGAGGTCGAGACCCTTGTACGCGGAGAGTCGGCCGAAGAACCCGACGACCGGGACCTCGGAGGACCCGACCGTTCGGGCGGCGCGGCCGGGGTCGACGCGGTACGCGGCGTGGACGGTCTCGTGGATCCGGTCGGTCGGGAAGGCGCCGAGCGAGGCCAGTTGTGCGGCGACGGCGTTCGAGAACACGACGGCCCCGTCCGCGACGCCGCGTTCCACGCGACGCAGCAGATGCTCGATCCCCGAGTGGTCGCCGGGGTGCATCGTCGCATCGTGGACGCAGAGCAAGGTACGCCGTCGGCCGAGCCGGAACACCGGGGCGACCACACCCTGCCAGAGATGTTCCATCGCGATCACCACGACGTCGACCCGATGCCGCCGGAGGAAGCGGTCGAGCCCGACCGTCGCGACCAGGAGACGCGGGAGACCGAGGAGCGCGCCACGTCGGTCGCGATAGGTGCGGACCCCGAATGCAGGCACGCCGAGTCCGGTGAACCGTTCCGCGATCTCCGCGTCGAGCGAGTAGGAGACGACGATCGAGGCGCCATCCTCTTGGAGCGCCTGTGCGAGCTCCTGGGCGAAGAGCGGCCCTGCACCGGTGCGTCCCCAGTGGACGACGGCGATGCGCATCAAGCGACCTGCGGGACGCGGTAGGCGTCGGCGAGGGCGAGCTGCTGGTGGGCGGGGGTGTGATCGCGCAACCGCTCCGTCCAGCCGGCCCTGTTCGCGGCAGCCCAGGCGGCGAACGCCTCGGGTCCGGCGTGTCGGCTGACGATCATCGTCTCGAGCCCGCCCTCGATGGTGAGGGCGTCCGGGAGGTCGCCGAAGGCGTCGATCCGTCGTACGAGGGTCGGGACGCCGGCTTGGACGGCTTCGAGCACGGCGAGCGGGAAGCCCTCCCAGGCAGCGGTGTGCAGATAGACGTCGCTCTGGGCGAGTCGGGAGGAGACCTCGGGGTGCGGGATCCAGCCGGTGACCTGGACACCCGCGCGGCGGAGGCGGTCGGCCTCGTCGTCCGGCCCTCCGCCCATCCACACCGGCTCGACCGCCAGGCCGCGTTCGCGGATCGACGCCGCCGCGGACGCGAAGCGCGCGGGATCCTTCTGCGGTGCAAGGCGTCCGAGACTCGTGACGCGAAGCGGACGGTGCGCCTCGACCTCGGGGCGGTGCGCGTTCCGCTCGGCGCGCTCGAGCACGTTCGGCACGAGGACGACCCGGGGCCCGAACGGACCACGGCGATCGGACCGGGCCGCCTCGCCCTCCGAGCATGCGGCGATCGTCTCGACGTTGAAGGACAACAGCCACTCCACGCCGCGATAGACGCTGCGACCGAGCGCGGAGATGTCCGTCCGCTCGAACGCGTAGCAGTGCGGGGTGTACACGATCCGCGTCCGAGCGGAATTCCGCAGGGCGAGTCGCGCGTACGCACCCGCAAAGCTCGAGTGTGCGTGGACGATGTCCGGCCGGAGGGCCCGGCGCGCCCGACGGATCGCGACGAGCGCCGGCAGGTGCCCTCCCGCCATCCGACGAACCGAGCGGAAGGTACCCGCCACGGGGACGTCGGCGGGCGCGCCGTCGGGCGCCGCGAAGAGGAGATGATGCTCGACCTCCGGCGGGGAGTTGCGGACGTAGGCCTCGATGGCGACGGGAATACCGCCGGCGTAGCAGTCGGTCACGTGCAGGACGGTCGTGGTCATAGCGGATCTCTCGGGTTCGGGACCGTCGCACCGACGGCGAATTCAGTATATGACATTTCAGCTGTTGCGGACACTTACAGATCCATCTAATATATGAACCGTTCATTCTTCACCATCACCCAAGGGGAGCCTCGTGCCCGCACCGTTCCGCCGCCTCGCCGCAAGCACCCGGCAGCTCGCCGCCAACGGTGCGGGGCTCCTCCGTGCAGCGCTCCTCCTCTGGCTGCTGGCCGGGACGATGCCGACGCTCGCGATCTTCGAAGGTCGCGCCCCGTCCCTTCGCATCATCGGAACGTTCCGCGCCGGACGTCGACTCAAGATGCGCTCGGTCACCGCGCGGTCGGCGCTGTCCACGGGACCGGCCGGAGAACTGATCCTCGGAGACCGCGTCTTCATCAACCAGGGGACGGTGATCCACGCGGAGCACTCCGTCCGGATCGGCGACCGCGTGGCGATCGGGGACGGCGTCCGCATCTACGACACCGGATTCCACCCCGTCCGACCCGGCCAGGCCACGAAGACGGACCCGGTCGTCATCGAGGACGACGTGTGGATCGCCGCCGGCGCGACGATCCTGAGCGGCGTCACCATCGGCCGCGGGGCGGTCATCGGAGCAGGTGCCGTCGTGACGCGATCCGTGCCCGCCGGCTCGCTCGTCGCCGGGCCATCGGCGACCGTCATCGATCGCTTCTCCGTCCCCGAGGGCTATCGGCGCTTCGGCACATCATCCGTCTGAGAGATATATCTCATCTTGTATTCATCCGGTCCAGATGGAAGAGTTGGGTCCCCGCCCAGTCCCCCGGAGGCCCGTGTACTCGATCGTCATCCCCTGCCGTAACGGTGCAGACACCCTCGCCCACCAACTCGACGCCCTGCTCGCACAGCGGCACGCCTCCGACATCGAGGTCATCGTCGCCGACAACGGCTCGACCGACGACACCGCGGAACTCGTGCGGCGATACCGGGATCGCGACGCACGCGTCCACCTCGTCGAGGCAGGCCTTCGCCCGGGCATCAATCACGCCCGGAACATCGGTGTCCGCGCGTCCCACGGGTCCGTCGTCCTCCTGTGCGACGCCGACGACGTCGTGCAACCCGGCTGGCTCGACGCCCACGCCCGGGCGTTCGAAGCCGGAGCCGACTGCACCGGAGGACCGCTCGTTCGAACCCTGCCGGACGGCACGATCGTCGGGCGGTCCGAGGCAGTCAGTACGGTGCACGACTTCCATCCCTGGCCACCGGGAGCGAATTGCGGGTTCCGGCGGTCCGTGTTCGACCACATCGGCGGATTCGACGAGACGCTGCGCGGAGGCGGCGACGAGACGGACTTCTTCTGGCGGGCCGCCGAGGCGGGCCATCTGACGACAGCCGCACCCGGCGCCCTCGTGGAGTACCGCCTCCGCGACGGCCTCGGGAGCGTCGCACGCCAGTTCTTCGGCTACGGCAGGGGCACGGTGCGACTGTTCCTCCGGCATCGCGCTCGGGGCATGCCGCGGTCGATCGGCTGGGAACTCCCGATCGTCATCGTCGTGGCGGTCGCAGGGCTGGTCACCTCAGGACCTCGGAGCGCTCGTCGGCGCCGCAGCGTCGAGCGCCTCGCCTCCCGCGCCGGGCGGCTCACGGAGAGCCTGCGATCGAGGACGTGGTACCTCTGACGACGGCGGATCACCACGCCGCGCGGCCGACGCGCGGGGTGGTCACCACCACCAGACCTTGTTCCGACGGGCGTCGAGGCGATAGGCGTCGACGCGAGGACGATCGGCGAGGGGCTTCGCCGGCACCCCGCCCACCATGGTCCAGGCCGGTACGTCCTTCGTGACGACCGCACCGGCGGCGACGACCGCGCCCTCACCGATGGACACACCGGGCAGGATGATGGACCGCGCGTTGATCCACGCTCGGTCACCGATGCGCACCGGAGCCGACTCGTATGCGAACACCGGCGAGGCACTGTCGTGCTGGGCGGTCCAGATCTGCGCGCCGCTGTTGATGCTCACGTGGGAGCCCACGGTGAGCCCACCGCGGGCATCGAGCGTGACGTCCTCCGCGATGAAGCAGTCGGCTCCGAGCGAGAGGCGACGGGCACCCCGAACCTGGAGTCCGTGGTGGATCGCGCATCCGGCACCGATCACCGCACCCCAGGACCGCAGTGCCGCCAGACGGACGGCGTTATTGGGAACGCCGGAGGCCAGTCGTAGGACGACCACCTCGGCGGACCCGACGATCAGCCCGAGTGGCTTTCTCAACATTTGTGCTCCCCGCTCAAACTTGTGAATAAGACATTAGAATACTAGCATACGAGTATCCATCCCGATCGGAGCCCATCGTGTTGTCCATCGTCATCCCCTGCCGGAACGGCGCCCAGACGCTCGGCGCGCAGCTCGACGCCCTCCTCGCTCAGGAGAGCGACGAGGTGTTCGAGGTCGTCGTCGCAGACAACGGCTCGACCGACTCGACGGCGGCGCTCGTCCGGGACTACCGTCACCGCGACGCCCGCATCCGACTCGTCGACGCCGGTGGCCGGCCGGGCATCAACCACGCCAGGAACACCGGCGTCGCGGCATCACGCGGGTGGGCGGTGCTGCTCTGCGACGCGGACGACGTCGTCCGGCCCGGGTGGCTCGCCGCACATGCCCGGGCCCTCACCGCCGGTGCCGAGTGCGTGGGCGGGGCGGTCGACCGACGCCTCCCGGACGGACGACTGGTCGCACACGACTCGGGCGTCTACCGCGCCCTGTGGGACATCCCCTGGCCCATCGGAGCCAATTGCGGATTCACCCGGCGGGTGTACGAGCTGGTGGGCGGGTTCGACGAGTCGTTCGCCGGTGGCGGCGATGAGACCGACTTCTTCTGGCGGGCGGCGCGGCTCGGTGCGGAGACGGTGGCCGTTCCGGACGCGGTCGTCGACTACGCCCTCCGTGGCGAGCTCCGCTCGGTCGCGAAACAGTTCTTCGCCTATGGCCGCGCGAACGTGCGGCTGTACGCGAGCCACCGCTCCGCGGGCATGCCACGATCACGCTGGTGGTCACTGCCCGCCGCCGTCGGCTCCGGTGTCCTCCTGCTCCTCACGAGCACACCGTCGAGCCTCCGGCGACGACGAGCCGTCGAGCGTCTGGCCTCCCGAGCCGGCCGGGTCGCGGAGAGTCTGCACAGCCGGACGCTCTACCTGTGAGCCGGCGATGATCCACCTCGCCTGGTCCATCCTCGAGCGCATCCTCCCCCGGGTGGCCTCTGCACTGATCATGCTCGTCCTGGCGGCGATCGTCGCGCCGTCCGTCGTCGGCATGTACGCCTGGATGGTCCTGGCACTCACCCTCGTGCAGACCGTCGGCGACACGGCCGCGCGGCAGACCGCCGTCGTGCACGCCGGAACCGAGGGCGGGGACCGCTTCGTCCGACGATTCCGCGGGTGGTCCGCCGGGGTCGGCGGTGGGCTCCTGGCCGCGACCGTCGTCGCCCTGTCCCTGACCCAGACCGGCCCCGACCGATGGCAGGCGATCGCGCTGACGCCCTTCGTCCTCGTGCCGAGCTGTTCGGCGATCGGTCTCGACGCGCTGGTCCGGCTGCAACGGGCCGGACGGTGGAAGCGCATCGCGTCCTCCCAGGCCTGGTCGTCGACCGCTTCACTCCTCTGCAGCGTGCCGATCCTGGTGATGACGCAGTCCCTGCTCGCGAGCGCGATCCAGGCCACGCTCGCCGAGGCCGGGTTCGCCCTCCTCAACCGTCGGCACGCTGCACGCGCTGCGCCCACCGGGACCGACGACGCCAGGCCGGGCACAGCGACCACGACCGTGTTCCGCGACTACCTGCACACCGCACTGTTCGCGCTCCTCGGTTGGGGCCAGGGGCAGACCGACCGCGTCTCGATCGGCGCGTTGGCGGGCGACGCCAGGCTGGGACAGTACGCCTTCGCCATGTCCCTGTCGCGCAGCGTGGGCGACGCCGCGGCACTGGCCACGATCAACGTCATCCGTCCGGTCCTCGTCGGGGCGGCGCGCAGCGGACGCGGTTCCGAGCTCGTCGGGCTCGCCGAGCGCTCGCTCCGCCGCTCCCTCGCCGTATCCGTCCTGGCGGCGGTCCTGACGACGGTCGGCGCACAGCTCCTCGTCGCCCCGTTCCTCGCCGAAGCCTGGGATCCGGCCCTCGCCCTCGTCCCCGTCCTCGCGTTGGCGGTCGCCCCGTCCGTGGTCGCGTGGACGGTCACGGCCATCCTCCAGGCGGAGAGCCGGATGCGCTGGGCGAGTCCGATCAAGGCGATCGGCGTACTGCTGTCGCTGCCCATCGGCGTCGTCGCCGTGCACGACCTCGAACTCGCGGCGTGGCTCGTGAACGCTCGAGAGCTCGTCGTGATGGGCCTCCTCCTCGTCGCCGCGCGCCACCGGGCTCCGTGGCGAGGCGGTCTCCTCGCCCTCGGTGTGGTGCTCGTCGGTGCTGCCCTCCTGCTGCTCACGGGCGCCTGACGACGAGGCCGACAGCCACCCGGAGGCGCCGCACTCAGGCAGGCTGGAGCAGGTCGCGCGCGATGTCCAACACGCCCTGACTCGCGTACCGCTGGTACTCGCCGCGTGGCGCGCGGAGCAGCACGGGCAGGATCCGTCGCCACCTGGCCGACGGCAGATCGGCACGGAAGCCTTCGAAGGCGGCCTTCGCCCCGACGGCCCCCGGATCGGCGAGCGGCGCTGATCCCCCTGCGGTGGCGAGCCAGGCGGCGAGGCCGACCATGCGATCCGCGATGTCGCGGTTCCGCTGCCGCCCGGGTTGCAGGAGACGCGAGACCTTGTACCGCAGCGTCGGCTCGACGACACCGATCTGATTCGCGCCGTGCTGGCGGTAGTCGACGAGCGGCTCGTCCAGCAGTTCGATCGGACCCCGCGACGCGGCGACGATGGCCAGCCACTCGTCGTGGACCCAGGGCGACGGGAACGGAGCCGCCGCGTCGAAGACCTCCCGACGGAACATCACCGTCGCGCCGGTCACGAGGTTGCGCCGGAGGAGGACGTCGAACGCATCGCCGGAGCGGATGCGCTGCCGCTCCTCGGAACCGATGGACAGCGACGCGAAGAGCGTCGTCCCGAGCGGCGACCCGTCCGCACCGACGAGCCGGGCGTCGGAGCACACCAGCTGGAGTTCCGGGCGGGCGTCGAAGGCCGCGAGCGCCCGCTCGACCCGGTCGGCCCGCCAGACGTCGTCCTGATCGGAGAGGACCACGAGCTCACCGACGGTCGCCCGGATGGCGCCCTCGAAGTTCCGCGTGACGCCGAGCGCCTCAGGGTTCCGCAGGAATCTGACGGGGATCGGCGACACCGCGGCGAACCGCTCGACGATCGCGGGCGTCCCGTCGGTCGACCCGTCGTCGCTGACCACGATCTCGCGTGGGAGCACCGTCTGCGCGGTGATGCCGGCCAGTTGTTCCGCGAGGTACGCCTCGCCGTTGTAGGTGCAGAGCGCCACGGAGACCCGCTCGTCGACTGGCGCTTGTGGCATGGACCCGCTCCTCACCGCTCACCGGACCGCCCACCAGCCTATCCCGCTCGTCCCGCTGCTATCCTCGTGCCTTATGCCCCGCGTAGCCGTCGACCTCCTGTCCTACACCGGCACGAAGGGCGGTATGGAGACCTACGCCCGCGAGCTGTACCGCGAGATCGGTCGGCAGGGGAGCGAATTCGAGTTCGTGGGGCTCATCAGCTCGGAGGGCTACCGGCTCGACCACTCCTGGTTCCCCGGCGAGATGGTGGACACGGGCATCAGCGGGGAGAACCGCTTCGTCTGGGCGTTCGGCGAACTGTTCCAGGTGGCCCGCCAGGCACGACGACACGGCGCGGACCTCATGCACTCCCCCGCGACGCTCGGCCCCGCCCGGTCGTCGATGCCGTCGGTCGTCACCATGCACGACATGCTCTACTGGAGCAATCCCGAACTCATGACCACGCCGCTGTACACCGCCCCGGTCAAGGTCATGGAACGGCTCACCTCGAGGAACGCCACCCGGGTCCTCACCATCAGCGAGGTGTCCCGCGCGGAGATCGAGAAGTACCTCCGCGTGCCCCGGGAGCGTATCGACCTGGTGCCGCTCGCCGGCACGATGCCCACCATCGACGGCGACCGCGAGCCCGACCAGGAACGCCCCTACGTCCTCGCGACGGGCAACCGACGCCCGCACAAGAACTGGGCGAGCCTGATCCGCGCGCTGCCGCTCCTCGCCGAACACGAACGCCCGCACCTCGTGATCACCGGAAGCCACGGGGAGGACCCCTTGCAGGCCGTCGTGGAGGAGACCGGCATGCAGGACTGGGTCGAGCTGCGGGGCTGGCTCACGAGCGAGGAGCTCGGCGAGCTCTACCGGCGCGCGACGATCATGGCGATGCCCTCGTTCGTCGACGGGTTCAGTCTTCCGGCGCTCGAGTCGATGATGGTCGGTCTCCCGGTGATGATGAGCGACATCCCCGTCTACCACGAGGTCTGCGGCGACGCCGCGCTCTACCTCGACCCGAACTCCCTCGACAGCATCGCCGGCGTCATGCGCACCGCGGTGACCCGGCCCGACGAGATGCAGCGGCTGGCCGAGGCCGGACTCGAGCAGGCGAAGCGGTTCTCCTGGGAGCGCACCGCCACCGAGACCCTGGAGACCTTCCGCGCGGCACTCCGGGCGTAACGCCGCGACCGGCCCGGCGGACGGACCCGCCGAAGCGGTCGTCCACCGAGCCGGTCATCGGTTACTCGGACTGCGGCTGGATGATCGGGATGGACTCGGTGTCCGCGGGGCCGAGCGCGATCGTCGGCATCGACACGGTGATGAGCGATCCGTCGGCGCGACGGCTGCCCTCGATGTCGCTGGCGCTCGGCTCGCCGACGAGGTGCGGGCCCTGGTTGTCGAGCGGGACCGTCACCGTGGTGCCGGCCTCGACGAGGACGTCGCCGCCGGCGACGACGAACGACGCGGAGTCGCCCTCCTCGACGGTGAAGCGCATCTCGGTGCGACGGACGGAGATCCGCACCCGCGTCTCCTTGACGGTGAGGCGGAAGGTGATCCCCTGCCAGTCCACCGGGAGCCGCGGCGAGAACGAGATGACGCCGCCGTGGTCGCGCATGCCGGCGAAGCCCAGCACGAGTGCACTCCACACGCCACCGGTCGACGCGACGTGCACGCCGTCCGGGGTGTTGCGGTGCAGGTTCGCGAGGTCGACGAAGAGCGCCGACCAGAAGTACTTCAGCGCGAGTCGCTGATACCCGACCTCCGCGGCGATGATCGACTGCACGACCGCCGACAGGGTCGAGTCGCCCGTGGTCAGCGGGTCGTAGTAGTCGAAGTCGGCGAGCTTCTCCTCGTCGGTGAAGTGGTCGCCCTGCAGGAGCAGCGCCAGCACCACGTCCGCCTGCTTGAGCACCTGGAACCGGTAGATGACGAGCGGGTGGAAGTGCAGCAGCAGCGGCAGGTGCTCCGGCGGCGTGTGGTCGAGGTCCCACAGTTCCTTCTCGAGGAACTGGGCGTCCTGCGGGTGGATGCCGAGCCGCTTGTCGAACGGGATGTGCATGTGCTCGGCGGCGCGCTGCCACTCGGCGATCTCGGCGTCGTCCAGCGACAGCCGCGAGACGAGGCGACCGAAGGACGCCGGGTCGTCGGCCCGCAGGCGCTCGACGGCTTCGACCGCCGACAGCAGGTTCGACCGCGCCATCACGTTCGTGTAGAGGTTGTCGTTCACCACCGTCGTGTACTCGTCCGGGCCCGTGACCCCGTAGATGTGGAACGAGTCCTTGCCGTTGGCCCGCCAGAAGCCGAGGTCGGCCCACATGCGCGCCGTCTCGACGAAGATGTCGACGGCGCCCCTGGCGAGGAAGTCCTCGTCGCCGGTCGCCGCGACGTACTGCCGAAGGGCATAGGAGATGTCGGCGTCGATGTGGTACTGCGCCGTACCGGCGGCGTAGTACGCGGACGACTCGAGCCCGTTGATCGTCCGCCAGGGGAACAGCGCGCCGTGCTGGTTGAGCTCGGTGGCGCGGGAGCGGGCGGCGTCCAACATGTTCTGGCGGAACCGCAGGGCGTTCCTGGCCACGAGCGGTGCGGTGTAGCTGAGGAACGGGAGGACGTAGATCTCGGTGTCCCAGAAGTAGTGGCCGCCGTATCCCGAGCCGGAGACGCCCTTGGCCGCGACGCCGCCACCGTCGGTGCGTGCGGTCGCCTGAGCCAGCTGGAAGAGGTTCCACCGGGTCGCCTGCTGGACGGCCGGCTGCCCGTGGACCTCGACGTCCGAGCGCGCCCAGAAGTCCTCGAGCCAGAGCTCCTGGTTGCGGATGGCGGACTCGATGCCGTTCTCGCCCGAGCGGTCGAGCGTGCGTGCGCAGCGGTCGGCGAGCTCCTTCGGCGGGACGGCGTTCGAGGTGTGGTAGCTGATGATCTTCGTGAGCTTCGTCGGGACACCGGCGCGGCCGCGGATCGTGTAGACGTGCTTCGCGAGGTCGGCCTCGATGTGCGTCGAGACCTCGTACTCGTTGTCGGTCTCGATGGTGTGGTCGGCACCCGCGACGATCGTCATGCCGGAGTTCGTCGTCTGGTAGCCGAGCATCGCACGCGGGCCGTCGATGAGCTTGTACCGAGGCTGGAGCACACGCTCGGTGAGGGATTCGGCCTTGCGCGGGTCGCCCATGCCGGGCTCCGGGGCGTTCGTGAGGTAGTCGTCCTGGCGGTCCTGCCGGTTGATGATCTGGCTGGAGAGCACGAGTGAGGCGTCGGCGTCGAGGAGCGTGACCTCGTAGTCGAGGACCGCGAGGTGGCGGTCCGTGAAGGAGACCATGCGCCGGGAACGGATGTGCACCCGCTTGCCGGAGGGCGTCCGCCACTCGAGTTCACGGCTGAGGACACCCGTCTTGAAGTCGAGGCGGCGTTCGAAGCTCAGGAGGTCGGCGTCGTTCAGGATCAGCGGCTCGTCGTCGACGTAGAGGCGGACGACCTTCGTGTCGGGCGCGTTGACGATCGTCTGACCGACGCGGGCGAAGCCGAACGCCTCCTCCGCGTGGCGGATCGGCCAGGTCTCGTGGAATCCGTTGATGAACGTGCCGTGGACGTGGCCGTCGCGGCCCTCCTCGACGTTGCCGCGGAAGCCGAGGTAGCCATTGCCGAGCGCGAACAGGGTCTCGGTCGTGCCCTCGTCGTCCGCGTCGACGTGCGTCTCGACGAGCGCCCAGTCGTCGAGCGGGAACCGGTGGCGGTCGAGCGGGTCGCTGGTGATGTGGTTCATACCTGGTCCTCGGAGGGGTCGTGGGGGGCCGTGGGGGTCTGGGGTGTGGTCGATGCGGCCGCCAGCAGCGGGGCGACGAGCTCGTCGAGGTCGTCGACCACGACGTCCGCACCGGCGTCGATCAGGGCCTGATGTCCGATCCCGCGGTCGACCCCGAGCACGAGCCCGAAGTCGCCGCTGCGACCGGCCTGGACGCCGGAGTGCGCGTCCTCGACGACGACGCATTCGGCGGGCGAGCACCCGAGGAGACGACCGGCCTCGACGTAGGTGTCGGGCGCAGGCTTCCCCGCGATCCCCTCGTGCGCGGCGACGACGCCGTCCATGACCACCCCGAAGCGGTCGCGCAACCCGGCAGCCCGGAGCACGACCTCCGCGTTCTTGGAACTGGACACGACCGCCACCTGGAGCCCCGCGCGCTCGACGGCGTCGAGGAAGGCGACGGACCCGGGATAGGGGGCGATCCCGTCCTCCTCGAGGACGGCCGTGAACACCGAGTTCTTCCGGTTGCCGAGGCCGCAGACGGTCTCGAGCTCCGGAGCGTCCGTCGGCGACCCCTCCGGGAGCACGATGCCGCGGGAGGCGAGCATCGCCCGCACCCCGTCGTAGCGCGGCTTGCCGTCGATGTACTGGAAGTAGTCGGCGTCCGTGTAGGGCTCGGCGATCCCGCGCGCGGCGAGCTCCGCGGAGAAGAGCTTCGCCCACGCGTGCATGTGGATCTCGGCGGTCGGGGTGATGACGCCGTCGAGATCGAACAGCACCGCTTTCACGGAGAGCAGCCGCGCGGCCGCCTCGGGAAGGCTCAGGATGTCGTTCGTGGGCGCGTCGATCGGCTGGGTCACGGTGCACAGTCCTCGTCGGTCGGGGGAAGAGGTGGACGGTGGAACGGAAGCTGCTGCGGACCGGTGGGACGACCGCGCAGACCCAGCCTAGGAGAGTTTGGCCACCGTGTCGTACACGCGGTCGATACCCGCGTGGACCGGGAAGTGGTGGTTGCCCACGAAGAGTCCGTCGTCGTGGATCTTGTCCGCCGCGGGGAGCTCGGCGGGCACCTTGGCGTCGAGGTACTTCATGACCGGGTTCTTCGTGAAGTTCCCGGCGACGATGGGACGCGACTCGATCCCCGCTGCCGCGAAGGCCCGCACGAGTTCCGAACGGCGACCGGCGAGGGACCCCTCGAGGACGAGGGAGAAGCCGAACCAGCTGCTCTCGCCCTGCTCCCGCTGGATGCGCACGGAGTCGAGGTCGGCGAACCGCTCCGTCCAGTACGCGGCGTTCTCACGGCGGCCCGCGATGAGCGACGGGACCTTCTGGATCTGCTCGATCCCGATGGCACCCGACATCTCCAGTGGACGGACGTTGTACCCGGGCAGGACGAAGCGGAAGAGGTCGTCCCACTCGTCGCCGGACTTGTCGTGGACCGCGTTGTGCTCGGGGAGACCACGCGTCCAGCCGTGGGCGCGGAGGGAGATGAGCATCTGCGCCGTGGCCTCGTCGTCGGTCAGGATCATCCCGCCCTCCATCGTGGAGATGTGGTGGGAGAAGAAGGCGCTGAACGTCCCCATCGAACCGACGGTGCCGGCGAAGCGGCCGTCGTCCTTCGCGCCGAGGGATTCGCAGTTGTCCTCGATGAGCAGCAGCCCGTGTCGCTCGGCGAGTGCCGTGAGCGCGGCGAAGTCGTTGGGGTTGCCGAGCAGGTTGACCGCGAAGATGGCCTTGGTGCGCGGGGTGATCGACGCTTCGGCGAGGCTGAGGTCCATGTTGAGCGTGTCGACGTCGATGTCGACGAAGCTCGGGATGAGCCCGTACTGCTGGAGCGGGTAGTAGGTCGTGGCCCACGACACCGCGGGGACGAGCACCTCGTCGCCGGCCTGGAGGTCGACGCGCTCGTCGAGGACGGCGGCGGCGATCGCGAGGAGGTTCGCGCTCGATCCGGAGTTGACCATGACACCGAACCCGGCGCCGAAGGCACTGGCGAAGTCGCGCTCGAACTGGGCGACGAGCGGCCCCATCGTGAAGCGCCCGCTGTCGACGACGCGCTGGATGGCGGCGTACTCGGCCGCGTCCCAGGAGGAGGTGGCGAGGGGGAAACCGGAGTCGAAGGTGTCGTCGGTCATGATGTCTGGGGCTCCTGAGCTTCGAGATAGGCGTGGTAGCTCGCGGCGACGCCGGCTGCGAGCGGGGTGGTGGGGTTCCAGTCGAGCGCGCGGGCCGCGGCCGAGTCGAGGAGGCGCTGATGCACGCCGGAGGGCTTGGAGGCGTCGTAGCGGAACCGGCCCGTGAACCCGGCCGCGCGGCCGGCGGCCTCGTAGTACTCGGTGATGCTGTGGTCGACGCCGGGCCCGAGGTTCAGCGTGACCGGCCATGCGGCGAGTGAACCGAGTTGGCCGACGAGCCAGGCGGCGAGGTCCGGCGTGTAGGTGAACTCGCGACGGGCGGTGCCGTCGCCCCACACCTCGACCTCGTCGCTGCCGCTCGTGACGGCGGCGTGGACCTTGCCGAGGGCGGCCGCGATGAGATGCGCCTGCCCGTGCGTGTAGTCGTCGCCCGGACCGTACAGATTGCTCGGCACAGCGGCCCGATAGGCGAAACCGTACTGACGACTCGCGTACTCGCACAGCTTCGTTCCGGCGATCTTCGCGAGCGCGTAGCCCTCGTTGGCGCCCTCGAGGGTGCCGCGGAGGAGCGCATCCTCGCCGATCGGCTGCGGCAGTCCCTCCGGGTAGATGGCGGCACTCGACACGTACAGCAGTTCAGGGACACCCGCGGCGATGGCGCCACTGATGACCGAGGTGTCGATCAGCAGGTTGTCGAGGAGGAAGTCGGTGGGGCGCTGGAGCTTCGCCTGGATGCCGGCGACCTTGGCCGCCGTGTGCACGATCGCGTCCGGTCTCGTCCGCTCGATGAGCGCCGCGACCGCCGCCCGGTCCGTGAGGTCGGCGTCCGCACGGGTCGCCACGACGAGCTCGTCGTCCGGGCGGAGCGTCGGCCAAACCTCGGCGATGCTCGAGCCGAGCATGCCGGCGCCACCGGTGAGGAGGACGCGCACCGCGCCTAGACCTCCGCGGTGTCGATGTACGGCTTGCCGGACGCGGCGAGCTCGGCGACGTCGGAGTCGACCATGATCTGGGCGAGGCGAGGCGGCAGCACCTTCGGGGTCCATCCGAGGATCGACTCCGCCTTGGCGTAGTCGCCGATCAGGGCGTCGACCTCGGTGGGTCGGAGGTAGCGCTCGTCGAACTTGACGTACTTCTCCCAGTCGAGGTCGAGGCGTTCGAAGGAGAACTGCAGGAAGTCCTTGACCGTGTACGCCGTGTTCGTGGCGAGCACGAAGTCGGCCGGCTCGTCCGCCTGCAGCATCCGCCACATGCCCTCGACGTAGTCCGGCGCGTATCCCCAGTCGCGGACGGCGTCGAGATTGCCCATGTAGAGGAAGTCCTGCTGGCCGGCGGCGATCCGTGCGGCGGCGCGCGTGATCTTCCGGGTCACGAAGGTCCCGCCGCGGCGGGGCGACTCGTGGTTGAAGAGGATGCCGTTGACGGCGAACATGCCGTAGGCCTCGCGGTAGTTGCGCGTGATCCAGTACGAGTAGACCTTCGCGACGCCGTAGGGCGAGCGCGGGTAGAACGGCGTCTCCTCGTTCTGCGGCGGCGGGGTCGCCCCGAACATCTCCGAGCTCGACGCCTGGTAGAAGCGGCAGTGCAGGCCGACCTGTCGGATGGCCTCGAGCAGACGCACGGTGCCGATGCCGGTCGTGTCGCCGGTGTACTCGGGCTCGTCGAAGCTCACCCGCACGTGCGACTGGGCGGCGAGGTTGTAGACCTCGTCCGGCTGGATCTCCGCCAGGAGGGTGGCGAGGCGTGAGCCGTCGGCCAGGTCGGCGAAGTGCAGCTGCAGGCGGGGCGAACCGTCGTGGGTCGCCTCGGGGTCGTAGATGTGGTCGATGCGACCCGTGTTGAAGGTCGACGCACGGCGCACGAAGCCGTGCACCTCGTAGCCCTTCGCGAGCAGCAGCTCGGCGAGGTAGCTGCCGTCCTGGCCGGTGATACCGGTGATGACGGCTTTCTTCACGGGGGTCTCAGTCATGGGGTTCCGCTCTGGATCGATGCGTCTGTTCGGGCCGGGAGATCGTCGAAGAATTCCGCACTGCCCGAGAATCGTTGCTAGCTTACCGGAGTGACGCTCGACATCATGATGCCCTTCTACGGCCGCTTCGACCACTTCCGGTCGGCGGTGGAGAGCGTCCTCGCGCAGTCCGACCCCGACTGGACGCTGACGATCGTCGACGACGTCTACCCGGACCTCGCGCCCGGTGAATGGGCCGTCGCCCTCGGCGATCCGCGCATCACCTACCTGCGCAACGAGGTGAACCTCCGACCGTCGAAGAACTACCGCAAGTGCGTCTCCCTGATGACCGGTGAGTTCTCCGTCATCATGGGGTGCGACGACGTGATGCAGCCGAACTACGTCCGCCGTGTGCGCGAGCTCATCGCGGCCTTCCCCGACGCGTCGATCATCCAGCCGGGGGTGGCCGTCATCGACGAGCACGGTGGGCCCTCCACGCCGCTGGCCGATCGGATCAAGGCGATGTACCGCTTCTCCGGCACCGGTGCCCGTGAATACCGGGGCGAGCCGCTCGCGACGAGCCTGCTGCGCGGGAACTGGACGTACTTCCCCTCGCTCGTCTGGCGGGTCGAGGCGCTCCGGAAGCACGAGTTCCGGCTCGACCTCGACGTCGTGCAGGACCTCGCCATGCTCCTCGAGATCACGAAGGACGGCGGCAGCCTCGTCCTCGACGACGAGGTCTGCTTCTCCTACCGTCGGCACTCGCAGAGCGTGTCCGCCGTCACCGGCCCCGACGGGTCGAAGTTCCGGCAGGAGCGGACCCTCTTCGGCGAGGCAAGACGAGACCTCTCGGCCAGGGGCTGGAACCGCGCCGCCCGAGCTGCCGCCAACCACTGGACCTCCCGCGCCAACGCCCTCAGCGAACTGCCCGCCGCCCTCCGTGCCCGCAACGCGAGTGGACGCCGCGCGCTCCTCGAGCACGTGTTCGCGCGCGTCTGACGCGGCCCCACCTCCCGGACGCCGCACCCTCCGATTGCTAGGATTCCGCACATGACGATCTCCCTCGACGGCACCCTCATCGTCATGCCCGCGCTCAACGAGGAGGCCTCGGTCGCCGCCGTGGTCCGCGAGGTCCACGCGAAGCTGCCCGGCGTCGCCGTGCTGGTCGTCAACGACGGCTCGACCGACGCGACGACGGCGGAAGCCAGGGCCGCCGGTGCGATCGTCGCCGAGCTGCCCTTCAACCTCGGTGTCGGTGGGGCCATGCGCGCCGGTTTCAAGTACGCCCTTGCCCACGGGTACCGGAACGTCGTCCAGGTCGATTCCGACGGCCAGCACGACCCCTCCGGCGTGGTCCGGCTGGTGGAGGAGCTCCAGAGCGCCGACCTCGTGCTCGGTGCCCGCTTCGCCGGGGAGGGCGACTACGCCGTGCGCGGCCCGCGCCGATGGGCGATGGTCGTGCTGTCCGGCGTCCTCAGCGGTGTGGCCAGGACGAAACTCACCGACACGACGAGCGGATTCCGGGCGACCGGCCCACGAGCCGTCCGGCTCTTCGCCGAGCACTACCCGGCCGAATACCTCGGCGACACGATCGAGTCCCTCGTCATCGCCGCGCGCTCGGGCTGCGTCATCCGACAGGTGCCCGTCGCGATGCGCCCACGCGCCGGCGGAACCCCGTCGCACAATCCCTTCAAGGCCGCGCGCTATCTCGCCCGCGCCGGACTCGCGCTCGTCTTCGCGCTGATCCGACCGCCCGTCGCGCTGCACGACGGGGTGGTGACCGCGTGATCCCCCTCGGCACCTACCTCCTCGGCATCGTCGCCGCGCTCTTCACCCTCGGTCTCGTCATCGAGATGCTGCGGCGACGCCAACTCCGCGAGCGGCACGCGATCTGGTGGCTGATCGCCGGACTCCTCGCCCTCATCATCGGGGTGTTCCCGCAGGTCCTCGTCTGGGCTGCCGGGGTCATCGGCGTGGAGATCCCGACGAACCTCGTCTTCTTCGTGAGCATCCTCATCCTCTTCCTCGTGAGCATCCAGCACAGCTCGGAGCTCACCACCCTCGAGAACCGCAGCAGGACGCTCGCCGAGGAGAGTGCCCTGCAGGACCTCCGGATCCGGGCGCTCGAACAGCGGCTCGCCGAGTTCCGCGGCGGCGACGCACCGACCGACGGCCGGGGCTGATCCGGGCCGAGGCCGGTCAGGCGCTCACGAGCGCGGCGGGCGCTCCGGCGACTCCGGCTGCGCGACGGTCGGACGGCGACCGAGCAGCGCGGCACCCTGGACCAACAGGCCGGCCGAGGGACCGACGGTGAGTGCCAGGATCGTGCGCTCGTGCAAGCCGATCGGGAGGAGGAGCACCCCGACGGTCACGACCGCCGCCACGATCCACCCACCGGTGAAGGCACCGTGCTGGGCGCGCGACAGGGTGGCCGCTCCGGTGACGCAGAGGACGCCCACGAGCCCGGCCGTGGCGACGAGGAGCGCGATCGTACCGCCCGCGAGGACGTCCGGTCGGCCGAACAGGACGGACAGCGCCCAGGGCCCGAGCCACCAGGCGAGCAGGGCGAGGAGACCGGCCCCCACCACCACCAGGGCGGACAGGCGGGCGACCCAGCCGAGGACGGCGGCCGCATGCGATCGGAAGACCACGACGAGGTAGCTCTGCAACGCCAGCACCACGATCACGACGGGTGCCCTGGTGAGCGTGATGGCGTAGGTGAGGGAGCCGAACGCGTCGGCGGACACCGTGTCCCCCGTCGCCTGGATCATCAGGGGCAGGCCGCTGACCATGACCCCGGTCGCAGCGGCGGCCACCACCGTTCGGAGGACGTTCCAGCCGAGCTCCCGCGGCCCCACGTCGATCCCGAAGCGGCCGACCACTCCGCGCCGGACGGCGATCCAGACCACGACCGGAGTGATGACGAACGGTGCAGCCACGCCCCAGGCCAGCACCGCGGTGTCCGAGGTCACGAGCAGCATGAGGCCGACGATCCCGAACCGCAGCAGGCCGTCGACGATGGTCATGGCGGCCGCAGCGGCCCAGAACGACAGTCCGTACAGGACGCCGGAGACGGCCGCGACGACGAGGTAGGCCGAGACGCCGACGATGAGCGGCAGGACGAGCGACCAGCCGTTCGTCGGGAAGACCGCCCCCACCCAGATCCAGGCCGACGCTGCCAGCACCACGGCGACGAGCGCGGCGGCGATCACGGTGAAGTCGCGGACGACGGGGGCACGACGGCCTGTCACGTCGGCGGCGGGGTCGAGCGGGTGCGCTGCGCGGGCGACCTCCTGCTGCACGCCGGACAGCGCGCTCACCAGCAGGTAGAGCGCCGACCAGAAGACGGCGAAGGAGGCGTAGGCCGCCGTGCCGAGGGCGACACCGGTCAGGACCTGGAGCACGTACCCCGCACCGCCGCCGATCGCGGTCGCCAGCAGGATCAGGACGGCGCCGTTCGGTCGTCGGCGCGCGACCTCCTCGGGCAAGCCGTTATCCCCGGACGTCGGAGCCACGCTCGGCGGCGATCCACTCCTGGAGGGCGGCGACCCCGCGCGTGACGTCCCACGCGGGAGCCCAGTCGAGGCCTGCGAGCGAGTCCTCGATGCTGCACTCGGCGTGTCGGACGTCGCCGTCGCGGTACATGCCGTTGACCACCGGTGCCGGTGCGCCGTGGTACGCCGCGATCGCCTGCGCGAGTTCGAGGATGGTGGTGCCGACACCGGAGCCGATGTCGAAGCGGGACACGTCGGCGGAGGGTCCGGCCGTGATGACGGCGCGGAACGACTCGGCGATGTCGTCGATGAACACGAAGTCGCGGACGATCCGGCCGTCCTCGTACACCTGGATCGTTCCACCGTCCATCGCCAGCTGCGAGAACAGCGACACGATGCCCGTGTAGGAGTTGATGAGCGACTGCCCCGGACCGTAGACGTTCTGCAGCCGGAGGATGGTGAGCTTCGCGTCGTGCGCGGCGGTCCACGCGGCGAGGATGTGCTCCTGTGCGAGCTTGGTCGCCCCGTAGACGCTCGTCGGGGCAGGCATGGTGACCGCAGCCCGGCTGGGCAGCGGGGTCGCCTCCGGGAAGTCCCACTCGCCACGCTCGAACTGGGCGTGCGTCCGCTGGCCGGGCTCGAAGACGGTGCCGTCCGTCCGCTGCCACTGGCCTTCGCCGTACACGGCACGACTGGAGGACAGGACGAAGTGCGCGGGCACCTGCCCGGCACGCCCGAGGGCGTCGAGCATCTCCGTGGTGCCGACGACGTTCGCGTGGGCGTGGCTCGTGGCCGCGTGGAGCGACTGCGCCGTGCCGGTCTCGGCGGCGAGGTGCACGATCACGTCGGGGGCGACGTCCGCGAGCAGCGCGTCCCAGGCGGCGGCGTCGGTGACGTCGCCGACGACGAGCTCCGCGGCCTCGTGGAGGTCGGCCGGGCGCTCGGCGCTCGGGTGGACCTGCGGGTGGAGCTTGTCGATGACGACCCAGCGGTCGGCGGCCGCAGCCAGCTTGTGCGAGAGCGCGCAGCCGATGAAGCCGGCGCCTCCCGTCACCAGGACGGTTCCGAGGGTTGAAGCAGTCACGACGTGGTGTCCTTAGCTGTAGGCGATTCGACATTCGATGCTACTGGACGACCCGGGCCGGGCTCGACGGCCGCGGACCCGCCTCGTGGGGCGAGCCAGCCGATCCCCCGACCGGGACCCCAGTCCTTCAGGGCCATGGCCCGCTTCTCGATCCCGTGCCAGCTCAACCAGGCGCACCCCGCGGTGACGAGGATGGTGAGGCCGACCCACGGCCAGTACCCGAGTGTGTTCCACCCGAGGAACGCCGTGAACTGCTGCACGAGGAAGCCGTAGACGTACATCCCGTAGGAGTAGTCGTTCTTGGCGCCGATCCACTGCACCCGCTTCGGGAGTCGGGCGGCGAGCCAGAGCACGAAGTAGGCGAACGCGGGGTACCCGATCTGCACCCAACCGACGGTCAGCAGGGTCACGACGACCACGACGCCCGCGGCGACGCCGAGCAGGTCGTTGAGGGGGATCCGCTTGGAGTAGACGGCGAACGACGCCCCGATGAGGAACACGAGCGTCAGCTTGATCTTGTTCGGATCGGCGAGCGCCGGGGCGACCATCCCGACGATCTGCGGTGCCAGACTGTTGACGATCGACAGGACCCAGAACGCACCGGCGAGCGCGGGCACGACCCACCGCCGGTGTCGGAGCACACCGAGGACGAGGAGTGCGGCGACGAGCAGGTAGCAGCCCCATTCGAGCGCGAGCGTCCACAGCGAGCCGTTGAAGACGCTGTACCCGACCGTCCGGCCGTACGGGGTCGTCGTCTGGAACACGTCGTACACACCCCACTGGCGGATGCTGAGGTCGGCGTTCTGGAAGATGTACATGATCGGACCAGAGCCGATGTAGTCGCGGAGGCCGTTGCCGGACATCCGCCACGCGATGGGTCCGACGATCAATGCGCCGACGCAGAGGACCGCCCAGAACGCGGGGAAGATCCTCAGGCCCCGGCGCCAGAGGAACTGCAGGATGTCCGCCGAAGCACCGCTCTTCGCGATGAGGTAACCGCTGATCGCGAAGAAGCCGATGACGGCGAATCCGCCGATGGTCTCCTGCCCGTTGGTCCATCCCTTCGACGGGTCCTCTCCCCATCCGCCGGTGGGGAACGCGTGGGAGAAGATGACCATCGACGCGAGGATCAGGCGGAGGACGCCCAGGGCGTTCCGATGCCCGTTCAGCCCTTCCGAGAGGGAGACGCGGTCGCCGCGCAGGAAGCCACGGCGGTCGCTGCGGCGCCCCGGCTGATCGAACGGGACGTTCGTCGTCGAAGTCATGCCATCCATTCGGTCGGAGCCGCCCAGGCGGGCGCGGGCGCACGATCCGCGGCCTGCAGGCCAGAATACCCCGGCAGCCCTCCTGCTGCGGCGAACAACGGCCCGTCGTCAGCGGGTCCGGGCGGCGCCCCCGGTAGGATTGCGAGCGGTCTCGACTCGGCCCGATGAGTCGCAGCATGCTCACACGCCACCGATAGGAACGACCGCAATGGCCCCGACCTTCCAGGCCCCGACCGATCTCGAGTCGACCGAGACCTCGTGGCAACGTCGGCGCTGGCTGACCTTCCTCGTCGCCTTCGTCGCCCTCCTGCTGCCGATGGCGCTGTGGGCTCTCGCCTCCCCCATCGGCTCGGTCCCGGACGAGCCCTCGCACGCCATCCGCGCCGCCGCGGTCGCCAGGGGCGAGGTCGTCGCCGTCCCGTGGTCGAAGAACCCGACCCTCACCGCTGCGACGGTGCCCGAGAACATCGCCAACGCCCACGACCTCCTGTGCTTCGCGTTCGACGCCGAGGTGACCGCGGACTGCCAGACCCCGCTCCGGGACACCGATCAGACCCTCGTGCAGACCGGGTCGTCCGCCGGCCTCAACAGTCCCGCCTTCTACGCCCTCGTGGGATGGCCGTCGCTGTTGCTCGACGGCGACGCCGCGTTCTACGGCATGCGGATGGTGAGCGCCCTGCTCTGTGCCGCCTCGCTCGCCGTCATGTTCATGCAGCTGACCCTGCTCCCCCGCTTCCGGTGGGCTGTCGTCGGGGCTGTCGTCGGCATCACGCCGATGGTCGTGTACCTCGCCGGATCGATCAATCCGAACGGTCTCGAGGTGGCGTCGGCCGGTGCCCTCTTCGCCACCCTGCTCGCCACCTTCCGGGGATCGCTGCGTGGGCGTCGACTGGTGGAGCAGGCGGGACTCGCCCTGGTCGCCGCGTCGGCACTCCTGACGACGCGGAGCATCTCCCTGCTCTGGCTGTTGGTTATCGCGGTCGTCGCCCTGCTCCTCGGCCGGCGCGAACAGGTGCTCCGGGTCCTCCGGTCTCCGACCGCCTGGGTGCTCATCGTGGCCATCGCCCTCGTCGGCGGCGTGACGGTCCTCTGGTACCTCACCCCGCCGACGCTCGCTGCTCCGTCACCGGCCAGCGCCGTGAGCCCCGTCAGTCTCGCGTTCGTGTTCTTCTTCACCGAACTGCAGACGTTCGACTTCATGTTCGGGATGATCGGCTTCTTCGGATGGGTCGACACGAGCTCACCGTCGCTCACCCTGGCCGCTTGGACGACCGGGATCGTCCTCATCCTCGCGGTCGCCTTCCTCTGGGGACGACGCAGCACGAAGTGGGCCCTGTGGGTCCTCCTCGCGGTGACCGTGCTCATCCCCGGGCTGACCCAGCTGGGCGTCTACGCCCAGTACGGCTTCATCTGGCAGGGACGGTACACGCTCGCGATGCTGCTCTGCCTGCTGATCGTGGCCGGCCTCGCGCTCGACGACGCCGGTCTCGGGGCGGACGGACGCGTCCGTCACTTCGTGACCGGCGGATACGCCTTCCTCTTCATCGGGCACCTGTTGGCCTTCGTGATGGTGCTCCGGCGCTACATCGTCGGCGCGAACGGGAGCCTCTCGGAGATGTTCTTCAACGACGGGTGGGAGCCACCGTTCGGGTGGAAGTCGCTCGCCCTCATCTACGCGATCGGGTCCGCACTCACCGTGCTGGTCCTGCGGCGACTCTTCATCCGCTCCGCCGGGGCGAGCATCTCCCGCGACGACCTCCTCGTCACCCCCGCCGAACGGCAGGAGACGGCGGAGATCGAACGGCTCGAGGGTCTCGATCGCGCGCGACGTGGCCTCGCCCGGCCGTCACGCCTCGACCCACCCCGCTGACCGTCCACGCTCGGCGGGTCGGCTCACTGCGGGATCGTGAGGACCAGGCAGTAGCAGAGGACGGCGACCACCAGGAAGGGGATCCGCATCGCGCGACGCTCTGTGAACAGCAGCCCGGCGCAGGCGAGTGCGAACGGCAGGAGCGACAGGCCGTAGCGGGGGACGAGCGCGATGTACTGGCCGGTCAGCACCGCTGACACCACGGCGAGGACCGGCGCGGAGACCGTCGCGACGAGGATGGTCGACACCGCGAGGTTGCTCTCCGTGGACAGCCCCCGCGACGAGCCCCAGAGGCCGATCAGACCGCCGGCGACCAGCAGCGTCAGCACCCCGACCGGGATGATCGCCCCACCCCCGGTGGAGGCCGGGTCGAGGGCGCCCTCGGCGAGGGCGGGGATGAAACGGAACAGTTCGTCGGCCAGCGCCGAGGGCGTGAAGCTCGCCGACGCGACGAGGGCCCCGGCGTCCCCGACGGCGATCGAGGATCGGACGACCATCCAGACGAACTGCGCGACGACCGCCGCGAGGACTCCGCCGACGGTGATGAGCACCAGTCGGTCCCTGAAGAAGCTGCTCACCGGTCGCGGGCGGCCGCGCACGGCGCTGAGGCGCTGCAGCATGAAGAACACGGCGACCGCGGCGAACGGCAACAGGAGCTGCAGCTTCAGCAGCGCGGCGAGGACGGCGGCCCCGGCGAGCCACCAGACCGCGGTCCGGTGCTCCGCGGTGCGGAGCGCCAGCAGCAGGGCGACGGCACCCGCCGCCATCGCCGGCGCATCGGTGCTGATGAAGGTGTTGGACCAGAACGCCGCGGACGAGCCCACCATGAGGAGCGACAGCGAGGCGCTCAACATCATCGGGATCAGCAGGCGGCGGAGCGCGAAGAACAGCGCCACGGCCGCGAGGGCCAACCAGAACATCCCGGTGAGTCGTGCCGCGCTCACGAGGTCCACGCCCGCCATCACGAACGGCTGCGCGAGCACCCGGGTGATCGCGAAGTACGCCGGGGTGTAGATGTCAGCGCTCGTGATGCCGCGATTGGGGAACCCGTTCGGGTCGGCGATGCTCTGCGGATTGCAGTGCGTCTCGGGCCAACCGCCGACGTTCCGGACGTTGTGACAGGCGAGGTAGGCGCGGGCGAACTCGCTGACCCCCTCCCCGGTCCGCACGACCCCCTGCGACGACACCTTCGCGACGTAGTCGATGTACATGTACTCGTCGATCGGCGAGACCGCGATGTGCTTCGGGACGTGGACGCCGACGAGCACGGCGCTGGCGACCATGAGGAGGACGGCCACGGCGCGCTCCCAGAAGCGGGTGTCGCGGCGACGGAACAGCTGCGCGATGCCGCCCGATCTCCCCTTCGTGTCGGTCTGCACGGTCAGCCTCCCCCTCGATGTGCCAGGTCTTGGATCCCGCACCGGGCCCCTGGCAGGCGGATCCGGCGCGTCAGCAGCACGACGGCCTCGCCACCGCGATCATCTCGCGGCGGCGAGGCCGCTCACTCGCTCTCAGTAGGATACGGTCTTGCAGCCGAGTGAGGTGTTCGCCCCGACGTTGGACCATGCCGTGCCGATGGCGATCGCACACACCTGGTAGGTGCCCTTCTGGTCGAGCGTGATCTGTTCGGCGAAACCGTGGTTGGCGCCGGCCCAGGGGTAGGCACGGGCGACGTCGTTGCGCGTCTCGTCGGCGACGAAGGGGAAGCCCTTGACCGTCGCGTCAGGCCGCGTCACGTAGAAGTGGACCTGGATCGGCGTGCCCGCGAGGTCACGGTCCACCGCCCAGCCCGACACGGAGAGCGTCGCCTTGCCGTCGGTCGTCGGGGTCACCGTGGCCGAGTCGAACGCCCCGGTCGGTGGCGTGGTCCCGAAGGTCACCGTCTGACAGGGGAACGGCGTGTTCAGTCCGACGCTCAGGGGCGAGACGGCGATCCCGTACACGCAGACCGTGTAGGTACCCGTCGCCTTGACCGGGAACGACTCCCGGAAGCCGTGCGCGCCCGAGATGCCGAAGGCGCGGTTCACGTCGTCGCGAGCCTTGTCCGCCTTCCGCGAGTACCCCGTGGTCACGCCGCTCGGGTCCGTGATGTAGACGTGCGCGCCGATGGATTCAGCGGGCGAGCCGGCGTCATAAGTCCATCCGCTCACGGAGATAGCCGGAGCCGTCGGCGTCTGGTCCGCGACGATGGCATCGACCTGGCCGTTCGGGAACGCCTTCACGTAGTTCGCCGACTGGCATTCGAGCAGGCGGTTCGCGCCGATGTTCTTCCAATACGTCGGAATGGCGTAGGAGCACACCTGGTAGACGCCGGGCGTCGTGACGGGGATCGACAACTCGAATCCGTGGTTGGCGCCGGCACCCGGGAAGGTGGCCCCGATGTCCGGACGGGGCTTGTTCGCCACGAGGGACGTCCCCACGACCTTGCCGCCCGGCTGCGTCACGTACACGTGGACCTGCGAGGAGACCGACGAGGCGTCGGGATCGAGCGCCCAACCGCGGACCTTGATCGCGGTGGAGCTTCCAGACCCGGTCGTGACGAACTCGTCCACCTTGCCCAGCGGCGGGTTCTGCGAGACCACCGTCGTCTGGCACTGCAGGAGACGGTTGTTGCCCGACAGCCCGATGCCGTAGACACAGGCCTGATAGGTGCCGCCCTGGGTGACCTCGATGTTGGTCGAGAAGCCGTGCGCGTTGCCGGCACCCGGGTAGGCGCCCCCGACGTCCGGCCGCGACTGACTCGCGACCAACGGGGTGCCCTTGACGCTGCCGTCAGGGTAGGTCACGTACACGTGCGCCTCGATCGAGCTGGACGACCGGTTCGAGTCGAGGGTCCAGCCGCGGACCGACAGCGTGGCGGTCTTCGCACCGACCGACGCCGTGAACTGGTCGACGGAACCGATGGGGTTCGGGACGTCGGTCGGCGATCCGAACCAGTCCGAGTACATCCGCCAGAAGTTGCGGTTGCCGTAGGCGCCGCATCCGTCGCCGGTCCCGTACAGGTTCGCGAGTGCGGACGCGTTGGGCTGGTAGGGCGTGTAGTTGTACAGTCCGGCGGTCGCCGCGTTCTGGATGTAGACCTGGCTGCTCCCGCACGCGGCGTTGGGGTTGAACCGCACCGTGTTCACCCGGCCGGGGACGTGGTTCCACCGGGTCGGGTTCGCCTGGTAGTTCTTGAACTGGAGGGCTGCGGCGTAGACCTGGTTGAAGAAGCCGTAGTAGGTCGAGTCGCAGTCGGCGGTGTCCGGGCAGCCGTACCCGGTCGCGCTCCGGTACTGGCGCGCACTGGGCCAGTCGTCGGTGATGATCCCCTGCTCCTTCTCGAGCAGGACGATCATGGCCATCTGGCTGAACCCGCAGGCCTGACCGACCTTGGCGATGATCTGCGCGGCGGACTCGTTCGCAGCACCGATGTACGCGGCGCAGCGTCCGCTGACGGCAGCCCGTGTCGGCGTGGCCTGCCGGTAGTCCTTCAGGCAGGTGTACCCGGAACGACACGTCGGGACGGCGCTGTTCAAGAACGACTGCACCTCCCCCGCGGACATCGACGCACCGTCGTAGAACAGCCCGTCGGAGATGATGTTGCCGGGGTTGAAGTTCCGGGCGTCGGCCGCGCTCGCCGGTCCGGCGGTGGGGATCACCGTGAACAGCCCCGCCAGGAGCGCGATGACCGCGATCATGACGGCTGGGAATCGACGTCTCATGGGATCTCCAATGGGGAGCTGGCGGAGGCGAGCTCCGAGATGGTGGCTGAGGTGTAGCTGACCGAGGCGCTCCACGGACCGGAGGTGAACTGGTCGATGGGCACCTGCACGGTGCCGCAGCTGGTGGTCGCCCGGTCGGCGAGTCCTTCGGCTTCAGCGGTGACGACCGCGTCCCCCGCGGTGAAGGTGAACGTGCAGGTCCCGCCGTTCTCGATGACGCCGGCGACGTAGGCCGACGCGGACACCGCCGCACCGTCGGCGTCGACGGTGGCGAACACGAGGACGGCCTCCGGTGGGATGGGGGTCGGGTCCTCGCCCTTCGCGGTCGACTCGTTGCCGGGTGCCAGGGTCGAAGTCGTGGGCGACGGCGACGACGTCCCCGTGGTGGGTCCCGTGCATCCGACGAGCGCGGATGAGACGATCAGGAGTATCCCGACGTATTGCCAGGTCGGCCTCGTACGGTCGCTCATTGACCTGTGTCCTCTCAGCGGGTGGTTGTACCCCGAATCAGGGTAGCGGGCCCAGCGGCCGGTCTCGGACAATCGTTACCAGATCGGCGCGTCCGTCATCGCGCGGCGTCGCGCTCCTCGAGGATGCCGTTCCAGGTCGCCCGGACGCCGTCGTCGAGCGATTCGAAGCCCGGACGCCCGAATTCGGCCGCATACCGCCCGATGTCGAGGACCACACGATCGACGAAGGTCACGGGCACCGGGCGCACCTGTTCTTCGAAATCCACCCCCGTCACACGGCGGAGGGAAGCCAGCACCTCGCTGACCGTCAGCCCGCGTCCGCTCCCGAGGTTGTAGACCTCGTGCTCGTGCTGGCGACCGACCATGCGCGTGATCATGCGGACGACATCGTTCACGAAGATGTAGTCGCGGACCATCGAGCCGTCCCCGAACCGGACGACGGGCTCCCCGACGGCGATCTGTCGGAGCGCGATCGGGATG
This sequence comes from Plantibacter sp. ME-Dv--P-095, assembly GCF_030209365.1. Classification (NCBI taxonomy): domain Bacteria; kingdom Bacillati; phylum Actinomycetota; class Actinomycetes; order Micrococcales; family Microbacteriaceae; genus Plantibacter; species Plantibacter sp. ME-Dv--P-095. The sequence continues at coordinate 346,956 of NZ_JARVSB010000009.1, forward strand.
AGACCCTGCTTCTTGTTGTGGTGCTGCCGCGTGCCGTACGGGTTCGAGATGCGGAGCGCCGTCGAACGGAGACCGCGGACCGCCTGGAAGTAGCGCAGGTAGTTCTCGATCGTCAGTTTGCCGATGGCGTACGGCGACACCGGCAGCGTCGGGTCGGTCTCGACGTACTCGGCGCGGTCCTGGGCCCCGTAGATCGCTCCGCCCGTGGAGGCGAAGTAGAAGTGACCGACGCCGGCCGCGGCACAGCTCTCGAGCATCTCGACCGTCTGCGCGACGTTCGTCCGGATGTCGAGCGTCGGGTCGTTCTGCGCCGTCGCCGGGGTCGTCGTCGACAGGAAGTGGAACACGAGGTCCATGCCGGCGACCGCTGCGTCGAGGTCGGACCGGCTGAGGAACTCACCGCGGACGATCTCCACCCCGTCGGTGTCGAAACTGGGCTCGCGTGAGCTGAACCGATCGAACGCACGGACCCGGTGTCCGTCGGCCTTGAGTGCGTCGACCAGGTGCGAACCGATGAACCCGTTCGCACCGATGACGAGGGCGTCAGCCACGCATCGCCCGTTCGAACGCCTCGACGAACTGTCGTCCGCTGTCGTCCCAGCTCGTGTGCTCCAGGGAGTCCGCCATCGCGATCGAGCGTTCGACGGCGTCCTCCCGCGAGACCACCTCGACGAGGCGCTTGGCGATCGCACCGGGTGCGGGCTGCACGTACTCGATGAAGGGGTTGTCCGAGACAAGCCGGTTGTTCGGCGCGTCGTTCACGACCGGTGCCACGCCGCTCGCGATGAGTTCCAGCGGGAGCAGCGACATGTTGGAGAGGGAGAGCACGAGCCCTGCCGCGCAGCGGTTGTAGATCGGGTTCAACTCCGAGATCGACAGCCCGGAGAGGTTCTTGTACTCGAACGGGATGTCCCAGTCCGAGACGTCCCAGCCGGCCATGTTGATCGTGTAGTCCGGTCGCTGCCTGGCGAACTCGCCGAGGGCGATGACCCCCAGCTCGAACGCACGCCGCGGGGTGACCGGGCGGGCGTAGAAGAAGATCTCCTTGCGCGGCGCGCGGTTCGTCAGGCTGTAGTGCGTCCGGTCCACCGAGAAGTCGAAGTGGTCGGTGGGCATGCCGTACTCGTCGTGCAGCTTCTTCGAGAGCCAGCCGCCCGCGGTGATGCCGTGGAAGCCGAAGTGGTAGGTGTTCTCGGCCAGGATGGCCTCCGAACCGGACGGGTAGAAGGCCGGTTCGAAGTCCTGGACGAAGTAGAAGCGACGCGCCCGTGACCGATCGCGGAACACCGGGTAGGCGGTCTCCCAACCCGTCGCGAAGATGGCGTCGACGTCGTCGGCCACCCCGCGCTCGTCGAGGTTGTGCACCCGCGCCCGCACGTCGGGGTACGCCGGCGACTCGCGGAGCAGCTGCTTGAGGTCGGATTCCTTGACGATCACGCCGAGGCTGTTGTAGATGTACACGCTGCACGTGTGTCCGGCGCGCTCGGCGTAGTCGATGAAGCGGAACAGGTTCTGGTGACCACCGCTCGTCGCGCTCGGCGGCGACATCACCCAGGCGATGTGCGACTTCCGGTCGCGGACGACGACCGGGTCCGACAGCTGCGGGCCGGGCTCCGTCCAGTCGACGGCGAGGGCGTCCTCGAGTTTGACCGGGAGGATGAGCTTCTTCCCCGCGAACCTCGACTTGATGTTCAGTTCGACGCGCTTCCAGAAGAAGCGGGGACCTTCGTGCTTCAGGACGGACAGGGCGTTCCTGAAGGTGGTGATGACTGATCTCATATCGGCGGACCGACCTCTATTCCGGGAATGGCCAGTATTGCGGCTGGTGGAGTCGGTGGCGCCAACGCCGTCCGAGGGTCTCGAGCTCGTAGGCACGGACACGTGCATCGCGGGTCTTCGACTCGAAGTGATACAGCTCCGCGCGCGGCGTCCAGTAGGCCTGGTAGCCGAGCTCCGCCACCTTGAGGCAGAAGTCGACGTCGTTGAACGCACCGGGCAGCAGCGTGGTCATACCGCCGACCTCGAGGTACACCGATCGCGGGAACAGCGAGCAGGCGGCGGTCACGCCGCCGACCTCGCGCTCGACCTGGAACGCGTGCTGCGATCCGGCCGCACCGCGCGGGACCTGCAGGCCGATGTGCGTCGGGCTCCCCATCCAGTAGTGGTGTCCACCGTGCTGGATGGTGTCGTCCTCGTAGTAGAGCATGCAGCCGGCCATGCCTGCGCCGGGGAGCTGCGCGAGGCGCAGCAGCGACTCGATCCAGTCGGGCGTGATGACCTCGACGTCGTCGTTCAGCATGAGGACGTACTCGCCGACGGCGCTCAGCACGCCGCGGTTCGCCTTGGCCGCGAAGTTGAACGGCAGGTCGAAGTCGACGACGACGAGGCGGTCGCCGAGCAGTGCGCGGGCCTCGTCGATGACGGCCGGCTCGGGGTCGGTGTCGACGACGAGGACGACCTCGAGGTTCTGGTACGTCGTCCGTTCCACGAGGCCGCGGAGGGCGTGCAGGAGGTAGCTGTGCGGTTCGCCGCCGGCCCGCAGCGGCGCGCTGAAGCGCGCCTGGGTGGGGATGACGACGGACACGAGCGGCTCGCCGTGGAGCGGACGCACGGTGGTGTGGACGCCGTCCGCGGCGACCGCACGCACCTCTCCACCGCCGGTGGCGGCGAGGTGTCGTTCGAGGACCGTCCGGACCTGCTCGAGCCGTGCCTCGGGGAAGGCACCGATGTCCCGGCGCGACGGTGCGTGGAACAGCACACGGGGCACGTGGAGCGTGACCGCACCGGCCTGGACGCACCGGAGTGCGGCGTCGTAGAGCTCGACGCCGTCCACGTCGTGGGCCAGCCCGCCGATCTCGGTGAGGGTGTCGCGGCGGAACAGCAGGAGGTCGCCGTAGTAGAACTGGCAGCGCAACCGCTCCGGCGCGGGCCCCTGCTTGGAGACCACCTCGATGCCGCCGTCGGGACGGACGGCCGACTCGTCGGAGTACACCACCGCGGCGTCGGGCGCGAGCGCGAGCCAGTCGACGAGGGTCTGGATCGTCTTGTCGTCCGGCACGCCGACATCCGGCAGGACGCACACGAACCGGCCGCCGGCAGCGGCGACCCCGGTCTCGATCAGTCGGCTGACCGGGGCGGACGCCTCGGCGTCAGCGCGGACGATCGACCGGTGGTCGGCGACCGTACCGACGGGAGCCACGAGCACGAGTTCCCAGTCGGCCTGACCGGTCAGCGAGGCCAGCAGGTCCTGGACGCGGGCGGCGTCGGGACGGATGACGAGGAAGGAGACGAGCGGAGCACCGGTCGTCCCGGAAGCGGAGGGGATGGCCATCGGGTCAGGCGCGTCCGCGCTTCAGGATGCGGAGCGGCGCCAGCACGGCACGGCCCGCCTTCCAGGTGCGGGTCGAGTGGACCGCGGCGAGCTGCTGGCGCAGCCCCTGCATCTCGCGCTCGAGGACGTCGAAGTCGTCCTTCGTCGGCGAGAAGTAGATCGATGCGCGGGCGAGTTCGGCCTCGAGCCCGATCACCCGGTCGACGAGTGCGAGCACTCGTTCCTCGCCTGCCAGTTCGGCCGCCGTCGGGCGTTTCGTCGTCATGGTCATTCCCTCGTTCGATTCCGTCGGGCGGGTTAACCCGACGAGTCTAACATCGGGCCGATCCCGGCCCAGTGGCGGTCGCTCAGCGTCGTCGGGCACGGTCGACGAGCCGACGGAGCGGGCTCGTCGCCCGCCACACGGTGCTGTCGGTCACCTCGGTGAAGCGGTCGCGAGCCCGCTGCAACTCGATCTCGAGCTGGGTCGCGTGCAACCGCACGGCACCGAGCTCGGCCTCCTGTCGCTCGACCGCCGCCAGGGCGTCCGACCGCTCCTGCACCAGGCCCGCCCGTGCCGAGACGACCGCGCCGAGGCGGGCGTAGTCGGCGCGCACCGCATCAGGGTCGGCCCGTCCGGCGGCGAAGAAGTCGACGAGCGGCTGCGGGAGGTCGCCCAGGCCGAGCACGCCGAGCCCGTGCCCGTGTTCGAACTGGAACGTCGAGTCCGGGTACCGCTCGCAGAGCTCGGCCCAGAGTCGATGGACACCGAAGCCGCGCTCGAACTCGAAGGTGTCGTGGAAGATGACGACGGCCGTGGCCGCGAGCTTCGGCCGGTAGGTCTCGAAGTCCTCCACGGCGTCCTCGTAGCGGTGCCGTCCGTCGATGTGCAGCAGTTCGATCGACCCGTCCTCGAACTGGTCGACGGCGTCGCTGAAGTAGGACCGGATGAGTCGTGAGAACCCGGTGTAGGAGGCCTCGTTGATCTCGGTGACCGACCGGTAGACGTCGTCGCCGTAGAACCCGGCGTGCTCGTCGCCCTCCCAGCTGTCGATCGCCGAGCAGCTCGTGTCGAGTCCCAGACGCTGCACGGCCTCGCAGACGGCGAAGTAGGAGAAGCCGTTGTGGGAGCCGAGCTCGACGAAGCTCGACGGCCGCAGCGCGTCCACGAGCCAGAAGGCGAAGGGGGCGTGTTCGTGCCAGGCCGACGGGACGACGTGCGTGGGCGACCAGTACGAGGCCTTGCCCAGCCAGGAGACCGGGGTCTCCGTCGTGATGTCACCGAGCCCGAGCGCCGAAGCACCTCTCATCATCGAACCGTTCCTCTCGTCGACCGCGGACCGTCGAAAGCCGAACGAGTCCTCGTATCCGCGATCAACCCTAGGCCACGGCGCGGAGCGGATGACGGGCGGCGCGGGCCGCGCGGGTCCCGGGCTCTCAGGATGGCTACGGTATATTGTCCGGGTTGCGCACCCGTGTCACCCGAACCCCAAATCGAGGCTCCATGCAGTATCTCAGGGATCTGGCATCCGCCAGGGAACTCCTGGCGAATCTCACTCTCCGAGACATCCGCGGCCAGTACAAGCGGACCATCCTCGGTCGCCTGTGGTCGCTCGTCAGCCCGCTGTCGTCGATGCTGGTGTACTCGTTCGTCTTCTACTTCCTGCTGCGCGCCGAGCCGGCGCCCGGCGACCCGAGCGGCCTGCACATCTTCGCCGTCTGGCTCCTCTGCGGCCTCCTCCCCTGGTCCTTCTTCTCCGGGGCACTGTCCGCGAGCATGAACTCGATCGTCGGCGGCGCGAGCCTCATCACCAAGGTCTACTTCCCGCGGGTCGTCCTCCCCATCTCCTCCGTGCTCACCATGGGGTACAACTGGCTGTTCGAGATGGGCGTCCTCGTGATCGTGCTGTGCGCGGTCGGTGGGTGGGGCGTCATCGTGTGGCTCCCGCTCGTCGCCGTGTTCATGGTGGTCCTCGCCGCCTTCGCGACCGGCGTCGGGCTCATCCTCGCGATCGCGAACGTCTACTTCCGCGACACCCAGCACCTCGTCTCGATCCTCCTGCAGATCTGGATGTACCTGACCCCGATCATCTACCCGCCGTCGCTCGTGGAGGTCCAGTCCGACAAGCTCGGTGGCCTCCTCGGGACGGACATCACGGTGATGAACATCTACGAGTCCAACCCGATGTTCCACTTCGTCTCGGTGTTCCGGAACCTCATGTACGACCAGCGTTGGCCGGACCCCGCGGATGTGCTCGCGTGCATCGCCTGGGCGCTCGTCGCACTCGTCGGCGGCTTCCTCATGTTCACCCGTAAAGAGAAAAGACTGGCCGAGATCCTATGACCGAAACCGCCGTCCACGTCGACTCCGTCAGCAAGAAGTTCCGCCTCTACCACGAGCGGAACCAGAGCCTGAAGTCCGCCATCATGCGCCGAAAGATCTCGGTGCACGAGGACTTCTGGGCCCTCCGCGACATCACCTTCGACGTCCCCGTCGGCTCCACCTTCGGGCTCATCGGCAGCAACGGTTCCGGCAAGTCGACCCTGCTGAAGTGCCTCGCGAAGATCCTCTACCCGGAACACGGGAACATCAGCGCGAACGGGAAGGTCGCCGCCCTGCTCGAGGTCGGCTCCGGCTTCCACCCCGAACTGTCCGGCCGGGAGAACGTCTTCCTCAACGGATCGATCCTCGGGATGAGCCGCAAGGAGATCCAGCGCAAGTTCGACGACATCGTGTCCTTCTCCGGCGTCGAGCAGTTCATCGACCAGCCGGTGAAGAACTACTCCTCCGGCATGTACGTCCGTCTCGGATTCTCGGTCGCCATCAACGTCGACCCCGACATCCTCGTCGTCGACGAGGTGCTCGCCGTCGGTGACGCCGAATTCCAGCAGAAGTGCTTCCAGAAGTTCGAGGACTTCAAGGCCGCCGGCAAGACCGTGATCCTCGTCAGCCACTCGATGGGCACCGTCAAGCAGATGTGCGACCACGCCGCCTGGATCAACAAGGGGAACCTCGAACTCGTCGGCCCGGCCGATCCGGTGATCGCCGCCTACGAGGCGACCTACCCGCACCAGGGCTGAGCACGCTGCTCGGCCCTCGCCGAGCTACCGAGCGTTCGTCGGCTCCGGCTCGTCGCTCCCGGCGGTGGCCCGCGCACGCCGACCCCATCGGATCACCAGGGTCCCGACGACGATGAGCACCGAGAGCCCGACGCCGACGCGGGTCGCAGTGATGCCCTGGTCGAGCCCGGGCGTGCGATAGGCGAGTTCGATCCGGTGCTCGCCGGCCTCGACCCGGACCGCGGCTCCCGCCTGCTCCGCGTCGACCAGCGGACTGGCGACCCCGTCGACCGTGACCGACCACCCGGGGCGTCGGAGCGAGTCGGCGAACACGACCCATCCGGCGTCGTCGGCGTCGATGTCGACCACGGTCCGGTTGAGGTCCCATCCCTGGTCGCGCACCTCGACGTCGGCGTTGGACGCCGTCGTCGGGGCACTGTCCGCGGTGGTCGCCGTCGGGTCGACACCGATCAGGTCGTCGGGATCCTCCAGCAGCACGGTCGCGGACGGCAGGAGCGGATCCTCCATGAGGGACACCCGGCGCGAGGGGTCGCGCTCGACGAGGCCGTCCGACGCCCAGCGCACCCGGTCGAGGGCGGTCGCCCGCTCGACGACGGTCGCGTCGCCGGTGTGCGCGACCGTGAGGCCGTCGTCCATCGGACGGTTGAGCGACACGGCGGCGGCCTCGGGTGCCAGTGCGTCGGCCGCGATCCGCCCCTGTCCGTGGTCGATGGAGATCTCCGCCCGCCAGGACGCGTCGGGGGCGATGCCGCTCCCGTCGATCGCCACACTCCGCTGACCCTCGATGGTGCGGTACCACGTCGAGGTCGAGGCCAGGACCTCCTCGGTCACCGGATCGACGAGGGTCACCTCGAGGGTGGTGCCGCCCTCGGCTCCGAGGACCGGCTCCAGCATCGGGAAGGACAGGCTGCGCACCGGTCCGGTCCGCACGGTCGAGACGGCGATCTCGCCGTCACCGATCGGGACGGCCTCCTCCGACGCCGGAGTGTCCTCGTATCGGCCTGGGACCGGGAGGTTCGGCTCCATCACGACGTACTTCACGGCGAGCCGGTCCAGGATCGGGGACTCGATCGACGAGATCAGACTCGGGTAGTTCAACGTCGAATAGGTCGCCGAGGCGAGCGACTCCGTGTCCAGGCGCAGGAGGAGGGACTTCCACTCGACGGTCTGGAACGTGTGTCCACCGAGCGAGCGGACCCGGTACATCGAGTTCGTCCCGGTGAGCATGGCGTGGTCCACCGACGCGTACCGTGACTCGCCGAGATGCTGCTGGAGGAACCTCGTGGTCGGGGTGTCGGGGTAGACACTCGCGGTGTCCGACTTCGGCCACCAGGTGTCGGCGACCATGACGGCCGGCGCGGCCACGATCAGCGGCACGAAGCAGAGCGCGACGATGCGGATGCCCCCACGCCGGGTCGCGAGCACGACGATGACGAGCGCTGCGGCGACGGCGAGCAGCACCACGGTCCAGACGACCTGCGTCTCGAGCAGCGCGGTGAACCGTTCCGGCGCGGACACCACGGCGCGCTGGAGCGCGACGGCGAGGAGCGTCGCAGCGGCGATCCCCGAGCCGAGCGTCGCGAGCCCCCAGAGCCAACGACCGAGCGGTCGACGCGGCGTCGCCGGCGGTGACACCGGTGCCGTGTCGCCCCGCTCCAACAGCCGCCCGAACCCGACGCCCGCGAGGACGGCGACGAAGAAGCCGAGCATGACTCGCAGCCGTCCGATCCGGTTGCTGTCGAAGATGGGGAGCTGTTGTGCGGTGCCGAGGAGCGGTCCGCCGAGGTACACCAACAGCCCGGAAAGGATCAGCGCGACGGCGAGGAACAGGCTCATGTCGCGACGACCGCCCCGCCGCTTGAGGAGGATCGCCACGACGGCGAGGACCACCGCCGCCGCGCCGACGTAGGACAGGCGCTCGACGGGCGAGCTGTTCCCCCAGGTGTCGCCGGAGCTCACCTCACCGACGAGGCTCGGAACGAAGGCCGAGAGCAGGTCGTCGATGCTCAGGTGGTTCTCCGGCCCCTGTCGCCGACCGCTGAAGTCGAGGACGGCGACGGCGTTCAGCGCGAACGGCACCAGCGTCCACGCGGAGAGCAGGAACCCGAGGACGACGCCGGCGGCGCTGACTAGGCCGGCGGTGATGACCCGCCAGAACCGGCGGTGGACCACCGTCGCGCGCACCAGGACGTAGGCGGCACCCGCGTACAGGGCGTACCCGACGATGGCCGGGAACCCCCCGAGGAGCATGCCCGCGAGCACCAGCCCCAGCGGCACGATGTCGAGGAGGCGCCGACGGACGGCCGCACGGTCGAGTGCCCAGAACAGGAGCGGGATGAACGCCGCGACCCTGGTCTGGGGCCAGTTCGTCCAGGAGATCATGAACCCCGAGGCGAGGAAGACGACACTGGCGATGGGCCATGCCTGATGGGGCACACCGAGTCGTCGCAGGAACAGCGAGCAACCGACGGTCACGACGATCATCTCGACCAGCTTCGTGAACCCGGGGGCGACGGCGACCGGCAGGAACCACCACCCGAAGGAGATCGGCGAGTACAGACCGGAGTTCGGGAGCCCGCCGAGCTCCGAGCCGCCGGCTTGATACGGCAGCCACTCGGCGAAGAAACCGTGGCGGGCAGCCTCGACGATCGTCCACATCTGCGGGACGCCCGAGTCGATCGTGTCGCCGATCATCGCGTTGGTGCCCACCTCGGTCGATCCGCCGGCGGACGCCCACGGCGCGAACCGGAACAGGATGTCGGTGCCCATGAAGGTACCGACCCCGATGAGCGGCAGTCCGATCGACAGGACCACGAAGGCGATCAGGGACGCCCAGGCCACGATGCCGAGCACGCGGAGCGCCGTGACCGGGACGGTGGGACGCGAGGGGGCGTCCGGTGCCGTGTCCGGTTGAGCAGTCATGGGCGTCCTGGGTCTCGCATCTCGGGTGCACCGGGTCCGACCGCGCGCACCCTCGATTATGCCTGCTCACCTCCGCGACGCGAACTCGGCCGCGACGATCGGGGATAATGGTCAGCTGCGAGACGGCCAGCGAGAGGACGACGTGCGACTGTTCATCCAGATCCCCTGCCTGAACGAGGAGACGACGCTCCCAGCGGTGCTCGAATCGATCCCGCGGTCGATCCCCGGCATCGACGAGATCGAGATCCTGGTGATCGACGACGGTTCGACCGATCGCACGGTCGAGGTCGCCCAGGCCCACGGCGTGACGCACATCGTCCGCCATGCGACGAACATGGGGCTCGCCAGGTCGTTCCGGGACGGCGTCGACTACGCCCTCCTCCACGGTGCCGACATCGTGGTGAACACGGATGGCGACAACCAGTACCCGCAGGACTGCATCGGCGACCTCGTCCAGCCGATCCTCGAGGGGCGGGCGGAGATCGTCGTCGCCGACCGCCAGACCGCCCTCATCGAGCACTTCTCGCCGTTCAAGAAGGCCATGCAGCGGTTCGGCAGCTTCGTCGTCAACAAGGCGGCGAAGACCACGCTCCCGGACGCGGCGAGCGGCTTCCGCGCCTACTCGAAGTACTCGCTCATCAGGCTGAACGTCGTGACGAAGTTCAGCTACTGCATGGAGACCATCATCCAGGCGGGCAACAAGCGTCTGGCCATCACGAGCATCCCCGTCCGGACGAACCCGAAGACGCGCGAGTCCCGCCTGTTCTCCTCGATCGGGGAACACATGTACCAGTCGGGTGTCGCGATCGTGCGCGCCTATCTCATGTACCGGCCGTACGTCGTGTTCGCGGGTCTGGGCCTCATCCTCCTCCTCGCGGGGATCACGCCGTTCGCGAGATACCTCGTCCTCATGCTCGTGGACGACCAGGGGAACCATCTGCAGAGCCTCCTGGTGGGCGCGACCCTGCTCATGGGCTCCCTGCTGTCGTTCGCGATCGGCGTGGTCGCCGACCTCACGAGGATCAACCGGACCCTCAACGAGGAGATGCTCGACTACCTGAAACTGCAACGGTATGGCGACTGACCCCATCGGAGCGGTCCGTCGCGTCTGGGCCGCGTTCATCGGCTCGGCCTTCGTCGCCTGGCTGCGGAACCACCGGCGAGGGATCGGCGTCACCGTCCTCGTCGCCTTCGCCGTCTTCCTGGTCGTGTACGTCTGGACGAACCCGAGCGTCATCGCCGACGCCCTCTCGATCGGCTGGGGCAACCTCTCCCTCCTGTTCGGGCTGTACGTCCTCGTGCTCGTGACCCACTTCCTGATCCTGCTCGCCACGGTGCGGCTGTGCGGCAGACGGATCGCCCTGGGACCGGGGGCCAGCCTGACGGTCTACTCGACGGTCGCCAACTTCTTCGGCCCGCTGCAGACCGGGCCGGGGGTCCGCGCCGTCTATCTGAAGACCACCGTCGGTGTGCGGCTGCGCGACTACACCCTCGCGACCCTCTTCTACCTGTTCGTGTTCGGCGCGGTGAACGCCTCGCTCCTGTTCGCAACGACCCTGCCGTGGCTGTCGGTGCTCGGTCTCACGATCGGCGCGGGCGTCGTCGTCGTGGCGACCTGGAAGCTGGGGCTCGGCGACCGGGCGGGCACGGTGGTCGCGATCGCCGGCATCACCGTCGTCCAGGCGCTCGTGATGAGCGTGATCTACTTCGTCGAGGTGAACGCCGTCGCCGGCCCCTACGACTACCTCCACTCGCTCGTCTACGCGGCGAGCGCGAACCTGTCCCTGTTCGTCTCCCTGACGCCGGGTGCGATCGGCATCCGCGAGGGCTTCCTCTATTTCGCGCAGCACCTCCACGGCATCCCGTCCGACACGATCGTCGCCGCGGGCATCGCCGACCGCGCGATCTACGCGGTCTTCCTCGGGGTGCTGTTCCTCATCTCAGGAGCGTTCCACCTGCGGTCCGCCGTCCAGCAGCAGAGCGCGAAGCGCCTCGGCGACACGGACTGACGACCAGCGTCGGTCGTACACGTCCCGGCCGCGTCGACCGATCCGTTCGAGCTCCTCGGGATGGTCGGCCGCCCAGCTGACGGCCTCGGCGAGTGCCTCCGGGTCGCGCTGCGGCACGACCAGGGCGTCGACGCGGTCCGTGAACACGCCGGTCTCCGCGTTCTCGCCGACCACCGCCGGTCGAGCGCTCGACAGGTACTGCATCGTCTTCCCGGTGATGACGAACTGCGACTGGACGGTGCCGCCGAAGGGGCCCCCGAGCAGCAGGTCGACCTCGGAGAAGAGTTCGGGGAGCTGGGCGTAGTCGACCCAGGCCCGGTGCTCGACGGCCGCTCCCCGGGAACGGGCCTCGGCGACGAGCCGTGCGGTCGCAGCTCCCCCGCCGACGAAGAGGAACCGGACTCGCGCGTCGGATCGGAGCGACACCGCTGCGGCGAGGACGGTGTCGACCCCGTGCAGTGGCAGCATCGAGCCGTAGTACAGGACGGTGAACGCCGCGTCGACGGACCGGACCGGGCCGGGTCCGTCCGGCCGGGGCGCGAAGGTCTCCTCGTCGCTCCCCACGGGCACGACAGTGAACCGTTCCGGCGGGATCCCCATCCGCTGGGCGGACGAGTCGGCGTGCGAGGCGGTGTCGCTGAGGACGCCGGCACATCGACGCATCAGGGAACGGAAGACGGCGCGCAGGAGCCGCGCACGCGCCGACGTGGCCGGGAACTTGTGGTGCTCGTCGACGAACCACTCGACGGGGTTGATGAACTCGTCGTAGTAGACCGGCCGGCGACCCGCCAGCAGCAGCACGAGCGGGAGGATCTCGTAGCCGCGGAAGGTCACCAGGAAGGCGTCCGGGGTGCCGGACACCCGGAGACGGACGAGCTGAGCGGCGACGTCGAGATACCGCAGGACACCACGGCGGGTGTTCTTCACGACGATCATCTCGTCGACCGCACCCGAGTCCACGACGCCCTGCCGCAGCGTGATCGCCCGGATGTAGTCGGGATGCCGGTAGCAGGTGACGACCGCGAGCCTCCCGATGGCCGCTCGACTCACCGTTCGATCACGCCTGCGCGAGCAGCGTCTGCAGGTAGCGGCCGTAACCGCTCTTCACGAGTGGTGCCGCGAGCGCCGCGAGCCGCTCGTCGTCGATCCACCCGGCGCGCCAGGCGATCTCCTCGATGCAACCGACCTTGAAGCCCTGTCGGTCCTCGATGACCCGCACGTACTCCGAGGCCTGCATCATCGATTCGAAGGTGCCGGTGTCGAGCCAGGCGGTGCCGCGGTCGAGGACCTGCACCTGCAGCTCGCCCTGTTCGAGGTAGCGCTCGTTGACCGTGGAGATCTCGAGCTCGCCGCGAGCGGAGGGTTCGATGGTCTTCGCGATCTCGACGATGGAGTTGTCGTAGAAGTAGAGACCGGGGACGGCGTAGTTGCTCTTCGGCTGCGCGGGCTTCTCCTCGATGGAGAGCGCCTTGAAGTCGTCGTCGAACTCGACGACGCCGTAGGCCTTCGGGTCGGCGACCTGGTAGGCGAAGATGAGCGCGCCGTCGATGTCGTTGTGGCTGCGGAGGGCGGAGCCCAGCCCGGTGCCGTGGAAGATGTTGTCGCCGAGGACGAGGGCGACGCTCTCGTCGCCGATGAACTCCTCACCGATGATGAACGCCTGCGCCAGGCCGTCGGGCGAGGGCTGCACGGCGTACTCGAGTCGGATGCCGAGGTCGTCGCCGTTGCCGAGGAGGGCACGGAACTGCTCGTTGTACTCGGGGGTGGTGATGATGAGGATCTCCTTGATCCCCGCCATCATCAGCGTCGACAGGGGGTAGTAGATCATCGGCTTGTCGTAGATCGGCATCAGCTGCTTGGAGATGCCCTTGGTGATCGGCCAGAGCCGCGTGCCGGATCCACCGGCGAGAATGATGCCGCGCATCGGTCACTTTCCTCTGAGGTCGTCGCCGAAACGAGGTCGGCTGGTCGGATCGCATCCGAGGGCCGAGGCCAGGGGACGCCGTCCGTTCCTGAATGGTCGCCGACGAACCGGTCGAACCGGTCCGATAGCCTGTCCACCGTAGCAAAGACAAAAGGAGAACACCGTGAGCGACAGCGCTTCGGCAGCAGAGGCCGAGACGAACGACGTGCGCGAGCTTCGCGCAGAGATCCTGAGACTGCGTGATGCACTCACTGGAGCGACGGCCGAGGCGGAGCACGCCAGGCAGCGTCTGGCGGCGTCCAAGCTGGAACTCGACGGGCTGCCCCTCGCGCACGAGAACCTGAGGCTCCGCGACGAACTCGCCCAGGCGAGGGTCGGCCAGCACTATTTCGAGTCGCTCTACCTGCGGATCTCGGCTGAGCGCGAGCGCGACCACGAACGCCTGGTGCGCGAGTTCACCGGTTCGCGGACGTGGCGCATCGGCGCCGCCGTGATGAGCCCCGTCGGGGTCGTCAAGCGTCTCCGCGGAGGCCGGTCGTGACCGCTGCCGATCCGACGCCCCCGTCCGGACCGCAGTTCTCCATCGTCGTTCCGTTGTACAACACGACGCCGTTCCTCCTGCAGGAGATGGTGGCGTCCGTGCAGTTGCAGAGCTACGAGGACTGGGAGCTCGTCCTGGTGGACGACGCCTCCCCAGACCCTCGGACCCTCGAGACGGCGCGAGCGTGCGCCGCATCCGACCCCCGGATCGTGCTCATCGAACTCCCCGAGAACCGCAACATCTCGGAGGCCTCGAACGCCGGCATCGATGCGAGCCGCGGCACCTTCGTCGCCCTGCTCGATCACGACGACACCCTCGACCCTCGGGCCCTCGCCATGGTGCAGGACGCGATCGAGGCGGGCGTCGACGTCGACTACGTGTACACCGACCAAGACGTCATGACCGACAAGGGTCACTACCGGATCCCGTTCGCGAAGCCGGAATGGTCGCCGGAGCGGTTGCTCGGCCAGATGTTCACCTCGCACCTCTCGGTGTTCCGCACCTCCCTGCTCCGCGAGGTGGGGCCCTTCAACTCCGCGTACAACGGGTCACAGGACCACGACCTCGTCCTGCGGTTCACGGAACGGGCCCGCGGCATCGCCCACGTGCCCGAAGTCCTGTACCACTGGCGGGCGGTCCCGGGCTCGACGGCGCTCAACGGCTCCGAGAAGAGCTACGCGTGGGACGCCGGTCTCGCGGCGGTCACGGCGGCGGTCGAGCGACGCGGTATCGACGCCGAGGTCGCCTTCGGTCCGAACTTCGGCACCTACGCCGTCCGTCACCGGCTCCACCCGGATCGGACCCTGTCGATCCTCGTCGCGGCGGACGCCCCCACGCCCCGCCTCGACGCACTCCTCGCGGAACTCGACGCGTCCGAGGTCTCCTCGCAGATCGTCGAGCTCATCGTCGCGCTGCCGGCCGGCCGCGACGCCTCGCCCGTGACCCGGGCTCCCGGCCGGTTCCCGGTCTCCTTCGTCCACACCACCGCCGAGGAGCGGACGCGCCTGCTGCACGAGGCGTCCGTCGAGGCTCGCGGCGACCTCCTCGTCCTCCTCGGCGAGTCCCTCACGGAGCTGCAGCCCGAGACGCTCACACGGCTCGCCGGGGCACTCGGCGAACCCGACGTGGCCTTCGCCGGCGGACGCATCGTCTTCTCGGACGAGACGGTCAAGCACGCGGGGTACCGCACCTCGCAGACGCACCTTCGCGACGCGTTCCGCGGGTGGCCGGCGGGGACGGACAGCACCTACGGGGCACTCACCGTCAACCGTGAGGTGACCGCCGTCTCGACGGAGTTCGCCGTCATCGACCGGATAGTGTTCGAAGCGGTCGGCGGATTCAACGCCGAACTCGACGGATACTGCGCCGAACTCGACCTGGCCATGAAGGTCTGGTCGCAGGGCAGCCGGGTACTCACGCTCTGCGAACCGATCGTGACGTCGCTCGACCGGAGCATCGCCGAGGACGAACTGCCGAAGCGTCAGCGCAAGGTGATCTCGCGCCGCTGGGGTTGGAAGGGCGTCGACCGCTTCACCGCGTGAGGCTGACCCCGTGGGGCCTGCACGCAGGCTCCACGGGGTGAGGCGTCAGGAGCGCAGGCTCTGGTAGAACGCCCGCGCGTCGTCCCAGCTCGGCAGCAGGCCGGCGGCAGCGGCCTCGTCGAGCCCGGGGGCGTCGGTGTCCTTGGGCGAGAGCAGCGGCGTGCCGGCCTCGGCGGGGATGACGAGCCCGATCCGTTCGTCGAGCGGGTTGATCCCGTGCTCGCGGTCGGGGCGGTACACGTCGGTCACGAGGTAGCTGACGGTCGCGTCGTCGGTCAGGGCGACGAAGCAGTGGCCGAGACCCTCGGAGATGAAGATCGCCTTGCGGTCGGTGTCGTCGAGGAGCACCGAGTCCCACTGGCCGAAGGTGGGCGACCCGACGCGGATGTCGATGACGTAGTCGAGGACGGCACCACGCGTGGCCGTGACGTACTTCGCCTGGCCGATCGGGATGTCGGCGAAGTGGATGCCGCGGACCGAGCCACGCTTCGACACCGAGGTGTTGGACTGCGCCAGCTTGATGGAGCGGCCGGAGGCCTCTTCGAGCTTGTCGAAGCGGTACCACTCGAGGAAGACGCCTCGGTCGTCGCCGAACTGCTTCGGCGTGATCTCATAGCTGTCGGGGACGTTCAGTTCGCGGATCTGCACCCGGGGAGTCTACCAAGAGGGTGCGGGCTGGCTGCATTCCCTCAGCTTCGCTCCGGGTCGGCTCATGCATAATCGAGTGTCCTCGCACAGAACGGCCCACCATGACCACGCTGCTCCAACGCCTCTGGCACGGTGTCGCCGCCTACGCGGTGAAGTTCGGCGTCGTCGGACTCATCGGGTTCGGCTTGGACGTGCTCGTCTTCAACCTGCTGCGCGTCGGCGTCTTCGGTCACGACCATCTCGCGCAGTCCCCGATCGGCGCCAAGGTCATCAGCGTCTCGGTCGCGATCATCTTCAACTGGATCGGCAACCGGTATTGGACCTTCCGCGAGCACCGGCGGAAGAACTTCGTGCTCGAGCTCGGGGAGTACATCGTCGTCTCCCTGGGCGGGATGGCCATCGCCGTCGGTTGCCTCTACCTGAGTCACTACGTCCTCGGCTTCACCTCACTCCTCGCCGACAACCTCGCGTCCAACGTCATCGGGCTCGGCCTCGGCACCCTCTTCCGGTTCTTCCTCTACCGCTTCTGGGTCTACGGGCACCACCGTGCCGACGGCCTGGCCAACCTCGCCCGAGCCGAGGAAGCGCAGCGGACCCTGTTCGAGGAGCCGGAGGCCGAGGAGGTGCCGTCACCGTCCTCCCCGAGCGAGCCGGGTACGATGAACGGGCCACTCCCGAGAGGACCCCTATCTTGACGTACCTGATCACCGGCGCTTCCGGCATGCTCGGCCACGACCTGCAGGAGGCCCTGTCGGGTCGCGAGGTCACCGCCCTCGGACGCGTCGAGCTCGACGTGACCGACCTCGACGCCGTCCGTGCCGCCGTCGCCGGCCACACCGCCGTCATCAACGCCGCCGCCTACACGAAGGTCGACGACGCCGAGTCGCACGAGGCCGACGCAGCCGCCGTGAACGCCATCGGCGCCCGCAACCTCGCCGTCGCCGCCCGCGAGGCCGGCGCGAAGCTCGTGCAGGTGTCGACCGACTACGTGTTCGACGGATCGGCCACGTCGCCGTACCAGGAGGACCACGCGCTCGCTCCGATCAGCGCCTACGGTCGAACGAAGGCCGACGGCGAGCGGGCCGTCCTCGCCGAGCACCCCACCGGCGCCTACATCGTCCGGACGGCGTGGCTCTACGGCAAGAACGGCCCGAACTTCGCGGCGACCATGGCCAAGCTCGCCGCCAACGGCGTCGACCCCGCCGTGGTGACCGACCAGCTCGGCCAGCCCACCTGGACGGCGGACCTCGCGGCTCAGATCGTGGCACTGCTCGACGCCGACGCCCCAGCCGGTGTCTACCACGGCACGAACGCCGGCGAGGCTTCGTGGTACGACTTCGCACAGGCCGTCTTCGCAGCCGTCGGCGCCGACCCCGCACGGGTCTCGCCCACCGACAGCTCGGCGTTCGTCCGGCCGGCACCCCGGCCCGCGTACTCCGTCCTCGGCCACGACGCCTGGGCCACGGCGGGTCTCTCCCCCATGCGCGACTGGCGCGAGGCCTTCGAGGCAGCGACGCAGCACGGCGTCGTCACCGCACCGTGACCACGCTCCGCGTCGTCGTCGACCAGATCGTCGCACCCGTCGCCGGCGGGGTCGGACGCTACTCCGAGGAACTCACCCGCGAGCTCATCGCGAGCGCTCCGGCCGGCTGCGAGGTCGAGGGCATCGTGTCCGCCGTCTCGAAGGAGAAGATCGACCTCATCGAGTCGAAGCTCCCCGGCCTCGCGACCCTGCACCGCACCACCCTGCCCCGGCGGGAACTGAGCGCCGCCTGGCAGCTCGGGATCGTCGCGCCGGGGACGGCCAACGGCATGGTGCACGCGCCCGGCCTCCTGGCCCCGCTCAACCGCCACGACCGCGTCAACGACGGCAACCAGATCGTCGTGACGATCCACGACACCCTCGCCTGGTCGCACCCCTCCTCACTCACCCCCATGTCGGTCGCCTGGCAGAAGGCGATGGTCAAGCGGGCACGGAAGCACGCGGACGCCATCGTCGTCCCGACGCACGCGGTCGCCGACGAGCTCCGCGACATCGTCGACCTCGGCGATCGGGTCAGGGTCATCGGTGGCGCTGCAGCGACCACGCTCACCATCCCGACCGACGCCGACGGTCGCGCCCGGACGCTCGACCTCCCGTCGGAGTACCTCGTCTCGGTCGGTTCCCTCGACCCGCGGCGCGGGATCACCGAGCTCATCACGGGCCTCGGGCGGCCAGGTGCCCCCGACCTCCCGCTCCTCATCGTGGGCACCGACAGCTGGGGCGACGTGACCCTGGCGCAGGTCGCCGACGAAGCAGGCCTGCCTGAAGGACGGGTACGTGCGCTCGGCTTCCTCGACGACGCCGACCTCGCCGTCGTCCTCGACCGTGCGACCGCGTTCGTGTACCCGAGCCTGGCCGAAGGCTTCGGCCTCCCCCTCGTCGAGGCGTTCCGCTTCGGCACGCCCGTCATCCACTCCGACGTCCCAGCCCTCGTCGAGGTCGGCGGCGGCGCCGGCGTCGTGGTCGAGTCCGGCGCCAAGGGGTACGCCGACCGGCTCATCGCCACCATCAACGACGTCATCGGCGACACCGAGCGGCTGGAGCGCCTACGGATCCTCGGCATGGACCGCGAGCAGGCGTTCAGCTGGCAGGACTCCGCCGAGCGCGTGTGGCAGCTGCACGCGGAGCTCTGACACCCTTCGACAGGCTCAGGGACCGGGTCGCGGCTCAGGGACCAGGTCGGGGCTCAGGGACCGGGTTCTGGGTCGCGGACCAGGGTCGGTCAGCCCGCGTCCGGCTCCGGGCTCGGCGACGGCGGGAACAGCTGGTCCTGCACCATCTGGTGGATGAGCGTGTAGTCGGGCTCTGCCGGGTCGATCGTCGGCGGCACGAACTGCAGCGAGTTGATCGGCAGCTCCCGCGTCTTGAGTGCGAGGTTGACGAAGTAGCCGAGCATGCCCTGCGGGACGTCCGTCTTCACGACGTCGCCACCCGCCGCCGCGACGTCCTGGAAACGTGCGAGGACGTTCGCCGGGTTGAACTGCTTGAGCATCGCCGTCTGCAGGATGTGCTGGCGTTCCATGCGGTCGTAGTCGCTCGTCGAGTGCCGTGAGCGGGCGTACATGAGGGCCGTCCAGCCGTCCATGTGCTGCTGCCCGGGCTCGATCCACTTGGTGACGTTCTCGAGGTCGGCGTCGCCGTCCATCGGGAGCCGCTCCTTGACCTCGATGTCGACGCCACCGAGGGTGTCGATGAGCGTCGCGAACCCGTACATGTCGATGAGCACGTACCACTGGATGTGCAGGCCGGTGATGCCCTCGGCCGCCTGCTTCATCGCTTCGATGCCGGGCTCACTCGCCTCGGCCGTGGCCTTCGGGAACAGCTCGGGGTTCTTCAGCTCGATCTCGGTGTAGATGGAGTTCAGCTGGCAGACGTCCACGTCGCAGGAGTCGTCGTAACCGTCGGGGTAGATCGACGCCATCTCGCTGCCCTCGGGGAATGGGATGTCGACGAGGTCGCGCGGCATCGACATGGTCGTCGCCTGGCCCGTCTCGGCGTTGATGCTGACGACGGACATGCTGTCCGGTCGCATGCCGTCGCGGTCGGGACCGGCGTCGCCGCCGAGCAGCAGGATGTTGTAGTAGCCGTCCACCGGCGGCTCTGACGGGCCGGTGTTGCCGAAGATCGAGGAGATGGAACCGCGGGTGGCTCCTGCGACGACCGCGCCGTAGCCGGCGCCGCCGGCGACCAGGACCATCGCGAGGGTCGTGAAGAGGGCGACCCCGAGCCGGGCGTTCGGGGACGCTTTGACGAGCCGTACGAGGCGCAGGGTGTCGAGGGTGAGCACCACCCAGAGGATCGCGTAGGCGACGAGCAGGACCTGCGCGACGGTGAGGGCGATCGGGTTCGTCGCGAGGGTGAAGAGCACCTCGCGGGCGAGGAACATGAGGGCCAATCCGACGACGGCGAGGACCCAGAGGAACAGGGTGAAGCCGAGGCCGAAGCGGCCGAGCTTCCGGTTGCCGGCGAGGACCTGCGCGGACCCCGGGATGAGCAGGTTGAGGAGGACGAGCCACCAGGCGCGCTTCGTCATCACCTCGCGCGAACGGGTGTCGGGATACCGCATCGGTTTCGCGGCGGTGGCTGCACTCGTCATAGCTGGGCTTTGAGGTTCCGGTTCTTCTCCTCGACGGAGTCGGCGAGGGATGCCGCATAGGCGACGAGCGCCTCGTGCAACGTGTCGTCGGCCGTGGCGAGGATCTTGACGGCGATGAGCGCCGCGTTCTTGGCGCCACCGATGGAGACGGTCGCGACGGGGACGCCGGCCGGCATCTGCACGATCGAGAGGAGCGAGTCGAGCCCGTCGAGGCGCGACAGCGGGACGGGGACACCCACGACCGGCAGGGTGGTGACGGAGGCGAGCATGCCCGGCAGGTGGGCGGCGCCGCCGGCACCCGCGATGACGACCTTGAGGCCACGGCCGTGAGCCGCCTTGCCGTAGGCGATCATCTTCTCCGGGGTGCGGTGCGCCGAGAGCACCTCGACCTCGAAGGGCACGCCGAACTCGCGCAGCAGCTGGGCCGCGTCGCTCATGACGTTCCAGTCGGAGTCCGAGCCCATGACCACTCCGACGAGCGGAGGGGCGTCAGGGGACGGGGTGGAGTTCTCGGGCATGAGCACCATCGTAGATCGCAGTGCCTGGACATCGCCTCAGGACGCACCGCAGGCGTCGGACAAGCTGCGGCCGGCCCGACCCCAGTGTGGGGAGGTCCCGATCGTCCGCGACGGGCACCGCCGGGCCGGTGTCTGGGAGAATCGGCGGATGAGCGAGTCGACCATCGACGGATCACCAGCACCCCAGGATCCGCCCAGCCCCAGCGAGCGCCGTCGTTGGCGCGGCTACCTCGCCGACGAACGCGCCGAGGCCGCCGTCTACCGAGACCTCGCCAGTCGGCGGAGCGGCGAGGAACGCGACATCCTGCTCGCCCTCGCCGACGCCGAGAAACGGCACGAGTCGCACTGGATCGCCCTCCTCGGCGACGACGTCGGCAAGCCGCAGCGCGGCGACCTGCGGACGCGGGCCCTCGGGTGGCTGGCCAGGCGTTTCGGCTCGGTCTTCGTCCTGGCCCTCGTCCAGCGCGCCGAGGCCCGCTCCCCCTACGCGACCGAACGTGCGGCCACCGAACGCATGGCCGCCGACGAGCAGATCCACGAAGAGGTCGTCCGGGGCCTCGCCGCCCGCGGACGGAACCGGCTCTCGGGCACCTTCCGGGCAGCCGTGTTCGGCGCGAACGACGGGCTCGTCTCGAACCTGGCACTCGTCATCGGGATGAGCGCGACCGGCGTCGGCAACGGGGTCGTCCTCGCGGCGGGGCTCGCCGGGCTCCTGGCGGGCGCACTGTCGATGGGCGCCGGCGAGTACGTCTCGGTGCGGTCGCAGCGGGAGCTCCTCGAGGCGTCGAGCCCCAATCCCGCCGCCGACGACGCCCTCCCCCACCTCGACGTCGACGCGAACGAGCTCGCCCTCGTCTACCGTGCACGCGGGATGGAGGTCCGGGAGGCCGAGGCCCACGCCGCCGACGTCCTCAGCAGGGTCGGCGCCGGCACCTACCAGCGCGAGGCGCAGACCGTGCTCGACCACGAGGCCATCGGCACCGGTCTCGGTGCGGCACTCTCGAGTTTCTGCTTCTTCGCATCGGGTGCGGTCATCCCGGTCCTGCCCTACCTGTTCGGGCTGCAGGGGCTCGCCGCACTCCTGGTCGCGGCTGTCCTCGTCGGTGTCGCCCTCCTCGGGACGGGAGCCGTCGTGGGACTGCTGTCCGGAGGGCCGCCGCTCCGCCGAGCGCTGCGACAGCTCGCGATCGGCTACGGGGCCGCGGCCGCGACGTACCTCCTCGGTCTGCTGTTCGGCGCCAACGTCAGCTGATCCGGAAGGCGTCCGTGGGGCGCAAAGCCGAGCGGGTGCATCCGAGACCGAACCGGTCACCTCCCGTCCACAGGCACGTCACCCGGGCTGACTAGCCTGGGCGCGTCGTCCGCCGCACCGGCGCACGAGGCCCGCTCCGGCGGAGCGCCGACGCCGACCAGGACGGGTGGGACCGCGGGTGACGCGACTGCAGGACCACCTCGGCACGCCTCCCCTGCTCGGCACGGTGCCGCGGGCCCAGCCCGACATCCAACTCCTCCGCGCGATCGCGGTGGTCTCGGTCGTGGTCTTCCATCTCGGAGCCTCCCTGCTCCCCGGCGGCTACGTCGGGGTCGACGTGTTCTTCGTCGTCAGCGGGTACCTGATCACCGGCCACCTCGTCCGGCAGGCGTCGGAGACCGGACGGATCGACCTGCCGGCGTTCTGGGCCCGGCGTCTCCGTCGACTCCTCCCGGCCGCCCTCCTGGTGCTTGCGGTGACGAGCGTCCTCATCTGGCGGTCGGCTCCCCCGAGCGCCTGGACGCAGTTCTTCACCGAGGTGGTGGCGAGTGCGACGTCCTGGGAGAACTGGTTCCTCGCGGGGAGCGCCGTCGACTACCTCGCGCAGGGGAACGCCGCGTCGCCGGTGCAGCACTACTGGTCGCTCGCCGTCGAGGAGCAGTTCTACCTCCTCTGGCCGCTCGTGGTCGTGCTGTGTCTCGTCCTCGTGCGTCGGGTGTCCCGCTGGGAACTCCGCCGTACCCTCGGCACGGCCCTCGGCGTCATCGGCGCGGCGTCGCTGACCTGCTCGATCCTGCTCACCGCCCACGACCCGGCACCGGCGTACTTCGTCACCCCGACCAGGGCCTGGGAGTTCGCCGCCGGCGGTCTGCTCGCGCTCCTCGGGCCGGCGGTGGTCGTGCACCGGAGCCGATGGCGGACCCTTGCGGGGGTCGTCGGCATCGGGCTCCTGGCCACGAGCCTGCTCACCTTCACGGAGCAGACCCCGTTCCCCGGGATCGCCGCAGCCCTCCCCGTGGCCGGCACCCTCCTGGTGATCGTCGGCGGGTCGTCGCTGCATCGGTGGTCGGTGACGACGCTGGCCCGGACGCGGGTGTCGTCGTTCCTCGGCGACGTCTCGTACGCGACGTACCTCTGGCACTGGCCGCTCATCGTCTTCGCCCCGATGGTGCTCGGGGTGACCGTCGACCTCGGCACGCCGCTCGGGTGGGCGGTGGCGGCGTCGCTCCTGGTGCTGACCGTGGTGCTCGCGGTGCTCACGAAGCGGTTCGTCGAAGACCCGGTCCGACGTGCGAGCCCCCTCGTCGACGCGCGCCCGCGTCGAACCGCCGTCCTGGCCGCCGTGGCGACCGCCGTCGTCCTGTGCATCCCGATCAGCGGGCTGCAGACCGTCGCCGCTCAGGAGCGCGCGCTCGCGAGCACGGTCGACGCCTACGTCTCCGGTGGTGAACCGTGTTTCGGTGCCGACGCGGCCGTCTCGGGCTGCAGCAATCCGGTGCTCGCGGACGAACTCCTCCCGCCGTTGTCGGTCCGCACGGAGGACACCGGCGACACCTTCCGGTGTTCGGCAGCCGCCGACGCCCCGGACTTCCCCGGCTGCACTTTCGGTTCAGACCGACCCGACGCCACCCGCGTCGCGCTCACCGGGAACTCGCACGCGACGATGCTCATCCCCGGGCTGGTCGACCAGCTCGAGGCACGGAACTGGCGGCTCGACGTCTACGTCGGCAAGGGATGCGAGTGGCGGACGCCGGGGCCCGACGACTCGGAGGCCTGCGCTTCCAGACGCACGCTCATGCAGCGGGCGTTCACGGGCGCGCAGCCGTACGACATCATCCTCGTCACCTCGAAGAGCCCCGACGAGACCTCCGTCGCCCAGCAGGCCTCGATCCGCAGCGCGACCCTCGCCGCCTGGACGCCGGTACTCGACCTCGGGACGTCGATCGTGGTGCTGCGGGACAACCCGCGCGTTCCGACGGCGGCCGCGGCGTGCGTCGACCGCTCGAGCGCCGCCGACCTCGTCGCCGGCGCGTGTGCGTTCCCCGTGACCGACGCCTACCCGACCTTCGACCTGAACACCGCCACGGCTGCGATGACCGACGGCGCCGTCCCCGTCGTGGACCTCGGCGAGCTGTACTGCTCGGACGGGACCTGTCCGCTCGCCGTGGGGAACGTCCTCGTCTACCGGGATCAGCACCACATCACGGCCACCTGGTCGCGGACCCTCGGCCCGTTCCTCGTCGACCGGATGCTGGACGTCACCGCCCACGGTTGACGGCGCAGGGTCGACGTGATCCGCCGACCCAGAACCCGGCGGGATCAGACGGCGGTGGCCTCGTACTGCCGACGGTCGGCGACGACACCGGCGAAACGGAACGGGCCCGAGGTCTCGTGCGGGCGCTCCGAGTCGTGGACGTCGGCGGACGCCGCGTCACCGAGCAGCTGCAGGTACCGGGCGTCGTCGACGACCGTACGAGCGTCGAGGCTCGCCCGGTTCGCGTCGCTCCGGAGCGCCGAGCGGTAGCCGGCACGGACGATGCCGCTGAAGCACTCGGCGACCGCACCCGAGCCGTAGCTCAGGAAGCCGATGCGCTGACCGGTGAGGTCGAGGTCGCCGTCGAGCAGGGCGAGCAGCGCCAGGTACACCGAGGCGGTGTAGCTGTTGCCGATGCGACGGTTGTACCCCGTCGTCGGCTCGATCTGCGCGTCGAGCTCCTCCTGGCTGCGCTCGGCCCCGACGGCCTTCGCGAGGTGACGGTGCGCCTTGATCGCCATCTTCGTGAAGGGCTGGTGGTAGCAGAAGTGGTCGACCTCGCTGAAGTCCGCTCCCCCGCGCGAGCGGTAGTCGGCCCAGGCGCCCTCGATCGCGTCCTGGTACGCGGAGATCGACAGCTTGCCGTCGACGATCGCGGTCGCGCTGTGGTTCGGCCGCCAGAAGTCCATGACGTCCTGCGTGTACACGCCGGTCGCGGTCTCGAGCTCGAGGATCGCGGGGTCGGCGGCGACGAGCATGGCGACCGCGCCGGCGCCCTGCGTCGGTTCGGCGTTGGAGTGCAGTTCGTAGCGCGCGACGTCGCTCGCGATCACGAGCACGGTCTCCTCGGGGTTCCGCGCGACGAGCGCTGCAGCGAACTGGAGGGCTGCGGTCGCCGAGTAGCAGGCCTGCTTGAGTTCGACGACGCGGACCGCCTGCGGCAAGGCGAGGAGGCGGTGCACGTAGACACCGGCGGCCTTCGACTGGTCGATCCCCGACTCGGTGGCGAAGAGGACCGTGCGCAGACGGTCGCTCCCGTGTCGCTCGATGATCTGAGCGGCCGCGGCGGCGGCCATGGTGACGATGTCCTCGTCGGCCGCCGGCACGCTCATCTCGCTCTGTCCGAGGCCGACGTAGTACTTCGCCGGCTCGACGCCGAAGCGTCCGGCGAGCTCGGCCAGGTCGATGCGGTTCGCACCGGTGGCGAAGGCGATGTCGTCGATGCCGACGACGGGGGTGGTGGTCTGGGTGTTCACGTGCGGGGTGCTCCGTTCGAGCGTCGACGATGCACCGGTGCCCCGGTGCGGTGGAGGGTCAGGCAGGCGTGCCGGGGGCGGTCTGCGCGCTGCGTTCGAGTTTGAGGTGGGCGGCCATGAGCTCGCCCGGGTTGGTCTGCGCTGCGAGCAGGGAGAGCTCACCGCACCACACGGCGGCGGCGCACAGGACGGCGAGTCGCCGTGCGTTGGCGCCCGGCTCGCGGTCCTCGCGGCAGCCGAGGCGGGCGAGGTTCTCCTCGACGAACCCGAGGCCCTTGCCGTTGCCGACGGTTCCGACGATGAGGTTCGGGAGCGTGCAGGAGAAGTAGAGGTCACCGTCGTGGACCTCGGCGTGGGTGACGCCCTGCGAGCCCTCGACGATGTTCGCCGCGTCCTGACCGGTGGCCAGGTAGAACGCCAGCAGCATATTCGCGTAGTGGGCGTTCGCGCTGCGGAGCCCGCCGGCCAGGATCGTCCCGACGAGGTTCTTCCGCACGTTGAGCTGGACGATCTGTTCCGGCGTCGTGTGCAGGAACCGCTCGACGATCGCGCGAGGGATGGTCATCTCGGTGACCACGTTCTTGCCGCGGCCCAGGATGCCGTTGACCGCCGTCGCCTTCTTGTCCGAGCAGAAGTTGCCGGAGATCGACCCGTACCGCAGCTGCGGCCAACGCTCCATGATGTACGGCATGAGCTTGTCGGCCGCGAGGGTCACCATGTTGTGCCCGGATGCGTCGCCCGTGCGGAACTCGAGGCGGAGGAAGAGGAGGTTGCCGGCGATCTGCGAGTTGACCTCGATGAGCTCGGCGAAGTGGCTCGACTGCGCGACCACGGCCTGGAGCTCGGGCAGACTGCGCTCGATCTCGCGCAACGCCTGCAGAGCGTCTCCGGCGGAGTCGACCTCGAAGAGGACGGAACGGCTCATGCGCTCGTCGATGAGGGTGGCCCGGATCCCGCCGGGGACCATGGAGGAGATGCGCGCGCCGCGACGGACCGAGGGCCAGAGCGGGCTCTCGTACGTGGCGAGCGGCACCTCCTGCTCACCCTCCATGACGTTGCCGCTGAGGTGGAGCGGGCCGACCCACTTGAGGGGGACGGGTGCGACGCCGTCGGGTTCGTTGCTCATGCGTGGTGTTCCGTTCCGCCCCGCGGGACGTCGTGCTGCTCGGCGAAGGCGCGAGCGTAGGTGGATCTGATGGATTCGACCGCGCGGTCGTCGGTGCGGCTGATCTCCGACGGCCCCCAGGGACTGTGGGCGGCGTCGATCAGGCCGGTCGGCGGATGCACGGTGAGCGGGAGCCGTTCGATGCCGTGGGCCGACCAGTCGTCCTCGAGGGCGGTCGTGCACACGGACTGACCGATGAACGCGATGCCGCAGTCGCCGCCGCCCGCGCCGGACGACTTCGCCGCCCCGCCGAGTCGTTCGGCGGCGTCGCAGAGCTCGGCGAGCGCGGCCGTCTCGATGTCGACTCCGGCGTCGCGGCCGAGACCGGCGAGCGTCGCGCGTGCCGAGCGGACGGCGCCGAGCACGAGCGCCGGGTCCTCGTCGTTCAAGCCGATGGTCAACGCGTCGACGGCGGCTCGACTGGCCGAGAGGAACGCGGTGTAGTGGGCGCTCTCCGCCCACTTGCGCGACTGCAGTTCGTCGACGAGCCGCGTGGTGGAGGCGGGCTCGCCCGTCCAGCCGACGAGCAGACGGAGGGAGGTGGGCGGTGAGAGGCGTTCGAGCCCGAGCTCAGCCCACGGGTCGCGCAGCGCGGCGAGCACCCCGGACCGGTGGCGCAGTTCGCGCAGGCGCGCGCGGTCGGGAGAGGTGTACCGGAGCCAGCCACCGAACATGCTGGCCGCGAGGTCGCCCCCGGACGCCGCAGGAGCCACGTCGATCGTCGCGAGGATCGCGAGCTTGAGCATCTGCGTGCGGGTGAGGTCGAGCTGGTAGAACTCGTCGAGCGCACGGATCGTCGCGGTCGTGACGGCGGCGCTCGAGCCGAGACCGAACTTCCGGCCGCTCGCGTCGTCGAGTTCGCTCGTGATGGACAGTGCGGAGAACCGCTGCGCGACACCGAGTTCGGCGACCAGGGTCTCCATGGTGCTGACGGCGGAGAGGACGTGGTCGAGCGGGCGCTCCTCGTGCTCCACGACGACACCGTTGCGGTTCCGTCGCCAGATGATCGGTGCGCGACCGTACTGGTCGGAGAAGATGCGTCCCTCGTGCTCGCTCGCCTCGAGGCGCACGGTGACACACCGGTCGACGGCGACGAGGATGGAGGGGTGTCCCGGCTCCACGACGGCGTACTCACCGGCGACGAACAACTTGCCGGGCGCCTTGATCTCGATCATCGCGCTCCTTCCGTGGTCTGCTCGCCCGCCGATCCGTCGGGCTCCGAGGTGATGAGCCTCGCGCCCCGTCCGGCTCTGGCGGGGATGACGCCGATGTCCGGCTGCGCCTCGAGGATCCGAGACGCGAGCGCGTCGACCGTGTCGGCCCGGCAGAGGATCTTCACGTTCGGGCCGGCGTCCATCGTCGCATAGCATTCGAGGCCGTCGCCTCTGAGGTTTGCGACGAGGTCGAGCAGTTCCACGCTCGCCGGGCCCCAGTACCGCACCGGCGGCTCGGCACCGAGCATCGTGGCGTGCATCCGCATGGCGTTCCGCTCGGCGATCGTGCCGACGGCGGTGAAGTCGGCGCGGGCGATCGCGGCCAGCATCTCCTCGAGTTCGATCGGCGTCCGTTCGACCCATGCCGGGTAGTACGGCGAGGTGTCGACCGTGCGCCGCATGCCGTCGCGGCTCGACACCGACTTCGCCCGGGCGTCGAGGACGGTGAGGACCATGCCCAGTTCGAGCCCAGGAGGAGCCGGGACCGCCTCGGCGAAGGAACTCTCGTCGTCGTGCCCGGCGTGCCAGACGGCGAGCCCGTCGAAGATCGACCGGGAGGCGGAGCCCGAACCGCGACGGGCCAGGCGCGAGAGGCTGCGGCGGTCGAGCTCGAGTCCGAACGCGGCCGACGCGGCGAGCGCCAGGGCGGCGAACCCGGAGGCGGAGGAGGCGAGCCCGGCACCGGTGGGGATCTCGTTGTGGGAGTCCACGACGACCCGGTCGTCGCGACCGGCGATCGTCCGGACGAGGTCGATGAAGCGGGTGACGCGCGCGCGAGCCGTTCCGTCGAGCGGCTGACCACCGAGGGACACGACGTCGTCGGGTCCGTCGCTCAGCCGCACCGTCGTCGTGGTGGGCGCTGCGTCCAGCGTGAGGGACAGGCTGCCGGTCCACGGGAGGATGAGGGCTTCGTCGCGCTTGCCCCAGTACTTGACGAGCGCGATGTTGGGGTTGGCGAGCGCCGTCGCCTGGTGCTGTGGGGTCGTGGTCACGCGTAGTCCTCCGCGTCGATCGTCCAGGTGCCGAGTGCTCCGGCCTCCAGGAGGGCTTGCGAGATGTGCTCCGCCGACGCGGCGTCGCGGGCGAGGGCGATGATGCAGCCGCCCTGGCCACCGCCCGTGAGCTTGGCTCCGAGGGCACCATCCGCTCGGGCGACCTCGATGAGGGCGGTGATGGCGGGGTGGCCCGCACCGAGCTCGTCGAGGACGAGCTGCGCGGCGGTCATGCGCGTACCGAGGTCGTCACGGCGGTCGGCCGCGAGGTCCGCGACGCCGGCCAGCGTCCCGTGCTCGAGCTCCGCGAGCAGCGTCCGTCCACGCTCCGGGTTCCGCTCGATGAAGGCCCGCACGTCGGCGACCGCCTTGCGGGTCGATCCGCGTGCACCGGTGTCGGCGACGACGAACCCACCACCGAAGCGGATGGGTGGGTGGTCGACGCGACCCGCCGTGAAGAGGATGGGCGCGGAGGCGCTCGTGGCCCGAGCATCGAGACCGCTCGGGGTGCCGTGGGCGACGCGCTCGCCGCGCTGCACGAGCTCGAACCGGTCGGCGTCGTCGAGGGCCACACCGTACAGATCGGCGACGGCGTCGACGATCGCGTTCGCAGCCGCAGCGCTCGAGCCGAGTCCTCGTCCGATGGGCAACGTCCCCCGGACGACGACCTCGACGCCGTCGGCCTCGCCACCGACGTGGCGGAGGGTCTCGAGGACGGTGGTCCCGAGCGGATCCGCGGGGTCCAGCGGGCCGAGCGAGATCTCCGTGTCGAGGACCGACGCGCCGGCGATGTGCCGGGCGGACGCTTCGACGCGGAGCGACGGGACCGGGAGGGCGACGGCGGGCGATCCGTAGACGACGGCGTGCTCGCCCAGCAGGATCGCCTTGGCGTGCGCGAAGCCGCGACCGGTCGCAGCCGTGTGCTCTGTCGTCATCTCACCATTCTGGTCCGAAAAACATGCAGCTGGCTGCACATCGGTGGTCCGGTCGCGATCCGGGCCAGGACGGGCCTCGGCCCGTCGCCGTCCGGCGGCGCATCCGGGCGCTCCACGATCCTCGGGCGGCGGGAGCCACCGGAGCCCTCACGGCTCGTCCCATCCGCACTGGAAGCACCCAGCCTACGCCGATCGACCGGGTTCGGCCGATTACGGTTGAGTGGGCGTGACGGCACGGTTACTATCGGTACACCTCCATTCATGCAGACGACGGCCGCCGCACCCAGCGCCCGCGTCGACACGGACCCACCCTCCAGCGACGTAGACCCGGTCCCGTCATCTCACCGTCTCCGGGCCGTCCAGCGCCCGCATTCCGAGGGGTACCCCGTCGTGATCTCTTCCTCCGTCCCACCGCGCCCGCGCGCGTCCGCAGCAGCACCCCGTCCCGACCTCGTCGATCGCGAGACCGACAAGAGCGATTGCGGCGTCGGGTTCATCACCCGGAAGGACGGCGTGCAGAGCCACGACGTCATCGCCCTGGGCGACACGGCCCTCTGCGCCATCCCGCACCGCGGCGGCATGTCCTCCGAGGGCGTCGGCGACGGCGCCGGGGTCCAGGTCGACCTCTCGGTCGACTTCTTCAGCGCGCTCGTCGGCGAGCAGCTCGTCGCCGGCCGGTTCGGCGTGGCGAACGTCTTCCTGCCGGTCGACCACGGCCGCACCGCGGACGCCGAGGCCCTCATCGAGCGGGCTCTCGGCGAGGCGGGCTTCACCGTCCTGCTGGCCCGCGCCGTCCCGACGGTCGACGCCGTCCTCCGCCCGAAGGCCGTGCCGTACCAGCTCCCGATCCGCCAGTGGGTCTTCGCGTCCACCGACGACGCGACCGTCGAGGAGCTCGACCGACGCGCCCACGCGGCCCTGCTCGCGATCGAGGCGGTCGCGTACACCGACCTCACCCTCGACGGCCTGTACCCGCTGTCGCTCAGCACGCGCACCCAGGTGCTGAAGGGACGACTGAACGCCGGCGAGGTCATCCCCTACTTCGCCGACCTCGCCGACCCGCTGCACCGCGTCCGCACGCTGGCCTTCCACACGCGCTTCTCCACCAACACCGCACCGCACCCGTCCATGGCGCAGCCGTTCCGTCTCATGGCGCACAACGGTGAGCTCAACACCGACCGGAAGAACCGACTGTCCGAGACGGCGCTCGCGGCGTCGCGCGGGCGGAGGATCATCCGGGCCAGGGGGCAGTCGGACAGCTCACGGCTCGACCAGACGCTCCACAGCCGGGTCGTCGAGGACGGACTGGAACTCCTCGAGGCGGTCGTGTCCGTCATGCCGCCGGCGTGGGAGAACGACCGCACGCTGAGCCGCGAGGTTCGGGCGATGCTCGAGTACTTCTCCCTCGTGGAGGAGAAGAACGACGGCCCGGCGGCGCTCATCTTCAACGACGGGACGACCGTCGGCGCCCGGCTCGACCGCCTCGGTCTGCGCCCCCTGCGCAGCGTCGAGACGGAGGAGTACCTCTGCGTCACCTCGGAGGCCGGACAGCTCCCGTTCCCGGACGACGAGGTCGTCCACCGCGGACGCATCGAAGCCGGCGGGATGCTCGCCTACGACCACCGCACCGGCACGCGCCTCCGCACGGGCGAGGCGCTCGAGCTGCTCGCCGCACGCAAGGACTACCCGGCGATGCTCGCCGCGGCCGCCGTCGAGCTCGACGCGCTCGAGGACCACGGCCAGACCAGCGCAGCAGCAGCGGTGGACGAGGCGTTCCCGTACCGCGGCGGTTTCGGCCAGGTGCAGCGCTACGTCGCCTACTCGCTCAACCAGGAGAGCTTCAAGTTCATGACGGACCCGATGCTGGCGTCCGGCAAGGAGCGGATCTCCGCCATGGGGTACGGCAACGCCATCAACGCGCTGTCCGACCAGGAGGGCGGTCTGGCGAAGTACTTCTCGCAGCGGTTCGCCCAGGTGACCAACCCGCCGCTCGACAGCATCCGTGAGGCCGACGGCATGACCCTCCGGGTGGCGCTCGGTGCGAAGCCCGGGAGCGGGACCGTCGGCACGAAGCAGCTCATCCTCCGCTCGCCCATCATCAGCGAGGACGAGCTCCGACGGCTCGGGACGCAGCAGGAGTCCCCCGTCGCCTGGTTCGACATCCTCTACCGCCCCGAGGCCGACGCGCAAGCGAACGCCGACGCGCTCGAGGACGCCGTCGAGCGGGTGGCCACCGAGGTCGCCGCCTTCGCGGCGGTCAACGGCGGCATCGCCGTCCTCAGCGACCGCGGCGTCGACACCGAGGCGGCCGCCCTTCCGCTGATCCTCGTCGTCGCGGCCGTCAACCAACGCCTGATCGACGACGGGCTCCGGCTCCGGGTCTCCCTCGTCGTGGACAGCGGCCAGCTGCCGTCATCGCACCACGTCGCGTCGGCACTCGGCTTCGGCGCGTCCGCGGTGCACCCGCTCGCGGTCCGGCTGCGAGCCGAGCAGAAGCACCCCGACGAAGCCGACGCCGCGTTCCACCGCTTCGCCGCCGCGGCCGAGAAGTCGCTGTTGAAGACGATGGGCCGAGTGGGCCTGTGCACCGTCGAGAGCTACATCGGCGGAGAGTTCTTCGAGCCGAACTACCTCGACACGAGCGACCCGGTGCTCGCCCGCGCCTTCCCGCACCTGCGCGCCCCGGTCGGTGGCGTCGGCTTCGCCGGCATCGCCCGGACGGCGAGCGCCTGGCACCGGCGCGCCCTGACCACCACGGCCGAGGCCGACGTGCCGCTCCTCGGTCTGTTCAAGGAGCGCGCGGAAGGGGCCGGTCACTCCTACGGGACGACGGCCGTCCGCGGCTTCGTCGACCTCACCGAGGAGGCGGTGCAGCTCCCCCGCGTCGACACCGCGGCCGTCGACCGGGAGGGTGGCACGCTCGGGGACGACCCGCTGCGCCTCCACACCATCGGCGACCTCGAGGACGCTTTCGGGATCGACGACGACGCCTACCAGCACACCTCCTTCGACGCGCTCGACGACGACGAGATCGACGCGTTCACCATCACCCCCGGGTACCGCTCCTTCGTCCAGTCGATGACGACCGAGCGGCGGCGTCGCCCGGCGGCGCTCCGCGACGTGCTCGTCCTCCCGGAGGACATCACCCGCCTCACCACCCCGGAGGAGTTCGCTCGCGAGCTCGACCGGCTCGGCCCGGTGGGCAACTCCTCGATCGTCGTGCGCGGTCTGCGGGCGACGCGGACCGACCAGGGACGGCACCGCCTGCAGCTCACCGGCCCGCTGGCGGGCGACCTCGCCCGCGTCTCGGCGCTCGGCGAGTACTACGTCCGCCGGTTCAGCTCCGAAGTCACGGGCCACTGGATCTCGGGCGGCGACCTCATCGTCGAAGCGGTCGGCTCGGCCGACGACTACTTCTCCATGCTCGTCGAGGGCGAGGAGAGCATCTCCACTGACCTCGTGCAGCCCGCCAGCGAGATCACCCGCGCGCTCGCCTCCGGGGCGATGAGTCACGGTGCCCTCGTGGCGACCGCCCACGAAGCCGTCGCGCACGGCACCAACATGGTCGGCGGGATGTCGAACAGCGGCGAGGGCGGCGAGCACCTCTCGCGCTACGGGACGATCCGCGGCTCGCGCATCAAGCAGTTCGCCTCCGGCCGGTTCGGGGTCTGGGCCGGCTACCTCGCCGACCCGATGCTGCAGGAGTTGGAGATCAAGATCGGACAGGGCGCGAAGCCCGGCGAGGGCGGTCAGCTCCCGGCGCCCAAGGTGACGGTGGACATCGCCGCCGCCCGCGGTGGCACCCCCGGCATCGAGCTCGTCTCCCCGCCGCCGCACCACGACACCTACTCGATCGAGGACCTCGCGCAGCTCATCCACGACTGCAAGGCGGCCAGAGTCCGCGTCGTCGTCAAGCTCGTCTCCTCCGAGGGCATCGGCACGATCGCCGTCGGCGTCGCCAAGGCCGGTGCGGACGTCATCAACGTCGCCGGCAACACCGGCGGCACGGGTGCGGCAGCGGTCACGAGCCTGAAGTACGCCGGCCGCAGCGCCGAGATCGGCATCGCCGAGGTCCACCAGGCCCTCAGCGCGAACGGTCTGCGGTCGAAGGTCACCCTGCGCTGCTCCGGCGCGCACCAGACCGGTCGCGACGTCGTCATCTCCGCCCTGCTCGGCGGCGACAGCTTTGAGTTCGGGACCACCGCGCTCATGATGCTGAAGTGCGTCATGGCGAAGAACTGCAACGTGAAGTGCCCGGCCGGTCTCACGACGAACCCGGAGACCTTCGACGGCGACCCCCGCGCGCTCGCGCAGTACCTCCTGAACATCGCGCACGACGTCCGTGAGCGGCTCGCGATCCTCGGGCTCCGCTCGCTGCGCGAGGCCCGCGGCCGCACCGACCTCCTCCACCTCGTCGACCACCCGGCCGCCGTCGCCGACCTCGACCTGCGCGCCATGCTCGCGGTCGTCCCCGAGGTCGTCGTCACCGACCCGGTGTACCTCGAGAAGGACTTCACCCTCGACGACGCGCTCATCGAGCGGGTGCGGGCCGGGCTCTTCGACGAACGTCGGACCACGATCGACCTCGGCGCGACCGACGGCGACGGCGGGATCCGGCTCGGCAACCGCTGGCGCTCCGTCGGCGGGCAGCTCGCGATCGACCTCGAACGTCTGCTGAACCACGAGCTCGACGACGCGCAGGCGGCGGCGACCCCCTCGGTCGTCACCGACGATCGCGGCCACCGGTCGCTTGGCGCCGACACCGTCACGATCCGGACCGAGCACTCGGCCGGGCAGTCCTACGCGGCGTTCTGCGTCGACGGCCTGCACTGGCGGCACACCGGCACCTGCAACGACGGCGTCGGCAAGAGCGCCTCGGGCGGCACCATCGCGATCCTCTCCCCCGGCGGCGGCAGCCCGGAGCCCGGCGGCAACGTCCTCATCGGCAACTTCGCGCTCTTCGGGGCCACCGGTGGGCGCACCTTCGTCCAGGGCGAGGCAGGCGACCGGTTCGCCGTCCGCAACTCCGGGGCGACCGCGGTCGTCGAGGGCGTCGGTGACTACGCCTGCGAGTACATGACCAACGGCGCCGTGCTGAACCTCGGCGGTTTCGGCATCGGCTTCGGCAACGGCATGAGTGGCGGTTTCGTCTACCAGTACGACCCGCGCGGCGAACTGCCCAGCAAGGTCAGCGCCGACTCGCTCCTCCTCGGATCGATCACCGAGGGCGAGCAGGCGGCCTTCCACGAGGCGGCCGTGCTCCTCCTGCTCGACTGGCACGTCGAGGCGACCGGCTCACCGCTGGCGTCCCGGCTGCTCGCCGACTGGGCGACGGCCAGGCACCACTTCGTGTTCGGCATGCCCCGCGCGCTGCTCCTGTACCAGGACAGCGACGCCATCCTCGCGGCGAAGAGCCGGAAGGAGCTCCTCGACGAGCTCGGTGCC
Source organism: Plantibacter sp. ME-Dv--P-095 (assembly GCF_030209365.1). Taxonomy (NCBI): domain Bacteria; kingdom Bacillati; phylum Actinomycetota; class Actinomycetes; order Micrococcales; family Microbacteriaceae; genus Plantibacter; species Plantibacter sp. ME-Dv--P-095. Next base: position 382,102 of record NZ_JARVSB010000009.1, read on the forward strand.
GCGCTCGCGGCGCAACAGCTCCGCACCTTCAAGCTCGACTACCGCGACCGCCGACCGGTCCGCGGCGGTCGCGCACCGGGTCTGGGCGAGCCCGCGGCGGACCCGCAGGACGTGTACGCGCTCCTCACCAGCTACACCGTGCTCAAGCTCGCGCAGGAGGTCGCCCTCACCCGGACCCCCGGCGTCGACGACCCCGCCCACCCGACCGTGCAGGCGGCCGTCCGCACGCTCATCCTGACCGAGGACTTCTTCGTCATGCAGCGCGTGCAGCGGGCGGCCCGCGAGCTGCTCGAACGCTACGACGACGCAGCCCTCGCCGCGATGATCGCCGCGAAACGCCTGCACGACTACACGGAGGCGCTGCGCCTGCGGAACGTCCGGTCGATCGACCACCCGGGGACCACCGGGTGGATCATGCACCAGCACGCGAAGAACCGGGCCCGATCCGGTGCGACCGGTGGCACCGAAGCACTCCTTGCATCGGCCGCTCTGGCCGAGCTGACACTGGCGGGCCGCCGATGAGCGCGCCCGGTCTGGAAGGGACCATGAGCGAGACGCAGACCCCGTCCGCCGTCGGGCCCCGCCCGGTGCTCTTCGAGGCGCTCGCGGCGCTCGGCAGCAGCACCGACGATCCCTTCATCCCCGAGGACGCACCGTTCAGCCCGGAGCAGCGGGTGTGGCTCGCCGGGTTCCTGGCCGGTGTCCGAGCGAGCACCGTCGACGGTTCCGAAGCCGCCGCACGCACACCGCAGCTGGCCCTGCACGTCCTCGTCGGTACCCAGACGGGCACCGCGGAGGCGATCGCGGAGGACCTCGGTCGTGCGGCGTCCGGCTACGGGGTGGCGACGACGACCACCGGTCTCGACGACGTCGAGGTCGACAAGCTCCCGTCGATGGGTCACCTCGTCGTCATCACCTCGACGTACGGCGAGGGCGAGATGCCGGACAACGCCGAACTGTTCTGGGAGGCGCTCCAGGCGAGCACCGCTCCCCGACTCGACGGCCTGAAGTTCTCCGTCCTCGCCCTCGGCGACTCCGGGTACGACGGCTTCTGCCAGGCCGGGAAGCTCATCGACACGCGCCTCGAGCAGCTCGGTGCGGAGCGTGTCCTCGCCCGCGTGGACTGCGACGTCGACTACGAGGAGCCCGCCGCGGCATGGACGACCCAGGCCCTGTCGCTCTTCGGCGCCCTCGCGCCGGCGACCGCCGACGGCGCGGCGACCCCGGCCGTCCCGGCCGCCGCCCCCGCGAAGAAACCGGGCCGCACCCGGTCGCCCTGGACCCGGAAGACGCCTTACGGGGCGACGCTCGCGGTCAACCGGGTCCTCTCCGGCGCGGCCTCCTCGAAGGAGATCCGACACTACGAGTTCGACCTCGCCGACAGTGGTATCGAATACGCCGCCGGTGACGCCCTCGGCGTCATGCCGAGCAACGACCCGGCCCTCGTCGACGCGATCATCTCCGAACTCGACGCGGATCCCGACGACGCCGTGGACGGCTCGACGCTCGCGGAACGACTCACCAACGGCTTCGAGATCCGCACCCCGTCGAAGGACCTCGTCGCGGAGCTCGCCGAGCGCTCGCCGGACTCGGAGCTCGCCGGGATCCTGGCGCTCGCCCAGGCCGAGACGCTCGACTCGTGGTTGCGCGACCGCGACATCCTCGACCTCCTGCGGTCGACCTCCGTCCGGTTCGACGCCGCCACCCTCGTCGACGTCCTGCGCCCGCTGCAGCACCGTGCGTACTCGATCTCGTCCAGCCCGCTCGCGGCCGACGGACGCGTGCACCTCACGGTCGCGAGCGTCCGCTACGCGGTGGGCGACCGCGTGCACGGCGGTGTGGCCTCGACGCACCTCGCCGACCGCGTCGCCGAGGGCGGGACGAGTGGCATCTTCGTCTCGGCGAACGCGGCGTTCCGCGTCCCGTCCGACGACGACGCCCCGCTCATCATGGTCGGTCCCGGCACGGGCATCGCCCCGTTCCGCTCGTTCCTGCAGGAGCGCCGTGAACGCGGCGCGACCGGTCGGAACTGGTTGTTCTTCGGCGACCAGCACCGGGCGCACGACTTCATCTACGAGGACGAGCTCGGTGAGCTGCTGACCGGAGGGGTCCTCGACCGCCTCGACCTCGCCTTCTCCCGCGATCAGCGCGAGAAGGTGTACGTCCAGACGCGCATGCGCGAGAACGGCAAGGAGCTGTACGCCTGGCTCGAGGAGGGCGGCCACTTCGCGGTCTGCGGAGACGCCTCACGGATGGCGAAGGACGTCGACCAGGCGCTGCACGACCTCATCGCCGAGCACGGCGGCCGGTCCACGGAGGCCGCCGCGGAGTACGTGCACACGCTGAAGCGCGAGAAGCGGTACATCCGCGACGTCTACTAGGAGCCGCGCTCCGGTCCCTGAGCTCGTCGGAGGGCGCCGATCAGGCGTTCTCGGCGCCGAGCAGGGCGGCCGCGGCGCGTGCCTCGTACACGACGTCGTCGAGTTCATCGCCTGCGACGTTCACGTGGCCGACCTTCCGGCCGGGCCGCGGATCCTTGCCGTAGGTGTGGACCTTCGCGACCGGGTGCGCGCCGAGGACCTGCGGGTACCGGTCGTCGAGGGTGCCCTCGGTCGGTCCACCGAGCACGTTCACCATGACGGTCCAGTCGCGGTGACACCCCGTCGATCCGAGCGGCAGGTCGAGGACGGCGCGGAGGTGCTGCTCGAACTGGCTCGTGACGCTGCCGTCCTGCGTCCAGTGCCCGCTGTTGTGCGGACGCATGGCGAGCTCGTTGATGAGCAGGCGGTCGTCGTCGGTCTCGAACAACTCGACGGCGAGGACACCGGTGACCCCGAGCGCGGTCGCCACGGTGACGGCGATCTCCTCGGCGGTGTCCGCGAGGCGTCCGGCGGATCCCGGCGCCGGAGCGATGACCTCGCTGCACACGCCGCCGAGCTGCACCGTCTCGACCACGCGCCACGGCACCACCTCGCCCGAGGGCCGGCGGGCGACGAGCTGGGCGAGTTCGCGTCGGAAGGACACCAGCTCCTCGACGAGGAGCGCGCCGCCGTTGGCGTCCTCCGACAGCGCCGTGAACCAGTCGTCGACCTCGTTCGGGCCGTGGACGACCCGAACACCCTTGCCGTCGTAGCCGCCGCGCGGGGTCTTCACGACGCCCTTGCCGCCGTGCTCGGCGAGGAAGGCGGCGAGTTCCTCCTGGTCGTGGACCCGCGCCCAGTCCGGGACCGGGAGCCCGAGCTCGGTGAGCCGCTCGCGCATGAGCAGCTTGTCCTGGGCGACGGCGAGCGCGTCCGGCCCGGGGTGCACCTGGACCCCGGCGTCGACGAGGGCGCGGAGGACGTGCTGCGGGACGTGCTCGTGGTCGAAGGTGATCACATCGACCGTCTCGGCGAAGGCGAGGACGGTGTCGGCGTCGCGGTAGTCGCCCACCTGCACCGTCGCCAACCGGGCGGACATGCCCTCCTGCTCGGCGAGCACGCGGATGTCGAGTCCGAGGTTGATCGCCGCCGGCACCATCATCCTGGCCAGCTGACCGCCACCGATCACTCCGACGCGAATGCTCATGGGTTCACTCCAGCTCTCCGGCGACCGGCCGGCGGGTCTCGTAACGGCAGGCGGGACTGGCGGATCCGGAGGCGGATCGGCTGAGCCCCGACTCCAACATCGTACCGGCCGGGTCGGACCCGGTCAGGTCAGCGGCGGACGGGCGGCTGGGTCGGCGATTGTCCGGACGACTGGGCGGCCGGATAGGGGGCGGCGATGCTCTGGTTCTCCGCCACGAGCTCGTGGAGGGCGTTCTGGACGAGGACGGCACCCGGAACGTCCCGCAGGACGACCGGCAGCTCACCACCGGAGGCGACGCGCACGTTGCCGCTGCCGAACGCGCTCTGCACCCAGCTCTTGTGCACCGTGATCCCATACCCACGTGCGTGGTAGAGCTCCTGGCGGGACCGGACGAAGAACCCCCGGCGGACGATGAGTCGCCGGGTGGTGATGACGTAGCGGACGGACAGCCAGGCGACGAACGGCAGCACGCAGGCGAACAACACGATCACCCCGCCGCCGATGAGCACGGCCCAGTTCTGCCACTCGAGGTCGAACGAGCCGAAGACGTACGCTCCGACACCGCTCACCGCGATGAGGAGGAGGGCGGGGAGCAGGAGCCGCCGGGCATGCGGACGCAGGCGTGCGACCACACGTTCGGTCGCCGCCGCGGGAGGGGCCGGCCGGCCCGGCCCCGTCATACCGGGATCAGCCATGCTCCCATTCTTAGCAGTCGTCGGAACCCGCCGCCTGCTCCCACCCCGCTCGTCGGCAATCCCGATCGGCGGGTGTCCGCCTCCGACTAGCATGAAGGCGTGAAACCGGCCGACAGCACCGCACCCACGGGCCGGCCTCCCGGCGTCTTCGCATCGTTCTTCGAGGGGGTCGGCGTCCTCCTCGGCGGCTTCCGACTGTGGGGCACCTCGCCGAAACGGATGCTGCTCGGCATGGTCCCAGCGGCGATCGTGGGCGTCGTCTTCGTCGCGCTGCTCGTCGTCCTCGGCCTCAACGCGGCGGCGATCGTCGACTGGGCGACACCGTTCGCGGACACCTGGGACGAGCCGTACCGCTCGTCCGTCCGGGTCGCCGCCGCTGTCGCGTTGATCGCCGTCGCCGTCGTGGTCATGCTGTACGCCTACGCCGCCGTGACCCTGCTCGTCGGCGACCCGTTCTACGAGCGGATCTGGGCGGACGTCGAACGCTCACTCGGTGACGCTCCAGCGGAGTCCGGCGAGTCGGCCTGGCGCGGGCTCCTGACCGGCATCGGGCGCTCCCTCGGCCTGTTGCTGCTCACCATCCCGACGGCGGCCGTCCTCTTCCTGCTGGGGTTCATCCCGATCATCGGTCAGACGGTGGTCCCGGTGGCGGGTGTCGTGGTGAGCGGCTGGTTCCTCACCCTGGAGCTGACCGGCTACGCCTTCGACGCGAGAGGGTTGTCGGTGCGCGAGCGGCGGCGCGCGCTCGCCAAGCGACGGTCCCGCACCCTGGGGTTCGGGACCGCCGTCGCAGTGCTCTTCCTCGTCCCCGTCCTGTCCGTCCTGGTGATGCCTGCGGCCGTGTCGGGTGCAACGGTGCTCGCCCGTCGAGCGCTCGCCGAGGCGGACGGCCCGCTCAACGCACGTGCGTGACGTCGCCGGCGGCCACGGCCACCGGGGCGCCACCGTCGCTCGGCCGGACGACGAGCCGCCCATCGGGGTCGATGCGCTCGGCGGTACCGGTCAACGTCCCGCCGCCCGGCAACTCGACGCGGACCGAACTGTCGAGTGTCACGCAGTGTTCCGTGACCGTCGTGCGGAGACCGCTGGCCTCGGCGTCGCCTGACGCCTCGAGGTACGCGTCGTACAGCCGCCCGAACGCGCGGAGGTACCCGGCGAGGACCGTGTCGGGATCCGGGTCGGCGAGCCCCTCGAGCAGGAGCGAGGTGGACCGGTCCGTCGGCAGTTCGCCCGCTCGCTGCCGCAGGTTGATCCCGGTGCCGACGATGGCACCGTCGCCGGTCGGCAGCAGTTCGGAGAGGATACCGGACACCTTCCGGCCACCGATGAGGACGTCGTTCGGCCACTTCACCCCGGCGGGCACCCCGAGATCCTGGAGCGACGACGCCAGGGCGGCTCCGGCGAGCAGCGGCAGCCATCCGTAGGCCTCGAGCCCGAGGGGTCGGCCGGACGGCGTGACCGGCCGGAGCAGGATGGACACGGCGAGCGAGGCTCCAGGAGGCGTCGTCCACACCCGACCGAGACGGCCCCGTCCGTTGCGCTGGTCGTCGGTGACGACGACCGAACGGTCCGGCCAGCCGCCGCCGTCCTCGCGGGCCCTGATCGCGAGTTCGTCGTTGGTCGAGCCCGCGTGCTCGAGGATCTCGAGGCGCGGGACGAGGGCGGCGGTGCTGGGCAGATCCATGCCGACCACCCTACTGAGGAGCGCCGTCCGAGCCGCCGACGCACGCACCTTCGCTTGGCCGATGTCGACAACGGATCTCGATGGTGCTTGTACGCGATCGTCAACGGGTTCGCCGGGGGGCCACCGGGTAAGGTGAAAGTGTGACCGACGAAACCGCCTCCGGCCCTGACCTGTACACGACGGCCGGGAAGCTCGCCGACCTCAAGAACCGCTATCACGAAGCCGTGACGGCGAGCGGCGAAGCCGCCATCGAGAAGCAGCACAAGAAGGGCAAGCTCACCGCGCGGGAGCGCATCGAGCAACTGCTCGACCACGGCAGTTTCGTCGAACTCGACGAATTCGTGCGGCACCGCACCACGGCGTTCGGCATGGACCGCTCGCGGCCGTACGGCGACGCCGTCGTCACGGGCACCGGCACCATCCACGGTCGACAGGTCGCCGTGTACTCGCAGGACTTCACCATCTTCGGCGGTTCGCTCGGCGAGGTCGCCGGCGACAAGATCATCAAGATCATGGACCTCGCCCTGAAGACCGGCGTCCCGATCATCGGCATGCTCGACTCGGGCGGCGCCCGCATCCAGGAGGGTGTCGTCGCCCTCGGCAAGTACGGCGAGATCTTCCGCCGCAACACGCAGGCGTCCGGGGTCATCCCGCAGATCTCCATCATCATGGGTCCGGCCGCCGGTGGCGCCGTCTACTCCCCCGCCCTCACCGACTTCGTCATCATGGTCGACAAGACCAGCCAGATGTTCGTGACCGGCCCCGACGTCATCAAGACGGTCACGGGCGAGGACGTCGGCATGGAGGAGCTGGGCGGCGGGTACACCCACAACACCCGCTCCGGTGTCGCGCACTATCTCGCGAGCGACGAGCCGGACGCCCTCGACTACGCCAGGACCCTCGTCGGGTTCCTGCCCGACAACAACCTCGCCGAAGCCACCGTCTTCGACGTCGAGGTGGAGCTCGAGACCACCGACGAGGACCGCCGACTCAACACCCTCATCCCCGACTCCCCGAACCAGCCGTACGACGTCAAGACGGTCATCGAGCACGTGGTCGACGACGGCGACTTCCTGGAGGTCCAGCCGCTCTTCGCCCCGAACATCGTGATCGGCTTCGCCCGCGTCGAGGGCCGCTCCGTCGGCGTCATCGCGAACCAGCCGTCCCAGATGGCCGGCACCCTGAACATCGAGGCCGGCGAGAAGGCCAGCCGCTTCGTCCGCTTCTGCGACGCGTTCAGCATCCCGATCCTGACCCTCGTCGACGTCCCCGGCTACCTGCCCGGCACCGACCAGGAGTGGACGGGTGTCATCCGGCGCGGCGCGAAGCTGCTCTACGCCTACGCCGAGGCCACCGTGCCGCTCGTGACCGTCATCCTGCGGAAGGCCTACGGCGGCGCCTACATCGTCATGGGCTCCAAGCAGCTCGGTGCCGACATCAACCTCGCCTGGCCCACCGCCGAGATCGCCGTCATGGGCGGTCAGGGCGCCGTCAACATCCTCTACCGCGGCGAGATCAAGCGGGCAGAAGAGGCCGGCGAAGACGTCGCGGCGGTGCGCACCCGCCTGGCGAACGAGTACACCTACAACGTCGCGAGCCCGTTCCTCGCCGCCGAGCGCGGCGAGCTGGACGGCGTGATCGAGCCCGCAGCCACCCGCGTCTCGGTCATCAAGGCGTTGCGAGCGCTCCGGACGAAGCGCGCGAGCCTGCCCGCCAAGAAGCACGGGAACATCCCGCTGTGAGCGACACCGGCCGGCCGGACACGACGGAACCCTCGGCGATCGACCTCCGGATCGTGCGGGGCGCCCCGAACGACGAGGAGATCGCGGCCCTGACCGCCGTCTTGAGCGTCGCGATCGCCGAGCAGGCGATGCGCGACGCCGACACCGCGCCGCCGCCGCGCATCCCGTCGACCTGGGAACGGACGCGTCGCCAGCTGCGCAGCGGGATCACCCCGGGTCCCGGTCACTGGCGCGCGTTCACGGGCTGAGCGCCCGCGACTCCACGGAGCGCTCGTCCTCCCGGTCCACCGTGGGGGACGGGTATGTCCTCCATAGTGCCGACTGTCGGGGGTACCCCTGATGGGGGAAGATCATTCTCGAGAGTTGAGTCTCATCGAGACCACTTCACCAGCTTCTGCTCCATCTAGGGTAAGCGGGCAGAAGTTCGGGGGCGGGTCAGAGCGGTATTCGGGTTACCGCTCTGACCCACGAACTCCAAGGAGGGCCAGCATCGGGTGCTGGCCCTCCTTCTCGTTCACGTGGGTGTGCTGAACGGCCGCCCATGCCGATCGACTGCAGCTCGCGATGATCCGAGGTTCCCGCTCGAGGATCACTCCGCTTCGGCGGCCGCCTGGCGTCCGAGGTCGGCGCGCGATCCGTCCCGCGGGATCTCGAGCCAGACGTCGAGGTCCTCGTCATCGTCGTCGGGGCCCGGCGCGACGCCGGGAACCGGGGGCACGGCACGCAGCCCGACGACCGTCACCGCGACGCGATCGTCGTCCGGCACGCTCCGCACGATGAGGCGCGTCGCGGCCGAAGCCGCGAGCGTCTCGGCGATCTGCGCATGGATCGCGTCGAGGACCTCGGCGTCCAGCTCCTCGAGACCGCCCTCGTCGAGCATGTTCACGACCGCGCCCCGACGACGAGCGGCGAGGACCTCGGCGCGCACCGCGTCGCTCAGGAGGTGGCGGCCCCGGATCTCGTCGCGGAGGCTCGCCTCCAGCGTCCGGCACTCGGTCCGGTCGGCGACCGAGAGTCTGCCACCGTTCGCGATGATCGTGCGCAGCATCGGTGTGGCGAGCCGGCCCGTCTGGCTGAGGCGTCGCCGTCGCTCGTGGACGTGGGCGTACTGGGCTGCCTGCCAGTCCGAGGTCGCATGCTCCGCCTGGGTGAGTCGCTCGGCGTCGTGCTGGGCGCCGGCGATCGACCGGGTGAGCACGCTCGCGAGGACGACCCAGATGAGGCTCCCCGTCACGCCCATGCCGAGCGCCAGGCCGGGGCCGGCCCAGACCAGGGACTGCACGGTGAGGAAGATGATCCCGAGGTAGGCGATCAACTCGCGTTGCCGGACCACCGTGATCGTCATCAGGGTCCCGATCGAGGCCACATGCCAGGTGGCGTAGCCGTTGTTCCGGGTGGGGTCCAGCTGGCTCGTCACGAGGAGGGGGACGATGATGGCGGTCGCGAGGTTGAGGCTGGCGAGCCACGAGGGCATCCGGGTCGATCCCATCGGCCAGAGGCTCAGGACGCTCGCGACGGCGTAGACGAGCATCGCGATGAGCACCGGCACGGCTTCACGCGGCGTCTCGAGGGTCAAGGCGGCACGGAGCAGGTGGTAGGCCGAGAACAGGGCGGCGAGGATGACGAGCGCGTACCGCGGGGCCGGGGTCATGAGGCGTCCTCCGGAGACCATTCGATCCGGATGACGGCTCCCTCACCGGGCCGGGAGAGCACGGTCGAGCGGCCTCCGACACCGGCCATGCGCTCGACGATCGACACCTTGAGGCCGAGCCGTTCCTCGGCGACCGCGTCGGGGCAGAATCCGACCCCGTCGTCGCTGACGGTCACGCAGACCCCGCCCGACACCGTCCCCTCGATCGCCAGGCTCCGCGCGACGCCCTGGCCGGCATGCTCGACGCTGTTGACCATCGCCTGCACCGTCGCCCAGTACACCGCGTTCGCGACCGTCACGGGGAGCACCCGGCCGGACGCCCCCTCGGTCGTGACCGTGAACGGTTCGCCGAGCATCGACGCCGCACCGCGCAGGCGCTCGACGAGTTCCGCGAGGCCCGTGACCTCGTCCTCGTTGGTCATTGGCGCGCCGACCCCCTCGAGTTGCTCGATGGCGACCCTGGCCATCATCACCGCGAGCGCCTCGGACTTGGGGGTCATCGCGCGGTCGGCCGCGAGCAGCGACGCGAGGACGCTGTCGTGCACGATCGAATCGACCTCGACCCGCTCCACCTCCGTGGCGTGCTGTTTGACGGCGGCGTCGTACGTCGACAGCGCGGCGGCCCTGGCCACGTCGACCCGGCCCGCCAACACCCGGAAGAGGCCGACCAGGACGACGATGAGCCCGCCGATGATGGTCGCGTACGAGGCATCGAGCGTGCCGATCTCCCAGGAGGCAGGGGCGAAGTCGGCGTCGATGATGCGGTTCACGCCGTACATGAGCGAGGTGACCACGAGGTACACGATCGCTCCGCGCAGTTTGAGCGGGACGCAGGCGAAGGCCACCGCGATCGTGCAGAGGTACCAGATCCACGGTTCCTGGTTGATGTCGGCCGGCGCCGGTGCATTCACCGCGGGCCAGATGAGCAGTGCGACGAAGAACACCGCCGCGAAGACGCCGGATGCGAGCCGATGGTGCCAGAGGAAGAAGCAGCAGCCGATGGCCACCCCCATGGACCCGAAGACGGCCACGACGTAGAGGACGCCGATCCAGCCGTCGATCTGGACACCCTGGCCGAGGGTGGTGAACGCGGTCTGCAGGCCGAAGACGAGCCCGATGATCGCGACCGATCGGCCGAGGAGGCGCTCGAAGTTGGCGGTGTTCAGCATCCGGCGCTGAGCCTGGGCATCCTTCGTGTCCGCGGGGATCGCGGGATGCCTGGTCGGTGCCCGGAAGCTAGGAGACATCCGTCCCGCCTTGATCGAGGCCGGGGAGGATCCCGTCCTCGACCGCGCGGCGGAGCAGGTCGACCTTCGTCGGTGCCGGACGACCCACCTCGACGTACTTCACGCGGATGCGGTCGATGTGCTCACGGGCCGTCGAGTAGGCGATCCCGAGCTGCATGGCGACGGTCTTCAGCGGCAGGCCGGAGGCGTAGAGGTGCAGCACGTCGCGCTCGCGCCGACCGAGTTGTGCGCGGGCGAAGTCGCTGTCGGCGTCGATCGCGCTGGCCCACTCGATGTTGTTGAGCGCCTCGCCGCGGGCGACGGTGGCGATGGCGGCGATGACGGTGTCCGTCGGTGACGACTTCGGGATCACCCCGGACGCCCCGGCGGCCAGCGCCTCGCGGACGAGCGCCACCCGGTCGGCGATGGAGTGGATGAGCACGTGCGCGCCCACCGCCTGCACCGCCTGGATGTTCGTCGTCGGGGTGCTGCCGTCGGAGAGGGAGAGGTCGAGCACGACGACGTCGGGGACCACTCCGTTCAGCGCGGCGATGCACTCGACGGCGGTCGGGGCACTCGCCACGACCTGATACCCGGCGTGCGCACACACCGCTTCGATCCCGAGCCGGACGGACTCGTGATCATCAATGATTGCGACGGTCACCACGGCACCATCGTAGCGAGTGCCGGACCCGTCGGGCGGGACGGCTGTGGAGCGAGTCGGTCCGCCCGGGTGCTCGCCGTTCAAGCCGTGCGGGTGAAGCCGGCGACGGCCTCGAGGTGGTGGGTGTTCGGGAAGAGGTCGTAGGCGGCCAGGTGGCCCAGTTCGTACCCCTGCTCGGCCAGCAGGGCCACGTCGCGTGAGAGCGCGATGGGGTCGCAGGCGACGTAGACGATCGACGCGGGGCGCAGTTCGCCGAGCATCGCGACGATCTCCGCGCCGGCGCCCGACCGCGGCGGGTCCAGGACGACCGTCGCGGTGGCGTAGCGGGAACGCTCGATGCGGCTGCCCGAGGCGATCTCCGACCGCAGGAAGGCGTCGACCTTGGCGGTGACCGCCTGCGCGCCGACCCACTCGGACAGGTTCTCCCCCGCGTACTCGGTGGCGCGCTCGTCGCTCTCGACGGTCGTGATGCGCGTCGTGGAGCCGAAGCGGTCGGCCACGCCGGCGGCCAACAGCCCGACACCGCCGTAGAGGTCGAGGTTCGCGGCGCGGGCGTCGAAACGCGCGTCGTCGATCGCGTCGGAGACCGCCTGCTGCAGGGTCGTCGCGGCCTGGCGGTGGACCTGCCAGAACCCGTTCGCGTCGACGATGAACTCGCGGTCGCCGACGAGCTCACGGATCGGATCGGCCGCCGGACGGACCGGCTTCGGGCCGCCGCGTCGACCACGGCCGCCGCCGCGTCGCCGGTCGCCGCCTCCGGCCTCGTCGGCGCGGGTGAGGACGCGGACGGCTCCGGTCGAGGAGGCGACGATGTCGATCGACGTGGTGCCGTGCGGCAGTTCCTCGAGCCGCGCCGCGTCCGCGACGGCCTCGATCGCGAGGGGCAGGTCGTCGACGGGGACGACCTGGTGGGACCGCGCGGCGTAGGGACCGATGTTGCCGTGCTGGTCGACGTGCAGCGAGACCCTCGTGCGCCACCGCGTCCCGTCGGGCGTCTCGCCGTCCACCGCGGACACGGTGAACTCCGGTGCGACCCCGGCGAAGCGCTCGAGCCCTTCGGCCAGGACCTGGTGCTTCAGAGCACGCTGGTGGGCCAGATCGATGTGGCCGAACTCGGCGCCGCCGGCCCGTTCGCCCGGATCGCGGTCGACGGAGGCCTCGGCCCACACGTGGGGGCGGCGGTGCTCGGACGGCGTGAGGACCTCCAGGGTCTCCGCGCGCCAGAAGCGCTTCTCGTTCTCGTCGACGATCCGGGCCCTGACCCGTTCACCGGGCAGGGTGTCGGGGACGAAGACCACGCGGCCCTCGTGCCGAGCGACGAACACACCCCCGTGGGCTACGTTGGTGATGTCCAGTTCCACGGTGCGTCCAGTCGTCGTGCTCATGCGTCGAGCATGTCACACGGGTGACCGGCGGGGGTCCACCGTCCTCCCGGAAGGAACCGCCGTGCGTCTCACGCTCGCCTCAACGTCCCCGGCCCGGCTCGCGCTGCTGCGGTCGAGCGGCATCGAACCGGTCGTCGTCCCGTCGTCGGTGGACGAGGACCAGGCGGTCGCGGACGCCACGCACGCCGCCGGAGCGCCGCTGACCCCGGAAGCGGTCGTGGCACTCCTCGCCCGGGCGAAAGCCGAGGCCTCGCTGCGGGTGGTCGTCGATCGCGGCGACGAGGTCGGCCTCCTCCTCGGGGGCGATTCGGTCTTCGTCCTCGACGGCGTCGTCCACGGGAAGCCGCACACGGCCGAGCGGGCACGCGAGCGGTGGCGGGCACAGCGCGGGCGGACCGGGACGCTGTACTCCGGCCACTGGCTCATCGACGGCACGCGCCCCTCGCCGGTCGGGGTCGGTGCGGTCGCCTCGGCCGAGGTGTCCTTCGCCGACGACCTCGACGATGCCGAGATCGACGCGTACATCGCCTCCGGTGAGCCGCTCGAGGTCGCCGGAGCGTTCACCATCGACAGCCTCGGTGCAGCCTTCATCACCCGGATCGACGGCGATCCGTCCACCGTCGTCGGCCTGTCCCTGCCGACGCTCCGGCGTCTCGTCCGCACCCTCGGGCACGACTGGCATGCGCTCCGCAATCGCGCCGGAGCCCTGTGACGCTCATGCTCTTGTAGGAGTCGCATGTCGTTCCACCAGCTTTTCTGTGCGTGTGGTCCAAAAGCCGACCCGGCCCGCCCGGTAGGCTCGTGGACTGTGCCACGTATAACCAAGGTCCTCATCGCCAACCGTGGCGAGATCGCCGTCCGCGTCATCCGAGCCGCGAAGGACAGCGGGATCGCCTCCGTCGCCGTCTACGCCGACCAGGATCGCGACGCCATGCATGCCCGCCTCGCCGACGAGGCGTACGCGCTCGACGGGACGACGAGCGCCGAGACCTACCTGGTCATCGACAAGCTCCTCTCCATCGCCCGACGGTCCGGCGCCGACGCCGTGCACCCCGGCTACGGGTTCCTCGCCGAGAACGCCGACTTCGCGCGCGCCGTCACGGCCGCCGGCCTCATCTGGATCGGGCCGTCGCCGGAGGCCATCGAACGCCTCGGCGACAAGGTCTCCGCCCGCCACGTGGCCGAGAAGGTCGGTGCCCCGCTCGCGCCAGGCACCCTCAACCCGGTCTCGGGCGCCGAGGAGGTCCTCGATTTCGTCGACATCCACGGCCTGCCGGTCGCCATCAAGGCGGCCTTCGGTGGCGGCGGACGCGGCCTCAAGGTCGCCCGCGAACGCGAGGAGGTCGCCGAGCTCTTCGAGTCCGCGACCCGTGAGGCCATCGCCGCGTTCGGACGCGGCGAGTGCTTCGTGGAGAAGTACCTCGACCAGCCGCGGCACGTCGAGACCCAGTGCCTCGCCGACGCGCACGGCAACGTCGTCGTCGTCTCCACCCGCGACTGCTCGCTGCAGCGCCGCCACCAGAAGCTCGTCGAGGAGGCACCGGCACCCTTCCTCACCGAGGAGCAGAACACCGAGCTCTACCGGGCGTCGAAGGCGATCCTCAAGGAGGTCGGCTACCTCGGTGCGGGCACCTGCGAATTCCTCATCGGCAAGGACGGCACCGTCTCCTTCCTCGAGGTCAACACCCGACTCCAGGTCGAGCACCCGGTCTCCGAAGAGGTCACCGGCATCGACCTCGTCCGCGAGCAGTTCCGTCTCGCCGAGGGCGGCGTGCTCGACTACGACGACCCGAAGCCGACCGGCCACTCCTTCGAGTTCCGCATCAACGGTGAAGACCCGGGACGCGGCTTCCTCCCGCAGCCCGGACCCATCCACGTCTTCAAGACCTTCGGTGGCCCCGGCGTCCGCCTGGACTCCGGCGTCACCGCCGGCGACACGATCTCCGGCGCCTTCGACTCCCTGCTCGGCAAGATCATCGTCACCGGTCGCACCCGCGAGGAGGCGCTCGAGCGCAGCCGCCGCGCCCTCGACGAGTTCGAGGTCGCCGGACTCCCGACGGTGATCCCCTTCCACCGGAAGATCGTCCGCGACCCGGCGTTCACCGCGGAGGACGGCACCTTCGGCGTGTACACGCGCTGGATCGAGACCGAGTTCGTCAACGACATCGAACCGTGGGACGGCTCCATCGACGCCCAGCAGGTGCCGGCGACGCGATCCACCGTGGTCGTCGAGGTCGGTGGCAAGCGGCTCGAGGTCAGTCTCCCGGGTGGCCAGCTGGGGCTGAACGTCGGCGCACCCGTCGCCGCCCCGGCCCCGCACCGTCGCGGCGGTTCCACGGTCGTCTCCGCGGCGACCGGCGACGCGGTCTCCGCCCCGATGCAGGCGACGATCGTGAAGCTCGCGGTCGCCGAGGGCGACGTCGTGGTGAAGGGCGACCTCGTCGTCGTCCTCGAGGCGATGAAGATGGAGCAGCCCATCACCGCGCACAAGGACGGTACGGTCGGCGCGATCGACGCGACGGTCGGCACGACCGTCTCCTCAGGGCACCAACTGCTCACCATCAGCTGACCCGCCGTTCAGTCGACGGCGCCGCCCGGCTCACGGCGGCGATACGCTGAGCAGGTGTCAGCAGCCGACCTCCTCGAAGACGCGTTGGATCGTGTGGCGAACTTCGACGCCTCCGGAGCGATCGCCCTGCTCGAGTCGGTGCCGGGTGGTGGCGCCGACCCTCGACTCCTCGCGCTCCGCTCCTACGCGCGCTTCACCGCCGCGGACTTCCTCGGCTGCCAGCACGACGCGGCGGCGGCCGTCGCCGCGTCCGCGGGTGCCGACCGGACGACCAGACTCCTCGCGCTCGGCGCGGCCGGGCTCGCGCTCGGGTCCGACCGGTCACCGGACTCGATCCTCGAGGGGTGCTTCGAGGAGGCCATGTCCCTCGTCGAGGCCGGTGGCGACCTGGAGCCGTCCATCGCCTGGCTCGTCGGCTACCTGCTCGTCGAAGGCGCCGTCGTCAACGTGCTGATCCACGTGGCGCGCCGGTTCGCCGATGCGTTCAGCGAGGAGATCGCCGCAACGCCCACCCGACTCTTCCGCACGCTCGTCGACGGCGTCGTCGCTCGGCTGCTCCTCAACGAGGGCCGCGTCGCCGAGGCCGAGGCGGCGGCACTCGCCATGTTCGAACGGGCCTCCAGCGAGCCGACGACGCTCTACGCGGAGGCCGTCCAGTGTCTCGTCGCGGGGAACCGGGCCGAGCAGGGTGCGACCCGGACCCTCGCTCGGCGCGTCCGGCAGGCCATCCCCGAGCCGACGGGCGCCTTCCAGACGACCTGCTACCTCCTCGTCGGGTACGGGCTGGCCGCCCTCGCCGACGACCACGGTGCCGCCGCCCTGGCTCGGAGCGCGTCCGGGAACGACTTCAGCGGGCTGTCCGTCCAGGACCGGGCCCTCGCGATCGAACTGCTCGTCGCCAGCGCGTTCGTCGACGGTGACGTCGTCGAACTGGAACGTCTCATCGGCTTCATCGCCGACGACGTCGACCGACGGGTGCCCGGCCCGGCGATCCTGCGCATGCAGTGCAAGCTGGAGCTGCTGCGAGGCGATCCGGCCAGTGCGCTCGCCCTCGCCCGGACGGCGGCCATGCGTGCGCTCGCGGACGGGCGCATGCTCGAGGCGGGGATCGGGGAGATCCTCGCCACCCGCGCGCTCATCGCAATGTCCGACCGCACCCAGGCGGTGCGCGAGCTGTCCGCCCTCGCCGAGCAGGCCGACCGTGGCGGACACACCGCGGCCACCCGATCGGCCGCCCGCGAGTTGAAGGCCATCGGACGACGTCTCGCGCCGATCGCGGGATCCGGCTGGGACGGCCTGTCACCCCGCGAGCGCGAGGTCGCCCTGCTCTCCGCCGAGGGCAACTCAACGGCGCAGATCGCGTCGGTCCTGCAGCTCTCCTCCCGGACCGTCGACGCCCACGTGACGCGGGTGCTCGCGGCGTTCGGGATCGTGTCCCGGCGCCAGCTCCCCTCGAGACTGCCGGCGACCCTCCCGCTGAGCGCCGTGCCCGTCCCGACGGTGCCACTGACGCCGCGGCAACGGGACCTCACGGAGCTCGTCGCAGACGGACTGTCGAACGACGAGATCGCCGCGACCCTCGGGATCTCCCGTAAGACCGTGGAGAAGCACCTCAGCGCGGTGTTCACCGCGTGGTCGGTGCGCTCGCGCGTGGCCGTGGCCAGGATCGTGCTCGCCAACCGCCCGGCCTGAGCCGGAGAGCGCGACCGGCCTGGCTACTCCACGATGTGCATGGCCCGCGCGGCGTCGGTGATCGACCCGGTGAGCGAGGGGTACACCGTGAACGCCCGCGCGACCTGGTCGACGTTCAACCGCTGCTCGACGGCCAACGCCAGCGGGAAGATGAGCTCACTGGCCTTCGGCGCGACGATGACCCCACCGATCACCGTGCCGCTCCCGGTGCGGGCGAACAGCTTGACGAAGCCGTCCTTGATGCCCATCATCTTCGCGCGCGGGTTCTGCGCCAGCGGCAGCTTGTAGATCTCGCCCTGCGCGATGCCGTCCTCGATCTGCTTCTGGGTCCACCCGACGGTCGCGATCTCCGGCTGCGTGAAGATGTTCGCGGCCACGTTGCGGATCTCGGTCGGGTTCACGGCGTCACCCATGGCGTGCAGCATCGAGGTGCGTCCCTGCATGGACGCGACGGAGGCGAGCGGCAGGAACGTCGTGCAGTCACCCGCGGCGTAGATGTTGGGGACGCTCGTCCGTGCCACCCGGTTGACGCGGATGTGGCCGGAGTCGGTCAGCTGGACACCGGCCTCCTCGAGCCCGATGCCGGCGGTGTTCGGGACCGAACCGACCGCCATGAGGCAGTGCGAGCCCTCGATGGTCCGGCCGTCGGAGAGGGTCGCGACGACGCCGTGCTCGGTCCGGGTGACCGAGTCGGCCCTGGACTTCGACAGCACCGTCATGCCGTTGCGCTTGAAGACGTTCTCGATGACCGCTGCGGCGTCCGCGTCCTCGCCCGGAAGGACCTGGTCGCGGCTGGAGATGAGCGTGACCTTCGAACCGAGTGCGGTGTACGCCGAGGCGAACTCGGCCCCCGTGACCCCGGAGCCGACGACGATGAGGTGCTCGGGGACCGAGGTGAGGTTGTACAGCTGCGTCCAGGTGAGGATGCGCTCGCCGTCGGGCAACGCCGACGGTAGTTGCCGCGGACTCGCACCCACGGAGATGACCACGGTGTCGGCCTCGATGCGGTCGAAATCGGTGCCGGCGGAGCGGTCGGTCGAGACGATGACCTCGTTCGGGCCGTCGAGGCGTCCCTGGCCGTTCACGATCCGGACGCCGGCGCGGATGAGCCCGGCCCGCATGTCCTCGGACTGTTGGCGCGCGAGCCCGAGCAGACGCTTGTTGACCGCGGCGAGGTTGACGGCGACCTCGGGACGACTGGGCTTGCCGGTGGTCTCCGAGCGGACGAAGAACTGCACGCCGAGATCCGCCGCCTCGCCGATGGCACCGACCGCGTCGGCCGTGGCGATGAGGCTTTTGGACGGGACGACGTCGGTGATGACCGCCGCGCCGCCGACGCCCGTCCGTTCCACCAGGGTGACGTCGGCGCCGAGCTGAGCACCCGCGAGCGCCGCCTCGTACCCGCCGGGTCCGCCTCCGATGATCGCCACTCGCTGCTTGCGTTCGAACTCGTAGGCCATGCGACCATTCTCGCGCGCGACCAGGGGCGGGACCAAACCCGTTCCGCGCTCCGGCGACGACCGCGTTGCACGGATGAGCGGGGTCCGCACGGTTGGGGTCCGGCCCCGCCCCTGTCTAGAGTGAGAGGATGTCCGAAACTGCTGCGAACCCGCTCGATCTGTCCGATGTCGATCCCTTCGAGATCGCCCGAGAAGCCGCGGGTCAGATCGCCGAGAAGACCGGCGTGGAGCGCCACGACATCGCGCTCACGCTCGGCAGCGGTTGGGGCAAGGCCGCCGACCTCATCGGTGAGACGACGGCGACGATCCCGGCCTCCGCGATCGTCGGCTTCTCGAAGCCCGCGCTCGAGGGCCATGTCGGCACCCTGCGCTCGGTCCTGCTGCCGAGCGGCAAGCGCGCCCTCGTGATCGGCGCCCGGACCCACTACTACGAGAACCACGGCGTGCGCCGCGTGGTGCACAGCGTCCGGACGGCAGCGGCCACGGGTGCCGGCATCATGATCCTCACCAACGGCGCCGGCGGCATCAAGGACCACTGGACCCCCGGGACGCCGGTCCTCATCAGCGACCACATCAACCTCACCGCGGACTCGCCGCTCGAGGGCGCGACCTTCATCGACCTCACCGACCTGTACGCGAAGCGCCTGCGCGATCTCGCACACTCGGTCGCACCGGAGCTCGACGAGGGCGTCTACACGCAGTTCCGTGGGCCGCACTACGAGACCCCTGCCGAGGTGCAGATGGCGAAGGCGATCGGCGGTCACATCGTCGGCATGTCGACGGCTCTGGAAGCCATCGCCGCCCGTCAGGCCGGCATGGAGGTGCTCGGCATGTCCCTCATCACCAACCTCGCCGCCGGCATCCAGAAGACGCCACTCAGCCACGCCGAGGTCATCGAGGCCGGCCAGACGGCCGAGCCGGTGATCAGCAGGCTCCTCGCGCAGATCGTCGCCGCCCTGTGAGCGCCTCGACGCTGCTCGCGATCGCGGAGGCCTGGCTCGCACAGGACCCCGACGACGAGACGAGGGCCGAACTGGCCGGCCTCGTCGAGCGCGCCAGGGTCGCCGACGAGGTCGCGGTCGCCGAGCTGCACGACCGCTTCGACAGCCGCCTGCAGTTCGGCACGGCCGGGCTGCGCGGCCGCATCGAAGCCGGTTCCAACCGCATGAACCGCGTGCTCGTCTCCCAGGCAGCGGCGGGCCTCGCCGCCTACCTCCTCGAGCAGGCCGCTGACGGGGTCACCCCGAGCATCGTCATCGGGTACGACGGCCGGAAGAACTCCGCGGTCTTCGCTCAGGACACCGCCGAGCTCATGACGGGTGCCGGCGTCCGCGCCATCCTGCTCCCCCGGCTGCTGCCGACCCCGGTCCTCGCCTTCGCCGTCCGGTTCTTCGACGCCTCGGCCGGGGTCATGGTCACGGCGAGCCACAACCCGCCGGCCGACAACGGCTACAAGGTGTACCTCGGCGGCGAGCACCAGGGCTCGCAGATCGTCTCCCCCGCCGACGCGGCCATCGCCGCACACATCGAGCACATCGCCACCACGGCGTCCGTCCAGGACTTGCCACGCGGCGACGCGTTCGAGGTCGCGGGCGAGGACGTCGTCGACGCCTACGTCGCGGCGACAGCCGGTGTGGCCCCGGCTCCGGCCGGCGACCAGCTCCGTGTCGTCTACACGGCGATGCACGGCGTCGGCTGGGAGACCACCGGTCGCGTCCTCGAGACCGCAGGGTATCCGGCACCGGAACTCGTCACCGAGCAGATCGAGCCGGACCCGACGTTCCGCACCGTGAGCTTCCCGAACCCTGAGGAGCCCGGCGCCCTCGACCTGTCGTTCGCGACGGCGCGAGCGACCGGTGCCGACCTCATCATCGCCAACGACCCCGATGCCGACCGCCTGGCGATCGCCATCCCGGACGCCACGGAGGCCTCCGGCTACCGACGACTCACCGGCAACGAGGTCGGCCTGCTCCTCGGGTGGCGCGCGGCGCAGCTCGCGAGTGCGGAACTCGACGGCGATGCGGCACCGGAGGGGACCCTCGCCTGCTCGATCGTCTCCTCCCCCGCGTTGCGGACGGTCGCCGAGGCCCACGGTCTCGCGTTCCGCGAGACGCTCACCGGGTTCAAGTGGATCTCCCGCACCCCCGGCATGCGCTTCGGATTCGAGGAGGCGCTCGGATACCTCGTGAACCCCGAGACGGTGCGCGACAAGGACGGCATCTCCGCCGCAGTGGCGTTCCTCGGACTCGCGACGTCGGCTGCGCAGGCGGGCGAGAGCGTCGCCGGTCTGCTCGACCGGTTCGCGGCGACCTTCGGCTCCTTCGGCAGCGATCAGATCTCCATCCGCTACGCGGAGCTCAGCCGCATCGGCGAGGTCATGGCGGCGCTCCGAGAGCTTCCGCCCACCCGGATCGCCGGGGCGGCGGTGACGCGGATCGACGATCTCGTCGACGGCTTCGAAGGCCTCCCGCCGAGCGACGTCCTCCGGCTGTGGCTCGACGACGGGACCCGGGTGATGATCCGCCCGAGCGGGACGGAACCGAAGCTCAAGGTGTACGTCGACGTGCAGTCGAGCGAGGGCGATGCGGGCGAACGGGCGGCGACGGTCGCGGCACACCTGGTCGCGCTGCGCAGCGAACTGACCGAGCTCGTCGCCTAGCCCGTCGGCCGGATCAGAGGACCGGACGCGGTCCGCCGACGAACGGTCCGGCCGCCGAGCCGTTCGGCGTGCCCTCAGCCGAGGGCGCGCTCGAGCTTCTCGGTGAGTTCGGCGAGGTCGAAGTAGTTGTCGATCACGACGATGTCGGCGAAGGTCTTGCCGATGCGCTCGACGAGTTCGGGAGACGTCAGGATGACCTGGGCGTCGGCAGCCGTCATCGACAGGCTCTCGATGTCGCCGGCGATCACGTCGGCCTCGAGGTCGAGTCGCTCCAGGGCACGTTCGGCGTTCAGCTTGAGAATCGCGGACGACCCCACTCCGGAACCACAGATCGCGACGATCTTCACGCGGGACCTCCGTGGCCGAGGAGCTCGGCACGGAACACGGCCCGCACCTCGTCCGCGTCGGCGGCGGCCGCCAGCCGTGGGATCGCCGTCGGGTCGTTGAAGACGTTGGCGATCTCCGCCACCCAGCCGACGTGCGATTCCGCCGTGGTGACCGCGAGGCCGAGGACCACCGAGACCGGGTCGTTGTGCGGGTGCCCGAACCGGACCGGCTCCGCGAGCGTCGCGACGACGAGGGAGTCCTGGTGGACGTCGGCCCCGGGGCGCGCGTGGGCGAGTGCGAGGCCGGGGGCGATGACGACGTAGGCGCCGAACTCCTCCACCACGTCGATCATGCGCTGCGTGTACGCCTCGTCAGTCGCGCCGGTCTGCGTGAGCAGTGCACCGGCCGCGCGGATCGCCTCTCGCCAGTCCGCCGCATCGACGCGGAGGGCGATTGTTGCTTCGGAGAGATCTGGGAGTGGCATCGCTTCAATCAGAGGATCGGTCGACCCGTGCGGGTCGGGACAAGCGTATCGCTCCGAGGCTGGAAGCCCGCCGCGCGTGTGCCGCTCGAGTGGTCGTCCGAGTGGCACACGCGCCGAGGATCAGTCCTCGTCGTCGTCGAGGAATTCGTCGAACGCCTCCGAGATGCGGTCCGCCAGGGCCTCGCGGACCTCCAACGGCTGGAACGAGGCGGCGGCCGCGTTCAGCTGGAAGGTCTCGAGGTCCGTGAGGTCGTAGTCGAACACCTCCGTGAGCAGCGTGAGCTCCTTGGTGAGGCTCGTGTCGCTCATCGTCCGGTTGTCGACGTTCACCGTGACGGCGAAGTCGAGCTGGTAGAGCAGGTCGAACGGGTGGTCCTCGAGGTCGTCGCCCCAGGCCGCGATCGCGCCGGTCTGGAGGTTCGACTGCGGGCTCAGCTCGAGCGGGATCCGGCGGTCGCGGACCCACTCCGCGACCGGGCCGAGCGTGGCGTACAGGGACTCGGCGTCGTCGCGCTCGATGAAGATGTCCTCCGCGATGCGGACGCCGTGACCGAGGCGGAGCGCACGGCCGTCGAGCAGGGCGCTGCGGATCGACTCGACGCCGTCCGCCTCGCCGGCGTGCACGGTGACCGGGAACAGCTCACGGGCGAGGTAGTCGAAGGCCAGCCGGTGCTTGCTGGCCGGGAACCCGGCCTCGGCGCCGGCGATGTCGAAGCCCGCCACCCCGCGTTCGCGATGCCGGACGGCGAGTTCCGCGATCTCGAGGGCGCGGTCGGCGTGGCGCATGGCCGTGATGAGCTGCCCGATCTGGATGTCCGCACCCGTGTGGGCGGCGTCCTTGATGCCGAGCTCGATGCCCTCCTGGACGGCCTCCACGACCGCGTCGAGGCTCAGCCCGCGGGTGAGGTGCTGCTCGGGGGCCCACCGCACCTCGCCGTAGATGACGCCGTCGGCCGCGAGGTCCTGGACGAACTCGCGCGCGACGCGGACGAGCCCCTCCTCCGTCTGCATGACCGCGGTGGTGAGGTCGAAGGTCTTCAGGTACTCGACGAGCGAGCCGGCGTTGCACTGGGTGTAGAACCAGTCGGCGAGGCCGTCCGCGTCGGACACGGGGACGTCGACGCCCACCGCCTCCGCGAGTTCGATGATGGTCGCGGGGCGCACGCCGCCGTCGAGGTGGTCGTGGAGCGAGATCTTGGGCAGCGCGCTGACGTCGACGCCGGAGAGGGGGGATTCATCTGCAGAGGTCACGGGGTTCACTGTACCGCGCACGCGCGTCCGGCGACATGGCGTCCGCCTGCCCGCTCCGACCCGCCACCCGCGAGGAGCGGGAACGGGCTGACGGAGCGGACCGGAGGACGGGTCAGGCCTCGATGCGCGCCCGGACGATGGGCCCGCGCGGTGCCGCCGAGTCGGCGATCGAATACGCGCCCTCGAGCGCCTCGAGCGCCCGCGGGAACCGGGCGCCGTCGTCCGCGCTCAGGGTGAACAGCGGCTGTCCGGCTCGGACCTCGTCACCTGGCTTGGCGTGCAGGTCGATACCCGCAGCGTGGACGACCGGATCCTGCTGGCGTGCCCGACCGGCGCCGAGACGCCAGGCGGCGATCCCGAAGGGCAGGGCCTCCTGCGTCGCCAGGACGCCGTCGCGGGAGGCGGTGACGACGTGGGTCTCCTTGGCGACCGGCAGTGGTGCATCCGGGTCGCCGTCCTGCGCGCGGATCATCCGCTTCCACACGTCCATCGCCCGGCCGTCCGCCAGCGCACCCTCGACGTCGGCGTCCGGCTGTCCGGCGAGGGTCAGCATCTCCCGCGCGAGCGCGACGGTCAGTTCCACGACGTCGGCCGGGCCCCCACCGGCGAGCACCTCGACGGACTCCCGGACCTCGTTGGCGTTGCCGATCGCGAGGCCGAGCGGGACGTTCATGTCCGTCAGGAGCGCGGTCGTCGCGACGCCCGCGTCCGTGCCGAGCGCCACCATCGTGCGCGCCAGTTCCTCAGCCCGCTCGTACTCCTGCATGAACGCACCCGAGCCGAACTTCACGTCGAGGACGAGGGCCCCCGTGCCTTCGGCGATCTTCTTGGACATGATGCTGGAAGCGATGAGCGGGATGGCCTCGACGGTGCCGGTGGTGTCGCGGAGCGCGTACAGGCGCTTGTCGGCCGGTGCGAGCCCGGAGCCGGCGGCGCAGATGACCGCGCCGACCTCGGTCAGCTGCCGCATCATCTCGTCGTTGGTGAGGGCCGCGCGCCAGCCGGGGATGCTCTCGAGCTTGTCGAGGGTTCCGCCGGTGTGCCCGAGGCCTCGGCCGGACAGCTGCGGGACCGCGACGCCGAACACGGCGACCAGCGGGGCGAGCGGCAGGGTGATCTTGTCGCCGACGCCGCCCGTCGAGTGCTTGTCCGAGGTCGGCTTGTCGAGCTCGGCGAAGCTCATGCGCTCGCCGCTCGCGATCATCGCCATCGTGAGGTCGCGGATCTCGCGGCGTTCCATCCCGTTCAGGAGGATCGCCATCGCGAGCGCCGACATCTGCTCGTCGGCGACGTAGCCGCGGGTGAACGCGTCGATCAACCAGTCGATCTGCGGCGTCGTCAGCTCACCCCGGTCGCGCTTCGTGCGGATGAGGTCGACGACGTCGAAGGCTTCTACGGGACTCATGCGTGGTACTCCTCGAGTTGGCGAGGTCCGAAGGCGTCCGGGAGGACCTCGTCGATCGTGCGGATGCCGGAGACGGTGTCGAGCAGCATGCCCGCCGTCGAGTGCTCGTACAGCAACTGGCGGCAGCGTCCGCACGGCATGAGGCGCTCGCCCTTGCCGTCGACGCAGGCGAAGGCGACGAGGCGTCCACCGCCCGTCATGTGCAGTACGGACACGAGGGCGCACTCGGCGCACAGCGTCAGGCCGTAACTGGCGTTCTCGACGTTGCAGCCCGAGATGATCCGGCCGTCGTCGACGAGTGCCGCCGCGCCCACCGGGAAGCGACTGTAGGGAACGTAGGCGTGGCCCATCGCCTCGCGGGCGGCGCCGTGGAGGGCCTCCCAGTCGATCTCGGGGCCGGTCGATGTGTCGCTCACGGTCAGCCCTTCACGTAGGGTTTGCCGGCCGCGGCCGGACCCCGGGAGACCCCGACGAGGCCCGCCACCGCGAAGATCGTCACGACGTACGGCAGCATCAGCATGAACGCGCTCGGCACCGGCGAACCGATGGCGCTCAACGCGAACTGCAGGTTCTGCGTGAAGCCGAACAGCAGCGCCGCGAGCGTCGCCTTCAGCGGGTCCCATCGCCCGAAGATGACCGCCGCGAGCGCGATGTAGCCCGCACCGGCCGTCATCTCCTTGTTGAACGCACCGACCGAGCCGAGCGTGAAGTACGCGCCGCCGAGACCGACGATCGCGCCGGCGAGGGCCACGTTCCAGAAGCGTGTCCGGTTCACGTTGATGCCGACGGTGTCGGCCGCCTGCGGGTGCTCACCGACCGCGCGGAGGCGGAGACCCCAGCGGGTGGAGAAGAGGCAGTAGAAGACCACGGCGACGGCGATGTACATCAGGTAGATGATGATCGTCTGCCGGAACAGCACCGGCCCGATGAGCGGGATCTCGCTGAGGATCGGGATGTTGATGCGCGGGAACTTCGGCGGGCTGTTGAAGAGCGCCTCGTTCTTCGTGAGCACCTGTGCGTACAGGAAGCTCGTGAGCCCCACGACGAGGACGTTCAGGACGACACCCACGATGACCTGGTCGACGAGGTACTTGATCGAGAACGCCGCGAGCAGGAAGCTCACGAGCATGCCGGCGATCATCGCCGCGACCAGACCGAGCACCGCGTTGCCCGTCACCGACGCCACGAAGGCGGACGAGAACGCTCCGGCGAGGAGCTGCCCTTCGATCGCGATGTTGACGACGCCGACGCGCTCGGAGATGACACCACCGAGCGCTCCGAAGATGAGCGGGACGCTCAGCGCGACCGTGCCGAGCAGCAGCCCCGTGATCGGGATGGCCTTGCCCGCGGCGGCCCAGGACAGGAACCCGACCATGAAGAGCACGCCGAACACGGTGATGAGCCAGAGCGGGATGCGCTTGCCGGTCGTGACGAGGTAGGCGCTCAGCGCCGTGATCGCCGCGAGGAGGATCGTGACGACGATGCCCGTGACGGTGGACGGCAGCACCACCGTCGGCAGTTGGATGACGTCACCCTCGCTGGAGAGGCGGAAGGTGCTGTTGCCGTCCCGGTGCCAGATGACGAAGAGCAGGAACGCGATGACGGTGAAGATCCCGAAGGCGATCGGAGCCTTCCAGCTCCGGACCACGACCGTCTCGAGGACGATCGGTGCGTCGGGAGCGGGCTGGGGCTGCTGCTTGTCGAGCGTGAACGCACTCATGCGGACACCTCCTTCTTGGTGGCGCGACGCGTGCGGCGCGCCGATCCGTCCGGCTTCGGCAGGAAGAAGATCGCGCGGACGAGCGGCGGGGCCGCGATGAACAGCACGATGAGGGCCTGGAGGACCAGGACGATGTCGATCGGCACGTTGACGCCCTGCGTCGCCTGCATGGAGTACCCGCCGGCCTTCAGTGCGCCGAACAGGATGCCGGCGATGAGGATGCCGCCCGGCCGACTCCGACCGAGGAGGGCGACCGTGATCGCGTCGAAGCCGATGCCCGCGTCGATGCCGTTGTCGAAGCCGGAGGTCACCGTCCCGAGCACCTGCGAGACCCCGGCGAGGCCGATGAGCCCACCGGAGAGGAGCATGGCGTACACGTAGGTGTTCTTGACGTCGATCCCGGCGACGCGCGCGGCGTTCGGGTTCTCCCCCACCGCCCGGAAGCGGAACCCGATGGAGGACCGGCTGAAGAGCCACCACACGAACACGACCGCGATGATCGCGATGAGGAATCCGGCGTGGAGGTTGTACCGGTCGCCCAGGAGCTTCGGCAGGACGGCGTTCTCCGCCATCCCCGCGCTCTTCGGCACGTTCGATCCGGGAGCCTGCAGGAGCCCCTGGGTGGAGAGCATGAACGTGATCAGGTAGAACGCGACGTAGTTGAGCATGATCGTGATGATCACCTCGTGCGCGCCCGTCCTGGCCTTCAGGACACCGACGATGCCACCCCAGAACGCACCGCCGACGATGCCGGCCGCGACGGCGACGAGCAGGTGAACGACCGGCGGGAGGTCGAGGGTGAACCCGACCCAGCCGGCGCAGGCGGCGGCGATGAGCATCTGGCCGCGGCCACCGATGTTGAACATCCCGACGCGGAACGCGAGCCCGACACCGAGACCCGCGAGGATCAGCGGCGTCGCGAAGGTGAGGGTCTCGGTCAGCGGACGGATGCCGTTCAGGAAGTCGGGCCGGCGGAAGTTGTAGATGGAGCCCTGGAAGAGGGCTCCGTAGGCGCCGGTCGCCGACTGCCAGACCGCGGCGATCGTGTCGCCCGGCCGAGCGAGGAAGTACCCGGCGGCCGCGTGGACCTTCGGGTCGGTCAGGGCGATGAGGACGGCACCGGCGACCATCGCCAGCACCACCGCGAGGATGGAGATGACGATGCTCGAGTTGAGGATCTCGGCCAGCACCTTGTTCGAGCGCGGCTGCGTCGTGTCGGGCTTCGCCTCGCCGGGAGCCACCGGCTGGACCGTTCCGGGCGGGGTGTGGGACGTGTCGCTCATGCTGCTGCTCCTGCCGGGAGTTCGCCGGCCATCATGAGGCCGAGGACCTCTCTGGGGGTCGAGGCCGGGACGATCCCGACGATGCCGCCGCGGTACATGACGGCGATGCGGTCGGCGAGCGCGACGACCTCGTCGAGCTCGGTCGACACGACGATGACGGGGATGCCCGCGTCGCGCGTCGCGACGATGCGCTTGTGCACGAACTCGATCGATCCGACGTCGATGCCGCGGGTGGGCTGGGCGGCGACGAACAGCCGCAGGTCACGGCTGAGTTCGCGCGCCAGGACGACCTTCTGCTGGTTGCCGCCCGACAGCGAGCCGGCGGGCGACTCGATGCCCTGGGAGCGGACGTCGAACTCCTGCGACTTCTCGCGGGCGAAGTCGTCGCGGAAGCCGCGCTGCACGGTGCCGGCCTTCACGAAGGGCGCACCCGTCGAGCGATCGAGCATGAGGTTCTCGGCGATCGTGAACTGCTTGACGAGCCCGTCCTCCGAGCGGTCCTCCGGCACGAACCCGACGCCGGCGTCGAGCACCTTCCGCGGGGTGGAACCGACGAGTTCGACGCCGTCGAGCTTGATGCTGCCCTTCGTGTGGGGCTGCAGACCGAGGATCGCCTCGGTGAGCTCGGTCTGACCGTTGCCCTGCACGCCGGCGATCGCGAGCACCTCGCCCTCGTGCACATCGAAGCTGACGGCGTTCACGACGAGCTGGCCCAGGTGGTCGACGACCGAGAGGTCCTGCACGCGGAACGTGGCCTCGCCGAGCTTCGGCGCCTCCTTGTGGACGGTGAGCTCGACCGGACGGCCGACCATGAGCGAAGCGAGCTCGGCGTTCGTCGCCGTGGGCGAGGCCTCGCCGACGACCTTCCCGAGACGGATGACGGTGATGCGGTCGGCGACCTCGCGGACCTCGCGCAGCTTGTGGGTGATGAAGACGATCGACGTCCCCTCGCTCTTCAGCTGCTTCATGATCGCCATGAGCTCGTCGGTCTCCTGCGGCGTGAGCACCGCGGTGGGTTCGTCGAAGACGAGGACGTTGGCGTTGCGGGAGAGCGCCTTGACGATCTCCACCCGCTGCTGCACGCCGACGGGGAGGTCGCCGACGAGGGCGTCCGGGTCGAGGCTGAAGCCGAACCGCTCGGAGATGTCGGTCACGAGCTTGCGGGCCGCTGCGACGTCGAGGCGACCACCGCCCTTGGTCTGCTCGTGGCCGAGCATCACGTTCTCGGCGACGGTGAAGACGGGGATGAGCATGAAGTGCTGGTGGACCATGCCGATGCCTGCGGCCATGGCGTCGCCCGGGCCTTGGAAGTGCTGGACGACGTCGTCCAGGAGGATCTCGCCCTCGTCGGCCTGGTAGAGGCCGTACAGGACGTTCATGAGGGTGGACTTGCCTGCGCCGTTCTCACCGAGGAGGCAGTGGATCTCCCCCGGTTCGACGGTGAGGTCGATGTGGTCGTTGGCGGTGAGGGCGCCGAACCGTTTGGTGATGCCGCGGAGCTGGAGCTTCATGGGTCCCAATCTAGTCACGTGTCGGGTGTCGGCACAGACGGTCGGGATCGCCGTCGACCATGCCGCGAACAGACCGGGGGGAGGCCGCGATTCGCGACCTCCCCCCGGAGTTCCGGGCGTCTGCCCGGGAAAGAGGGACTACTTGACGGGCGAGGAGACCGAGGTCGCCTTGATGGAACCGTCGATGATGCCGGCCTTGATCGTGTCGAGCTCGTCGGCCAGGGTCGGGGAGACCTTGGACTCGAAGTCGTGGAACGGCGCGATGCCGACGCCCTCGTTCTCGAGGGTGCCGATGTAGGCGGCAGCGTCGAACTTCCCGCCGCCGGCCTCGGTCACGGTGTCGGCGACGCCGGCCTTCATGCCCTTAAGGATGGAGGTGAGGAAGAGGCCCTTGTTCTCGGCGTTCGTCTCGTAGAGGTCGGCGTCGACACCGACCATCGCGATGTCCTTGCCGGTCTCCTGGATCTCGGCGATGGCGCTGAGGAAGATCGGGCCACCGACGGGCAGGAGCACGTCAGCGTTCTGATCGATCAGCGTGCGGGCGAGCTGCTTGGCGGTGTCGTTGGCCTCGAAGCCTCCGGTGAACGAGCCGGTCTGAGCGGCGACGTCCCATCCGACGACCTGGACGCTCTTGCCCTTCTGCTCGTTGTAGTAGGCGACGCCCTCGGCGAAGCCGTCCATGAAGATCTGGACGGACGGGAAGGGCTGTCCACCGAAGGTACCGACGACGCCGGTCTTCGAGTAGTCGGCCGCCGCGTAGCCGGCGAGGAACGCCGCCTGCACGGTGTCGAAGAGGATCGGCTTGATGTTCGGAGCGTCGACCTTGCCGTCGAAGTCGTTGTCGGCCGCGTCGTCGATGATCGCGTAGTCGACGTCGGGGTTGGCGAGCGCCGCCTCGACCGTGTCGGCGGAGAGGGCGAAGCCGACGCTGACGATGAGCGAGCAGCCCTGGTCCGCGAGGCTCTGGAGGTTCGGCTTGTAGTCGTCGGCCTTGTCGGACTGGACGGTGATGGGCTCGACACCGAGCTCCTTCGCCGCCTCGGTCAGACCCTCGTAGCCGAGCTGGTTGAACGACTTGTCGGTGAAGCCACCGGCGTCGGAGACCATGCAGGGAAGGAAGTCGGATGCGGCACCCGTCGCGTCGCCGCCACCGGTGCTGGGAGCCGATGCGCAGCCGGCGAGCAGTGCCATGAGACCGACGCCGGCGATTGCGCCCGCAGCGGCCTTCCGAGTTGTGATTGCCAAGGTAGCCTCCAAGATGCAGCCCCGCGGGTCACGGGGCGTATGGGGTTACGTTACCCAATGTGACGACGCCCGGATGGACGATCCCGGCTTCGCGACCGAAGCGTTACAGAACGGTGGCGTCGGCGTCATCCGCCGGAAACACGGGGCTGCGCAGACGCGCACCGTGGCCGGTCTCCGCTGCGCAGGTGAGCAGGCCGAACCACCCGTCGGCTCGGCTTGCGCTGCGGGTGCTTGCGGTTCCGAGCCGGGCACCGAGTGCGTTTCGGTGCGCGGCTCGGAACCGACCGCATCCGCGCTCACCGGCGGTGGAGCGCGAGCGTCTCGCCGTCCCACCTCCGACGCAACCACCGGTCGTGGCTCGCGATGACGACCGCGCCGGGGTACGTCCCGAGCGCCTCCTCGAGGTCGGTCGCCAGCGTGAGCGACAGGTGGTTCGTCGGCTCGTCCAGGAGGAAGAGGTGCGGCGGTCTGGCGATGATGAGCGCCAGCGCGAGTCGGCGTTGCTGCCCGACCGAGAGCACCCCGACCGGACGGTCGAGGTCGCGCGGCGAGAGCAGGCCGAGACCCGCGAGCGGGGTGCGCGCGGCTCGCGACTCCCCGAGGGTGCGCTCGTAGACCTCCCGAGGGGATCGTCCTGCTGCAGCGAACACGACGTCCTGCTCGAGCAGCCCCACCCGCAACCCCCTCCGCCGGAGGAGCGTCCCCGAGTCGAGGCGGAGCGAGCCGGCGAGCGCCGACAGGAGCGTCGACTTCCCTGAACCGTTCGCCCCCGTGACGAGCAACCGCGTCCGGGGCGCGATCCGCAGACGGTCGAGGTGCAGCCGGCCGTCGATGCGGGCGTCGGCGAGGTCGAGCAGCTGCTCGCCCTCGTCGAGGACCGTCGAACCGCTCGGGATCCCCGCGAACGAGAGCGGGCGAGGCGGACGTCGTACCTGTTCACGCTCCAGGGTCTCGAGCCGGAGCTGCGCGTTCCGCACCCGCCGACTGATCTGTTGTTCGACCCGGTCGCCGCGCATCCCGAACGCCATCCGGTTGTTGTCCCGGATGCCTCGGTCGTGGTTGATCCGCGGGGCCACATCGTGCACGGCGGACGCGAGTCGACCGAGTTCCACCTGTTCTTCCTCATAGCGCGCCGACCACCGCTCGAGTTCCGCGGCCTTCCACCCCAGGTACTCGCTGAAGGGACCGCCGAACACCACGACGGGTGAGGCCTCGCCGACCGGGACCGGCCGGGACGGATCGATGTCGACAAGCCCCGTCGCCACCTCGTCGAGGAAGGCACGGTCGTGGCTGGCGAACAGCACGGGACCGGGCCAGGTCGACAGTTGGTCGCGGAGGAAGGCGACCGCCTCGTCGTCCAGGTGGTTGGTCGGCTCGTCGAGCAGCAGGGCGGTCGGTCTCGCGACCAGGAGTGCGGCGAGGGCGAAGCGGGAACGCTGCCCGCCGCTCACCTCGCCGAGGCGCCGCGACCGCTCGATTCCAGCGAGTCCGAGGCCGGCGACGACCGCGTCCAACCGGGCGTCCGCCGACCAGACGTCGGCTCGTTCCGCTGCGTCGAGCGCGGCGGCGTAGCGGTGATCGGCAGCGTCGGCGGACGCCCCGGTCCCGCCGAGCGCCGCTGCTGAGGTCTCGAGCTCCTCCTCGACCGCCCTGACGTCGCGCAGCGCCAGCTCGAGCAGCTCGCCGACGGAGGTCTCCTCCGGCAGTTCCAACTCCTGCATGAGGATGCCGGTGCGCACCGGTCGGACGGCCTCGCCGTCGTCCGGCTCGTCGAGCCCGGCGAGGATCCGCAACAGGGTCGACTTGCCTGCGCCGTTCTCGCCGATGAGGCCGAGGCGCTCGCCGGCCGGGACGACGAGGTCGACGTCGCGCAGGACGACACGGTCACCGTAGGCGCGGGTGACACCGTCCGCGCGCAGCTGCTGGATGTCGATGGAACGACCGAACATCTGGGCCGAACCGGAGACGACGGATGATGCGTAGGTGATGGGTGCTCGCATGGAGGCCCCTTTCGAGATGGGGCACACCTCGCGCGATCGTCGTCCGAAGCGTCGGGAGCGAGCGCAGGGCTCGAACCGACGGCGGGACGTGAAGCGACTGGCATACCTCGATGGATTCCCGCCGGGCACATCACGGACGTGATGCTCGGGCCGCAGGCGCGGGACGTCGATTCGCTCAGTTCTTCACAGTGCGACCAGGCTATCCGGCGTGTGTCGACGCTCGCAAGCCCTCGGTGCCACCCGCCCCGATTAGGCTGGTGACCATGCGTGCTCCGTCGATCCCTTCGCTCGTGCGGCGTCGATCGGCGCGTCGATCGATCGTGACGGCGTTGGTCGCGGCGGTAGGCGTCTCCGCGCTCCTGTTCGGCGGAGTCCCCGGCTCGAGCGCCGCAGCGGCCACGCGCGATCAGGCGGCGGCCACGGCGACGCCCACCCCGACGCCGAAGCCGACCGGCGGCACCCCGGCGACGCCCAAGCCGACGGCCAAGCCTTCGACCCCGGCCCCTGCAGCGCCGGCACCGCCCACGGTCCGCGGCACGGATTTCGATCCCGGCGAGATCATCAGCGACGAGAACTTCTACGACGCCAACGCGATGAGCGAGGCGGACGTCCAGGCGTTCTTCGCCTCCCAGCCCTGCACGCCGAAGGACGGCGTACCGTGCCTGGCGGACTTCCGCGACAGCACGGAGTCGGTCTCGGCCGCCGAACCCGGGCACTGCGAGGCCTACCGGGGCGCTGTCAACGAATCGGCCGCCCGGATCGTCACCAAGGTCGCGCACGCGTGCGGGATCAACCCGAAGGTGCTGCTCGTCCTCATGCAGAAGGAGCAGTCGCTCATCACCGGACCGAGCGAGTACGGCTACGCCCGGGCGATGGGCTGGGGCTGCCCCGACACCGGGCCGAACTTCAGCGCCAGTTGCGACGCCGACTACTTCGGCTTCCAGAACCAGGTCTACCGGTCCGCGTGGCAGTTCCGGCAGTACACGCTCTACCCGCTGAACGTGCCGGGCGAGTCGTACCAGCGCGCGTACCACCTCGGGTCGGTGTACATCCAGTACAGCCCTGACGCCGCGTGCGGGGGCACCCAGGTGGACATCCGCAACCAGGCCACGGCGAACCTGTACCTCTACACCCCGTACCAGCCGAACGCCGCGGCGCTCGCCAACGTGTCCGGCACGGGCGACGCCTGCAGCGCCTACGGCAACCGCAACTTCTGGCGGCTCTACACCGAGTGGTTCGGCCCGGCCGTCTGACGCCTCACTCCCCGATGAGGAGCGAGACCCGGTCGTCGAGGTAGGCGTCGAGCGGCGTGAGACCGAGGTCGTGGCCGGCCCAGCGGAGCATGACCGTGTCGTCGACGATGGAGAGCGGGCCGGAGCCCGCCCGGAGCGACGCCTCGTCCAGCGCCAGTTCGACGACCTCGAAGTTCACGACATCCCCCTCGGCGAACGGGCCACGGTGCGCCGCCTGCTGGGCGATCCGCCGGTGCTCGACCTCGGAGGATCGGTGGTTGAACCACTTCGGCTCGACGGCGCGGGTGGACTCCGCCGCGGTGAAGAGGCGGCCGTCGACGGACACGAGCACCACGCCGAGGCGCCACGCCCGGCCGATGGGCCGGAGCGCGGGCGCCCGTTTGACCAGTGGGATCCCGCGCGGCGTGTAGACCTCCGCGAGCGCCTCGTCGTGAACCCCTGCCGCCTGCAGACGCGCCGCCGCCTGCACCAGCAGCTCGTGCAGCGCGGTCACCGTCGGCGGCCGATCAGAGGACGTCGTCGCGGCCGGACAGCTTGAGGGCGTCGACGACGCTCTTCACCCGCTGCGCGTTCGCGCTCGTGGTGACGAGCAGGGCGTCCGGGGTGTCGACGACGACGATGTCCTGCACGCCGATGAGGCTGATGACCCGGCCGGTCTGACTGACCACGATGCCGCTGGAGGCGTCGGACAGCACCCGTGCGTTCTCGCCGAGGATGGCGAGGTCGGACTTGCGTCCACCGGAGTTGAGCTTCGCGAGCGAGGCGAAGTCCCCCACGTCGTCCCAGTCGAAGTGCGCCGGCACGACGGCCATGCGACCGGCGGCCGCAGCGGGCTCGGCCACCGAGTAGTCGATCGCGATCTTCTCGAGGGCCGGCCAGACGCGGTCGACGACCGGACCGCGCGCTGCGGCGTCGTCCCAGACCTCGGCGAGTTCGAGGAGTCCCGCGAGGAGCTCCGGCTTCTGCCGACCGATCTCCTCGAGCAGGACGTCGGCGCGCGAGATGAACATGCCGGCGTTCCAGAGGTGTTCGCCGCTCGAGACGTAGCGCTTGGCCGTGGCGAGGTCGGGCTTCTCGACGAAGGAGTCGACGAGCATGACGCCCTCCGCCCCGCGGATGCCCAGATCGTGAGCGCTCTTGATGTAGCCGAAGCCGATCGCCGGCTCGGTCGGCTGGATGCCGATCGTGACGATGTACCGCTCCTCGGCGGCGGTGACCGCCTGGGCCACCGCGGCCCGGAACAGCCGATCGCCGCGGATGACGTGGTCGGCGGCGAAGGAGCCGACGATGACGTCGGGCTCGCGGCGCACGAGGATCGCCGCGGCGAGGCCGATCGCCGCCGTGGAGTCACGCGGTTCGCTCTCGAGGACGACGTTCGCGTCGGCGAGGTCTGGCAGCTGCTGTTCGACGGCCGCCCGGTGCGCGCGTCCCGTGACGACCATGATGCGCTGGTCGCCGGCGATGGGCGCGAGGCGGTCCCAGGTGGCGCGCAGCAGCGTGCTGCCGGACCCGGTGAGGTCGTGGAGGAACTTGGGTGCGTCGGCGCGAGAGAGCGGCCAGAGCCGGCTGCCGATGCCGCCGGCCGGGATCACCGCGTAGAAGCGTTCGAGGGGCGTGGTCATCGCCCCAGCGTACCGGCAGGGTCCCGCCGTGCGACGACGGCACGGAACCGTCATCTGACGGGTTTACGATGAGCGCCAGTTCGAGCACGAGAAAGATCGGTACGCGCATGGCTGGACGCAACGTCCTCGGGATCCCGATCCCGTCCTTCGGCAGCAAGCAGACTCCCCCACCGCCCGTCGGCCCGCCCGACCCCGCCGACCTCGACGGCCGGAACAGCATCGTCAACGCCTGCATCTACCGTCACGGCTCCCGCAGCTCCACCCTCACGTCCTTGGAGGACACCTTCCGGGCACTCCACGAGACGCCGGAGGGTGTCGCGTGGATCGGGCTCTACCGCCCGGACGCGGGCGAGCTCGGCATCCTGGCGGCGGAGTTCGGGCTCCACCCGCTCGCCGTCGAGGACGCGATCACGGCCCATCAGCGGCCGAAGATCGAGCGGTACGACGACGTCCTCTTCGTCGTCCTCCGAGCCGCCAACTACATCGACGAGACCGAGTCCGTCGAGTTCGGCGAGTTGCACGTCTTCGTCGGCCCGAACTTCGTGATCACCCTCCGGCACGCGGAGTCCCCCGACCTCTCGCACGTGCGCGCCCGCATGGAGCAGGAGCACGAGCTCCTCGCGTACGGACCGCAGGCGATCCTCTACGCCATCATCGACGCCGTCGTGGACGGGTACGGCCCGGTGGTGGCCGGACTCTCCAACGACATCGACGAGATCGAGGAGCAGGTGTTCGTCGGTGAGTCGCAGGTGTCGCGACGCATCTACCAGCTCTCCCGGGAGGTCATCGCCTTCGAACGCGCCACCCACCCGCTGAGCGACGTCATGCTGTCGCTCGAGCAGGGCAGTGCGAAGTACGGTGTGGCCGACGAGCTGCAGCGTGGTCTCCGCGACGTCGCCGACCACCTGACGAGCGTCAACCAGCGCATCGACGCCTATCGCGAGCTCCTCCGCGACATCCTGACCGTCAACAGCACCCTCGTCGGCCAACGCCAGAACGAGGAGATGGCCAAGATGACGGAGGCGAGCCTCAAGCAGGGGGACGAGGTGAAGAAGATCTCCTCCTGGGCGGCCATCCTCTTCGGCCCGAGCCTCATCGCGGGCATCTACGGCATGAACTTCACCCACATGCCCGAGCTGTCGTGGTGGTTCGGATACCCGATGGCGCTCGCGCTCATGGCCACGACCAGCGTGATCCTCTACAAGGTCTTCAAACGACGGAACTGGTTGTGAACGGCAGCCGTCCATCGGGTGTCCAGCGGGTGGCGCGACTCTCTCGTCATCGAGACAGTTAGGCCAGCCTTAGCGGCGGAACGACGGGTCCCGCGCCTACACTTGGGGTCAGCGCGCCGATTCGACGCACGGCAGGCAACAACCCCCGCACGGCAGAACGATCTGCCGCAGATAGCGAATATCAGGGAGGACCTCGTGACCGCGAGTCTCACGCGTACGTCACCGTTGGAATCCACGACATCCAAACGCCCGGCCGGCACCCTGTATCGGGGTCGTGAAGGCATGTGGTCGTGGGTGCTCCACCGGATCACCGGCGTCGCCATCTTCTTCTTCCTCCTCGTGCACGTCCTCGACACCGCATTGGTGCGGGTCTCGCCTGAGGCCTACAACGCCGTCATCGGGACGTACAAGAACCCGATCATGGGCCTCGGCGAGGTCGCCCTGGTTGCGGCGATCACGTACCACGCGTACAACGGCATCCGGATCATCCTCATCGACTTCTGGTCGAAGGGCACGAGGTTCCAGCGCCCGATGTTCTGGATCGTCATCGGCCTCTGGGTCGTCACGATGCTGGGCTTCACGCCGCGCCACCTGATCAACGTGTTCAGCGAGATGGGCCACTGATGACGACGATCGCCGCTCCCCGCACCCCCGCACGTCCCGCGCGCCGCAAGGGCGTCAACTGGGAGAAGTGGGGCTGGATCTACATGCGCGTCTCCGGCGTGATCCTCCTCGTCCTCATCTTCGGTCACCTGTTCGTCAACCTCATGGTCGGCGACGGCATCAAGGCCATCGACTTCGCGTTCGTCGGCGGCAAGCTGTCGAACCCGTTCTGGCAGTGGTGGGACGTCGCCATGCTGTGGCTGGCGCTCATCCACGGCGGCAACGGCATGCGCACGATCGTGAACGACTACGCGACGGGTCGCACGATCCGCGGCGTGCTCAAGGTCGCGATCCTCGCCGCCGTCAGCATCCTCATCATCCTCGGGACCCTGGTCGTCTTCACCTTCGACCCGTGCCCCGCCGGCGCACCGGCAGACCTGCTCGCGTCGTTCTGCCCCGCCAACTGAGCAACCGAGACCGAGCAACGGAAACCGTGACTACAGAAACCACCGAGTCCACCGTCATCGACGGCATCCACTACCACCAGTTCGACATCGTGATCGTGGGTGCCGGCGGTGCCGGCATGCGCGCCGCGATCGAGGCCGGTCCAGGGGCGAAGACCGCGGTCATCTCCAAGCTGTACCCGACGCGTTCCCACACGGGTGCCGCGCAGGGCGGCATGGCGGCGGCGTTGGCCAACGTCGAGGAGGACAGCTGGGAGTGGCACACCTTCGACACGATCAAGGGTGGCGACTACCTCGTCGACCAGGACGCCGCTGAGATCCTCGCGAAGGAGGCCATCGACGCGGTCATCGACCTCGAGAACATGGGCCTGCCCTTCAACCGCACGCCGGAGGGCAAGATCGACCAGCGCCGCTTCGGCGGGCACACGCGCGACCACGGCAAGGCCCCCGTCCGCCGTGCCTGTTACGCGGCCGACCGCACCGGCCACATGATCCTGCAGACGCTGTTCCAGAACTGCGTCAAGCTCGGCATCAACTTCTTCAACGAGTACTACGCGCTCGACCTCATCATGACCAACGTCGACGGCGTCGACAAGCCGTCCGGCATCGTCGCGTACGAGCTCTCCACCGGCGAGGTCCACGTCTTCCAGGCGAAGGCGATCATCTTCGCGACCGGCGGCTTCGGCAAGATTTACAAGACGACCTCGAACGCGCACACCCTCACGGGCGACGGCGTCGGGATCATCTGGCGCAAGGGCCTCCCGCTCGAGGACATGGAGTTCTTCCAGTTCCACCCCACCGGCCTGGCCGGTCTCGGCATCCTCCTCACCGAGGGTGCCCGAGGCGAGGGTGCGATCCTCCGCAACGCGAGCGGCGAACGCTTCATGGAGCGCTACGCCCCCACCATCAAGGACCTCGCACCCCGCGACATCGTCGCGCGATGCATGGTCCAGGAGGTCGCGGAGGGCCGCGGCGCCGGGCCCAACAAGGACTATGTCTACCTCGACTGCACGCACCTCGGTGCCGAGGTCCTCGAGACCAAGCTCCCCGACATCACCGAGTTCGCCCGCACCTACCTCGGTGTCGACCCGGTGACCGAGCCGGTGCCGGTCATGCCGACCGCGCACTATGCGATGGGCGGCATCCCGACGAACGTCAAGGCCGAGGTGCTGAGCGACAACAACACCGTCGTCCCCGGCCTCTACGCCGCCGGCGAGTGCGCCTGCGTCTCCGTCCACGGCTCCAACCGCCTCGGCACGAACTCGCTGCTCGACATCAACGTGTTCGGGAAGCGCGCCGGCAACAACGCGGTCGAGTACGTCCAGAACATCGACTTCACCCCGCTGCCCGAGAACCCGGCCGGCTTCGTCGCCGGTCTCGTCGAGCAGATGCGGAACTCCAACGGCACCGAGCGGATCTCGACGATCCGCAAGGAGCTCCAGGAGGAGATGGACCGCAACGCGCAGGTGTTCCGCACCGACGAGTCGCTCGCCGGGGTCACCGCGACCATCCACAACCTGCGCGAGCGGTACCAGAACATCGCCGTCCAGGACAAGGGAAAGCGGTTCAACACCGACCTCCTCGAGGCGATCGAGCTCGGCTTCCTGCTCGAC
The DNA here is from genome assembly GCF_030209365.1 of Plantibacter sp. ME-Dv--P-095. Taxonomy (NCBI): domain Bacteria; kingdom Bacillati; phylum Actinomycetota; class Actinomycetes; order Micrococcales; family Microbacteriaceae; genus Plantibacter; species Plantibacter sp. ME-Dv--P-095. Next base: position 421,109 of record NZ_JARVSB010000009.1, read on the forward strand.
CTCGCCGAGGTCGTCGTGTACTCCGCGCGGAACCGCAAGGAGAGTCGCGGCGGCCACATGCGCGACGACTTCCCGAAGCGCGACGACGAGAACTACATGCAGCACACGATGGCGTACCTGTCGGGCGACCCGCACTCGTCCGACGCCGCCGACCACATCCGGCTCGACTGGAAGCCCGTGGTCATCACGCGGTACCAGCCGATGGAGAGGAAGTACTAGCGATGAGCACTGCAACGCTCGAGAACCCGCCGGCCGCGGCCCCCGAGGAGATCCAGTCCTTCACGGTCACCCTGATCATCCGTCGGTTCGACCCGGACGTGGACGCTGAGCCGCGCTGGGAGGACTTCGACGTCGAGATGTTCCCGACGGACCGGATCCTGGACGCGCTCCACAAGATCAAGTGGGAGCAGGACGGCACGCTCACCTTCCGTCGTTCGTGCGCCCACGGCATCTGCGGCTCCGACGCCATGCGGATCAACGGCCGCAACCGACTCGCCTGCAAGACGCTGATCAAGGACCTCGACATCTCGAAGCCGATCTACGTCGAAGCGATCAAGGGCCTGCCGCTCGAGAAGGACCTCGTCGTCGACATGGACCCCTTCTTCGCGTCGTTCCGCGAGGTGCAGCCGTTCCTCATCCCGGGCAAGCCCGCGGAGAAGAACAAGGAGCGGGTGCAGTCGGTCGCCGAGCGTGCCCGGTTCGACGACACCACCAAGTGCATCCTCTGCGCCGCCTGCACCTCGTCGTGCCCGGTGTTCTGGACCGACGGCCAGTACTTCGGCCCGGCGGCGATCGTCAACGCGCACCGCTTCATCTTCGACTCGCGCGACGACGCCTCGCAGGTGCGCCTCGACATCCTCAACGACCAGGAGGGGGTGTGGCGTTGCCGCACCACCTTCAACTGCACCGAGGCCTGCCCTCGTGGCATCCAGGTGACCCAGGCGATCGCCGAGGTCAAGCAGGCCATGATCTCGGGCAAGGTCTCCTAGCCCGCACCCCGTTCGTCCGTCCGGCCCAGCGCATCGCGCTGGGCCGGACGTGTTCGTGCGTGGCGACGTGTCGTCGAGCGACGTCAGGCCAGCGCGGCGGCTCTGGCTTCGGCCGGTGACGCGGCGCTCAACGCGTCCACGGCCATGGCGCGTGCGGCCTCGAGCGTGTAGCGCCGCAGCTCGGTGCGCACCTCGCCGAGCGCTGCAGGCGCGACCGACAGGCTCGTCGCCCCCAGCCCGACCAGCACGACCGCGAGCAGGGGGTCCGCAGCGGCCTCGCCGCACACCCCGATGGAGCGCCCCGAGGCGAGTCCGGCGTCGCCGACGAGTTTGACGAGACGCAGCACCGCCGGATGCCACGGGTCCTGGTACGAGCCGAGTGGTGCGGACAGGCGGTCGGCCGCGAGCGTGTACTGCGTGAGGTCGTTGGTCCCGATGCTGACGAAGTCGGCGACGCCGAGGATCTGCGCCGCCAGCAGCGCGCTCGACGGGACCTCGATCATCACCCCGACCGTCCGCAGCCCGAGACGCTTCGCGAGCGTGACGAACGCGGCCGCCTCGGGAAGGTCGGCCACCATCGGCGCCATCACCCAGAGCTCCGCATCCGAGGCGTCCTGCGCGAGGGCGAGCGCCGTCAACTGATCGCGGAGCACCCCCTCGCGGGCGCGCAGGGCCCGCAGCCCTCGGACGCCGAGCGCCGGGTTCGGTTCGACGCCGTCCGGGCCGAGGAAGGCGAGCGGTTTGTCGGCACCGGCGTCGAAGACCCGCACGATCACGCGCCTGCCGGGGAACGCGGCGAGCAGTTCGCCGTACCGCTGCGCCTGCTCGGCGACGCCCGGCGCCTCGGAACGGTCGAGGAAGAGGAGTTCGGTGCGGAACAGCCCGACCCCTTCGGCGCCGAGGGCCAGCGCACCGGCCGCCGCGTCGACCGAGCCGAGGTTCGCGAGCAGCGGCACCGGTGTCCCGTCGGCGAGTTCCCCAGGTGACCGCGGCGAGACGCGCACCCGCGCCGCCGCGGTGGACCTGGCCGACCGCACCTCACGCGTGGTCGGCGAGCCGGTGACGACGCCCGCTCCGGCGTCGACGAGGACGATCTCACCATCCTCGAACTGTTCCGCCCCGGCGACGCCCACCACGGCGATGAGGGACTGCTCCCGCGCCAGGATGGCCGTGTGCGAGGTGGCCGATCCGCCACTGGTGACGAGCGCGAGGACCAGGTCGAGGTCGAGGAGCGCGGCATCGGCCGGCGCGAGGTCCGCCGCGACGAGGACGAACGGCTCGTCCGAGTCCGGCGGGCCGGGGACGGGGCGACCGAGCAGCCGCGCGATGACGCGCTGCGACACGTCTCCGACATCGGTCGCCCGTGCGGCCATCGGCTCACCGAGGTTGAAGAGGACCTGCTGCACAGTCGCCAAGGCCTCGAAGACCGCACGTTCGGCCGTCCGCCCGGCGGCGATCCGGGCCGCCACCTCCTCGGCGAGCGCCGGGTCGTCGGCCATGACCGCCTGCGCCTCGAGCACGTCCTGGGCGTGGCCCCCGGCTCGACGGGCTCTCGCCTCGAGGTCGGCCCGCGTGTCGATCAGCGCTCGTGCCGCCCTGGCCTGTTCCTGCGCGACATCGCCGCGGAAGGGATCGGCGGACGGCTCGGCGAGTGGCTCCGGCATACGGAGCACCGGTCCGGCGACGACGCCGCGTCCGACTCCGGTCCCGGTGAAGGTGCGTCGCCCCTCCGCCTCGCGCATGGTTCGACCCTAGTGCACCGCCCGACGGCGACCAGGAGGCCGTCGGTGCCTGCCGACGGGCCGTCGTGCGGGCAGCCGACGAGGCGGTGCGGCCGCTTGTAGGCTGGCAGGGTGACCAGTCCGCGCGCCTCCACGAAGGACGCCACCGACGCTGACGGTCACGACGACGACGAGCGGACGCCACTCCCCCGCCGCACGCTCCAACAGACCCCGCCGCCGCTCGTGTTCCAGTGGATCCAGCGGAGCGAGAACCCCCTCGTCCGCCGGCTGGCCCCGCCGGCGGCGCGCGCGGAACGCGCCACGACCTGGGTGATGCGGCTGAAACCGTACCGGGTCGTCCAGCGCTACCTCGACATGGACGGGAACCTGCTCGCCGCGGGCATCAGCTTCCAGGCCGTGTTCGCCGTGTTCGCCGCCGTGTACGTCGGCTTCGCGATCACCGGCATCTGGCTCGGGAACAACGCCGAGGTCTTCCAAGCCCTCGTGGAGATCATCAACCGCGCGGTCCCCGGACTCATCGGCAGGGACGGCGAGGGGATCATCGCCGAGGAACAGCTCTCGAGCGCCTCCCTCCTCGGCTGGACGGGCGTCATCGCCGCGGTCGGTCTCATCTGGACGGCGATCGGGTGGCTGTACTACACGCGGCAGGCCGTCAGGTCGATCTTCGCGCTGCCGAAGGTCGCGGCGAGCTTCTTCCTGTTGAAGGTCGTCGACCTCGTCCTCGCCCTCGCCTTCGGCGTCCTGCTCCTCGTGTCGGCGACCCTTTCGGTGGCCAGTACCCAGGCACTGAGCTGGCTGCTGTCGCTCGTCGGACTCGACGGCACCTTCTGGCTGACGGCCGGGAGTCGCCTGGTGGGTCTGATCGTCGCGGTGGTCGTCAACCTCGTCACGCTCGGCGCGATGTACCGGGTGCTCAGCCGCATCAGGATCCCGTGGCGGAACCTCTTCGGGGGCGCGCTCCTCGGCAGCCTCGTCCTCTCGCTCCTGAGCGTCGCGAGCAGCGCGGTGATCGCCGGCGCCTCCCGGAACCCGCTCCTCGCGACCTTCGCGGTCTTCATCGGTCTGATGCTGTGGTTCAACCTCGTGAGCCGCGTGATCCTCCTCTCCGCGTCGTGGATCGCCGTCGGCCTCGAGGACCAGGGCGTCAACGTCCGGACGACGACGCCCGAGGAACAGGCAGCCGAGCAGGCCGCCGCCAGACGCCTCCTCGCCGAGGTCGAACTGCGCGAGGCACGGGACGCCCGCCGACGTGCGAAGGGCCCGGCGGTCTGGTTCGCCCGACGGCGCCTGCACCGCGCCGAGGAGGCCGTGGCCGAGGTCGACCGACAGCAGCAAGCAGGCTCCGGCGGTGCCGTGACGGACGGCCCCATCGCGCCCCACCGCCGTCGCTCCTGACGGCCTCCGGGCCGGAGCGTTGTCAGCCCCCGCGACTAAGCTGGAGGCATGTCTGCACCCCTCCGCATCGCCAGTGTCAACGTCAACGGAGTCCGCGCGGCCTTCCGGAAGGGCATGGGCGACTGGCTCGAGCACCGCGGGGTCGACATCCTCGCCCTGCAGGAGGTCCGCGCCGCGACGAGCGACCTCGAAGGCCTGTTCGGCCCGGAGTGGAACATCCTCCACGACGCCGCGACCGCCAAGGGACGCGCCGGCGTCGCCATCGTCAGCCGCCGTTCGGCCGGGATCCACCGCGTCACCCTCGGCGACGACGACTTCGACAGCGCCGGTCGCTGGATCGAGGCCGACTTCGACGTCGACGGCACCCTCGTCACCGTCGTGAGCACCTACGTGCACTCCGGCGAGGTCGACACCCCCAAGCAGGTCGAGAAGTTCCGCTTCCTCGAGGCGATGCTCGAGCGGCTGCCAGCGTTGCGCGAGCACAACCCGCTGTCGCTCGTCGTCGGCGACCTCAACGTCGGCCACACCGAACTCGACATCAAGAACTGGAAGGGCAACGTGAAGCGTGCCGGCTTCCTGCCCGCCGAACGCTCCTACTTCGACCGCTACCTCGGCCCGGACGGCGAGACGGTCACGGGTGTCGACGGCGTGACCGGGACGGGCCTCGGCTGGGTCGACGTCGGGCGCCAGGCCGCGGGCCAGGTCCCCGGGCCCTACACCTGGTGGTCGCAGCGCGGCCAGGCCTTCGACACCGACACCGGCTGGCGCATCGACTACCAGCTCGCCACCCCGGAGCTCGCCGCTCGGGCGTCCGGCTACACGATCGACCGTGCGGCGGCGTACGACCAGCGATGGTCCGACCACGCCCCCGTCGTCGTCGACTACTCCCTCTGACCACCGGCACCGCGCCACCCATCACCCCGTGCCACCGGCTCCGGCCGCTCACCCCTCTGCGAGAATCCACATGACCAAGCCACGCCTCTACTCCGGTATGCAGCCCTCCGCCGACTCCCTCCACCTCGGCAACTACATCGGCGCCCTGCTGCAGTGGAAGCAGATGCAGCAGGAACACGACGCCTTCTTCAGCATCGTCGACCTCCACGCGATCACGGTCCCGCAGGATCCCGCCGAGCTGCGCGAGAAGACCCGCCGGACGGCCGCCCAGTACATCGCCGCGGGCATCGACCCCTCGGTCTCGACGCTGTACGTGCAGTCGCACGTGCCCGCGCACGCCCAGCTGGCCTGGGTGCTCAACACCATCACCGGCATGGGTGAAGCCGCGCGCATGACGCAGTTCAAGGACAAGTCGGCCAAGCACGGCCGCGACGCCTCCTCGGTCGGGCTCTTCGCGTACCCGATCCTCATGGCCGCCGACATCCTGCTCTACCAGACGGACATCGTGCCGGTCGGCGACGACCAGCGGCAGCACATCGAACTCACGCGCGACCTCGCCGAGCGCTTCAACAGTCGGTTCGGCGAGACCTTCGTCGTGCCGAAGGCGCAGATCCAGAAGGAGTCCGCGCGCATCTACGACCTCCAGAACCCGACGTCGAAGATGTCGAAGTCGGCGGAGACCCCGGCCGGGATCGTGTGGTTGCTCGACGAGCCGAAGGTCACGCAGAAGAAGATCATGCGCGCCGTGACCGACACCGATGGCGTCATCGCCTTCGACGCCCAGGAGAAGCCCGGGGTCTCGAACCTGCTGAGCATCTACTCCGCGATCACCGGCTCCCCCATCGAGTCCGTCGTCGGCGAGTTCGAGGGCCGCGGCTACGGCGATCTCAAGAAGGGCCTGGCCGAGGTGGTCGTCGGCGAACTGGAACCGGTGCGCGCGCGGGCACTGGAACTCCTCGACGACCCGGCCGAACTCGACCGCCTGCTCGCCGTCAACGCGGCTCGCGCCTCCGAGGTGGCCGAAGCGACGCTCGCGGAGGTCTACGACCGCGTGGGGCTGCTCCGCCGCGCCTGATTCCACCGTCCGCCCGGCTGGGGCGAGTGCGCCGGAGATCTCCCACGGGAGATGATCCCGAACGACGGAACGGCCCGCCCTCCACGAGGAGGACGGGCCGTTCCGGTCTATCGGGACTACTGCACGTCGTCGTCGACCCAGTCGAAGGTCTTCGTGACGGCCTTCTTCCAGTTGCGGTAGAGGCGGTCGCGCTCCTCGGAGTCCATGTTGGGCTCCCAGCGCTTGTCCTCCTGCCAGTTCTTCGCGAGGTCGTCGAGGTCGGACCAGAAGCCGACAGCGAGACCGGCCGCGTAGGCCGCGCCGAGCGCCGTGGTCTCCGCGACGACCGGTCGGATGACCGGGACACCGAGGATGTCGGCCTGGAACTGCATGAGCGTGTCGTTGGCGGTCATGCCGCCGTCGACCTTGAGCTCCGTCAGCGGGACACCCGAGTCGGCGTTGACGGCGTCGATGACCTCGGCCGTCTGGAACGCGGTCGACTCGAGGGCGGCACGAGCGATGTGGCCCTTGTTGACGTAGCGGGTGAGCCCGACGAGCGCACCGCGGGCGTCCGGGCGCCAGTACGGCGCGAACAGCCCGGAGAACGCCGGCACGAAGTACGCGCCACCGTTGTCCTCGACGGTCTTGGCGAGCGCCTCGACCTCGGGAGCGGAGGAGAACATGCCGAGGTTGTCGCGCAGCCACTGCACGAGCGAACCGGTCACCGCGATCGACCCCTCGAGCGCGTAGTGCGGCTTCGCGTCGCCGAGCTTGTAGCCGAGCGTCGTCAGCAGACCGTTCTCGGAGTGGACGATCTCCTCACCGGTGTTGAAGATGATGAAGTTACCGGTGCCGTAGGTGTTCTTGGCCTCGCCCTGCTGGAAGGCGGCCTGACCGAAGGTCGCCGCCTGCTGGTCGCCGAGGATGCCGGCGATGGGCGTCTCGCGGAGCAGGCTGTCGTCGGATGCGTGGCCGTAGATCTCGGACGAGCTCTTGATCTCGGGGAGCATCGACTTCGGGACGTCGAACGCCTTGAGGATCTCGTCGTCCCACTGCAGGGTCTCGAGGTCCATGAACAGCGTGCGCGACGCGTTGGTGACGTCGGTGACGTGCACGCCACCGTTGACGCCGCCGGTGAGGTTCCAGATGACCCAGCTGTCGGTCGTGCCGAAGAGGAGGTCGCCGGCCTCCGCCTTCTCGCGCGCACCCTCGACGTTCTCGAGGATCCAGACGATCTTCGTACCGGAGAAGTAGGTCGCCAGCGGCAGACCGACGGTCTTCTTGAACCGCTCGACCCCGCCGTCCTTCGCGAGGCGGTTGACGATGTCCTGCGTGCGCGTGTCCTGCCAGACGATCGCGTTGTAGACGGGCTGACCGGTGGTCTTGTCCCACACGACCGCGGTCTCGCGCTGGTTGGTGATGCCGATCGCCGAAATGGCGTGCCGGGTGATGTTGGCCTTGCTGAGCGCCTGGCCGATGACCTCGCGGGTGTTGTTCCAGATCTGGTTCGGGTTGTGCTCGACCCAGCCGGCCTTCGGGAAGATCTGCTCGTGCTCGAGCTGGCCGGTCGAGACGATCGATCCGCTCTTGTCGAAGACGATGGCCCGGGTACTCGTCGTCCCCTGGTCGATTGCGATGACGTAGTCCGCCATTGGATACTCCTTCGTTGCATGCGTTACGAGGTGAGGCACCGGAACCGGTACCCCGGGGTGCCGCGACGGCCGCGTCAGCGCCCCGTCGCGGCGTCAGGTCAGACGGCCGGGAGGAGCACCATCGAGGCGAGCGCGGCGAGGACACCACCGAGGAGGGGGCCGACGACCGGCACCCAGGCGTACGACCAGTCGCTCTTGCCCTTGCCCTTGATGGGGAGGAGGGCGTGGGCGATGCGCGGGCCGAGGTCACGGGCGGGGTTGATCGCGTAGCCGGTCGGGCCACCGAGTGAGGCACCGATACCGACGACGAGCAGGGCCACCGGCAGGGCGCCCAAGGCGGCGAGTCCTCCAGGGACGCCCTCGATGACCACGGCGTCGGGTCCGGTCTTGCCGAAGGACATCACGACGAAGACGAGGACGAAGGTCGCGATGACCTCGGTGACGAGGTTCCAGCCGTAGCTGCGGATCTCGGGGCCGGTGGAGAAGACACCGAGCTTCTTGCCCGGGTCCTCCTCCTGGTCGAAGTGCTGCTTGAAGGCGAAGTAGGTGAGCACGGCACCGATGAAGGCACCGACCATCTGCGCCGCCCAGTAGACGAGCGCCGTGACGAAGTCGATCGACCCGGTGGTGAGGAAGCCGATCGTGACGGCGGGGTTCAGGTGTCCGCCGGAGGCGTAGGACACCGTGACACCGGCGAAGACCGCGAGGCCCCAACCGAAGTTGATGAGCAGCCAGCCGCCACCCAGACCTTTGGATTTCGTGAGGATCGCCGTGGCGACCACACCGGTACCGAGGAGGACGAGCATCGCCGTCCCCACGGTCTCGGAGAGGAAGATGGTTCCGAGGTTCATGTCTTCATTGACCTTTCATAGGTGTGGTCCCCGACGGGGGCTGCGCCTGCGCGCGAGCCCCCACCGGGCGAGGGTTTCACTGACCAGTTGTTTGTAAGGTAGTCAGCTGGACTTGCACAGGACAAGGCCCTTGCCTGCACGTTCGTGCATTATGAGAACGCCGGGGCCTCCTGGCTCGTGCCGAGGCGCAGGTCGACCTGGTGCGCGTCGCGCAGCCGGTCGAGGGCCGACTCGATCTGGGCCGTGCGCTCGGCGTCGTCCCAACCGAGGACGCCGCCCACGACGCGGGCCAGTTCGTCGACGAGCGCGGCCGTTAGCGAGCCGGTGAACGCGAGGCTCGTCCGGCGGTGCAGCACGTCCGACAGGTGCACGACCTGCTCCTGCTCGACGAGGTACTCGAGCTCCTGCACGCTGTAGTCGGCCGCGCCCTGCAGTCGGTCGTCTCCGTGCTCGGCCAGGTGCTCCAGGAGCGCTGCGGCCTTCGTGCCGTAACGGTGCAGGAGCTGCTCGGCGCGCTGCACGCCGACACCGTCCTCGTGTGCCGCCACCCAGGTGCGCGTCGCGGAGTCGGTGCGGGGGAAGCCGGCGCCGCCACCGATCGCGAGCCCGAGGGTCTCGACGGGACGCGGGGCGCCGATGACCTGCAGCACGTCGCCCGCCAGGTGCTCGGCGAGTGCCCGGAAGGTGGTCCACTTGCCGCCGACGAGGCTGAAGACGGTCGTGGACGGACGTGCAGCGGCCGTGCGTCGCTCGATCCGGTAGTCGCGCGACACGAAACCGGGGGCCTCGTCGTCATGCTTCGGCAGCGGGCGGATCCCGGAGAACCGGTAGACGATCTGCTCGCGCGACGTCGCGATGGTCGGGAAGACGTGCTTGACGAGGTCGAAGAAGTAGTCGACCTCCTCCTCGGTGCAGACGCTCGGCGTGCTCGGGTCGGCCTCGATGTCGGTCGTCCCGACCATGACCTTGCCCTTGAGCGGGTAGATGAGGACGATCCGGCCGTCCTCGTGCTCGAAGAAGATCTCGCGACCCTTGGTGGCGGCGTAGAGCTCCGGGTTGTCGAGCACGATGTGCGAGCCCTTGGTGCCGCCCATGTACGTGGTCGGCTCGCCGAGGCCGGCGTTCGTCAGGTCGGTCCAGGGACCGGAGGTGTTGACGACGACGTCGCTCGCGACGGTGAAGGTCTGGCCGGTCACGGTGTCGCGCAGCTCGACGCCATCCGCTCCCATGCCGACCGCTTCGACGTAGTTGACGGCGCGGGCGTGCGGTCCGGCGGCGAGACCGTCCATGAGCACGTCGAGCGCGAGACGCTCCGGGTCGTGCATGGAGGCGTCGTAGTAGGTCGCCGTGTACTTGAGACCCGGGTTCATCTTCGGCAGGTCGGCGAGCGACTTCTTCCGGCCGTGGAAGCGGTGGCGCGGGACGCTGCCGCCGTCGCGAGAGAAGGAGTCGTAGGCGGTGAGGCCCACCTTGATGAGCAGCGCACCACGCTCCTGGGGCTTGCCCTGCTTGTGGGTGAGGAAGCGCAGCGGGGCGGAGAGGATGCCGGAGAAGGTCGAGAAGATCGGGACCGTGGTCTCGAGCGGCTTCACGTAATGGGGCGCGATCTTGATGAGCCCGTTGCGCTCCTGCACCGACTCCTGGACGAGACGGAACTCGCCGTTCTCCAGGTAGCGGATGCCGCCGTGGATCATGTGGCTCGACGCGGCCGAGGCACCGGAGGCCCAGTCGTTGCGCTCCACGAGCGTGACGTCGACGCCCTGGAGGGCGAGGTCGCGGAAGGTCGCGATGCCGTTGATGCCGCCGCCGACGATGAGGACCGACGCCTGCGGGCGGTCGATGACGGACTGGACGGTCGGACGGGGAGCTGACGACTTGAGGGACATGAGATGCCTCGCTTCTTCGCGGTTGGAACGCGACGCCGCCGGGTTTGCGCGCCGCTGAATGATGTGACTGAATACATCGTGACAGCACCTGCAACTCTGAACAGCCCTAGTGAACAAACGTGCAAGGAGACCCGATGTCGCTCGCAGACGCGCTCAGCCAGCCGGACCGGACGGCTGAGGCGCTCCGCGCGGTACAGCTGTACTACGTGCAGGACCTGACCATGGAGGCCATCGCCCAGGAGCTCCACACCTCGCGGTCGTCGGTGTCGCGCCTGCTCGGATACGCGCGGGAGAGCGGGCTCGTCGACATCCAGGTCCGGTCGCCGCACGACATGCCCTCGCGGCTCGAGGCGGAGTTCCGCGACCGGTTCGGGGTGACCGCCCACATCGTCCCCGTCCCCGACCACACGAGCGACATCGACCGCCTGGAACGCGTCGCCCTCTCGGCTGCACGTTTTCTCGGCTCCGTGTTCGACTCGAACATGACGCTCGGTCTGGCATGGGGGTCGACCGTGAGCGCCGTCGCGCGCCACCTCACCCCGAAGCGGACCCACAACTCGCAGATCGTCCAGCTGAACGGCGCGGCCAACACCCGGACCTCCGGCATCCTCTACGCGAGCGAGATCCTCCACCGCTACGCGGACGCGTACGGCGCCTATGCGCAGCAGTTCGCCGTGCCCGCGTTCTTCGACGACCCGGCGACGAAGCTCGCGCTCTGGCGGGAGCGCAGCATCCGCCGGGTGCTCGAGATCCAGCGGCGGATGGACGTCGCGCTCTTCGGGCTCGGATCGCAGCTCTCGGGGGTGCCGAGCCACGTGTACGTCGGCGGCTACCTCGACGACAGCGACTTCGAGGCGCTCGCGAGCGCCGGTGCGGTCGGTGACGTCGCCACGGTGTTCTTCCGCGCCGACGGCTCATGGCGGGACATCCCCTTCAACAACCGCGCGTCCGGACCGGACCTCGACGTGTTGCGCGGCGTCTCCCGCCGGATCTGCGTGGTCGCCGGAGCGGCCAAGGTCCCGCCGCTCCTCGGCGCACTGGCCGGCGGGCTCATCTCCGACCTCGTGGTCGACGAGGGCACCGCGCGTGCGGCCATCGACCAGCACGACGCCCAGCGCTGAGGGCGACCACCCCGCAGGACGGAGCCCGGCAACGGGGCGTCATCCGAGCCGGGAATAGGGCGGCCACTCAGCCCGTTGACCTAGACTCGACAACACGTAACGTGCTCCGGGGTCGGTGAGAGTCCGAACCGGCGGTGATAGTCCGCGACCCGTGCAACGCGCAAGCGATGCCCGGTTGACCTGGTGGAACTCCAGGACCGACGGTTATGAACGCGTCTGCTCGCAGGCGGCGTTCGAGTCCGGATGGAAGGAGGCACGGGCGTCGGCCGATGGTCGACGCCTGCGAGCACCTGCCCGCGACCCCGGATTCCGTGTCAGTACCGACCGAGAAGACGGACCGATGGACGCAGGACCCGCGACACCCACGGCGACGAGCCGCGAACGGCAGGCGATGCTGCGCGCGCTCGAACTCGCCGCGAACGGGCCGGCCCGCGGTGCGAACCCACGCGTCGGGTGCGTCATCCTCGACGCCGACGGAACCGTCCTCGCCGAGGGCTGGCACCGCGGTGCCGGCACCGCTCACGCGGAGGTCGACGCACTCTCCCGGCTCGCGCCGGGGGCGGCTCGCGGCACCACCGCCGTCATCACGCTGGAACCCTGCAACCACACCGGACGGACCGGCCCCTGCGCCGTCGCGCTGATCGAGGCCGGCGTCGACCGCGTCGTGTTCGCCGTCGACGACCCCGGCCATCATTCCGGCGGGGGCGCCGAACGGCTGAGGGCCGCGGGCGTGGCGGTCGTCTCCGGTGTACTCGCCGACGAGGCCGAGGCCTTCCTCGACGACTGGCTCACCGTGGCCCGTCTCGGACGCCCGCTGGTCACCGTGAAGTGGGCCTCGACCCTCGACGGCCGGATCGCGGCGAACGACGGCACCAGCCGGTGGATCACCGGCGAGGCCGCACGGATCGACGTGCACCGACGACGGGCGGCGCACGACGCGATCCTCGTCGGCACCGGCACCGTCCTCGCGGACGACCCGAGCCTCACCGCACGACACGCGGACGGGACCCTCCTCCCGGAGCAACCGGTCCCCGTCGTCATGGGCGACCGCGCCATCCCCGCCGGCGCAGCGGTGCACCGCCACCCTCGAGCGGCGATCCTGCACCACGGACACGACCCGGCGGCGCTCCTCGCCGAGCTCCGCAGCACGGGAGTCCGCAGCGTGTTCGTCGAGGGCGGTCCGACCGTCGCCACCGCCTTCCTCCGGGCCGGGCTCGTCGACACCGTCCTGACCTACCTCGCGCCGGTCCTCCTCGGCGGCCCTCGACTCGCGATCGGCGACCTCGGCGTGGAGACCATCCGAGACGCGATCCGTCTCGAACCCGTCGGTGTCGAACACCTCGGCGACGACCTCCTCATCATCACGACCCCCACCCGCCACCCGGTCGAGTCGGTTCCAGCCGGCCACACCGTGTCGCACCCAGAGAACGGACCAAGCCATGTTCACGGGCATCGTTGAAGCACGCGGCACCATCGTCGCCATCGACCACGGCGAGGCGTCCGCCCGGTTCACCGTCCAGGGTCCGGTCGTCCTCGAGGGCACCCGCCACGGCGACTCGATCGCGGTGAGCGGGGTGTGTCTCACCGTCGTCGAGCAGACCGCCGACACCTTCACCGCCGACGTCATGGCGCAGACCCTCGCCATGAGCATGCTCGACGGCGCCACCGTCGGCAGCGCCGTCAACCTCGAGCGCGCCGCACGCGTCGGCGACCGCCTGGGCGGCCACATCGTGCAGGGCCATGTCGACGGCACCGGCACCATCGTCAGCACCGTCCCGGGAGACGCGTGGCGGATCGTCCGGATCTCCCTGCCGGACGACCTCGCTCCGCTCGTGGTCGACAAGGGGTCCATCACCGTCGACGGCGTCTCCCTCACCGTCAGCGCGGTCAGCGGACCCGACGCCGCCGAGCAGTGGTTCGAGGTCTCGCTCATCCCCGAGACGCTCACGGCGACGACCCTCGGTGACCGCATCCCCGGCGACCACGTGAACCTCGAGACCGACATCCTGGCGCGCCACGTCGAGCGGATGCTCGCCTACCGTCACCGTGCCGGAATCGACCTCCCCAGCAGTGCCGACGCGGAGCCGCGCACCGCGGACCCGCTCGCCACGACCGCCACCGAAAGGGGCAACGCATGAGCATCGCCAGCATCCCTGAGGCCCTCGAGGCGCTCCGTCAGGGTCGACCCGTCATCGTGGCCGACGACGAGGGGCGCGAGAACGAGGGCGACGTCATCCTCGCCGCCGAATCCGCGACGCAGGAGTGGATCGCCTGGACGGTCAAGCACTCCTCCGGCTTCATCTGCGCCCCGATGACGAACGAGATCGCGGACCGACTCGCCCTTCCGCCCATGGTGGCCGTGAACGAGGACGCCAGAGGCACCGCCTACACGGTCACGGTCGACGCCGCCGACCGCCTCAGCACCGGCATCAGCGCCGCCGACCGCGCCCACACCCTCCGGGTGCTCGCGGACCCGGCCTCCGTGCCGGCGAACCTCTCGCGGCCCGGACACATCGTCCCGCTCCGTGCCGTCGACGGCGGCGTGCGCGAGCGCGACGGACACACCGAAGCCGCCGTCGACCTGCTGAAGCTCGCCGGTCTCGTCCCCGTCGGTGCGATCTCCGAGATCGTCGCGGACGACGGCGAGATGATGCGGCTGCCCGGCCTCATCGCGCTCGGTGAGCAGGAGGGCGTGCTGGTCACCACGATCGCGGCGCTCGTCGCCTTCCTCGAGGACAACCCCGACGCGGCCGCCGTGTGCGCCGAGGAACGCGCGAACCAGGCGACCATCCCCGAGTCCTCGAACGTGTCGTTCGAAGTGGAGACGACCGTCCCGACGACGCACGGCTCCTTCCGGCTCCGCGCCTACCGCGACCGCCGCACCGGTGCCGACCACCTCGCCATCATCGCCGGCGACCCGCAGGCCACCGGCGCGCTCGTCCGTGTCCACTCGGAGTGCCTCACGGGTGAGGCGTTCGGCTCGCTCAAGTGCGAGTGCGGACCCCAGCTCGACAGCGCCCTCGACACCATCCAGCGTCACGGCGGTGTCGTGGTCTACCTGCGCGGACACGAGGGTCGCGGGATCGGACTCATCAACAAGCTGCGCGCCTACCGACTCCAGGAGGACGGCCTCGACACGCTCGACGCCAACCTGGCGCTCGGGCTGCCGGCCGACGCCCGCGACTACACCGCGGCGAGCGCCATCCTGACGGACCTCGGGATCACCTCCGTCCGCCTGCTCTCGAACAACCCCGAGAAGGAGCGGCAGCTCACCAACCACGGCATCGCCGTGAGCGAGCGCGTCCCGCTCGTGGTCGGCGTCGGTCTGTACAACGAGGGCTACCTCGAGACGAAGCGCGACCGCATGGGACACAGCATCGGGTTCGACCTCGAACCGGAACCGCACCAGTAGTCCGACCAGCCCCTCGACAGCCTCGGGGAACACCACACCAGCAGCCCCGATCCGATCGGGAACGACGACAGGAGCCCGCATGAGCGGCGAAGGATCACCCACCATCAGCGTCGACGGCACCGGCCTCGACATCGTCATCGTGGCCGGCACCTGGCACGAGACCATCACGGACGGGCTCATCGCCGGCGCCGTGAAGGCGCTCGACGCCAGCGGCGCCGGCCACCGACTCATCCGCGTCCCCGGCAGCTTCGAACTCCCGGTGGTCGCCAAGGCGGCCCTCGAGGGTGGTGCCGACGCGGTCGTCGCGCTCGGCGTCATCATCCGTGGCGGCACCCCGCACTTCGAGTACGTCTCCGACGCCGCCACGAGCGGTCTCACCCAGGTCAGTGTCCAGACCGGCAAGCCCGTCGGCTTCGGACTCCTCACCCTCGACGACGAGAAGCAAGGGCTCGACCGCGCCGGCCTCCCCGGTTCGAAGGAGGACAAGGGCGCTGAGGCCGCGGACGCCGCCGTGGCGACCGCCGTCATCCTCCGCGAGCTCCGCGGCTGAGCCCTCCGCACCGCCGAACGGCGGCGTCCCCGTACCACGGCACCCGGTCAGCGGGATCCGAGTACCGGAACGCCGCCGTTCGGCGTACAGTGTCATGGTCCTGCCACAAGCTGGACATCCTCTGATCCTGCCGTCGTCGGCGGGCGTGCGCGACCGGTGCTGATGCTTCGACGGCACCCATCCCCGAACCGAAAACGCGCACGCATGTCTCTCGAAGCAACACCAGTCACCAAGGCCCCGGTCAATCCGCGATCCCGTGTCGTCCTCGCCAGCCTCATCGGCACGACGATCGAGTTCTACGACTTCTACGTCTACGCGACGGCCGCCGTCCTCGTCTTCCCCCACCTCTTCTTCCCGAGCGAGGACCCCACGGCGGGTCTCCTCGCCTCGTTCGCCGTGTTCGGCGCGGCCATGGTCGCCCGCCCGGTCGGTGCCGTCATCTTCGGCCACCTCGGCGACAAGCGCGGCCGGAAGGCGACCCTCGTCGGAGCGCTGCTCACCATGGGCATCGCGACCTTCCTCATCGGGCTCCTGCCGACGTACCAGCTCGTCGGCTGGGTCGCACCGCTGCTCCTCGTGATCCTCCGCATCGGCCAGGGCTTCGCCCTCGGCGGCGAGTGGTCCGGCGCGGCGCTCGTCGCGACCGAGAACGCCCCGAAGGGCAAGCGGGCCCTGTTCGGCACGTTCCCCCAGCTGGGGGCGCCGATCGGCTTCATCATCGCGAACGGCCTCTTCCTCATCATCGCGGCGATCCTGCCGAGTGACGACCCGTCGATGCCGTCCGAGGCCT
The DNA here is from genome assembly GCF_030209365.1 of Plantibacter sp. ME-Dv--P-095. Lineage (NCBI taxonomy): Bacteria > Bacillati > Actinomycetota > Actinomycetes > Micrococcales > Microbacteriaceae > Plantibacter > Plantibacter sp. ME-Dv--P-095. The sequence continues at coordinate 437,445 of NZ_JARVSB010000009.1, forward strand.
TCCTCGAGTGGGGCTGGCGGATCCCGTTCCTCTTCTCCGTCGTCATGGTGATCGTCGGCCTGTGGGTGCGCCTGCGACTCGTCGAGAGCAACGCGTTCACGACCGCGAAGGAACAGGGCAAGGTCCAGCGGTCACCGCTCGCCAGCGTCGTCAAGCTCCACTGGCGCAAGCTCCTCCTCGGCACGTTCTTCATGCTCGCCACCTACGTGCTCTTCTACCTGATGACGACGTTCTCCCTGAGCTACGGCCGTGCCCCGGTCGACGCCCCCGTCGCCGGTCTCGGCTACAGCTACACGACGTTCGTGCTCATGCTCATCGCCGGCGTCGTGTTCTTCGGCATCTTCACCCTCGTCTCGGGCCCGTTCGCCGACAAGTACGGCCGACGCAAGACGCTCATCGTGGTGACCAGCGCGATCCTCGTGTTCGGGCTCGTGTGGGTGCCGCTCCTCGACGCCGGGTTCACCGGGGTGATGATCTGGCTGATCATCGGCTTCAGCCTCATGGGCTTCACCTTCGGTCCGATGGGCGCGCTCCTCCCCGAGCTGTTCCCCACGAACGTCCGGTACACGGGCTCCGGCATCTCGTACAACGTGTCGTCGATCCTCGGTGCGGCCGTCGCGCCGTTCATCGCGGTCGCGCTCTGGAGCGCCGGTGGCGGGAGCCCATTCTGGGTCGGCGTCTACCTGTCGGTGATGGCCGCCATCACCCTCACGGCGCTGATCGTCTCGAAGGAGACGAAGGACGTCGACATCGACGCCTGACCCCCGTCGCCTCACCGAGGGCCGGTGCACGGAGGACTCCTCCGGGCACCGGCCCTCGGTGCATCGGTTGCGGCCCGGGCATCGGCGGCGGTCGCTTAGAGTTGGAGGACGGTGCGCCGTCGCCATGGACGTCTCCGAGCCCGCGCACCGCACCTCAGAGGAAGAGCACCATGAGCACCCCAGCGCGCCCCGCACGCAGCCGCAGTCCGTTCAGCCGGCCGAAGGACGACGGTCCGCGCGCGAGCCTCAAGCAGCTCATGCCGTACATCTTCGAGCACCGCTCGATCCTCGTCGTGGTCATCATCTTGAGCGTCATCGGGGCTGCGGCCTCCCTGGCCCAACCGCTCATCGTGAGCCAGGTCATCGGCGTCGTCGAGGCCGGCAGGTCGCTCGGCAACCTCGCCTGGCTGCTCGTCGGGCTCGTCGTGGTCTCCGGCGTCATCAGCGGGTACCAGCACTACCTCCTGCAGCGGGCCGGCACCGGGGTCGTCTACTCGTCCCGCCGCCAGCTCATCGCCCGCATCTTCCGACTCCCCATCAGCCAGTTCGACACGCGCCGCACCGGCGACCTCGTCTCCCGCGTCGGCAGCGACACGACGATGCTCTACGCCGTGCTCACCCAGGGCTTCGTCGACGCCGTCGGCGGCGCCATCACCTTCCTCGGGGCGCTCATCGCGATGGCGATCATCGATCCCGTCCTCCTCGGGCTCACCCTGCTCGTCGTGATCGTCTCGGTCGTCGTCGTCGTCGCCCTCAGCGGTCGGATCCGCGTGGCGAGCCGCGAACAGCAGACGAAGGTGGGCGACCTCGCCGCCGCCGTCGAGCGCGGGATCAGCTCCATCCGCACCATCCGCGCGTCCAACGCCACCGACCGTGAGATCCATGCGGTGGACGGCGTCGCGAAGGAGGCCTACGGCGTCGGTGTCCGGATCGCGAAGATCTCCTCGCTGGTGGTCCCGGTCGCGGGCATCGCCATGCAGACCTCGTTCCTCGTGGTGCTCGGGGTCGGCGGTTTCCGGGTCGCGTCGGGCGCGATCACGATCGCGAGCCTCGTCGCATTCATCCTGTTCCTGTTCATGATGATCATGCCGCTCGGTCAGGCCTTCGGCGCGATCACCAGCGTCAACCAGGCCCTCGGCGCCCTCGGCCGGATCCAGGAGATCCTCGACCTCCCCGACGAGGGCGACGACGACGCGGAGATCGCCGCGCGCGTCACCCGTGCCGGTTCCGCCACCGCCGACGCCCCCGCCATCGCGTTCGACGAGGTGGTGTTCGCCTACCCGGATGCCGCAGTCATCGAGCGGGAACGTGCGGCTGCGGAGGCGCTGGCAGCCACGGTCTCGGATGACGCTTCGGCGCCCTCGGAGACCGTTGCCGCCGACGCCGCCCGGCTCACGGAAGCGCAGTCCGCCCTCGGCCGCCAGGTGCTCCGCGGCGTCTCCTTCGAGGTGCCGCAGGGCAGACGGACCGCGCTCGTCGGGCCCTCCGGCGCCGGCAAGAGCACCATCCTGGGCCTCATCGAGCGTTTCTACGACCCGACCGCGGGCGCCATCCGCCTCGGTGGTGTCGACATCCGCACCATCCCCCGGACCGAGCTCCGGCACCAGATCGGCTACGTGGAGCAGGACGCCCCGGTGCTCGCCGGCACGCTGCGCGACAACCTGCTGTTGTCCTCGCCGGACGCCGACGACGCCGACTGCGTCCGGGTGCTGCACGCGGTCAACCTGGGTGCCGTGCTCGACCGCAACCCGCTCGGCCTGTCGGCTCCCGTCGGCGAGGACGGCATCATGCTCTCCGGTGGCGAGCGTCAGCGGCTCGCGATCGCACGGGCCATCCTCGCGGCCCCTCCCATCCTGCTGCTGGACGAGTCGACGTCCAGTCTCGACGGCGTGAACGAGCAGATGATGCGCGAGGCCATCGACGCGGTCGCCACGGGGCGCACGCTCATCGTGATCGCCCACCGCCTCTCGACGGTCGTCGACAGCGACCAGATCGTCGTCCTCGACGAGGGTCGCGTCGTCGGGGTCGGCACGCACAGTGAGCTCGTCACCGAGGTGCCGCTCTACCGGGAGCTCGCGAAGCACCAGCTCCTCGTCTGACCCCGGTCCGTTCGCCCATCTTTGGGCGAACGAACCCTCATTCGCCCAAAAATGGGCGAATGAATGGGATCACGGACGCCATCCTGCCGCGATGAGGCGCTCGCGGGCTCTCTCGACCGCGATGGCGGCACCCGCCTGCAGATGATGTGCGAGGAAGCGGTCGTGGGACCAGCCGAGTCTGGTGACGGCATGGATCCGGTCGACGTCCTTCGCGAACTGGCCCGCATCGGTGGCGTGCTGGCGCCCGTCGTACTCGAACGCTGCACGATACGCCGGGTAGGCGAGGTCGAGACGCGCAATGAACCGCCCCCAGCGATCACGGAGTTCGTGGTTGAGCACCGGCTCCGGGAGACCGGCGCGAACGAAGGCGAGTCGGAGTTCCGTCTCCTTCGGCGATTCGGAACCACCGCGGATCTGCGGGAGCGCGGCACGGAGGGACCCGGCGCCGAGGTGTCGGGAGCTGCTCAGCGCCGCTGCGAGGTCGTCGATTGAGCAGAGCCCTGGAATGCGCTCATGCCGCCACCGGCCCGAGGCACCTCGCTCACGGACCAGGTGATCGCCGAACGCGACCAGCTCGTCGATGGTGAGACTCGGTCCGAGCTGACACCACATGTCGGCGGGACTCACGACCGCGAGCCCCTCGATGAGGATGGGATCGCCGACGAGGCCGGTCAGGCGATGGCCGACGACCCCGGCGACCCTGGGCGCCCGGTCCGGCGGCCGGACGCCGACGTGGACCTCGTCCCAGCACAGCCGCGCCGGGAGCGGAGCATTCAGGAGGTGTGCGGCCGACAGGTGCGAGAAGAACTGCGTCGGCGCCATTCGCTGCGCGTACGCCCGACACAGCTCCAGGTGCGCGAGATACCGCTGCCCGGGAGGCAGGTCAGCGCCCCTGCGTGGTGCAGCGAAGCTCCGAACCCCCGGGAACGGTGCTGGAACACGCGTCGTGCGGAGGCGCTCGGGTGAGACGCCATGCTCCAGCGCCGAACGGACGGAGAACGCGTCGTGATCGGGCAGATCGGTTGGCGTCATGCTTCGATCGTCGCGCGATCCAGCGGCCGACCGAGCAGCGCGGCCACCTCACGACGACCTCTGCCCTCGTTCGCGAGCTGTGGAGCACCCTCGTCGCCGGTTCGTTCGCCCATCTTTGGGCGAACGAACCTTCATTCGCCCAAAGATGGGCGAATGCATGACGAGGATCAGGCGCGGAGGCGGTAGCGGAGGGCGGCGAGTTCGGCCCGGAGGGCGGCCGGGACACGGTTCCCGAAGGTGTCGAAGAAGGCCTCGGTGAGGTCGCATTCCGCGAGCCAGGAGTCGCGGTCCACGGCGAACAGGGCGTCGAGGGCGTCCTCCGGCAGGTCGATGCCGTCGAGGTTCAGCTCGTCGACGAGCGGTAGCCCACCGATGGCCGACGCACGTGACCCGGCCCCGTGCTCCAGACGGCGGACGATCCACTCGATGACCCGGGCGTTCTCACCGAAGCCCGGCCAGAGGAACGAGCCGTCGGCGTCCTTGCGGAACCAGTTGACCTGGAAGATGCGCGGTGCCATGCCGTGATCGAGCGCTCCACCGACGCGCAGCCAATGGCCCCAGTAGTCGGCCATGTTGTAGCCGCAGAACGGCAGCATCGCGAAGGGGTCGCGGCGGAGCTCGCCGACGATGCCCTCCGCTGCCGCCGTCTGTTCGGAGGAGATCGTGGCGCCCATGAACACGCCGTGCTCCCAGCTGCTCGCCTCCACCACGAGCGGCACGTTCGTGGCCCGGCGTCCGCCGAAGAGGATCGCGTCGAGCGGCACACCGTCGGCCGCGTCCCAGTCCGGGGCGATCGACGGGCACTGCGCCGCTGCGACGGTGAACCGTGAGTTCGGGTGCGCCGCCGGGCGACCGGAGTCCGGCGTCCAGTCCTGACCCTGCCAGTCGATGAGGTGCGCCGGCGGTTCGGGGGTGAGCCCCTCCCACCACACGTCCCCGTCGTCGCGGAGGGCCACGTTCGTGAAGATCGTGTTGCCCCACAGGGTGTCGACGGCCGTCGCGTTCGTCGTCGCTCCCGTGCCGGGCGCCACGCCGAAGAAACCGGCCTCCGGGTTGATCGCGTACAGGCGGCCGTCCTCGCCGGGACGGATCCAGGCGATGTCGTCGCCGAGGGTCTCCACCCGCCATCCCGGGATCGTGGGCCGCAGCATCGCGAGGTTCGTCTTGCCGCAGGCCGAGGGGAAGGCTGCGGCGAGGTGGAAGGCACGGCCTTCGGGCGAGGTCACCCGGACGAGGAGCATGTGTTCGGCCAGCCAGCCCTCATCCCGCCCGATGACCGAGGCGATCCGCAGGGCGAAGCACTTCTTCGCGAGGAGGGCGTTGCCGCCGTACCCCGAGCCATAGGACCACACTTCGCGGGTCTCGGGGAACTGCACGATGTACTTCGTGTCGTTGCACGGCCAGACGACGTCGGCCTGCCCCGCCTCGAGCGGGGCACCGACCGAGTGGACGGTGCGCACCCAGGGCGCACCGTCGGCGATGAGCTCGAGGACGCGGTCGCCCATCCGGGTCATGATCCCCATGCTGAGCACGGCGTAGGCCGAGTCGGTGATCTGCACCCCGAGCTGCGACAGCGGCCCGCCGACGGCACCCATCGAGAACGGGACGACGTACATCGTCCGGCCGCGCATGCTGCCGGCGAAGACCCCGCGCAATTCCGCCCGCATGGCGGCCGGGTCGCGCCAGTTGTTCGTCGGTCCGGCGTCCCCCTCCGTCTCGGAGCAGATGAAGGTGCGGTCCTCCACCCGCGCGACGTCGCTCGGGTCGCTGCGGGCGAGGAAGCTGTTCGGCCGCCATTCGGGGTTCAGCTTGATCAGCTTCCCCTCGGCGACGAGCTGGTGGGTGAGCCGGTGCGACTCACTCGCCGAGCCGTCGACCCAGTGGATGGCGGACGGTTCGAGGAGGGTGGCGAGTTCGTCCACCCACGCATGCAGTTCGGCGAGCCCCGAGGAGGTCGGCGGCTGCACCGCTCGGAGCAGCCGCCGCGTCGTGGGGGCGGGGGTCGGATCGGAGAGCAGCTCGGCGATGGACATGTGTTCCTCCGGCGTTGGTGGGACAGTCAAGAAGTGGGTGTGGACCCACTCTGCGCCCGAATCCGGGATTCTTATCGGTGTGATCGACGACAAGAACCCCAGATCTTTCGATATGGTGAAGGAATGACCCCGAACCCCTCCGGCAACGCCGCCGCAGACCTGCTCACCCTCGGGCGCCGGATCCGTCACTTCCGGACGCGTCGTGGACTCACCCTCGACGATCTCGGTGAGCGGGTCGGTCTGGCCGCGAGTCAGCTCTCGCTCATCGAGAACGGCAAACGGGAGCCGAAACTGTCGGTCCTGCAGGAACTCACCGCCGCCCTCGGCGTCGAGTTGAACGACCTGCTCTCGACCGAGGCGCCCAATCCCCGCGCTGCGCTGGAGATCGAACTGGACCGGCTGCAACGGAGCGCCCTGTACAGCGAGTTGACCCTCCCCCAGGTGAAGCCGTCGAAGGGCATCCCGGACGACGCCCTCCGCGCACTCGTCGGACTGCACCGGGAACTGCAACGGCACGCGAACGAGGCGATCGCGACGCCGGAGGAGGCCCGACGCGCCAACACCGAACTGCGGGAGTGGATGCGTGAGCGCGACAACCACCTCCCGGAGATCGAGGAACTCGCCGAGTCCCGCGTCCTGCGGGCGGGTCACAGCACCGGCGCCCTCACACACCGCACGGTGAGCGTCATGGCGGAGCAACTCGGCTTCGACCTCATCTACGTCAACGACCTCCCGCACTCGGCTCGGAGCGTCACCGATCTCGAGAACGGTCGGATCTACCTGCCGCCGGCGTCGATCCCCGGCGGACACGGCCTGCGATCCATGGCGCTGCAGGCGATGGCCCACCGACTGCTCGGACACCAGCGCCCCACGAGTTATGCGGAGTTCCTCCGACAGCGGCTCGAGATCAACTACTTCGCGGCGGCGGCGCTCATGCCGCAGACAGCTGCGGTGTCCTTCCTGCAGCAGGCCAAGCGAGACCGCAACCTGGCCGTGGAGGACTTCCGGGACGCCTTCGGGGTCACCCACGAGGCGGCGGCGCTCCGACTGACGAACCTCGCGACCGCGCGACTCGACATGCGCCTGCACTTCCTGCGGGTCTCGGAGGACGGCGCGATCTCGAAGGCCTACGAGAACGACGCGCTCCCGCTCCCGGTCGACGTGACGGGCGCCGTGGAAGGCCAGATCGTGTGCCGGAAGTGGAGTGCACGCAACGCCTTCGCCCGGACCAACCGCACCACCGAGCTCTACCAGTACACCGACACCCCGGCCGGGACCTTCTGGTGCGCGACGCAGACCGGTACCACCGAGGCGGGTGAGTTCTCGATCTCGGTCGGCGTGCCCTGGGGCGAGGCAAAGTGGTTCCGTGGGCGGGAGACGACGACCCGCGCAGTGTCGACGTGCCCCGACCCGACCTGCTGCCGACGGCCTCCCTCCGTCCTCGCCGACAAGTGGCGCGAGCAGGCCTGGCCCAGTGCCCGCCTGCACACGCACATCCTGTCGCCACTGCCGAGCGGTACGTTCCCGGGCGTGGACGACTCCGAGGTCTACGACTTCCTCGAGCGTCACGCGGCGGGCTGACCGTTCGCGGCGACAACGGATCCCCCGGGCTCGGCCGACGGCCGGAAGGCCCAGGCCGGCAGGTGCCCCTGGCGGATCAGCGACGCGACGGTCGACGCCAGCGGATGGTCCAACTCGGTGGCGTCGAGCTCGTCGAGGAAGGCGGCAGCACGGCTGCTCTGACCGAGCGCCCAGGCCAGCCAGGCGAGCATCGCGAGCGGTGCAACGCGCGCCGACTCGGATGCGCGCGCCGTGACGCCGAGGAGCAGGCTGCTCGCCGCCCGGATGCGCTGGACGTCGGGATGCGGTCCGTCGCCGACCAGCAGGTGGGCGACCCGGTGGAACACCTCCGGGTCGTCCATCCCGACCGGGAGATGCCCGTACGCGCGTTCGGCGTCGTCGAGTTCCTCCCCCAGGTCTCGCCCGAACGCCCACTGCATGAGCGCGAGATCGCTCGCCCAGGGGCGCCCCAGGCTGAGTAACAGGAAAGCGACCTCCCGAGGGGTCATCGCCTCGACGCCTCGGGCGAGGGCGTCCTCGAAGACCTCGGGGAGGCCGTCGAGTCGTTCCACGGTGTCGCCGACATCGATCCGCCAGCTCGTGCGGGCGTGATCGGTGGCCGCGTCGAGCATGGAGGCCAGCCGTGCACTGAGCACCCGGTACTCGAGGTCGACGGCGGCGAACGTCGCCGCGTCCACCGACGGCACCTGGGTGGTGACGAGCTCGGTCGGGAGCGGTGGGACGGGCGGGACCGCCGCCGAGGCCACGATCGCCGGCGACCGCCCTCCGGAGGGGAGTCCGGGATCGAGGTAGGAGCCCCAACCGTCGGTGGCCGAGCACAGCGCATCCTTGACCGCGAACCCGTGCGCGCTCGCCAAGCCGAGGATCGCATCCGCGATGACGCGGCCCGGCGGCTCCGCCGCGGCTCCGAAGGCGTCGTCCGTGTAGACCACCGGCACGATGGCGTCGACACCCGGCGCCCGGCAGGCGAACCCGAGAGCGTGCTCCGCAGCCGCCTCCGCCACCCGCCGGTCGACGTCCGTCCCGGCGGGCAGATGGATATGGAGGGCGCCGCGACTGCGGGAACCCGCGAACAGGACGACGACGAGACTCGATCTCGGGGTGCTTCCGATGAGTCCGGGGACGAGGGCGAGGAGGTCTTCGGCCGCATTGGCCTGCACGATGTGGGTCATGAGGACAGCCTCCAGCGGACGTCGCCGGGCTGTCCGGCGGGTGTCGCGGATGTCGAGTGGATGACGCGAAGACCGCACTGTGCAGCGGGGTCCCCGCGGAGTAGAGTGTGCTCGTCAGACTCCGCGACACCGGAGTCGTTGCTCGAAAAAAGGGCGATAGCGCGGTCAGCACCGGCGAGACACACACGGAATCCCATCCGTCCACGTTCTCGAAGGTCACGCCATGTCCGAACACGCTCCGTCGACCGTTCCCGCGGTCACCCCGTCCACCGTCTCCGCCCGTGTGGCCCAAGCCCTCAGCCGCCACGTCTCCGACGTGTTCGGGGTCATGGGGAACGGCAACGCGCACTTCCTCGACGCCCTCGCCGCCACCGGCACGCGCATCACGGCCATGCGGCACGAAGCCGGCGGGGTCGCAGCAGCCGACGCCTACGTCCGCGCCGGTGGCGCCCTGGCCGCCGCCACGGCCACGTACGGCGCCGGATTCACCAATACGCTGACCCCGCTCGCCGAAGCGGTCATGGCGCGCATCCCCCTCGTCCTCGTCGTCGGGGACGCGCCCACGACCGGCACGAGGCCCTGGGACGTCGACCAGTTCCAGATCGCCGCCGGGCTCGGAGCCGCCACCTTCACCGTCGGCCGCGACGACGCCACCGCGACCACCCTGCGGGCCATCGAACACGCCGTCCACCGTCGCACGGCCGTCGTGCTCGCGATCCCGTACGACCTCGCCGCCGTGGCGTCCGACGAACCACTGCGAGCCGACGGCACGCCGCATCACCCCGCCCTCGTCCGGCCGTCCCGCGTGGAACCGGTCGCGCGGCGTCTGGACACCGCGGCAGCCGCCCTGCGCTCCGCGCGTCGACCGCTCATCCTCGCCGGCCGTGGCGCCTGGCTGGCCGACGCCGGGCCCGTCCTCGGGGAACTCGCGGAACGTCTGGACGCCTACACCGCGACCACGGCGCTCGGGCTCGGACTGTTCGGGGTGAGCGACCGCGACCTCGGTGTCGCCGGAGGCTTCGCCACGGAACGCGCGGCGCGGACCATCGCCGATGCGGACGTCGTCCTCGTCGTGGGCGCCGGTCTCAACCAGTTCACGATGCGGTTCGGTGAGGCCTTCTCCCCCGAGGCGCACGTGATCCAGGTGGACCTCGCCGACGCCCCGACGAACGCCAGGGTCGACGAGCTCGTCCGCGGCGACGCGGCACTCGCCGCCGCCGGCCTGCTCGATCGCCTGGACGGTGCGGCCGGTTCCGGCTGGTTCACCGCCGGAGGCGCCGTCCGGCCGGCACCCCACCTCGACCGCGATCCCGGCGTCGGCGTGTGCGCCGACGGCCGACTCGACCCCCGCAGCCTCGCGCACCGACTGAACGAGTTGCTGCCGCAGGACCGCACGGTCGTCCAGGACGGCGGCCACTTCATCGGTTGGGCACCGAGCTATCTCGACATCCCCTCCCCCGACCGCCTCGTCATGGTCGGCACCGCCTACCAGACCATCGGACTCGGCTTCCCGAGCGCGGTCGGTGCCGCAGCGGTCGGGCACCCCGGCACGACCGTCCTCTGCACGGGCGACGGGGGCGGGCTCATGGCGCTCCCCGACCTCGACACCGTCATCCGCACCGTCCGGAGCGGTGTGGTCGTGGTGTTCAACGACGCCGCGTACGGCGCCGAGGTCCACCAGTACGGCTCACGCGGGCTCGACCAGGCCCCCATGCTCATCGACGAGGTGGACTTCGCTGCGCTCGCCCGTGCGCTCGGCGGTCAGGGCCTCACGATCGACACCCTCGCCGACCTCGACGGCCTCACCGACTGGGTCCACGCCGGGGCGGACGGCGTCCTCCTGCTCGACTGCCGCATCTCCACGAGTGTCGTCGCACCGTACCTGTCGGAGATGATGCACCAGGGGCCTCGCCCGATCGCCGTCGACTGAGCCACGCCGCGACGGTGCCTCCGACGCGCACCGAACCGCTCCCCGCGGCGAGTATCGTGGTCGGGTGCTTCCCCAGCCTGAGCCGATCGCGCCCACCTACGTCATGTCGTCGGACGGGTTCCGGGTCGCCACCTACGTGCACGAGCCGGCGGCCGACGCCGACCGCGCGGAGACGGTCGTCGCCGTCCACGGCTTCGCCTCGAGCGCTGGACTCAACTGGGACCTCGCGGGGTGGACCAGGACCCTCACCCGAGCCGGGTACCGGCTGGTGACGATCGACCAGCGCGGACACGGGGCGTCGGACAAGCCGACGGATCCGAGCGCCTACCGACTCGACGGCCTCGTCGACGACGTCCTCACCGTGCTCGACGGCTACAGCGTCGACGAGCCGCACTACCTCGGCTACTCGCTCGGCTCACGGGTGGGCTGGCGGTTGGGTGTCCGGCATCCCGACCGCGTCCGCTCGCTCAGCCTCGGCGGGCTCCCCGAGGGCGACTCGCTCCGCGGCTTCGACCTCGACGAGGCCCGGCTCCGGGTCAGGACCGGCGCGACGATCACGCACCGGCTCACCGAGACGTACGTGTCGATGGCGGAGGGGGTCCCCGGCAACGACGTCGAGGCCCTGATCGCCCTGGTGGAGGGCCTCCGCGGCGGTCCGCAGCCGACCACGGCCGAGGTGCCGCCCCTCCCGATGCTCCTCGTGACCGGGGACGACGACGCGGTCGCGGACGGCAGTCGGCGCCTGGCCGAGGCGGCCGGAGCGCGGTATGTCGGACTGCCCGGCCGCGAGCACTTCAACGCCGTGTCCTCCCGCGTGTTCAAGGACGCGGTCCTGACGTTCCTCGCCGAGCAGGGGTAGGACGTCCGGGCGACCCCCGCTCAGGCGGCGTGTCGGTGCTCGGCGCGACCCTTCGCGAGCTTCGACGGCCACCAGATGGCGCTGCCGATGTCGTGGCTGAGGGCCGGGACGAGCAGCGTGCGCACGATGATCGTGTCGAGGAGGACGCCGAACGCGACGATGAACGCGATCTGCGCGAGGAACAGGATCGGGATCACGCCGAGCGCCGCGAAGGTGGCCGCGAGCACGAGGCCGGCCGAGGTGATCACCCCGCCCGTGATCGCGAGACCGCGCAACACCCCGGCTCTCGTGCCGACCCGGAGCGACTCCTCGCGCACCCGCGTCATGAGGAAGATGTTGTAGTCGATCCCGAGCGCGACGAGGAAGACGAAGCCGTAGAGCGGCACGCTCGGATCTGCGCCGGGGAAGCCGAGGACGTGCGTGAACACGAGGGCGGAGACCCCGAGCGCCGCTCCGAAGGACACCACCACGCTGAGGATGAGCAGGACCGGCGCGAGGACCGACCGCAGGAGCAGCATGAGGATGAGGAGGATGACGACGAGCACCACGGGGATGATGAGGTTCCGGTCGTGGATGGCGGCGTCGTTCGAGTCGATCGCGGTCGCGGTGACCCCGCCGACCGGTGTGTGGGTGCCGACGGCGGCGTCGATGGTGGTGCGCAGCTGTCGCACGGTCTCCTCCGCGGCTGCGGAGTCGGGTGCCGTGTCGAGGGTCGCCTGGAGCACGATCCGGCCGTCGTCGACGGTGGGCTCGGCCGGCGACGCGGGGGTCCCCGGAGGACCGGTCGGTGGCGCGGTGAACACCGCCTCCCCGTCGCGCACCGTCGCGTCCGCGGTGCCGGTCGCCGTGCCGCTCGCCAGCACCTGGACACCGTCGAGCCCGTCGGTGTCCTCCAAGATGGCGATGACCTCGGCGGCGTCGTCCTTCCCGGTGAGGACGGAGACCGGACTCGCCGACCCGGCCGGGAAGTGCTCACCGAGCGCGAGCTGCCCGTCGCGCGCCTCGGAGGTCCCGAGGATGAGGTCGCTCTGCGCGACGCCGTCCGCCTGGAGTTGGACGACACCGAGACTCGCGACCAGGAGGAGGAGGGTGCTCCCGATCCAGACGACGCGGGCGCGGCGAGAGATGAGGCGGGCGATCCCGCCCCACAGGCCGGTGGTCGGCACCGCGTCGTCATCGGCCGTCGCGGCCTGCACCCGGTGCTCGCTGCCGACCTTCGGGCGCAGGGGCCAGAAGGAGCTCCGGCCGCAGGCGAGGAGGAGGGCCGGCAGGAAGGTGAGTGCGGCGAGCACGGAGAAGACGATGCCGATCGCGGCCACCGGCCCGAGTGCCTTGTTCGAGTTCAGGTCGCTGAGCAGCAGGCAGAGCAGCCCGGCGATCACGGTGCCTCCGGAGGCGACGATCGGTTCGAGGGAACCGCGGAGCGCCGCCCACGTCGCATCCCATCGGCGCTCGTGGTCGCGGAGCGCCTCCCGGTACCGCGAGACGTACAGCAGCGAGTAGTCCGTCGCCGCGCCGATCACGAGGATGAACAGGATGCCCTGCACCTGACCGTTCAGGAGCACGACGCCGGCCTTGGCCAGCCACCACACGGTGAGCAGCGCCGTGCAGAGCGCGAAGAGCGAGGTGCCGAGCACGAGGAACGGCAGCACGGGCGACCGGTAGACGACGATGAGGATGAGGAAGACGGCTCCGAGGGCCGTCAGGAGCAGGATGCCGTCGATGCCGGCGAAGGCGGCGGTCAGGTCCGCGGTGAACCCGGCGGGACCCGTGACGAAGACCTCCACCCCCGACGGCATCGCGTCCCCGAGCTGGGCGCGCAGGGCCTCGACGACGTCGCCGACCTCCGCGTCGCCGCTGATCGGCACGAAGGCCTCGAGCGCCTCGCCGTCCTCGGAGGGGATGGCCGGTGAGACCCCGTCGGCGACGCCCTCGGTCGAAGCGATCGTCGCGAGTTCGTCGTCGATGGCGGAGCGGTCGTCGTCGGTGATCCCGCCCTCCCGCACGAACAGGACGAGGGCCGGGATGTCGTCACCGTCACGGAACCCGTCGAGCGCGGCCTGCACCTCCGTGGCGTCGGCGCTCGCGGGGAGGAAGCTCGTCTGGTCGTTGGTCGCGACCTCGCTCACCTTGCCGAAGTACGGCCCGCCGACGCCGGCGGCGATGAGCCACAGGAGGATGAGGACCGCTGGCAGCAGGATGCGCAGCCAGCGCGGTGCCCCGTTCCGATCGCGCCGCGGCGCCGTGGTCGTCGATGCCTCACCGTGTCGCCCGTGCGTCATGCGCGTGCCCCGTCCTCGCCCTGTCCCGAATATTATGCAGCTAGCTTACTATCTGCGACGGGTGGCGTGTGCGAGTCCGATCCGGCGGGGTCTCAGCGCGTGACGAGCACTCCCCCGGCCTCGACGATCTCGGCGAGCGCCGCCGCTCCGGCGGCCTCGTCGACCGGCGCCACGAGGTCGGTGAGCACCCGGACCTGCAGGCCGTGCCCGATGGCGTCGAGCGCACTCCGGCGGACGCAGTAGTCGGTCGCCAGGCCGACGACGTCGACCTCCGTGACCTGGGAGTCCGCGAGGACCTCTTCCAAGCGTCGGCCCTCGGGGGTGACGCCCTCGAAGATCGAGTACCCGTGGGCTCCCTGCCCCTTCCGGATGTGGGTGTCGACCGCTTTGGTGTCGAGCGCGTGGTGGTACTCGGCGCCCTCGCTCCCGGCGACGCAGTGCACGGGCCAGGTGGTCGTGTAGTCGGGCTCGCCCGCGGCGAAGTGACCGCCGTTGTCGCCCTCGGCGTCGTGCCAGTCGCGGGAGGCGAACACGTGCGCGTAGTCGTCCCCGTGTTCAGCGAGGAGCTGCGTGATCCCTGCGGCGACGTTCTCGCCACCGGTCACCCCGAGCGCACCGCCCTCGGTGAAGTCGTTCTGTACGTCGATGATGAAGAGCGCGCGCGCCACGAAGCCTCCCGGTTGTCGTCCCGCTTCGGCTGAGGCGGGTGGCTTCGAGGGTAACGCGCGGGATCGGGCGGCGTCAGGTGCTTGCGCCGGCGGGCGTCAGAGGCGGCGGGCCCGCTCGCGGCGGCGGTCGAAGAACTGCAGGCCGACGTTCACGCCCATGACCACGGTGCCGAGCAGCATGGCGACGAGCCCGGCGATCCGGAACCCGACGGGCAGCTCCAGGAGCAGCGCGAAGACGATCCCGAGGAGGATGAGCGCGGCACCCGCGGCGAACAGCACCAGATACTTCATGCCCCCAACGGTACCCGCTCCGTGGACGTGTGGTCGGCCCCTCCGGCGTGCCCGGGCCCGGGACCTAGGCTGGTCGCATGCCGTTCCCCCACCTCCGTGCCCGCACGGCCCTCGCGGCCGGCGGCGTCCTCGCCATCACGCTCGTCGCCGCCGGGTGCTCCTCCGCCCAGAGCGAGGCCGCCTCCAGCACCGGATCGGCCACCGCGGCAAGCGGGTTCCCGACGGACATCGTGTTCGATTACCAACTCGGCGGTGGATACGAACCGGCTGCCGGCGTGGGTGGCGTCGTCCGCGACAGCACGGACACCCCGGACCCTGACCGGTACTCGATCTGTTACGTGAACGGGTTCCAGAGTCAGCCGGCCGACCGTGACGCGTGGCTCGCCGAGCCGGACCTCGTGCTCACCGACGAGGCGGGAGAGCCGATCATCGACGAGAACTGGCCCGACGAGCTGATCTTCGACCTCTCCACCGACGACCGTCGCGCCCGCATCGCCGAGCGGGTCGGCACGAGCATCACCCGTTGCGCGGACGCCGGCTTCGACGCCGTCGAGATCGACAACCTCGACTCGTACACGCGGTCCGACGGCCGACTCACCGTGGACGACGCGATGGCCCTCGCCACCCGCTACGCCGACCTCGCCCACGACGCCGGGCTCCTCATCGGGCAGAAGAACGCCGGCGACCTCGGCACGCGGGGGCGGGACGACGTCGGCTTCGACTTCGCCGTGGCCGAGGAGTGCCACCGCTTCGACGAGTGCGGCACCTACACCGAGGTGTACGGCGGGGCCGTGCTCGACATCGAGTACACCGACGATCTGCGCGGCACCTTCGACGAGGTCTGCGCCGACCCGCAGGTCCCGTTCTCCACGATCCTGCGCGACCGCGACCTCGCTCCGGCCGACGCCGCCGACCACGTGTACGAAGCCTGCCGGTGAACCTCGAGCAGCTCGAAGCCGTCGTCGCCGTCGTGGACTACGGCTCGTACGCTGCCGCCGCCGACGTCCTCCGGATCTCCCAGCCCTCGCTCACGCGACGCATCCAACGCTGCGAGGCCGAGCTCGGGCTCGCGCTCTTCACCCGGGTCGGTCGGCGCATGCAGGTCACCGATGCCGGACGGTCGGTGCTCGGCCCGGCGAGGCGGATGCTCCAGGAGGCGAACGGGCTCCGCGCACTCGCCGACGCCCAGCACGCGCTCACCGTCGGCACGCTCCGGATCGGCGCGCTCCCCTCGCTCGTCGCGACCCACGTTCCGGAGCTCGTCGCCCGGTTCCACGCCGCACACCCCGACGTCCGCATCGAGGTCACAGGCGCCGTCGACTCGGCCGAGCTGCTCGAGGCCATCGACCTCGGGCGCATCGACCTCGGCGTGGCCGATGTGGCCGCCGCCGGCCCCGGCGTCGAGGTGCGGCTCCTCGAGGAACAGCGCTTCGCGATCGTCCTCCCCGGCCTCAGGACCGACGCCGAGCGCGAGGCCGACCACACCCCGCCGACCATCACCGGCGATGAGCTGGCTGCGAACACCCTCGTGACCCTCCCGCGCGGGACGTCGATGCGCGCCGTGACGGACGAGGCCTACGCCAGCTTCGGCGTGCAACCACCGCGCATCGTCGTGACGACCCAACGCGACGCGCTCACCCGCTTCGCGACCGCGGGTGTCGGCCTGACGGTGGTACCGGAGCGATTGGCGGACTGGGCCGCGGCGAACGGTGCGCGCGTCCGCCGGTTCCCGACCCCGGTCACCCGGAGCATCGGGCTCCTCGTCCGCCACGACACCGTCGGGACGCCCGCTGTGAGCGCGTTCCTGCGACTGACGGAGCAGGTCTCGCCCGGGCGGTGAGGCGCTCCGCGTCAGCCGCAGAGGTCCGCGGCGGCGTTGCGGGACTCGACCTCGACCGGCGCCGGCGCGGGCGCCGCAACAGCGGCCTCGGTCAGTGCGGCGAAGTCGTCTCCGATGACGAGCACGACGTCCTCGTCGTCCGGTCCCGGTTCGCCGCTCACGACGACCGTGATCCCCAACTCCTGGGCGAGGGAGGCGGCTGTCGCCCGGGCCGCGTCCGAATCGCGCGCAAGGAGGACGGTGACCGGGGTGTCCGTCTCCGCGTCGCCGATCGTCGCGACGACGTAGCCGAAGGCGGTCAATCGGTCGGCCGTCGCCGTCGCGACCCCGTTCGTCTGCGAACCGTTGAGGACGCTGACCGCCTCGACCCGCACCGGTTCGACCGGGGTGACCGGCTCGGCGGGTGACGCGTCGGCGGCTCCCGCGATCGGTACCGGGACATCCGTGGCGAGGCTCGAGAACACCGTTGCGGCGTCATCGCTCGGCACCACCCGGTTCGCGTCCGACGGCGCCTCGGTCCACGGCATCGTCAGGAAGGTGATGGCCGTGGCGGGCACCTGTGAGACCCGGTGCGCGAGGGAGGTCAGGCTCGCGAGGTCGCCGAGTGCCGTGTCGACCGTGAGCGAGGACGTGACCGCGTCCAGGAAGCGGATGAGTCGGTCCGGCCGGGTGAGCACCTCGGCGCTCAGCGCCCGCTGCACGATCGCGGACATCACCATCTGCTGGTTGCCGAGGCGCGAGATGTCGCTGCCGTCGCCCACCGCGTGCCGGGTGCGGGCGAGCGCGAGCGCCTGCGTCCCGTCGATGACCTGTGCCCCGGCGGGCAGGGCGAGGTTCGAATACGGGTCCTCCATGTCCGTCGGCAGGCACACGGCCAAGCCGTCCATGCCGTTGACGATCGCTTGGAAGCCGCTGAAGTCGAGCTCGACGAAGTGGTCGATCGGCACACCGGTCATCGCCTGCACCGCGGCGACCGAACAGGCGGCCCCGGAGTTCAGGGCGGCGTTCACCATGCCGTAGTCGTCGGGTGTCCCCCGCCCGGTGTCCGTGCACATCGACAGGTCGGTCAGCGTGTCACGTGGGATCTGCATCGCGTCGATCCGGGTGTTGCCCGCGGACACGTGCACGAGCACCATCGCGTCGCTGCGCTTGGTGCCGGTGTCCTCGCCGTAGTCGCCGAGCGCGAGGTCACGACTGTCGGAGCCGAGGAGGAGGACGTTGATCGCCGGGTCCGGCGCGCCAGGCTCCGCCGGCTCCGTCGCACGGCCGGTCGGAGCGGCGATCGCCTCGGAGCTGAGGTTCCCCTGCAGCCGGAGCGCGAGGGCACCGAGACCGCCGAGCATCGCGAGCACGAGGCCGCCGGCGATCCCGACGACGAGGCGGCGCCGACGGACCCGCGGGCTCGCGTCACCACCGCGGCGGCGAGCGTGGGAGGCGTGCGGGCGGCTGGGCGCCTCGGGGAGGTCGGGTCTGCGCATCGGACCAGTGCACCAAGTGCCTGCTCGGAGGACAAGCACCCTCCGCGGCACGACGCATGCACGACGCGCATGCGGCCGTCCGAACCGCGCTAGGCGGGCGTCCGCTCCGCTACCTCGGCGGCCCGGAGCCCCGGAACCGCACGCCGACGGAACTGCCCCGTCACCACGAGGAGGAGGGCGGTCATGGCGAGGAGGATCCAGCCCGGCCAGCCGAGCAGGGTGCCGAACACACTCCCGGTGTCCTGCATGGACGTGGGGCTGGCGAACAGCAGGAGCGCCCCGACGGCGGCGTTCACGGCACCGTGCGCGATCACCGCCGGCCAGACCGAGGCCGAGCGCAGTCGCAACCACCCGATGACGACGCCGAGGAGCATGCACCAGCCCACCATCAGGAGGAGGCCCACGCCGTCCGTCCGCTGGTAGTTGTAGCCGAGGAGGATGAGCGGCGCGTGCCACACGCCCCAGACGGCCCCCGAGATGAGGAGGGCGGGCCAGGTGCCGAGCGGCAGGAGGTTCGGCAACAACCAGCCCCGCCACCCGAGCTCCTCACCGAACGCGGACAGTGAGGCCACGAGCACACTGATCGGCAGGGTGAGGATCTGGGCGAGGGCGATCGTGGTGAGCTGATCCCGCGAGGGCTCCCCGGCACCGGATGCGGCCAGGATGGCGGCGAGACCGGAGAGGTTGACGAGGTCGAGGGAGATGAGACCCATGGCCTGCCCGAGCAGCATGGCACCGAACGCGAGCACCGGGAAGCCGACGAGGGCGGCCGCGCACAGCCCGAGGGTGCGGGCGAGCGGACGCAGTGGCGCGAGGCCGAGCAGCCGCGGGATGCTCCGCGGTCGGGCGACGAAGCAGACCACGACGACCGCCGCGACCATCGGCGTGTACATCATGCCGAGCGCGATGAGCTGGAACCACGGGTTCGCGAGGCCCTCGCCGGACAACCACAGCGGGGACGCGACGAGCCAGGCGAGCCCGATCGCCAGGACCGTGAAGACGGTCACCGCGACCCACGGGACCCGCGACGGCAGGATCGGCGCCGCCTCACGGTTGCGGCGGCGTTGGCGGTCGGCGGCCGACTCGGGTTGCTGGGCGAGCGCCACTCGTCCGGCGGCACCGAGTACCGGCGCTCCGGCGGGTTCTGGCGCGCCCGCTCCGCCCACGGGTGCCACAGGCCGAGCAATGGGCGGACCCACCGGCGCCCAGCCTCCCCCGTTCGTCGTTCCGTCCGAACCGTGCATGATGTCTCCCCCGACCGTCGCGTGCAGCCTCCAACGCTACGGACCGAGCGGCACGGCCGCATCCGTCGGGCGGGGGATCAGCCGTCGAGGTGGCAGCCGCAGGACTCCCGCAGCAGCAGCCCGACGGGCACGACGGTGCTCCGCTCGTGCGAGGCGTCCGCGTCGCCGAAGCGGGCGAGCGCCCGGGTGGCGGCCAGCCGCCCCAGCCGGGCGGGGTCCTGCTCGATGACGCTGACCGCGGGGTCGAGCTGGTCGGCCATCGGGAAGTCGCCGAAGCCGAGCGAGGCGATCCCCCGCGAGCGGAGCGCCGGGACGAGCGCCATCGTCACGCGCGCGTTCGCCGAGAACAGGGCCGTCGGCGGGTCGGCGAGGGCGAGCAGACCGTCGAGGACGGTGGCGGCCGGCGCGCGGTCCGTCGCGTCGAGGCTCACGAGGCGGTCGTCGAGCTCGACACCCTGCTCGGCGAGTGCGGCCCGGTAGCCCTCGAGCCGGCGCCGGGTGCTGGGTGGGTGTGCGGCGTCGGCGACGAAGGCGACCCTGGTGTGACCGTGCTCGAGGAGATGCCTCGTCGCGAGGTAGGCGCCGCGGTGGTCGTCCTCGACGAAGCTGTCGGCGTCGAGTCCCCCGGGCGCCCGGTCGACGAACACGATGGGCGTGTGCTCGGCCCAGGGGGCGAGCCACGACTGGTCCTCGGCGACGGGGGCGAGGACGAGCCCCATGAGCTGCGAGCGCAGCAAGGAGTCGAGCACGGCGCGCTCACGCGAGGGGTCGTCTCCGATGCTCGTGACGAGCGTGGTGATGCCCGAACGGGAGCAGACCTCCTCCACCGCCCGGACGACCGCGGCGAAGAACGGGTCGACGACATCGGGGACGGCGACGCCGACGGAGGAGGATCGACCGGCACGGAAGGTGCGCGCCAGCACGTTCGGGACGTAGTTCAAATCCCGCATCGCCGTCTCGACCCGCGACCGCGTCTCCGGGAGGACGTGCGGGTCGTCGTTGAAGACCCGCGAGACCGTCTTCGAGCTCACCCCCGCGAGGGACGCCACGTCCTGCATCGTGGCCATGGGTGCTCCTCGGGGATGGTGCCGGTTCGACGGGTGGACGTGCGCGGGCGGTGACCTCGGCCACCGCCCGCGACGCGTCAGCGTCCGGCGAGGGCGGTCTCGATGACCTGCTCGAGCTCGCGGAGGCGGGGCAGCGCACGGTTCGTGAGCAGTTCCTCGCGCGTGGCCGACGAGATCGAAAGGCTATCCTTCCACAGCGAGCGACCGGCCATCGCGCCGCCGGCACCGTTCTCGACCGCGGTGCGGACCTGACCCACGAAGGTCTCGTGGTCGACACCGGCCGAGAGGACCGCCCACGGCACACCGGCGGCGGCCTCGGTCACGGCGGCTGCCGCCTCGGCCGAACCCGGGTACTGCAGCTTCAGGACCTTGGAACCGGCGGCGACGGAGATCTCCGCGGCACCACGGACGAGTTCGGGGAAGATCTCGGCGTAGGCCTCGTCGCTCTCGCCGTCGAGCTGGTAGACGAGGATCTCGACGATGAGGAGCACACCCTCCGCCGAGCACTCCTCGACGAGGCGGGCGATCTCGTCGATGACGACCTGCTCCGCCTCGCGCTGGTCGGAGCGCAGGTAGAAGAGCATCTTCGCGGCGTCTCCACCGAGCTCACGGACCTTGCGGGCGTCCATGCCGGGCACGTACTTGGTGCGACGCAGACCGTTCTCGGTGTCGAAGCCGGAGGAGTCCATGCCGACCACGAGGCCCGTGGTGCGGGAGAGGGTGCGCTCGTCGACGACGAGCGGGAGGGCGACCTCGGGGTCGAGGAGGATGGCGGGCGCGTGGTTGCCGAGGAAGCGCACGAGGTCGCTCTTCGCCTCGGCGAGCTCGTCACGGCTGATGCCGGCCGCACCGTTCGGCGCGTCCTTCATGACGGCCTTCATGCCGTTGCGCTGGTCGCCGGCGACGATGAGCATGCCACCGGCCGGGGTGCTGATCGTGGACATGGCGCGGCGTTCGAGCGTCGTGAGCTCGTTGGTGCGGGTGGCTACTGCGTTCATCAGGTGCTCCTTGTGCTTCGGATGGGGTCTGTGCCGACGCGGTCGCGTCGGATGCTGCGGGCCGGTCGTGGTCGACCGGTGGGTGGGTTCGGTGGGTGGGCTGGGCGGACGGACGGGTCAGGGACGGGCGCGGCCGGCGACGGCCGGCTCGAGGAGGGAACGGGCGAAGACGGTGGCACCGTAGGCGGTGTCCTGGGAGCGGTCGGAGACCTGGATCCCGGGCAGGACGGCGGCCCGCGCGCGCTGGACCGAACGCATGCCGGCCCACCCGCCCGTGAGGAGGGCCGAGCTCGCCGGCGGCACCTCGCGGTCCATCGCCTCGATGAGCACGCGGAGTTCGTCGTTGCCGTGGCGGAGGACCGCTGCGAAGACCTCAGCGGGGTCGGCGCCGTCCGCCCGCACCGTCAGGTGCAGGACCCCGTCATCGTTGCGGGCACCGGAGACGACGATGTCGCCGTCAGCGAGACGACCCTCGGCAGGCAGCTCCATGACCGCGTCGTCGAGGCGGTCGCGGCCGGACCGCTCGGTCACTCCGACGAGCTGCAGGGTACGGCGCATGAGGAGTCCCGTCTTCACTCCGGCGACGAGGACCCAGGTACCGGGGACGACGTGGCGGACGCAGTTGATGAACACCTCGGCGAGGCGTTCACGAGCGGCGAAGGGCAGGGGCGCGTCGAGCCGGCGCAGGAGGACCTCGGCGGTGCCCATCGACACGTGGTACCGCTCGGCGGGGAACGAGCCGGTGGACACGGCGGAGACGAGGTGGTCGTGACCGGCGACGGTCAACGCGGCATCGGCGAAGACCTCCGGCACCCAGGGGGCCGAGGCGGAGCCGAGCGGGGTGCCGGCGTCCACGAAGGGCGGCAGGAACGTGGCGTCGACCCCGAGGTGCTCGAGCAGTTCAGGCCAGGGGGCGCCGGTGTCCTGATCGAGGAGTCCGGTGCGGGACGAGAGCGAGTACTCCGCGGCCTCCTCGCCGCCGAGTGCTGCGACGAGGTACTCGGGCAGGTTGAGCCAGCGGGTCCCCGCGAGGTCGAGTCCGGCGTCCCGCAGGTGCAGGAGCTTGACGACCGAGACCTGGACACCGAGCGGGAGGCCGGTCCGGCCGGCGAACTGCTCCGCGATCGTGGCCGGGAGCGCGGCGAGCTGTTCGGCGCCGCGTGGGTCGAACCAGGCGATCGCGGGGGCGACGGGCCGACCGACGGCGTCGAGGACGATCCCGGACTCCCCCATCCCCGACACGGCGAGCGCACGGACCCGGACGGTCGGTCCGAATCGGTCGGTGAGTGCGGCGGCGACGTGGTCGAGGAGCTCCCGGACGGTCGCGATGAGGGAGGCGGCCTCCATGACGGTCGTGCCGCCGGCACCGGCGAGCCACGGGGTGGGGAGCTGGTGGATGAGGACCTCGGCACCGTCGGCGTCGGTCACGAGGATCTTGACACCGGTGCTTCCGAGGTCCAGGCCGGCGACGAGTCCGTCGGGGGCCACGGACGCGACGGTGGTCGGGTCGAGGTTCGCAGCAGGGTGCACGGCGGTGTCCGTTCAGGGTCCGACGTCCGTGTCGGCTTCCGACGATGACTCCATGTCATCGATGTCATGGCGAGCATACCCCGTTCATGTCATCGATGACATACTCCAGCGTGAATTCTTCGGAAACCGTGCGCTCGAGGGTGGCCGAGGCCGGTGGATTCAGTCGCCGACGTCGTCCGTCGCCGGCTCGAACGCGATCTCGAGGTCGACCTCGAACGACTCCCCGGGCTCCACGATCCGCCCGACCTTCCCGCGATCCGGGCCGACGGCGTGACTCGGCCAGCAGGTGCCCGGTTCGACACCGAGGGCGTACGATCCGGCAGCCGTGCTCCGCCACACGGTGAGGAAGGGCAGCTGTTCAGGGCGGAAACGGATCGAGACCGTGCCGGCCTCGCCGACCAGCGTCGCGGTGGACCAGCCGTCCGGCCCCGCGACGGCGTCGAGGGCGTCGACCCGCTCATCGGCCGCGGGCTCCGGCTCTCCGATCACCCGTCGCCATCGGCCGTCGTCCTGCGGTCCGCTGGAGTCCGCTCCCCCGGGCGGCTCGGCCTCCGCCGCCACGACCGCGCCACCGTGCAGCAGCGGCCACCCGAGGTTCACGTGGTAGAGCAGCCGGACCGGCTCGGCGACGAAGCCCTCGTTGCGGACGACGTCGTGCAGGCGGATCCGCGCGACACCGACCTCGGCGCGGATGCCACGGGTCACCGTGAGGTTCTGCTGGAAGACGGCACCCTCGCGCAGCAGCCCGTCGACGAGGAGCTCGTACCGGCCCTCGGGGGTCCACCGGCCCTCGCTCCGGGTGAGCGTCGCCGGGATCCTGGACGCCCGGCCGTGCATCCCGCCCTCGGCCTCTGGCGCCACCCCGACCGCCGTGAGCCCGCAGGTCGTCAGCAGGCCGCCCTGCCACCGCCTGGCCCAGCTCTCCGCATGCGGTGCGGTCGTCGGCGCGACGAAGGACACGACGTCCCCGTTCCAGGACGCCTCGCCGAGGTCGAGGAACTGGTCGACCTCGACGGTCGTCTCCAGCCCACCGAGGTGGCGGAGTTCGATCTGCCGCCGACCGATCGACGGGCCGTCGTCGACCCGGACGGGACGCGGAGCCCAGGCTCGTTCGACCGCGCCGGAGCGCGCCTCGACGAACCGCCGCCGACGCGTCCCCCAGGCGGCGTCGCCGGCGAGGTCGGGTGCGGGGTCACCGTGCGGGTCGGGGTCGGTCATGGTTGGTCCTCGGGTCTGGTGGGCGGACGGTCTGGTGGGGTGGGGTGGACGAGGTGCGGGATGGTGACGGGACGACGGGCGCTCAGAGCGCCGTGTACCCGCCGTCGATCACGAGACTCTGGCCGGTGAGATAGGACGAGGCGTCCGAGGCGAGCAGCAGGACGAGCCCGTGCAGATCCTCCGGCTGTCCCATGCGTCCCGCCGGGATGGCGGCCGTCCACTCGGCGGCGAGGTCCGGGTTCGCCTCGGTGAACTCGCGGGTCATGTCGGAGAGGAAGTACCCCGGGGCGATCGCGTTCACCCGGACACCCGAGGGTGCCCACTCCACGGCCAGCGAGGAGGCGAGGTGACTGACCGCCGCCTTCGAGGTGTTGTACGAGGCCTGGAACTGCGGCTGGTTCACGATGAACGCCGACATCGAGGAGATGAAGACGGCCGACGCCGGGCGGCCGGCGGCGATCGCGCGGCGGGCGAAGGACTGCGCGGCGAAGAAGGTGCCGTCCAGGTTCACGGCGAGCACCTTCCGCCAGGTCTCCGGCGCGACGTCGACGCTGTCGCCCCAGATCGTGATGCCCGCCGCGGTCACGAGCAGCGACGGCGCGCCGAGCTCGGTCTCGGCGGTCGAGAAGGCCGCTTCGACGGCCTCGGCGTCGGTCACGTCGACCGTGATCCCGACACTGCGGACGCCGTGCTCGGCGGCGAGCCGCTCGGCCGACGCGTGCACGGCGGGCAGCAGGTCGAGGAGGGCGACGTCGACGCCCTGAGCGGCGAGCGCCGTCGCGATCGAGAAGCCGAGCCCGCGGGCCCCGCCGGTGATGACCGCGGTGCGGCCGTTGAGGTCGGAGAACATCAGGACTCCCTGCTGGTGGGTGGCTGGTGGATGGAGGTGTGGCTGGAGATCGGTCCGGGCACGGTGGTCAGATCTCCTGGTCCGTCGGGAGGATCACGAGGTCGCGGATGGTGACGTGGCGGGGGCGGGTGAGCATGAAGCGCACCGCGTCGGCCACATCCTCCGAGCGGATGCCGGTCCGTGCAGCGACCTGGTCCTCCACGCCGGAAGCGCCCTCCGCGATCCCCCACAGCTCGTTGAGCACCACGCCGGGGGCGACCGCGCCCATCCGCACCCCCGACCCGACGAGGTTCCGCCGGGTGGTGTGGACGAACGACTGCATGGCGTGTTTCGTGGCGGAGTACACCGGCTCCCAGTGGATGTCCTGGTGGCCCGACACCGAGCTCGTCACGAGGACGTCGCCGGAGCCCTGCCCGATGAGGTGGGGCAGCGCGGCCCGCACGGTCGCCATCGCGCCGAGGACGTTGACACCGACGAGCTCCTGGATCGCCGTCATCGGGGTGTCGGCGACGTCACCGCCGACGTAGAGCCCGGCGTTCGCGAGGACGATGTCGAGGCGACCGAAGGCGGCGAGGGCGAGCGCGACGGCCTGTTCGGAGACGGCGGGATCGGCGAGGTCGCCGGCGAGGAACACGCTCTCGGTCGGGAGGGCGTCGGCGACGGCCGTGAGCCGCTCGGTGGAGCGACCGACGAGGACGGTGCGCACGCCCACCGCCGCGAGCGCCTGCGCGTACGACCGACCGATGCCGGAGGAGGCACCGGTGATGATGGCGACCTGCCCGTCGAGGTCGATGGTGCCGTTCGGTCCGGTCATGCGTCGGCCCCGTCCTGTGCCGTCGTGGCACGGTTCGTCGTCGGTCCCGGCGACGCCAGGGCGGCGCGCCGGAGGAGTTCGTCGGGTCTCGTGTCGATCCGCGCGACCGCGTCGTCGTCGAGGTACACGGGGCCGCCCGCCGCCAGCGCGCCGAGGAGCACCTGGGCGACCTTGACCGCCATCTCGGTGATCCGCAGGACCTCTGCGCTGTCGGCGCCGAGCGCGAACATGCCGTGGTTGCGGAGGTAGACGACCTTCGGCACCCGCCCGGTCGCCTCGATCCGCTCGCGGAGGAGGCGTCGCACCGTCCGGGCGAGCCCCAGTCCCGGGTCGACGTAGGGCACGAGCAGCGGGTCGGGGCCGAGCACGACGATCTGGTCGGGGAACAGCGAGCCGCGGGTCAACGCCTCCGCCGACACCGAGCAGAGGAGCGCGTTGACGGGGACGGGATGGGTGTGACCGACCGCGGCGACGCCGGGCAGATCGAGGCAGACGGCGTGGAGGATGGCCTCGACGGAGGGCCGTCTGCCGTTCCCGGCGTTGGCCGCCGCGTCGAAGAGGGCACCGACCTCGGCGTCGCCTCCGGCTTCGGCGTCGACGAGCTCGAGGACGGGCGGGAGCTCCAGCCGGACGGCGTCGTCGGGGGTCGCCGTGGCCATCGACGTGCCACTCGCCTTCACGAGCATCGTCGGGGTGTCGGCGCCCGGGAGCAGGAGCGAGGTGTTGCCCTCGGCGAGCAGCGCCCACGCACGATCCGGGCGGCCGAGTTCCCGGGAGAAGGTCGCGAGCCGTCCACGCGGCTCCGTCTCGATCTCCGGTCGGTCGGTGGGGTGTGTCATGTCGGTCCCTGTCCCTGATCGTCGGCGGGGTCGTCGCGGTGACCGCGGTACACGGCGTCGAGCGACGGAGCGCGGCCGGCGGCCACGAGTTGCACGGCGAGGTTGCCGAGCGCGGAGGCTTCGGCGGGGCCGGCGGTGACCGGCAGACCCGTCAGCTCCGCGGTGCGCGCGCAGAGCAGCCGGTTGCGGGATCCGCCGCCGACGATGCGGACCGAACGGATCGGGACGCCGGTCAACGCCGCAGCGGCCCGACCGGTCGCGGCATACGCGGCGGCGAGGCTCTCGATGACGCTGCGGACGAGGTCCACGCGACCGCTCGGCGGGGTGCCTCCGGCCGCTCGGCAGAGCGCCGTGATGCGGGCCGGCATGTCACCCGGGACGAGGAGTCGGGGGTCGGCCACGTCGAACACCGTCGGCGGGACGGTATCGGCCGATGCGGCGGCCACCGTCGCCGCGGCGACGAGCGCCACTGGGTCGACGACGTGACCGTCCTCCTCCGACCAGGCCCGCGCGCACTCGGTGAGCAGCCACATCCCCGAGAGGTTGCGGAGGAGGAGCGACGATCCCGCGGCGCCCGCCTCGTTCGTGAAGCCGGCCAGCCGCGCGGGTTCACTGAGGACCGGCTCGGCGAGACACACGCCGGCGAGCGACCAGCTGCCGCTCGAGACGAGCAGCTCGGCGCCGTCCGGGCGGGCGAACGCGAGCGCCGACGCCGTGTCGTGCTCCGCGACCCGGTGGACGGGGATCGCGGCGCGCGCGCCCAGACGGGCCGTGATCTCGGGGGTCGTCGAGCCGGCCAGGGTGCCCGGTGCGACCACGGGCGGGAAGCGGAACCCGCCGAGCCCCCACCGCTCGACGAGCGCCGCAGCCCAGTCGCCGGAGCGCTGGTCGAGCAGCTGCGTCGTGGAGGCGATCGTGCGCTCGGCACCGACGACGCCGGTGAGCAGCCACACCCAGAGGTCGGGGACGAGCAGGACGGTCGGTGCCTCGGTCGTCGGCGGCCCGGCCTTCGAGCCCGCAGCGAGCG
This sequence comes from Plantibacter sp. ME-Dv--P-095, assembly GCF_030209365.1. NCBI lineage: Bacteria > Bacillati > Actinomycetota > Actinomycetes > Micrococcales > Microbacteriaceae > Plantibacter > Plantibacter sp. ME-Dv--P-095. Next base: position 465,058 of record NZ_JARVSB010000009.1, read on the forward strand.
ACCGGAGCTGGAAGGCGGTGTTGATCGGGTGTTCGATCACGCCGGTGACCGCGTACGCCGCGGCGGGGCCGACGAGGGCGGCGGCGCGCTCCGGCTCGTGCTCGTCGGCACCGCGGTGGTGCCGGACCTCGGGGACGGACGAGGCGAGACGCGAGGTGCCGAGAACGGGCAGGCCGACGTCGACACCCCAGCTGTCGATCCCGATGCCGTCGAGCGCGCCACCCGCCGCCTCCGCGTGCCGGACCGCCGCTGCGAGGCCGGTCAGCGTCTCCTCGAACAACCGCTCGGCGTCCCACACGAGCCGTCCGTCGCGCACGACCGGGCCGTTCGGGAAGCGGTGCACCTCGACGAGCCGGAGGTGCTCGCCGTCCCACCGCCCGAGGATGACACGACCGCTCGACGCACCGAGGTCGACGGCGGCGTGGAAGCTCGGGACGGTGGACGCGGTCATCTCGGCTCGACCTCCGACCGTGGTGGTGTCGCCGGTTCGCGCAGAGGCGTCGCCGGGTCGGGGTCGCGGACGGCGATCGGGAGTGGTGCACCGTCGAGCGAGGTGAGGACCGTCGTCGCGCTCGACACCGCGAGCGCGCCCCAGGCGGCGGCCGTCGCGACGGCGGTCGCCGGATCGTCCTGCCCGTCCGGCCCGCGGAGGCCGACGAGGAAGCCGGCGAGCGAGGCGTCTCCGGCACCGGCGGTGTTGACGACGGTCGCCGCGGTGTGGGCGTGCCACAGGCCGGCGGACGACCGCACGAGCGCACCGTCGGCCCCCATGCTCACGTAGACGAGGTCGCAGCCGGCCCGGTGCAACTCGTCCGCAGCGTCGGCGACGTCACCGATCGTCAGCAACTCCCGGCCGGTGAGTTCGGCGAGTTCGTGGGCGTTCGGTTTGAGCAGGTGCACGAGATCGAGGTTCGCGACGGCGGTCTCGAGGGCCACGCCGGCGGTGTCCACGGCGACGCGCGCTCCGCGACCCGCGGCCGCCCGGAGCAGCTCGAGGATGTCGACGAGTCCGCCGCCCTCCGCGACCGTGGGGATCGTCCCGGAGAGGACCAGCCAGTCCGCGCCGATCCGGTCGATCTCGCGCACCGACGCCGCGACGACCGCGGCCCAGTCCGCGGCCCGCAACGGGATCGCGGGCTCGTTGACCTTGGTCGTCCCGGTCGCGTCGTCGAGGATCGTCGTGTTCACCCGGGTCCGTCCGTCGGTCGGGACCACGGCGAGGAGGGGCTGCAGGGCGGGGTCGGCGGCGAGGATCCGGCCGTCCTCCCCCATCGGGACGACGGCTCGGACGGGCAACCGGGACAGGGTCACGGCCCTGGCGACGTTGACACCCTTCCCGCTCAGCTCGGTCGAGACGCCGACCGCCCGGTTGACGTCGCCGAGGCGCAGCCCGTCGACGCGGTAGGTCTGGTCGATCGCGGCCGCCGGCGTGACCGTCACGATGCCGCTCATGCGCCGACCCCGATCGTCTCGACGCGGACGCCGGTCGTGAGGAGTGCCTCAAGGGTCGGTTCGTCGACGCCGTGATGCACCACCGCCACGTCGAGGCGGGCGGCCGGGACGGACACCGCGAGGCCGTCAGCCCCGAACGTCCCGGGGTCGCCCAGCAGGATCGCCGTGGAGGCGAGCTCGACCGCGGCCGCGACGACCGCCGCCTCCTCCGGCGAGGCGTGGAGCAGTCGGCCGTCGGCGGAGACACCGAGCGCCTCGACGACCGCGACGTCGAGGCGGAGGCCGGCGAGCTGCTCGCGCGCCCAGGCGCCGGTGAGGACACCGCGCCCGTCCGCCGTCCCGCCGACGAGGTGGACGACGGCCGATTCCTCGGCAGCGGCCGCGGCCAGCGCGACCGGCACCGAACCGGTCACGATGACGGTCCCGGCGGTCGTCGCGAGGCCGGCGGCGAGCGCCTCGCAGGCGGATCCCGCGCCGAGGAAGACCGCTGAGCCCGGATCGACCAGGGTCCTCGCCCGCGCGGCGAGCGCACCGGACGCCCCGGAGTCCTGGCCCGGGTCGAGGTCGACGCGCACCGCACCGCCGTGCGCGCGTCGGAGGCGTCCGTCGAGTTCGAGGACGCGGAGGTCGCGTCGGATCGTCTCCTCGGTCACGCCGAGGCTTGCGGCGAGCACGCCGACCTCGACCCGCCCGTCCTGATCGAGTCGGGTGAGGATCTCCCGCCGCCGGTCGTCCACCGGGCTGGACGTGGCCGTGCCACGACCGCCGACGGAGGCGCTCATCGTCCCGCCCCGGCACGGCCGTCGCGTTCGGACGCCGGACCGTCGGGGCTCGACTCCTCGCCCCGCCGTCGCCACCAGGGGCCGATGGCCTCGACGAGCTCGTCGAACGCGGTTCCGACCCCGGCCCAGTAGGCGGCCGAGGCGTCCGTCGGCAGGACGGCGGGTGCGTGTCGGACGACGTCGTGCTGGGCCTGTTCCACTGACGGCAGGAGCCCGGTCGCGACCCCGGCGACGATCGCGGCGCCGAGGGCACCTGCCTCCTCGGAGTCGACGACCGTCACCGGCGCTCGAAGCGCGTTGGCCACGAGTTGCACGTACAGCGGCGACCGCGCGAGGCCACCGCCGAGGACGATCGGCTCGTCCCACCGGAACCGTTCGCCGAGCGCCCGGGTGTGCCAGCGGTGCATGAGCACGATGCCCTCGAGGGCTCCGCGCAGCACATGCGCCCGGGTGTGCCAGTCACGGACCCCGGCGAGCGTGGCAGACGCTTCGGCGCCGAGCGGCGAGTCCGACTGGAAGGGCAGCACGAGCGGCACCTGCTCCTCCGGGGGGAGCGCCGCGGCCTCGGCGATCAGCGCGTCGCGGCCGGCAGCGTCGGTCACGCCGAGCAGCCGGAGCGTCCAGTCGAAGGAGGGCGATGCGGTCGCCGAGGTGGACATCGCGATCCGCAGGTCCGGGGTGATCGAGAGGCGGGACTGCCACCGCGGGTCCACGTCGGGCTGAGTCGTCGTCACACCGTTGGTGCTGAACGAGCCGGCCACGAGGGCGAGCCGCCCGGGGACGAGCGCTCCCATGCCGATCGACGAGGCCTGCACGTCGTGGAGCCCCGAGACGACCGGCGTCCCGGCGACGAGGCCCGTGCTCGCGGCGGCCGCTGGGAGCACCCGCCCGACGATCGTGCCGCTCGGGTTGATCGGCGGCAGCAGGCGGAGCAGTTCGGCGGGCAGGCCGTAGGCGTCGAGGACCTCGGCGCTCCAGGTGGCGGTCCCGACGTCCAGGAAGGAGGCGCAGGCGTCGGAGTAGTCGGTGGAGATCTCACCGGTGAGCCGCAGGCGGACCACGTCCTTGCAGAAGAGCATCGCGTCCGCCTGCTCGACGCGTTCCGGGTCGTGCCGGAGCAGCCAGCGGAGGAGGTTGCCGGCGGCGCCCGGCGTCGGCAGCTGTCCGGAGCGTTCGAGCACCACGCGCAGCCGGTCCGGATCGGCCGCGAGTTCAGCGGCCTCGACGTGCGCCCGGGAGTCCATCGCCGTGATGGCCGGGCCGACGGGCGCTCCCGCAGCGGTCACGAGGTGCAGGCCGTCGCCGTGGCCCGTGATCCCGACGGCGGCGACCAGGTTCGGGTCGACACCCGCCGTCGCCATCACCTCCGAGACCGCGTCGGCGACCGCGGCCCACAGGGCGTCCTGCGACCGCTCGGCGTGCCGGGCGACCGGACGGTCGACGGGGCTCGCGCGCCGAGCGACGGCGACCGGCCGCAACCGCTCGTCGTGCAGGACGGCCTTGACGGCGGTCTGCCCGACGTCGATCCCGAGCAGGAACCGCGACCCCGACTCGTGGGGTGCGCTGTGCGGCCCGTGCTCAGCCATCGGCGGCCTTCCGTTCGTCGTCATCGTCGTCGTCGGGTGCGCCCGATCATGTTGATCTTTGCACCGATCCCACCGAATCGGAAGGGATATCGGACAGATTCGGATACGCTGGCCGGACCGGACGGAGTAGTCATGTACCCAGCAGAGCGTCACGCCGCGATCCTCGCGGGCGCCCGCCACGGCGACGGTGCTCTGTTGGTCGCCGAGCTGAGCAGCCGACTCGGCGTCACGCCGGAGACCATCCGGCGCGACCTCGCGGTGCTCGAGCGACAGGGGCTCATCCGCCGCCACCATGGTGGCGCGGTCCTCACCCGACGATCCGCATTCGAGCCCAGCCTCCAACGACGCCGCGAGGGCGAGCGCATCGAGCGCGCCGCCGTCGCCCGGCTCGTCGTCGAGCAGCTCCCCGCGGAAGGGGTCGTCCTCCTCGACTCCGGCGCGATGACCCTCGAGGTCGCCGCACTCCTCCCCCACGCCAGCCGACTCCTCGTGGTGACGAACAGCCTGCCGATCGTGGCCCTGCTCGGTGGCCGACCGCGACTCACCGTGCTCGCCCTGCCCGGACGGGTCCGCGCCGTCACGCAGGCGACCGTCGGCGCGTGGACCGTCGAACGGCTGTCGGGCCTCCATGCCGACGTCGCCGTGCTCGGCGCCAACGGGGTTGGGCTCACCGCCGGAGCCACGACGACCCTGCCCGAGGAGGCCGAGGTGAAGCGGGCGATGCTCGCTATCTCCAGGCGACGCATCCTCGCCGTCACCGCCGCGAAGTTCGGCACCACCTCGTTCCACCGCGCCGCGGGGCTCGACGAGTTCGACCAGATCGTGACCGACGACGGGATCGACCCTGACACCGTCGACGCGCTCGCCGAGAGCGGTCCCGAGCTGCTGCTGGCCACCACCTGACCATCCACACCGGCACCGGGTCGATCGTCCCGTGTGCATCCCGAGAGGAACCACCATGACGCTCGTCTCCACCGCCGCGCTCCTCGACGCGCAGCGCGCCGTGCTCGCCTTCAACGTCGTCCAGCTCGAACACGGCGAGGCCATCCTCCGCGGCGCCGAGCTCGCGGGCCGGGGCGTCATCCTGCAGGTCTCGGAGAACGCGGCGAAGTACCACGGCGGCCTCGCACCGATCGGGCTCGCGAGCCTGGAGCTCGCACGTGGGACCGGTACCGCGACGGCCGTCCACCTCGATCACGCCGAGGACGAAGCGCTCGTGGAGGAGGCGGTCCGGCTCGGCTTCACCTCGGTCATGTTCGACGCCGCGACCCTGCCCGACGCCGAGAACCGCGAACGCACCGCAGCGGTCGCCCGCGCGGCGCAGGCGCAGGGTGTCTGGGTCGAGGCCGAACTGGGGGCGATCGGCGGCAAGGGTGGCGCGCACACGCCCGGCGTCCGCACGGACGTGGACGACGCGGTCGCGTTCGTCGAGGCCACGAGGGTGGACGGGCTCGCGGTCGCGGTCGGCAGCTCGCACGCGATGACGTCGCGGAGCGCGACCCTCGACTTCGGGCTCATCGCCGAGCTTGCGGCGGCCGTGCCCGTCCCGCTCGTGCTGCACGGCTCGAGCGGTGTGAGCGACGACGACCTCGTCCGCGCCGTGGACGCGGGCATGCGGAAGATCAACATCTCGACGCACATCAACGGGATCTTCACCCGCGCCGTGCGCGAGCGGTTGGACGCCGACCCCTCGCTCGTCGACCCGCGGAAGTACCTCGGGCCCGCCCGTGACGCCGTCGCCGCCGAGGTCGCGCGGCTCCTCGCCCTCGTCGCCTAGGACTCGTCGCCGACCCGACCGTCAGTCGATCGAGTCGTTCACAACCAGTGGACGATGTCCGGGTCCAGGCAGACCCCGCCGAGGCCCTCGGTGGTGGTGACGCCGTCCGCGAAGCGGACCTCCACGGTTCGTCCCTCCATACGCACGTACTCGGCCCGGAGCCCGAGTCGGAACGGGACGTCGGTCGACGCGGTGGCCGCACGGCTCGCGCGTTCGGGGACCGCGATGACCAGGCGGTGGGCTCGCCCCGCTGCATCGACGACCTCGGCCTCGATCCGTCCCGGAGCATCGTCGGACAGCCGGCGCACCGCGGTCGCCGCGACGATCACCTGGGTCATGTCGCGATTCTCGCACCCCGTGGAGGGTGGCGTCGAGGCGGAGCGGACCGCCCGTCATCGGGAACGGATGCTTCCGGACGCAGCGCGACGGCGCCGGAGCTCGAAGCTCCGACGCCGTCGCGGTCTGTGGTGCGGGGTGGCCTTCGGGCCTAGCCGCACTTGGACTGGTAGACGGCATCCTTCGCGTCGCCGTCGACGTTGTCCTTGGTGATGATGGTGAAGCCGGTCTCGATCTTGGCCTCGACCTTGTCACCGTTGAGGGCCGCGATCGCCTGGGCGACGCCGTCCTTGCCGATGGTGGCCGGCTCCTGAGCGACGAGCGCCTGGACGGTGCCCTCCTTCAGCTGCTTGACCTGGGCGGGACCCGCGTCGAACCCGACGATGGTGACCGAGTCCTCCTTGCCGGCCTGCTTGACACCGGTCGCGGAACCTTCAGCCGCGAACAGGTTCGCTGCGAAGATGCCCACGATGTCGGGGTCCTTCTGGAGCGCCGCGGTCACGATCTCAGCAGCCGTGGACGGCTCGTTGTGGCTGTACTGCACACCGAGGTCGGTGAACTTGTCATCGCCCTTGACCGCTTCCTGGAAGCCCTCGGCACGGGCGTCCGTGGTCGAGATGCCGGGGTCGACCGAGACCACGAGGACCTTGCCACCCTCGGGGTGTGCTTCCTTGATCGCGTCGAACGCCGCAGCGCCGCCGCCCTTGTTGTCGCTCGAGATCTGCGAGACCGCGAACGACGGGTCGTCGACCGTGGTGTCGACGAGGACGACCTTGATGCCCGCGTCGGCAGCAGCCTTCAGCGGAGCCTCCATGGCCTTCACATCGGTCGGGGCGACGAGGATCGCGTCCGGCTTCGAGGCGACGACCGAGTCGACGAGCGGCTTCTGCAGCGTCGGGTCGAACTTCTCCGGGCCCTGGGTGGTGACGGTGGCACCGGCGTCCTTCGCCGCCGACTCGATACCGCACTGCATCGAGATGTAGAACTCGTCACCCGCGACACCCTGGATGAATGCGATCTTGTAGCCGTCGGAACCTGCGCCTGCGCTGCTGCCGCCCGAGCTCGCGCCACCGGAACACCCGGTGAGCATGAGGCCTGCCGACGCGCCGAGCGCGAGGACTCCGAGAACTGACTTCTTCCACTTCATTGTGATTACCCGTTTCTCTTGAACTGCTGGACTACTAGGGATGGTGCGGGGGGGGGTGTGTATCTGTGTAAGGGCTATTTCTTCTTCCTGCTGACGAGGGCTCGCCAGAAGCTGGTGGATCCGCCGCGGGCTGCGGAGGAACGACGGACCTGGTCGACGTAGACGGCCAGGATGAGGACGGCGCCGACCGCGACCTGCTGCCAGAAGGGCTGCACGCCGGTGATGACGAAGCCGTTCTGGAGGACGGCGGGGATGAACAGACCGACGACGGTGCCGAAGATCGTGCCGTAGCCACCGAACAGCGAGGTGCCACCGATGACGACCGCGGCGATGACGTTCAGGTTCGTCTGCGACTGACCGGCGATCGCGGTCGTGCCGAACTGCGACAGCGACAGGATGCCGGCGAGGCCCGCGAGTCCACCCGAGATGGCGTAGATGCGGATGAGGTGGCGGTCGACCTTCACGCCGACGCGTCGCGCCGCCTCTTCGCTCGAGCCCACCGCGTAGGTGTAGAGGCCGAACTTCGTCTTGTGGAGCACGAGGGCGCCGATGATGACGACGACGAGCGCGATGACCGAGATGATCGGGACGGCGCCGAAGATGTTGCCGTAGCCGATCGAGTCGGTGAGCACGGACGGCACCTCGCGGATGTCGACACCGCCGGTGAGGATCTGGGCGAGGCCGAGCGCCATGCCGAGGCTACCGAGGGTGACGATCAGCGGCGGCACCTTCGCCTTGGAGATGAGGAGGCCGTTGAACGTGCCCCAGACGATGCCGACACCGATCGACACGAGGATGCCGACGATCGCGGTCCCCCAGTCGTCGCCGCCCATGGCCCGCATCGTCGTCGCGGACACGACGCCCGAGAAGACGAGGACGGAGCCGATGGAGAGGTCGATGCCCGAGGTGATGATGACGTACGTCATGCCGACGCCGAGCACCGCGAGGATCGACGCGTTCTGCACGACGAGCCGCAGGTTCGACAGCTGCGCGAAGGTGTCGGGGGCGATCGCGGAGAAGATCGCGATGACGACGAGGAGGACGATGAAGATCTGGAAGGCCTGCGCCTTGAAGAGCTTCCGGATCGGGGTCTCCCGATCCTTGGCCGTCTCGATGGCGGTCGTCTCCGGCCCCATCTCGGCCTGCTTCACCGCGCTCATGCGACGTTCCTCGTGCTGGCACCGGTCATCAGACCGACGAGTTCTTCCATGTTCGTGTCCTTCGTGTCGACCGTCGCCGCGCGGTGGCCGAGCCGGAGCACCTGCACCCGGTCGGACACCTCCATGACGTGCGGCATCGAGTGGCTGATGAAGACGACCGCGATGCCCTTGTCGCGGACGCGGCGGATCGTCTCGAGGACGTTCTTCGTCTGTCGGACGCCGAGGGCGGCCGTCGGCTCGTCGAGGAAGACGACCTTGTTGGCCCAGTGCACGGCGCGGGCGATGGCGATCGCCTGGCGCTGACCACCGGACATGGCACCGACCGGGTCGGTGAGCGAGCGGACGGTCGCGCCGAGTTCGTCGAAGGCGTGACGCGACTGCTTGCTCATCTCCTTCACGTTCATGAGGCCGAGCAGGCCGCCGAGGCCCGGGCGCATGATCTCGCGGCCGAGGTACACGTTCTGCACGGGGTCGAGGTGCGGGGCGAGGGCGAGGTCCTGGTAGACCGTCTCGATGCCGAGCGAGCTCGACTGCATGGGCGAGGTGAGGGTGATCGGTTCGCCTTCGAACTTGATCACACCGCTGTCGACCGCGAGGTTGCCGGAGAGGGCCTTGACCAGCGTGGACTTGCCGGCGCCGTTGTCGCCGATGAGGGCGGTGACCTCGCCGGGGTAGACCTCGAAGTCCGCTTCGTCGAGGGCACGGACGTGCCCGAACTGCCGGGTGAGGCCTCTGGCCTCCAAGACGGGAGTCGTCATGTCGTTCTCGTTCCTTTCCAGCCGGTCCGGGTGGACGGGTCCGGCGTGTGGTGGCTGTCGTACCGCCGTTCGGGGCGGTGGTGGGGGGTGTTCGGGTGACTGGTGGTCCTGGGTCCTGCGTTCAGCGGGGGCGTCATCGGATGCCTCCCGCGGTGAGGCTCGCCGGCCAACCGGCTCCAGGTCCTGCGACGAGCACGGTGGCCTCGCCGGTGACGGTCCACGGACCGAACCCGGCGGGCACCGCGAGGACCTCGCCGGCGGACACCGCGACCGGTTCCGCGCCGTCCTCCGGCGTGAGCGACCCGGCGCCGCTGAGCGCGAGGGCGACCGAGAAACCGGCGTCGACGGGGTCGCTGCCGTCCGCGCCCGGTGCGACCGCGAACAGCCGGAAGTAGGGGTCCGCGGCGGTGGGGAGCAGGCTGACGGGCGTGTCCGTCCGGGCGTCGAGGTCGTGCTGGACGACGAGCCCGGCGATCTCCGACTCGGGCAGGGCGGCGGTCGACACCGCCCCCATCACCGTGTCGAAACCGAGCCCGAGGTGGGACTCCTCCCGCGTCGAGGTCGTGACCGACCACTCGAGCAGGATGGAGAGGTCGGTGGGCTCCTGTACCTCGGCGAGGAAGATCCCGCCGTCGATCGCGTGGGCGGTGCCGGCCGGGACGAGGATGCCCATGCCGCGTTCGACGACGATGCGGTTCATGTGGGCGAGCATCCACTCGCTGTCCTGGGCGTCGCGGCGGCGGTCGAGTTCCTCGGGGTCGACGTCCTCGCTCCACCCGAGGTGGACGGCCGAACCCGGCTCGGCGTCGAGGATGAACCAGGCCTCCGTCTTGCCGTAGGCGCAGTCGAGGTGGGAGGCCGCGAAGGCGCGGTCGGGGTGCACGTGGACGGGCAGGCGCTGCCTGGCGTCGAGCAGCTTCACGAGGATGCCGGTGTCGGCGGCGTCGGTGCCGTGGTCGCGTCCTGCGCAGGTCCACTGCTCGGGGTCGGCGGCGACGAGGTCGCGGAGGAGGACGCCGTCGACGGTGCGGGCGAGGCCGATGGCACCGCCGGGCTCCTGATCGGCGCGGCTCACCGTGGCACCGAGCCACTCCTCGGGCTGGAACTCGCTCTGCTGCTCGATCCCGCGCAGGGCGGCGATCCGGTCGCCGCCACGGTAGAAGTGCTCGATGAGGTTCGGTGCGAGTCGCGTGGGCTGGGCGAGCCTCGTGGGCTGGGTCGTGCTCATGCTGCTGGTCCTCCGACCATGGTCGTGGTGGATGCGGTGTCCGCATCGACGGTGTGCTGCCGCATCGGTCCGGCGATCTCGCCGGAGCCGCGGGGGACGAGCGAGGTCGGGACGATCCATTCGCGCGGCTCGTCCGTCGGCGACTCGCGCAGTTCCAGCAGCCGTTCGATCGCGGCGGTGCCGATGACGAACGGGTCCTGGTTGATGCAGCTGACGGCCGGTCGCAGCACGTCGGCGAGGATGAAGTCGCCGAACGCGATGTGCGCCGTCCCCTCGCGCCCGATGCGATGGAGGGAGGTCGTCAGGCCGATCGCGGCCTTCGCGTTCGAGGCGAAGAAGGCGGTGGGCGGGTCGTCGAGCCCGAGCAGTCGCTCCGTCTCGGCGGCGTAGTCGAGGGAGCCGTCGATGGTCCAGGAGACGAGGGACGGGTCGAGCTCGATGCCGGCCTCAGCCAGCACGTCGGTGTACCCCTGGTAGCGGCGGCGGATGGTGAGGAAGCGCTCGTCGCGGTCGTAGAACGCGATGCGGGTGTGACCGAGCTCCACGAACTGGCGGATGGCGAGCTGCGTGGCGGCGTAGTCGTCGACCACGACGCTGTCGAAGGCGGCCAGCGGGCGGTCGACGGCGACGACGGGGGTCACGTTCCGGAAGGCTTCGAGGTAGGGCAGCTCCGCGGCGACCGGGGCGATGATCACGCCGGCGACCTGGTGCCCGGCGATGAAGCCGGTGAGCTGGTCGCGTTCGCGACGCTCATCCAGCCCGGTGCTCGCCACGAGGACACTGAGGCCCTCCTTGAGCGCGCGGGCCTCGATGGCGCTCACGAGTGAGGCGAAGAAGGGGTCGGCGAGGGAATCGATGAGTACACCGATCGCGCCACCGGTGCCGGACTTCAACGAGCGGGCGGCCGTGTTGGGCACGTACCCGAGGCGATCGATCGCCTCGAGCACGCGGCTTCTGGTCTCGGGGTGGACGGATGCTTCGCCGTTCACCACTCGCGAGACGGTCTTGATGCTGACGCCGGACTGCGCAGCGACATCCTTGATCCCGGGCGGCCGCATCAGCGGGTCCTCCGGTCATGCGACGGAGCGGTTCCGACGGTGCGGTCGGTGCGGAGCGGCAGCGCGTGCGCACCCGTCCGGTTCGGACTGGTCGCGGCGTTCGCGGGGTTGCAGGTGCCCATGGGCTCCACCTCCTGACAGCGTTGTCATCGTTCGGAGTGGTGCAGCTGCAGAACCCCGTCGTTCCTTCGTGCGCCTATACTGACCGCAGACCGACAACGTTGTCAAGCAACGTTGTCTGAAAGAGATCAAATTCATTTGGAACTCGCATCGATGAGGCGTTCAGGCCCCTCGCATGTGGGTCGCCACCCCGGAATCATCGAGGAGTCAGCGTGATCGTCGTCGTCGCAGGAGCAGCCGGAAGCGGCAAGACCACCCTCGGACGTGAGCTCGCGCGAGCCCTCCGACTGCCACTGCTCGACCTCGACACGATCACCAACCCGCTGCTCGACGGACTCGGCCCGGTCGCCGACCCCGAGGGCGCCGAACCGCGGCACTGGAACGACCCCGCGCTGCGTCCGACGATGCGGCCGGCGCGATACGCGGCGCTCCGCGCGGTCCTCGCCGACCAGCGCGACAGTGGGGTCGGCGCGGTGCTCGTCGCCCCCTTCACCGCGGAACTGCGAGGCGGAGCCGAATGGGACGCGCTCGTCGAGGCGGCAGGGGTCGTCCCGAAGGTCGTCTGGCTGCGCGCCGACGCCGCCACGCTCGCCGCCCGCCGGGCCGAGCGCGGTGCCGAACGCGACTCGCACATCGTGGACCCGGCGACCGACACGCCACCCGCCATCGAGCACCTGTCGATCGAAGCGGCGTTGTCCACACCGCAACAGCTCGCTGCCGTCCAACGTGCGCTCGGCCTCGGACGGACCATCGAGGCGACGGCGCCGATCTTCGGCCAGGTCTTCGCCGCCGGGCTCTTCGATCTCGACGGGACGCTCATCGACTCGACGCCCGCTGTGAACCGGTCCTGGGCGCAGCTCGCCCGCGAGTACGGTCTGGAGGTCGACCTGCTCGCCGAGGGGCACGGCCAGCCCGCGGCCCAGGTGCTCGCTGCGAGCTTCCCACCGGAGCAGGTCGCTGGAGCGCTTGCACGGATCATCGAGATCGAGGCCGAGGAGGTCGCGGACGTCATCGCGCTCCCCGGGGCGGCGGAGGCCCTCGCGGCGCTCGGTGACGATGCGAAGGCGATCGTCACGAGCGGCACCCGACTCATCGCGGGGAACCGGATCGCCGCCGCCGGACTCGTGCGGCCTGCGGTCGTGGTGACCTTCGACGACGTCACGAAGGGCAAGCCGGATCCGGAACCGTTCCTCCTCGGCCGCTCGCGGCTCGGCATGGAGGCGCAGCCGTGCGTCGTGTTCGAGGACGCACCGGCGGGGCTCGCCGCCGCGCGTGCCGCGGGGTGCTGGACGGTCGGGATCGCAGGGACGCACGAGGCGCACGAGCTCGACGCCGACCTCGTCATCGACGGCCTGTTCCAGCTGCGGCTCGAGCCGGTGGCCGAGGGTGGCTTCCGGCTCGTCCCGGCGTCGCTCGGCTGACCCCGGCGGCCTAGTCCCTGAGCTTGTCGAAGGGCGGTCCCCGAGCCTGTCGGCGGTAGGACCCTGAGCCTGTCGAAGGGCGCACGGACGACTCCCCCTACCCTTCGACAAGCTCAGGAACCCGTGCTTCCCTCGGGCACCGCGCGGGCTGGCAGGCGGAACCGCATCGCGCTCCGAACCCGGCCACTCGGTCCTTGAGCCCGTCGAAGGGCACACGGACGCCCCCATCGTGCTCAAGACCCGACCCATCGGTCCCCGAGCTTGTCGAAGGGCGTTCCGGTCGCCGAATCCGTGACGTGGCATCCCCGGCCCCTGAGCTTGTCGACGGGCACACCGGCAGACCACACCTGTTACGTAAAACACCAGGTCCGGGTCACATTTCACTCGCGTGCCAGTGTCGGTGGTCCGTGTTTGGATGGAACCATGACCAGCACCGCACCGAACCCCCTCGCCGCCGCCGCGGCGGGGTTCGATGCCGCGTGGAACGGTGCGCTCGACGCGATCCGCGCCGGCTCGAATGTCGCGGAGCAGCTGGAGAACATGAACGGTGAGGCCCTGTTCCGGGTCCTCGACGAACTCGGTGCTGTGCAGCACGCGGTCGAGGTCCTGGCCGCGCGGGTGACCGGGGCGATCGCGCTTCGTCCGTCGCCGACGGGCCGCGACGGGTCGCTCGTCCGCGCCGCCGGCTATGCCAACCCGGGTGTAATGGTGTCGGAGCGGTGGCGGGTGGCACGCGCCCACGGTGCGGCCATCGCCGAGGTCGGCGCCGCGATCACCCAGCCCCGCGGGCTCCTCGGCGAGCTGGAGGAGTGCCCCTTCCCCGCGATCGCCGCCGCTCTCGTCACGACCGCAGGCGATTCCTTCGGCGCAGCCGAAACGGATGGTGACGGGCCAGCTCCGACCGTGGCTGACACACCGGCCGCGCCCGGCACACCGCCCGCCCCGCTCAGCGTCGACGGTGCGGCGGCCATCGTCCGTGAGCTCCGGAACGCTGGCCGTATCTGTGCCACGGCCGAGCTGCAGGCCGCGACGGTCATCGCGGTCGAGCACGCCGCGCACGCACCTTTGCAGGATGTCGTCCGGATCGCGAAACTCGTCCGCACCCGCCTCGACCAGGACGGACGCGAACCCCGCGACGAACTCCTCCGCCGAGCCGAACGCGCCACCCTCCGAGAACTGCCCTCCGGCATGACCCTCCTCCGCGCCGAACTCGCCCCAGAAAGCGCCGCCTTCGTCCGCGCCGGCCTCGACGCCCTCGTCGGCGCCGCGATCCGTCGACCGTCCTTCGTGGACACCGATGCCGATCAGCCGGACGGAACTGGCACGCCCATGCCGGAGGGCCCGTCGGTGATCCCCATCGACCGACGCCGCGCGATCGCGCTCACCGAGATCTTCCGCCACACCGCCGGCTGCGATGGTGCCGCGACCGAGCTCGCACCGGTGTCCGTCGTCATCCGCGTCGACCACGACACCCTCGAAACCGGCGTCGGCTCAGCCAGCATCGACGGCATCGAAGAACCCATCGGTGCCGGCGCCCTCCGTCGCCTCGCCGCGGACGCGAAACTCATCCCCATGGTCCTCGGCGGGCCGTCCCAGGTCCTCGACCTCGGCACCGGCGCCCGGCTCTTCTCCCGAGCCCAGAAAGTCGCCCTCGCCGAACGCGACGGCGGCTGCGCCTGGACCGGCTGCACCCACCCACCATCCTTCACCGAAGCCCACCACCTCGACTGGTGGTCAACCGGCGGACCAACCGACCTCGACAACGGCATCCTCCTCTGCCCCTTCCACCACCACCGCATCCACGACGACCACTGGAACATCGACGTCCGCGACGGCGTCCCCTGGTTCATCCCACCAGGCACCATCGACCGACACCAAACCCCCATCCGCGGCGGACGCATCCGCCTCGCCGCGTGACACATGGCACCCGTCTGCCCACAGGCAACCACCCTGCCCTTCGACAAGCTCAGGGACCGGAACTGCCAGCAGAGACGGGGGCCACTCGCTCCCCGCGTCACTCTCGGAAACCAGAGCCCCGATCCCTGAGCCTGTCGAAGGGCCCACGGACGACCACGCCCTTCGACAGGCTCAGGGAGCGGTGCTGCGCTCTGAGACCGGGGGGCGCTCAGGGACTGGTGCAGCCCTCTGGGACCGCGGACACCCGCTCAGGGCCCGCACCCCGACACACTCGGCGACCGATCAGACACTCGCTCTGCGGCTCACCCCGCGGCGACGACCTCCTCGACGGCCGCACGCGCACCGACGGCAGCCAGTCGGTCGCGCGCCGCGACGAACGCCTCACGGAGCCGCGCATCCTGGCCGAGGTCTCCGAAGACGACCTCCAGGTCGAGGAACGCCCCGGGCTTCTCGGCTTCCTGAGCGACGGCCGCCTGCAGTTCGGCGAGCCGCCGGTCGACCGGCTGCAGCTCCCGACCATCGTCACCGACACCCTCGATGAACCGACTCCACGCCGCCAGCACGAGCGCCGAGCGCGCGATCCCGCCGCCCGTCCGCAGCTGCTCCCGCACGACCGGAAGCAGGAACTTGGGGATCCGTTCCGACCCGTCGACGATCTGCCGAGCCAGGGTGTCCTTGATCGCCTCACTGCCGAAGCGACGCATCAGCTCCGCACTGTAGGCGTCGAGGTCGATCCCCGGCACCGGCGCAAGCGTCGGCCTCGCCTCCTCGTGCATGTAGCCGAGGAGGAACCGGGCGAAGAGGTCATCGCGGCAGACGTCATGGACGTACGTCTCCCCCGCGAGCAATCCCAGGTAGCTCATCGCCTGATGCGAGGCGTTCAGCAGCCGGAGCTTCATCAGCTCGTACGGTTCCACGTCCTCCACCAGCTGCACGCCGACCTGCTCGTACGGCGGACGGCCGTCGCTGAAGTCGTCCTCCAACACCCACTGCTCGAACGACTCCGACAGCACCGGCCACCGGTCCTCGATCCCGAACCGCTCCGCGACCATCGCCCGCTGCTCGTTGGTCGTCGCCGGGGTGATGCGGTCCACCATCGAGTTCGGGAAGCGCACCTCGGCGGCGATCCAGGCCGCGAGCGACGGGTCGATCCGCTCGGCGAACGCGAGGATCGCCGTGCGGGCGACGTGGCCGTTGCCCTGGATGTTGTCGCACGACATGACCGTGAACGGCACCGCACCGGCGTCCCGACGAGCGCGCAGGCCGGCGACGATGAAGCCGAGCGGACTCTGCGGGAGCGCTCCAGCCGGCAGGCCGTCGAGATCCGCGAGGGTCGCACCGTCGCTCGGTTCGAACGCGCCCGTCGCATCGTTGACGCCGTAGCCGCCCTCGGTGATCGTGAGCGACACGATCCGGGTCGAGGGATCGCTCACCCGGGCCAGGACGGCGGCCGGGTCGTCGGGTGCGAAGAGGTACTCGACGATCGACCCGACCACGCGCGCCTCGGCCTCGCCGTCGGGACTTGTCGTCACGAGCGTGTACAGCCGGTCCTGCGCACCCAGCGCGTCCCGCATCGCGGCGTCGCCGGGCAGGGTGCCGACGCCGACGAGCCCCCACGACGAGTGCTCGGCACCGGGCAGCGCGAGCACGCGGTCGACGAACATCGCCCCGTGGGCACGGTGGAAGGCGCCGACCCCGAAGTGGACGATGCCGGGGCGGACCGCTGAACGGTCGTAGGACGGCACGGCCACCTGCGGGTCGAGGGCGGTGAGGGTGGCGTCGGAGAGCTGGGTCATGGGTGGTGCCTTCTCGTCGGTGAGCGGGTTCCGGATGGTGCGGTGGTCGTCAGGCGCCGTGGCTGGACTCGGTGGCCAGCGGCGTGGTGGCGTCGAGCGTCACGACGCGGGTGGCGCGATGCTTCGTGGCGTCCACCAGGCGGGCGTTCGGCTCGTCGACGCCGAGCACCCAGGCTTCTGCCTCGTCCCGCGGGTGGCCGTGGCCGAGGCGTCGGGCGATGAGGCGGTCGCGGCGGAGCTCGTCGTCCACGTCCACGTACCAGGACTCGTCGAGGTGCCGGGCGACGTCCTGCCAGCCGTGATCGTCGAACAGCAGGTAGTTGCCCTCGGTGATGACGAGCGGCACCTCGGGGCGAACGAGCACCGCGCTGCCGATGGAGACCTCGAGTGAGCGGTCGAACCGGGGCGCGTAGACCGGGGCGCCGGCCGACGCCTCCGTGCGACCGCTTGTGGCGAGCCGCGCCAGCAGGGCGACGTAGCCGTCGACGTCGAAGGTGTCCGGGGCGCCCTTGCGGTCGCGTCGCCCGAGGCGGACGAGTTCGGGGTTGTCGAGGTGGAAGCCGTCCATGCCGACGATGACCGCCTGGTCGCCGAGGGCCGCGGCGAGCGTGTCGCTGACGGTCGACTTCCCCGCGCCGGGAGCGCCGACGATGCCGAGGATGCGTCGCGACCCTGAGGCGGCGAAGGTCCGCGCGCGGTCGACGAGCTCGTCGAGGCTGGTCCCGGTCGTGCTGCCGCCCATCGTGATGCCCCACCTCTCGTCGGGTCGGCGTCGTCGCGGTCGCGCCGTCGCCCGACTCACGGTAGGTCCACGCGGTGCCCGTGTCAACAGCGCATGTCACCGGTGTCACGGCTTTCCCGAGCAATTCCATGTCACGGGTGACATGACCGTCATTCCGTGGATATGATGCTCGCGACCCGGTGCATCGACGCACGGGCCCCTCACGTCGATCGGAAGAACCCATGACTGACTTCAACGGCCGTACCATCCTCGTCACCGGAGCGAGCGGCGGCATCGGCGGCGCGACCGTCCGCCACCTCGTCGCAGCGGGCGCGCAGGTCATCGCCTCCGGCCGCAACGTGGAGCACCTCGAGGCCATCGCCGCCGAGACGGGCGCCGAACCGCTGCCCTTCGACCTCACCTCCGAGGACAGCATCCGCGACGCCATCGAGGGTCGCGACATCTGGGGCGTCGTCAACTCCGGCGGCTGGGGCGGCGAGATCGCGTCCCCCCAGGAGACCGACATCGAGGTCTTCGACAAGGTCATCAGCATCAACGCGCGCGGCTCCCTGCTCGTCACGAAGTACGCGTCGCGCGAGATGATCCGCCAGGAACGCGGCGGCGCGATCGTCAACGTCTCCAGCCAGGCATCCCTCGTCGCCCTGTCCGGTCACATCTCGTACGGCTCGTCGAAGGCCGCCCTCGACAACATCACCCGCGTCTCCGCCCTCGAACTCGGCAAGTACGGCATCCGTGTCAACGCCGTCAACCCGACGGTCGTCATGACGCCGATGTCCGCCTGGTACTGGGGCCGCCCCGACATCGAGGGCCCGTTCCTCGAGGCCATGCCCCTCGGCAAGTGGGCCACCGAGGACGACATCGCCGGACCCATCACCTTCCTCTTGAGCGACGCCGCCGGCATGATCTCGGGCGTCTCGCTGCCGATCGACGGCGGCTACACCGCACGCTGACCCGGCCGGCACGGACTGCGCGACCAGCACGACCGGCACGAGCGAGCGGGAGGGAGGACGACGCATGGCGACGATGCGACAGATCGCGGCAGCCGCCGGCGTGAGCGCGAAGACCGTCTCACGGGTCTTCAACGACGACCCGCACGTGCTCCCGGAGACGCGCGAACGGGTCGAGGCGATCATGCGCGAGCTCGATTACGTGCCGAACACGCTCGCCACGTCGTTCCGGTCCGGCCGTCCCTCGGTCATCGGGGTCGCGGTGCCCGACATCGTCGACCCGTTCTTCGCCGAGATCGCCCGGGCGGTGGAGCGGACCGCCCGCGACCACGACATGTCGACGCTCGTGACCAGCCTCGGCGACGATCCGGACCGCGAACGCGAGGTACTGGAACCGATGCTGCGGCGGCAGCTCGCCGGGGTGGTGCTCGCGCCGATCGGCGACGACCAGAGCTCCCTGGCCGCGTGGGCGTCGCGGACGCCGTTCGTGTTCGTCGACCGTGCGCCCGGCGGACTGGCCGCCGACTCCTTCACGCAGGACGACTTCGGTGGGGCGTTCGCAGCGACGACGCACCTCGTCGAGCACGGCCACCGACGGATCGCCTTCATCGGCGACCAGCTGGCCCTGCCGACGACGGCCGAACGGTTGCGCGGATACCGGGCCGCACTCACGGAAGCCGGGCTGCCCGTCGACGAGGACCTCGTCGTCCTCGGCGCGGAGACCCGGGTGGGGGCCGCGCGAGCGCTGGCGGCGGTCGGCCAACGGTCGACGGCCCTCTTCTCGTCGAACGCCGTCTGCACCATGGCGTTGCTGCCCGCCCTCGCCGAGCACCCGCCACCCCTGGTCGCGTTCGGTGACTTCCCCTTGGCCGAGCTCCTGCGACCGTCGGTGTCCGTCATCACGCAGGACCCGGAGACCCTCGGCCGACTCGCTGCCGAACGCATCATCGACCGCCTGGACCGCCCGGACGGACGTTATCGCCGGAGCACCGTCCTCCCGGTGCACCTCGTCGAGCGGGACTCCTGCCGGGTCGCCTGAGTCACCCGGTCCCTGAGTTCACCGCCGGTCCCCGAGTCGCCCGGTCCCTGAGCCCACCGCCGGTCCCTGAGCCCACCGCCGGTCCCTGAGCTTGTCGAAGGGCCCACGAGCCCCCGACCGTCCTTAGTAGCTCAGCACCGCCGGCGCGAGCTCCGCGGTCTGGTCGCCGACCCGGTCGGGATCGCGCGGGTCGAGCCGCAACACCTCGTCGGCGTCGGCGAGCCGGTCGAGCTCGACCCAGAAGATGTTGGGGCTCCTCGTCGACCCGAAGTAGTACACCCGGTTCGTGAGGTCGGCCCCGGCCCGCCACCAGGTGGGGTACACGTCGCCCGTCGAATACGGTGCGCCGTACGGGACCGACACGTTCGCGATGAGCTGGAACACGCCCGCCACGGCCTCCACGGTGCCCTCGGGCTCCGGCAGGTAGTGGAGGAAGTAGGACGCGCGCACGAACCGATCGAGCGAGGTGATGTCCCCGGGAGGCGGGAGCTCGCCACCGAACGGGCGGTACCGGTCGCGGTTGGCGATCTGCTCGTCGAGACTCGGCGAGTTCGCCATGACGGTGTACTCACGGCCGTGGTGGACGACGAGCCGGCCGTCGATGGGCTCGATGATCGCGGAGTCACCCGACGCGTCCTCGATGGCGATGTGGATGCCCATCTGGAGGCCGCGGAACAACGGGGACGTGATGCGGACGGTGTCGATGTCGGCGATCGCCTCGGCGACCGACGCGTAGCTGTCGAGGAGGTACTGCACCCAGAGCGCGTTCGACACCGTCGGGCGACCGTCGGGCTCGGCGAACGTCACATCCTCCGGGTCGAGGTAGAGCGCATGCGCACCGAGGCCGGCGGTGTTCAGGCCGTCGACGGTCCCCATCCCCCACATGCTCGTGACGACGCTGCCGTACCGGGAGGTCCATCGATGCGAGGTGGCGTCTCCGGTCCCACCCCGGACCGTGCCGCTCGGGACGAACCACAGCTCCGGTTCGTCGCTTGCGGACCAGTCCATGCAGCGGCTGACCGTCTTGGCGACCGCGTTGTCATTCCAGAAGATTCGAGTGCACACGCGCTGAGCGTACTCCGCGCGCGGTGTTCGCCGGAGGGGTTATCGCCCACGCAGTGCGGCCGCCTCGCTGAGCCATCGGGCGTACCCGTCCCAAGGGTCGACGTCTCGGGCGACCGCGGCGATGTGGGCGAGGAGCCGCGGCGAACCGGTGAACCACTCGGAGCGTTCCAGGCGTTCGCGGGCGAACTGCTCGTGCCGGGCTCGTTCGACGTGTCGGTCGCCGCGTTCGAGCGCGAGCAGTTCGTCGTGCCAGATCGCGGCGAAGCGTTGGCGGGGGTTGGTCGTCGTGCCGATCTTCACCCGGTCGCCGTGACGGAGGTAGTAGACGACGTCGATCCGTGGTCGGGCGAGGTCGTCGTCGGGCACCTCGCCCTGTCTCCATTCGCAGGTGGCGCACAACCAGCCGGATGGGTAGTCGCGGCCGAGCCGTGAGCCGCACATGATGCACGGCGAGGGCAGGGTGTCGAGGACGCCCCATCGGCGTCCGGCCCACTCGGCGGCGAGCGCGAGGTGTTGTTCGCACAGCGCGACCGGCGCGTCCCGTGGAGCCGTGTCGTCGCACCCGGGTTGCACGCATCGTCTGTCGGACATGTGGCGAGTCTCCCCCACCCCGCCGACACCGCCGGTCCCTGAGCTCGTCGAAGAGCCCAGGGCCACCACGGCACGCTCCCGGCTGGGAGGCGGTCGGGTGGCCTCCCAGCCGGCGCGCAGGTCACATCGCGATCGCTCGCCCCTCCTCATGGGAACGGATCGCCGCGCGGTAGATGTCGTGGGTCAGCGCCGCCTCCTCCGGACGAGCGGCACCGAACCGGTCACCGAGCGAACCGTGACGCTCGGCCAGGAACACCGCCCACATCTGCAGGATCGTGTCGGAGAACCCCGACTCGAAGTTCGGCCCGGTGACCGTCGGCCACACCGACTGACTCCCCGCATCGAGCTGCTGCCACACCTGTTCGCGCCCGCCGCCCGGGATGTCCCGGATCGCGAACACCTCCACGAGCTTCGGGTTCTTCGTGCTGAACCGCACGCCGCCGTCGAGCCCGATCGCCTCGAACTCCCAGGTGTTCTTCTGTCCGGGATCGATGCGCTTCGTCTCCGTCGTGAGCGGGAAGCGGACACCGTCGTGGTTCGCCCAACTGTGCAACACGGCGTTGTCCCACGTGTCGCACGGCACGAGCGAACCGTCGGGGCCCGGGCGTTCGGTCACGATGTTCTGCAACACGCCGTAGACGCTCTCGGGCGCCCAGCCGAGCCGCAACGGCACGTGCCAGGTGTGCATGCCGAGGTCGTTCATCACGCCGGCCTCGCCACAGAACTGCGTCTGGCGCTTCCAGTTGATCTGCTTGCCGCGATCGATGTCGCTCGAGTGCAGGAAGCTGTTGCGCGCCTCGACGATCGTGCCGAGCGCGCCGGAGCGGACGTAGTCGATCGCCAGCTGCGCACCCGGGAAGAACGGCATCTCGCTCGAACACCGGACGAAACTCTCGGGGTGCTCGGCCATGGCCGCGAGGACGGACTGCGCCGCCGCCGCGTCGATCCCGAACGGCTTCTCCGCGAGCAGACCCTTCCCGGCGCGGATGACGTCGGTGTAGATCTGCTCATGGAGGTCGTGACGCACGGCCACGTAGACGACGTCGACGGACGGGTCGGCGAGGAGCTCGTGGTAGTCGGTGGTCTTCGTCACGACGGTGTCGATCTCATCGAACCAGTCCAGGGCGGCCGGGTTGATGTCGCACACCGCCGTCAGCCGGGGTCGCACCGGGTGGTCGATGAGGGCGGGCCAGCGCTGGATGGCCGCGGCGATCTCGCGCCCCATGAGGCCGCCGCCGATGATCGCGATGTTGACGCGTTCCGCCGCCACCCGGTCGGTCGTCCCCTGCTCGGCGCTCATGCGCGGGCCGCCTCGAGGATCGCGAGGCCGGCGTCGGCGTCGGCACCGTCGTGCAGCACCGCCATGAGGGCCGCTGTGATGGCCGCCGGGTGCTCGTGCTGGATGATGTTGCGGCCGTAGACGATGCCGCTGACCCCGGCGTCGAGCACGGCGACCGTGCGCTCCAGCAGGGTGCGGTCGTCGACCCGGCCGCCACCGCGGACGAGGACGGGGACGTCACCCGCGACCTCGACGACGCGCCCGTACTCGGTGATGTCGCTGCTCGGATCGGCCTTGACGAGGTCGGCCCCCAGTTCGACCGCCTGACGTACGAGCGTGACGATCTTCTCGATGTCGCCGTCGACCTGATAGCCGCCGGCCGTCGTGTTGTCCTGCATGACGAGGGGCTCGATCATGAGCGGCATCCCGTACCGGGTGGCCTCGCGGCGCAGCGCCATGATGGAGCGGATGTTCGCCTCCCGCACCTCGGGGTGGTCGGGGATCTGCATGAGGTTGACGCACACGGCGACGGCGTCGAGCCGGACGGCCTCCTCGATCGCGTGCGGCACGTGGTGGCTGTACAGGAGCGAGTCGAGCGGGTTGCCGTAGACGTTCGCGACATCGGTCCGGAGGACGAGTGCCGGCTTGTCCTTGCCGGGGACCTGCTGCAGGTGTCGGGCCTGGCCGAGCGTCAGCTGGACGGCGTCGGGACCGGCGGCGACGAGGGTGCGGACGACCTTGCCCATGTCCTCGATGCCGGTGATGAAGGAACGCTCTCCGAAGAACCCGTGGTCGACGGCGACGTCGAGCGCACGACCGGATCGGGCGTTGAAGAGACGATTGAGGCGGTACAGCGACATTGCGGCGGCTCCTGATCGTGACGGGAAGGGTTTCCGGATCCTCCCTCGGTGTGTCACAGTAGTGGCCTGAGACAACGTTGTCTAGCGTGCGTCGGCTGAGCGTCGACGCGAAGAACGGAGGGTCCATGGGCGAGATCGTCGTCGCCGGCCACATCTGCGTCGATCTGTCGCCCCGGCTCGGCGCGAGCGCGCGCATCGACCCCGGCGCGCTCATCGACACCGGCCCGCTCCGCATCTCGCTCGGTGGATGCGTCGCCAACACCGGTCTCGCGCTCGCCGACCTCGGCAGTGACGTCCGACTGCACGCGACCGTCGGTGACGACGAACTCGGCGCGATCGTCGCCGCCCGCATCGCCGCGCAGCCCCGCCTCCATCCGGCACTCGAGGTGACCGACCGGGCGGCGACCTCGTACAGCGTCGTCGTCGAACCCGAGGGCCTCGACCGCACGTTCTGGCACCACACGGGCGCGAACGAGGTCTTCACCGGCGAACACCTCGCCGTCGGTGGCGCGGACCTCGTCCACCTCGGGTATCCGCCGCTGCTGCCCGGCATCGTCGCCGACGGCGGCGCGCCACTCGCCGCCCTCCTGGAGCGGGTCCGGCGACACGGAGCGACCACCTCGATGGACCTCGCCGTCGTCGACCCGAGCAGCACGGTTGGCGCGCTCGACTGGGAGGCGATCCTCCGGCGCACCCTCCCCCTCACGGACGTCGTGAGCCCGAGCGTCGACGACCTCAGATCCGCCCTCGGCACGTCACTGCTCCCGGCCGACACCGCGCCGTCACCCCGGGCGCAGGCTGCCGCGTTCGCCGAGCTCCTCCTCGCCTGGGGTGCCGGCATCGTGGCGATCTCGGCCGGCGAGGACGGGCTCGTGGTGCGCGCCGCCGGTGTCGACCGCCTCCGTCAGGCCGGCCGGATGCTCGCGCCGCTGGCTGCAGCCTGGGCCGACGCCGCGCTCGTCGCACCACCGGTCCCCGCTCCGGCGTTCGTGTCCACGAACGGCGCCGGAGACGCCTCGACCGCCGGTCTGCTGTTCGCCATGTCACGCGGCGCAGGACCTGCGGCCGCGGCGGACGTCGCCGGCGCCAGTGCCGCCGCGGTCATCGCCGGTCTCCGGCCGACCGCGGACGAGATCGTCCGGCTACGGCCGAGCGTCCGCCCGCTCCTGACGGACGCATCGCCCGACCGACCCGCCGCGTGATCGGCGGTAGGCCAGGATGGTGATCATGCGCAGCTCCCGGCCCCCGACCATGAACGACGTCGCCGCAGCGGCCGGCGTCGGTCTCAAGACGGTCTCGCGGTACGTGAACGGCGCGACGAACATCAACACCGAACTGTCGGAACGCATCGGCGCGGCCATCGAGTCGCTCGGCTACCGACACAACCTCGCGGCGGCGAGCATCAGGCCCGGACGGTCGAGCAAGGTCGTCGGACTCATCATCGGCGACCTGGCGAACCCGTACTACTCGGTGCTCGCCCGCTCCGTCGAACGGGTCTGCACCGAACACGGCTACCTCCTCATGTCGGCGAGCTCCGAGGAGGACGCCGGCCGGCACCGACTCCTCGTCGACCGCCTGGTCGCCCAACGCGTCGACGGGCTCATCGTCGTTCCGCCTCGGCACGCCACGACGCCGTGGGCGACGAGCACGGTGGAGCACGCGCCGATGGTCCTCGTGGACCGCCCGACCGGACCGTTGGAGTCGGTCGAGGTGCACACGGTCCTCGCCGACAACGCGGGCGGGGCACGCCGGGCGACGGCGGCGATGCTCGACGGCGGAGCCCGGCGGATCGCGTTCCTCGGCGACTCCCTCGAGCTGTACACGATGCGGGAACGACTGACCGGCTACCACCGGGCCCTCGCCGAGGCGGACCACGTGAGCGCCACCGGGGCCGCGCCGCCCGAGCCGATCGTCTCCGACGGCGCGCACTCCGTCGAGGACGCGGCCGCGGTCGTGGCCGGGTTCCTCCGCGACGGCGTCGTGGACGGGGTGTTCGCGGCCAACAACCGTGCCGCGATCGGGACCATGCAGGCGTTCGCCGCGGCCGGACGCCGCCTCCCGCTCGTCGGCTTCGACGACTTCGAGGCGGCACCCCTCGTGACGCCGGCGGTGTCGGTGGTCGCGCAGGACGTCGCCCTCATGGGGCGGGTCGCCGCGGAGACCCTGTTGGCCCTCATCGCCGGTGAGGCCGGCCCGCCGACCACCCACACGCTCGACGTGCACCTGGAGTTGCGCGGCTCCGAGCGCTGAGCGGAGTGCCCTTCGAGACATTCAGGGACCGGAGCGGGCGCTCAGGGACCGATCAACCCGGGTAGCGCAGGCCGTGGCCGAAACGGAAGAGCGGGTCCTCGGTGTCGTAGGGCACGTCCGACCGACTCGCCTCGACGGCCGCCATCGACCGCGGGAGGTCGAAGGGCAGCGAGCCCTCCGGCAGCGCTCGACCGAACACGACGTCGAGGAACGCCGCATCACTGCCGCCGAAACTCGCGACGAGCGCCGCGACCGCGTCGACCACGCCCGTGAGGATCGCCGGCCGGTCGAGGTGCATGTCGAGCACCGTCGGCACCGTCGCGGCGAGGTCCAGCAGGCGGGTGACCTCCTCGGCCGGGATGTCCAGCGATCCGGCGTGGAACATCGCCTCGAACCCGCCCGGCCGGGGTTCGTACGGGGTCTGCATGCGGACGAGCGCGAGGTCCGCCGACGCCGGGTCGGTGACGACCTCGCCGTAGCCGGCGGCCACGGCCTCGTCGATCCCCTCAACGTACAGCCGAGGACGCGGCGAGCGCACCGGGAGCGTCCCGTCGACGTTCGTCAGCACCGTGAAGGCCCGGCGCTGTGCGGCCTCGCCGGCGGCGATGAAGTCGGCACGCCCGACGATCCCGCTCGCGGCCGACGCGTCGACGAGGGGCTGTTCGAAGAGCCCGAGCACGAACTTCTCGCGGAGCAGTCTCCGGACGGACGCGTCGATGCGGTCCTCGGTGATCCGTCCCTGTTCGACGAGTTCGACGACGAGTTCCGGTCGGGCCTCGCCGCCGAACTGGTCGCAGCCGGCCTGCAGGATGCGCTCCACGCGTGTCAGCTCGTCGAGGTGTTCGAGTCCCCAGGCGCGGGCGGGCATCTCCTGCCCCATGATCGAGGTGTCGGTGATGAGCCCCCAGTCGGTGCAGACGATGCCGTCGAAGCCGAGCTCCTCGCGGAGCAGCCCGGTGATGATGCCGTGGTTGAACGCGAAGGCGACCTCCTCGTGCTCGGTACCGACGGGCATCCCGTAGTACGGCATCATCTGGCCCGCTCCGGCGGCGATCGCGGCACGGAACGGGATGAGGTGGTAGTCGAAATTCCCGCCCGGGTAGACCTGTTCGCGTCCGTAGGCGAAGTGCGGGTCCTCACCGTCGAGCTGGGGCCCGCCGCCCGGGAAGTGCTTCGTCATGGTGGACACCGAGTCGGGGCCGAGTTCCGCGCCCTGGAAGCCGCGGATGTAGCCGGCGACGAGCTCGGCGCTCAGCTCCGCATCTTCGCCGAAGGTGCCGCCGATGCGCGACCAGCGGGGTTCGGTCGCGAGGTCGACCTGCGGGTGGAGGGCGAGCCGGATGCCGACCGCCAGGTACTCCTGGCGTGCGGTGTCGGCGAAGGCCTCGACGAGCTCGGTGGATCCGATGGCGGCGAGGCCGAGCGTCTCCGGCCACTGGGAGAACGCTCCGGCTCGGGCGGCGGTGCCCACGTTGTCGGTGAAGTGGTTACGCGGGTCGGTGGAGAGGGTGACGGGGATGCCGAGCCGGGTACGCGACGCCCGCTCCTGGAGGGCGTTCGTCCACTCGGCGAGCGCCGTGGTGTCGGGTGCCGTGCCGAGCACGTTGAAGTGCGTCAGCAGCTGCTCGCCGATCATGTGCTCGCCGCTCGCGAGGCCCATGTGCGGGTTCGCCTCGTCGATCGGGCCGGGGGCGATCATCGTCTGGAACAGCATGCCGGCCTTCTCGGCGACGGTCATGCGGCCGAGGAGGTCGTCGACGCGCTCGTCGACCGGGAGGGTGGCGTCGCGGTAGGCCGGCGCGGGTTCGGGAACGCTCATGGGTGGTCCGTTTCTCGTCGATGAGTGGAGCAGCGTCGGGATCACCCGTGCCCGAACGGGCCGAGCATGAAAACCGAACTCCGTTCGGGAACGGAGGTTGTCTCTAGTATGCCCGCTGTCGACGATCGCGCAACGCGTCCGGAGCTGGCGATTCGCGCTGCATCCTCGTCTACCCGGCGTGCTCCTCCATCGCGCGCAGCCCCTCGGCCAGCCAATCCAGCGACGGCGCCACACCCGGCGCGACGGGATGACGGTTCAGGTGCCCGTGGAGGACGCCCGGTTCGAGCCGGCTGCGGACGGATGCCCCGGCGGCCTCCGACGCGGCGATGAGCGCCTCCCCGGACGGGCGGAGGTCGTCGAACTCCGACAGCAGGACGGAGAGCGGCGGGCGGTCGGCGGTCACCGGCACCACCCCCGGCAGGGCGAGCTCTGGCAGGTCGTCGAGGCGGCCGACGTAGTTCTCGACCATCCACTCGATCGACTCCCGCGGGAAGCGCATGAAGTCGGGCAGGACGTCCATCTCCGTCAGGACGTCCTGCGGCAGTGGCGGCACGACCGCGTGGAGGAACGGGTAGGCGAGGAGTACGGCGTCCGCTCGGCGGTCGCTGCGGAGCGAGGCGGCGAGCGCGAGGGCGGCTCCAGCACTGGCACCGCCGATCGCCGTCCGCGATCCGGGGACGACCGACCGCTCGTCGACGAGCCACTCCCAGACGGCGAGCACGTCGTCGAGTGGCACCGGGTAGCGCGTGACCCCGTCCGCCAGCCGGTAGTCGACGGACACGACCTCGGCTCCGGCCCGAGCGACCAGTTCGGCGCTCACGACGTGCGCCTCCGGCCAGTCGAGCGTCCCCGCTGTGAACCCACCACCGTGTGCCCAGAGGAGGGCGGGACGGGCGAGATGGGCGGCGGCCTGGTCGGCCTCTCCGGGCACGTAGCGCCTGATCGGGATCTCGCCGTGGGGGCCGTCGACGACCTCGTCGGTGATGACGACGTCGACCGGTGGCTGCCACGGCCCGTCGTCGCCGTAGGCCGCGAGTCGCTCCTGGAACGCCTCCTCGAGCGTCCCACCCGCCGCGGCGCGTCGGGCATCGGAGAATCCGTCGAAGAGCTGCAGCCGGTCGCGGTAGTAGGGGTCGATCGCCATGCGCCGAGCCTACCCAGCCGGCCCCGTGGACCCAGCCGCCTCAGACCACGACGCTGCCGACGCGGTCGAGGTAGACGTCGATGGCGTCCCGGCTGGCCTGGATGCAGCCGAGCTTGGCGTCGAGCCGCGCGCGGTGTTCGAGGAGTCGCTCGAGCACCTCGGCCGACGGCGTCACCTGGTAGATCGTGTCGTCGTCCTCGAAGCACGGCAGGATCTGCAGGATGAGCGCGGTCGGCATGCCGACGGCGATCAGCTCGCGGATGCGCTGCACCTTCGCGACGAGGTGGTCGCCATACTCGCGGTACCCGTTCGCGCAGCGGGTCGGTCGGAGCAGGCCCTGCTGCTCGTAGTACCGCAGCAACCGCGGGGTGCTCCCGGTGGCCGCCGCCAGTTCGCCGATGCGCATGCAAGACCCCTTCGAACGAGATGTGTCCATCTTGAGCAGCCGTCCGAGTCGGCCGGGTATTCCCGAGCTGTCGTGCGCCGACTTGACCCTGACACCAGTGGCAGGCCGCGAGACTTCCCGACATGACCACCGACGCCGCGCGCACCGCACCACCGACGACCCTCTCCCCGGCCCGAGGCCGTTCGCCCCTCCCGACCGCGTTCCTCCTCGCCGCCGTCGGATTCGTGACGCTGCTCACCGAGGTCCTCCCGGCCGGCGTCCTGCCCGCGATGGCCGCCGACCTCGGCACCACGGAGGCGATCGCCGGCCAGAGCGTCGCGGTCTTCGCCCTCGGGTGCATCGTCGCCGCGATCCCGATCAGCCGCCTGCTCGCACGACTCGACCGCCGCACGGTCGTGCTGCTCGCCATCGCGGTGTCGGCCCTCGCGAACGCCGGGACCGCCGCAGCGCCCGACCTCCTCACACACCTCGCGACGCGCTTCGCCGCGGGTCTCGTGGCCGGCGTCGTCTGGGCGATGCTCCCCGGGTACACCCGCGGGTTCACGAGCCAGAGGCGGTTCGGATCGACTCTCGGGATCGTGCTGTCGGGTGCGACGCTCGGCTTCGCCCTCGGCGTCCCGGCGGGTACCGTCCTCAGCGCGGAGCTCGGGTGGCGGGCCGTGTTCGGCATCGTCGCCGCCACGACCGCGCTCCTCGGCGTCGTCGCCGTCGTCCTCGCGCCACGAGTGGCCGGAACGCGACCCGGCCGCTCGACTCGCATGGGCGCTGCGCTCCGCCTCCCCGCGGTCGTGACGATCCTCGTGGCCCTGGCGGTCTGCATCATCGGTCAGAACATCGCGTACACCTACCTCGCGCCGGTCCTCGCCGACCGCGGGACGCCCGTGCCGCTCGGCCTGCTCCTCGCCGTGTTCGGGGTGGCGTCCGTCCTCGGCACCCTCGGGGCCGGACGGCTCGCGAACGTGCGTCTCGGGATCACCATCCTCGGCGCGGCCGTCCTCGGGACCGTTGGGCTCGGCGTCGTCGCGGCGGATCCACCGGTCGCGCTCCTCCTCGTCGCGGCCGGGGGCTGGGGGCTCGCCTTCGGCGCGTACTCCGTGCTCTTCCAGGTCGCGATCGCTCGGGTCGCCGGCGATGCGGCGGACGCGGCCCAGTCGGCGCTCGTCACGATGTGGAACGTCTCGATCGCGGTCGGCGGCGCGGTCGGCGGGATCATCCTCGGCACCTGGGGCGCCGCGCTCCTCCTCCCGGCCGCCGCGGCGCTGACCGTCGTCGCCGTCCCACTGTGCGTCGCGATCGCGCGATCCGTCCGTCCTCGGTGAGCCGCCGGACGCCACGGGACCGGCTTCGGATCCTCCTACACTCGATGGGATGCCCGTCCCGTTCCTGCACTCGCCCAACGTCCTCTTCGACACCGTCGTACAGGGCACCCGGCGTCTGTCCCCCGGCTTCGTGCGGGTGACCCTCGGTGACCCGTCGCTGGCGGACTTCGCACCGTACGAGCAGGATCAGCGCATCAAGATCCTCCTGCCGGATGGCGACGGCACCTATCCGGACGGACTCCGGGGCGGCCAACCCGAGCACGAGTGGCGACGGGCCTGGCGTGCCCTGCCAGCGGCGGAACGCCCGGTCATGCGGAGTTACACCGCGCACCGGGTCCGGCCCGGCCGGCACGAACTCGACCTCGACGTCTTCATCCACGACCCGGCGGGCCCGGCCAGCCGCTGGGCGCTCGGCGCGAGCACCGGGGACCACCTGCTCGTCTCCGGGCCCGACCTCCGCCGCGGCGACCCGACGCACGGCGTCCAGTGGGCGCCGGGGACCGCGACGACCGTCCTCCTCGCGGCAGACGAGACCGCCTTCCCCGCCGTCGACGGCATCCTGCGCTCCCTCGGCGAGGACGTGCACGCACACCTCATCCTCGAGGCCGGAGACCCGGCCGACCTGGCCCTCCTGCAGCCGCTGCCCGAGCGGCACCGGGTCGAGATCCACCAACGCGGAGGCCGGGCGGGCGGTGACGCCCTCGTCGACGCGGTCGAGCGGTGGCTCCGCGCACACGGTGCGCACGTCGCGACGCTCGGCCACGACTTCGCCGCCTGGTTGGTGACGGAGAGCACCAGGGTCCCACTCCTACGAGCCGCGACGACCGCCCACGGCATCGCCCCTGAGCGGGTCCACACCCAGGGCTACTGGAACGCCCGGCCAAGGACCACCTACTGACAAAGGTTATGCTTGCCTTACCCGGTCGCGTCGATCGCGACCCGTTCGAAAGGTGACCAGTGCCCCTCCCCCTCGTCCGCCGCCGACGGCTCGCCGCCGTCGCCGCCCTCGCCGTCGCCGCCCTGAGCCTGGCCGCCTGCAGCAGCTCGAGCGCCTCCACACCCTCGGACGCCGCCACGAGCGCCACCCACGTGATGCAGCACGCCCACGGCGAGAGCACCATCCCGGACAGCCCGAAGCGGGTCGTCGTCCTCGAGCCGGTCCAGCTCGACACGACGGTCGCCCTCGGCATCACCCCGGTGGGCGCGGCCGTGCTGAACGAGACGGCCGGCGTGCCCGCGTACCTGGGGAAGCAGGCCGCCGACATCCCGACCGTCGGGACCGTGGCCGAGCCGAACGTGCAGCTGATCGCCGCGGCGAAGCCCGACCTCATCATCGGCACCGAGTCGCGCCACTCGGCCCTGTACGACCAGCTGTCCGAGATCGCTCCGACGGTGTTCATGGCGACGCAGACCGACCCGTGGCGGGACAACGTGCGCTTCGTGGCAGAGGCGCTCGGCAAGCCGGACGGCGCCGACGAACTCCTCGACGCCTACGACGCACGCTGCGCCGAGATCGCGACGAAGCACGACACCGCCGGGAAGACCGCGCAGCTCATCCGGCCGCGCGACGGCGTCCTGACGCTCTACGGCCCCACCTCCTTCGCCGGCAGCACGCTCGAATGCGCCGGGTTCACCACGCCCGAGCACGCGTGGGAGGACATCTCCCTCGACCTCTCGCCCGAGCGGGTCCTCGAAGCGACCGCCGACCAGGTGTTCGTGACGAGTGTCGACCCCGACGACGCCTCGACCATGCCGGCCTCCCTCACCGCGAACACGGACGCGTTCCCGGAGCTGCACCTCGTCGACCAGTCGTTCTGGATCACCGGTGTCGGTCCGCTGGGCGGCATGGCCGTGCTCGACGACCTCGACCGGCTGCTCTCCGCGGAGTCGTGACGGACAGCGTCACGACCGGCGCCATCGCGACGACCGATCCTGCCGGACGGGCCACGACGGACGCCCGGCCCGGCTTGAGGACGCCTCACCGACGGCATCGGTTCATCCCGCTGCTCGCCGGGCTCGGAGCGCTCGCGCTGGCCGTCGTCCTGTCGCTCCTCGTCGGCGCGAACCCGATCAGCCCCGACGCGGTCTGGTCGGCACTCACCGGCGCAGGTTCCGGCGAGGCGCGGTTCGTCGTCTGGGACCAGCGGGTGCCGCGGACCATCGCGGCGCTCGCCGTCGGTGCGTCCCTGGGTGTCGCGGGGGCACTCATGCAGGCGTTCACCCGCAACCCCCTCGCCGACCCCGGCATCCTCGGGGTCAACGCCGGGGCCGGGTTCGCCGTCGCCGCCGGCGTGGCGTTCCTCGGCGTCACCGCACCGGGCGAGATCGCCTGGCTCGCCTGCGGTGGCGCGCTCGTCGTCACCCTCGTCGTCTACACGATCGGCTCAGGCGGACGCGAACGGTCGTCCGCCGCCCGCCTGACCGTGACGGGTGTGGCGTTCGGCGCCGTGCTCGCCGGCCTGACGACGGGGATCGCCATCACCCACCCCGACGCCTTCGACCGCATGCGCGGCTGGAACGCGGGGAGCCTCCTCGAACGCGACCTCGGCGTCGTCGTGCCCGTGCTCCCGTTCCTCGCGGCGGGGCTCGTCCTGGCGGCGGCGAGCGCCCGCAGTCTCAACGCGATCGCCCTCGGTCCCGACGTGGCTCGCGCGCAGGGGGTCAGCGTCGGCCGGAGTCGCGTGCTGGTGCTCGCGGCCGTCACCCTGCTCGCCGGCGGGGCGACCGCGATCGCCGGGCCGATCGCGTTCGTCGGCCTCGTCGTCCCCCACCTCGTGCGGTGGACGGTCGGGAGCGATCAGCGCCGCATCCTCGCCGGCTCGGTCGTCGTCGGCTGCGTCCTCGTGCTCTGCTCCGACGTGGTCGGGCGGATCGCGGTGCTGCCCGGTGAGATGCCCGTCGGACTCGTGACCGCCTTCGTCGGCGCCCCCGTCCTCATCGCGCTCGCCCGGCGCAGGACGGCGTCCGGACTGTGACCGCGACGCGTGAACGGGCGGCGGACGTGCTGCGCACCAGGAATCGGCCGGCACCGCGCCTGCTCATCGTCTGCGGCGCGGCCCTGTTGCTGATCGTCGTCGCGGCCATCGCCGGCCTCGCCCTCGGCGACTACCCGCTGAGCGCCGAAGAGGTGCTCGGTGTCCTCTCCGGCCGGGTCGACGGCCTGGCCCGCACCGTGGTGCTCGAGTGGCGACTGCCGCGGGTGCTCGCCGCGATCGGCTTCGGCGCGGCGCTCGCCCTGTCCGGTGCGATCTTCCAGACGCTCACGCGGAACCCGCTCGCGAGCCCCGACATCATCGGTCTCGCCAACGGCTCCTTCACCGGCATGCTCGTGGCGCTCCTCCTCCTCGGCGGCGGGTGGCCGGCCCTCATGGCCGGTTCCCTGATCGGCGGCCTGGCCGCTGCGGTCGCGATCTTCCTCCTCGCCCTGCGACAGGGCTTGTCGGGCTTCCGCTTCATCGTCGTCGGGATCGGCGTCTCGGCCATGCTCGCCGCGTTCAACAGCTGGCTCCTCCTCCGAGCCGACCTCGACGTCGCCCTCTTCGCCGCCGCCTGGGGCGCCGGCACCCTGAACACCGCGACCGCGACGGTGGTCTGGCCGGCCCTCGGCTGCCTGCTGGTCCTGTTCGCATTGCTCCCGCTCGTCGCCCGCCCGCTCCGCCAGCTCGAGCTCGGTGACGACGTGGCCGCCGCGACCGGGGTGCGCCTCACCCGCGAACGCGCGATCCTCATCGGGATGGCCGTCGCCCTCGTGAGCGCGGTGACCGCCGTGGCCGGGCCGATCGCGTTCATCGCCCTGGCTGCCCCGCAGATCGCCCGCCGCCTGACCCGGTCACCGGGCATCCCGCTCGTCGCGACGGCGCTCGTCGGTGGGGTACTGCTGCTCGGGTCCGACCTCGTCGCCCAGCATCTGATCCCGCTGACGGTTCCGGTGGGCGTCGTCACGGTGGTGATCGGCGGGCTCTACCTCACACAGCTGCTCCTCCGCGAGCGCCGGCGCTGAGGGATCGGCGCGGAGGGGTCGGCGCGGAGGGGTCGGTGCCGGCGGGTCGGCACCGGACGGCTCAGGGTGCGGCGTCGAGCTCCAGCAGCTCGCCGATCTCGCAGTCGAGCGCGCGGCAGATGGCGGTGAGCGTCGAGAACCGGATCGCCTTCGCGCGGTCGTTCTTGAGCACCGACAGGTTCACCACGCTCACCCCGACGAGCTCGCTCAGGCGGGCGAGGGTGAGGCCGCGGTCGGCGAGCAACCGGTCGAGGGTGCAGTGCACCCCGGTCGCCGCGTCGTCGTCGATGGCCGGGACCATCAGACGAGCCCCTCGGTGTCGGCGCGCAGTCGCTCGCCGGCACGGAACGCGATCGCGAGGCCGCCGACCGCCATGGCGACGAGCACGGGGACCCAGGTGAGTGGGTACGGGGTTCCCTCCACCGCACCGTCGGTCGCGACCGCGAGCGCGCCGTTCGACGACATCGTGCCGAACCAGGTGTCCGCGATCCACCCGCAGAGGATGGCGATGGAGGCGATCGAGAGCAGGCGTGCGTTGCCGGGCGCGAAGGCGTCGCCGCGCAGCAGGCGGCGGAAGAACCTGAACCCGCAGACGATGACGACGAGGTTCGCGATCGCCGGCAGGATCGCGGCGAGCAGGACACACACGAAGGTCACGACCGGGAGGTCGACCACGACGATCGAACCCTGGTCGACCGTGACGGAGCCGGCTCCCGCTGCGCCCGGCAGGGCCACGTCGACGGCGTCGAAGAACACGGGGACCCGGGTCCCGTCGGTGCCGAAGACGTCGAGCAGCCGGAGGACGAGGATGACGACGACGGCTCCTGCGGCGGCGACGGCGGCACCGAGAACGGACACGAGGTCGTTGCGGTTGGAGCGCTGGGTCTTCGCCGCCTGCCAGGCGGCGTGGTCGAAGCCGGACGGCGTCGGGCGATCGGTGGAGTCGGTCATGATCATCACATCCATATCGATTGTCGTTGGTATCGATAAACGATATGTCGAGATCGTCCGGAGCGCAAGTCCGGCCCCCTGGATCACCCCTGGATCACCCCCAGGATCGCCCCTGCGGTCACTCGTCGAGCGCGTCGAGCTCCTCGAGCGCCGCCTCAGCGCGTTCGAGCCGTGCCGCCTCGGGCTCCTCCCACCAGGTCGGACCACGTTCACCGAGCCCGTGTTTCGCGAGGCCGACCCGTCGGCGTGCGGCAGCCACAGCCTCCTCGTCGCCCGCGCGCTTCGCGACCCCGACGCCGGAGCGGCCACGGCCGAGGTGCGCCTGTAGCGCGGCGACGAGGTCCTTCGGCAGGCTCGGGTCGGTGCGACGCCAGCGTCGACCCTTCACGACGAACCAGTGCTCGTCCTCCGCCGGTCTGCCCTCCTCCGGTCCGCCATCCGAACGCGGCGTCACGGACGCCTCCCGGAGACGACGCAGGGCCCGGTCCCCCGCAGACGCGGACGGGACCGGACCCTGGTGGTCATGATCGGTCGATCAGCCCTTGACGGCGTCGAGCACGCCGGCCCAGCCGAACGAGGAGATCGCGTCGGCGAACGTGGAGTCGCCGCGTCCCTCGCCGAGCTGCTTGCCCAAAGCGTCGCGGACGACGACCGTGTGGTCCTTCTCGGCCTCGGTGCCGTTGCCCTCTTCGACGAAGTCGATGTGGATCTCGGTGTCGCCGAGGGTGCCGGTGACCGTGGTCGTCGCGTCCTGCTCGGTGGTCTTCGTCGTGAGGAACGGGCCGCCGCCGAGTGCCGCGAGCGCCTCGTTGATCTGGTTGATGAGCGATGAGGTGTTCATGTGTCTCTCCCTGCGGTCGTGAAGCCTCCAGGGTAGTGAGCGGACCCGAGAACGGCAGGAGCATGGCGCTCGCGCACGAGATGTGCGATAGGACCAACCTGGCCTGCGCGCAGAGCAGAAGAAGCCGCTCCCGTCAACGGTCCCGCGCATCCAGGTGCGGTCGGAGCCGCGAGTCGTAGGCTGCGAGCCACGCAGACCGGCACCCCGACACCGACGGGCCGGTCGACGAGACGAAGGAGACCCCCATGGCCGGAGACACCGACCCCTACACGACCCTCAACAAGCTGCTCGCGGACTTCCGCTTCGCGATGCTCACCACGGTGGACCTCGACGGCAAGCTCGTCGCCCACCCGCTCACCGTGCAGGAGCGCGAGTTCGACGGCGACCTGTGGTTCATCGTCGGCAAGGACGCCTCCGCCGTGCAGCAGCTCGACGTCAACCCGAACGCCGGCGTCACGCTGAGCTCCGACAGCTCCTGGGTGTCGCTCGCCGGGACCGCGGCACTCGTCGAGGACCAGGCGAAGCTCGAGGAACTGTGGAACAGCGTCGTCGAGGCCTGGTTCCCGGACGGCCCCTCCGACCCGCGCGTCGGTCTGCTGAAGTTCTCGGCCGACAGCGCCGAGTACTGGGACAGCCCCGGCGGCAAGATCGCGACCGCCGTCGCGTTCGTGAAGTCCAAGGTCACCGGCGAGACCTACGACGGCGGCGACAACGCGAAGCTCGACCTGTAAGCAGGGCGTCAGCCAACGGCGCCGACGCGCTCGTCCGCGAGCACCTCAGGCGCGCTCGTCCGCCAGCACCTCGCCCAGGATGCGGGCCGCTTCCTCGAAGCGGTCCGCATCCTCGCCGGAGTAGTTCAACCGGATGAAGGACCCGGCGGGTTCAGCGGGGAACCACTCGGCGCCGTCGGCGATGATGAGCCCGCGGCTCTCGCAGGAGCGCACCACCTGCGCCGCATCCGTGCCGTCCGGCAGTCGCCCCCACAGGTTCAGACCGCCGGCGGGGACCAGCCCGAGGTGGACCGTCGGCGCGTGTTCGGCGAGGCTGGCGACGAGTCGGTCGCGTCGGGCACGCAGGCGGGGACGCAGGCCACGGAGATGCGTCCGCCAACCGGGTTGGGTCACGACGTCGAGCGTCGCCGCCTGGAGCAGGCCACTGATGTACATGGACTCGGCGGACCGGTCCGCCAGGATCCGATCGCGAGCCGGCCCCCTCGCGATGACCGCGGCGACCCGCAGCGACGGAGACACGCTCTTCGTCAACGACCGCAGGTAGATCACGTGTCCGTCGCCGTCGAGCGCGGCGAGGGGACGAGGCTCGGTGTCGATGGCGAGGTCGTGCGCCCAGTCGTCCTCGATGAGGAACGCCCCGTGGCGCCGCACGGACTCGAGGACCGCGAGTCCGGTCTCCTCCGGCCACTGCCCGCCGCTCGGATTGGCGAAGGTCGGCTGCGCATAGAAGGCGCGGGCTCCCGTGTCCTGGAAGGCGCGCTCCACGGCGTCCGGATCCGGCCCGGTCGGTCCGGTCGGCACGGGCACGAGCGTGACGCCGGCCTGCTCGGCCGCGAGGATCGCACCCCAGTAGCTCGGCGACTCGATGAGCATCGGCTGCCCTGGCCCCACGAGCGCCCGGAAGATCGAGCTGAGACCGCTCTGGCTGCCGGCGATCACGATGACGTCTCGAGCTGTCGCCGGGGTGACCCCGGGCGGCGTGACGGCGGCGAGTTCGGCGGCGAACCAGGCTTGGAGTCCGGGCGCTCCGGCCGCCGGCGAGCGGGTCATGGCGACATCGGTGCGGGCTGCGCGGGCCAGCGCCGCGCGGACGAGGCGTTCCGGGAGGAGTTCACGGGCCGGGTAGCCCGAGTGCAGCGCGATCGTGTCGGGCGCGACCGACCGCTGAGCCGCGGACAGCGCACCGGGCCGCCAGGGCAGCGCACCGAGCGCGGCCGTCTGCCAGCCGTAGTCGACGGCTCGATTGATCCGTGCCGCCCGGACGAAGGTGCCGACCCCCGGCCGG
Source organism: Plantibacter sp. ME-Dv--P-095 (assembly GCF_030209365.1). Taxonomy (NCBI): domain Bacteria; kingdom Bacillati; phylum Actinomycetota; class Actinomycetes; order Micrococcales; family Microbacteriaceae; genus Plantibacter; species Plantibacter sp. ME-Dv--P-095. The sequence continues at coordinate 502,865 of NZ_JARVSB010000009.1, forward strand.
CTCTCGACGAGCCCTCGACCGGCGAGTTGCCGCATCGCGTTCTGCACGGTGACCGGACTCGCGCCGAACTCCGCCGTGAGCGCCCGGTTCGACGGCACCCGAGCGCCTGGCGGGGCGGCGGCGATCCAGGCGGTGATGGCCACGACGATCCGCTCGGTGCTATCGTTGTTCATGAGTCAACAGAGTAGCGTTATCGCTCCGGCACCGGTGGCGTTATCCCGTGCCGGTCTCGGCTGGGGGCTGCTCGGCGTCCTGGCGTTCTCGCTCACCGTCCCGCTCACCAAGGTCGCGCTGACCGGGATGTCCGCGCTGTTCATCGGCTCGGCTCGCGCCGTCGTCGCGGCCCTCCTCGCCCTCCTCGTCCTGTCGATCGCCCGTCCACGGCGTCCCGTCGGCGCGCAGTGGGCCCGCCTCGCCGTCGTCGGCGGCGGGGTCGTCGTCGGGTTCCCGCTTCTGACCTCCTTCGCGCTCACCACGGCTCCCGCGGGCCACAGCGCCGTCGTGATCGGCCTGCTCCCCGCCGCCACCGCGGTCGCCGGGGTCGTCCGCGGCAGCGAGCGCCCGCCCCGCGCGTTCTGGATCTTCGCCGGCCTGGGTGCGGTCGCCGCCGTGGGGTTCGCCGCCCTGCGGACCGACGGACTCGCCCCGCTGGACTGGTCCGACCTCCTCCTCCTGGGCGCCGTCGTCGCCGCCGCGATCGGCTATGCCGAGGGCGGGTTGCTCGCCCGCGAGCTCGGCTCCTGGCAGACCATCTGCTGGGCACTCGTCCTGGCCTCGCCGCTCATGGTGACGCTCACCGCGATCGCCTGGGCCGTGGAACCGCCGACGGCGACGCCGGTGGCCTGGCTCGCCTTCGGGTACCTCGGCGTGGTCAGCATGTTCCTCGGCTTCTTCGCCTGGTACCGCGGGCTCGCGATCGGACCCCTGTCACGCGTGAGCCAGATCCAACTCGTCCAACCGGTGCTGAGCATCGGGTGGGCGACCCTCATCCTCCGCGAGGACCTCGACCGGGCCACCGTGCTCGGCGGCCTCGCGGTCATCCTGTGCGCCGGCCTCGCCGTCCGCACCCGCCTCGACCGGAAGTGACCCCACCATGCGCCACACCCCCACGTACCTCATGACCGACGTCGACGAGGTCAAGCGCCTCATCCGCAACCACCCGTGGGCGACGTTCGTGTCGCCGGCGAGCACCGGCCTCGTCGCCTCCCACTACCCGGCGATCCTCGAGGAAGACGTCGACGGCCTGTCCATCGTCAGCCACTTCGGCCGACCGGACGAGGCCACGCACGAACTCGGTGCGCACGAGATCCTCGTCATCATCCAGGGCCCGCACGACTACGTGTCGCCGAGCTGGTACCCGGAGGGCCAGCTCATCCCCACGTGGAACCACGTCACCGCCCACCTGTACGGGACACCTGAGGTCCTCAGCGAGGACGAGAACTACGAGATGTTGAGCAAGCTGACGGACCACTTCGAGGACTCCCGGCCAGACGGCCGCCACCTGTCCGAGGACGAGGCCGGTACCCGGCGCGCCGCGAAGGGCACGGTCGGCCTGCGCATGCGGGTGACGCGCTTCGACGCCCGCGCGAAGCTCAGTCAGAACAAGGCGCCCGAAGTGGTCGACGACATCACCGAGCACCTTGCGGAGCGGAATCCGGAGCTCGCCGAGGAGATGCGTCGCCAGCGGGAGCTCCGGACGCCGGGTCACTGACCCGACTCCGGCCACCGGCCCGACTCCGGGCACCGACCCGACCGCGGGCGTCGCTGACGAGCACGAGGGCGACGCCCGCCGCACTGAGCAGGAACCCGCCGGCCGTCAGAAGGGTGAACGGCTCGCGGAACAGGAGCGCACCGGCGACGGCGGTCGTCGGGGCGACGAGGAACAGGAGGGCGTTCAGGACCGTCACGCCGATCCGACGCAGCAACCACCAGTACAGACCGTAGGCGGAGAGCGTCGGCACGAGCGCGAGGAAGAGCGTCGTGAGCCAGAAGGTCGCGTCGCCCGGTGGCACGGCCGCACCGGTCGCGAGGGCGAGGACGGCGAGGAGCACCGTCGTCGCCGTCGCGTGGACGGTCAGGGTGAGGAGGACCGGGGATCGGTGCGGCGAGCGCCGTTCGAGGATCGTCGCGGTGATGAGGCTGGCCATGGCCAGCGCAGGGAGGGCGTAGGCGATCGGCGGCGCGTCCGAGGCGCCGAACTGGGACTGCACGATGAGGAACACCCCGGCCGCGCCGATCCCGAGTCCCAGCCATTGCGCGCCGGGGACGCGCACGTGCAGCAGCGGGCCGGCGAGTGCGGCGATGACGAGCGGCTGGACGGCGTCGATGAGCGCGGTCGTCCCGGTCGAGATACCCACGGCGACCGAGGCGTAGACGAACACGACGTAGCCGAACTGGGCGAACAGGCCGATGACGAGTTGTGAGCGCAGTTGGGCAGGGCTGGCGTTCCTCCACTGCCCGCTGACCAGCAGCACGATCGCGAGCCCGACGGCGAGCGGGACGAACCGCCAGAGCAGGACGGTGAGTACGGGCACGTCCTCGGTGCCGATCTTCGCGACGATGAAGCCTGAGCTCCAGGCGAGGACGAAGGCTGCGGCCGCGAAAACTATACCGACCTGTTTACTCATCCCCGCAGTATACAGACTGGTATAGTTTTCGCATGACGGTCGACACTCCAGAGCTCGCACCCCTCACGCCGGGCGCCCGACGCGTGCTCGACGCGGCCTCCGTCCTCTTCTACGAGAACGGCATCCACGCGGTCGGCGTCGACACCATCGCCGAGGCCGCCGGGGTCACGAAGAAGACCCTCTACGACCGGTTCGGCAGCAAGGAGGCCCTCGTGCTCTCCTACCTGCAGCATCGCGACGCACGGTGGCGGGCGTGGGTCGACGAAGCGCTCGCCCGTCATCCGGAACCCGGGATCGAGCGGGTGCTCGCGATCTTCGATGCGGCGATCGGCTGGTCCGACGACAACAGCCCGAAGGGCTGCAGTGCCGTCAACGCGCGCGCCGAGATCCCTGACCACGCGACGAGCGGCCTCGTCCTCCCCGAGGTCACCCGGCAGAAGCAGTGGCTGCTCGACCGCTTCGCCGAGCTCATCACCGAAGCCGGCCTGTCGGACCCCGGAGCACGCGCCCGCGAACTCATGCTGCTCTACGAGGGCGCCATCGTGACGGTCGGGATGCGGACCTTCCGTGAGCCGTTCGAGACCGCCCGCGCGATCGCCGGTCGCCTCCTGTCGGCCTGACCGGAGCCAGACCCGGCCTGTCGGCGACCACCCGACATCGCGTAGGGTCTCGGGATGGACTTCACCGACGACGCCACCGCCACCGACCGCCTCGCCATCGTGACCGGCGTCGGCCGCCGCCGGTCGATCGGGGCCGGTCTCGCCGTCGGCCTCGCCACCGACGGCTGGAACCTGGTCCTCAACGCCTGGCGCCCCTACGACGAGCGCCTCGGCTACGAACGGACCCCCGACGACCCGGAGTCGATCGCCGAGGAGTGCCGTGCCCTCGGCGTCACGGTCGACGTCGTGTTCGGTGACCTCGCCGACCCGGCGTTCCCGGCCGAGCTCGTCGAGCGGGCGGCGCGCTCCGGTCGCGTGTCCGGACTCGTGATGTCGCATTGCGAGTCGGTCGACAGCTCGATCCTCACGACGGACGTCGACAGCTGGGACCGCCACTTCGCCGTGAACGCCCGGGCCACCTGGCTGCTCATCAAGGCGTTCGCCGAACAGCTCCCGGTGCAGGAAGGACCACCGGAGGTGGCCGGCCGGATCGTCGCGCTCACGAGCGACCACTCGGTGCACAACCTCCCCTACGGCGCCAGCAAGGGCGCGCTCGACCGCATCGTCACGGCGGCCGCGGTGGAGCTCGCCGACCGCGGGGTGCGGTCGAACGTCATCAATCCGGGTCCGATCGACACGGGCTGGATGACCGAGGACATCCGTCGCGCGGGGGCCGAGGCGACCCCGGCTGGCCGGCTCGGTACGCCGTCCGACACCGCCGACCTCGTCCGGTTCCTGTTCTCCCCCGCAGGTTCCTGGATCAACGGCCAGCTGCTCTCGAGCAACGGCGGGTTCAACGTCGGCTAGCCGGGCCCTGCCACATCGACTCCGGGCTCGAACGCGTCGACCCTGCGCCGGATGACGGCGATGTCGTCGGGCAGGACCTGGCAGCACCCACCGACGATGCTCGCACCGACCTCCAGCCAGGCGTCGACGTCGCCGACACCGGCGTGCCCGCGCCAGACCCGCGCCTCGGCGTCCCACCGCTCGCCGGAGTTCGGATAGACGACGATCGCGCGGTCCGTCACCGCGCGAGCGGCTCGGATGGCCGGCAGCACCTCGTCCGGGTGGGAGCAGTTCACCCCTACCGCCTGGATCTCGTCGACACCCTCGACCAGTCGGAAGCCCTCCTCCATCGGTTCACCGGACCGCAGGCGGCCGCCCGCGACCGTGAAGGACAACCAGGCCGGCACCCCGGAGCCGCGCACCAGCTCGGCGAGCGCCGTCGCCTCGTCGAGGGAGGGGATGGTCTCGAGGGCGAGGAGGTCTGGACCGGCGTCGGCGAGGACCGTCAATCGTCGTTCATGCCACCGACGCAGTTCCGCTCGCGTGAGTCCGGAGTCGCCCCGGTATTCGGAGCCGTCACCGAGGGTCGCACCGTACGGGCCGACGGAGGCTGCGACGAGGAGGTCCGCGTCGACCGATGACGTCCGCGTGTCGCGTGCTCGACGCGCGAGGTCGACGCTCGACCGCAGGAGGCGTTCCGTGTCCGAAGCGGTGAAGCCGATTCGCTCGAACGCCTCGAAGCCGACCTGGTAGGAGGCGGTGATCGCGATCTGCGCACCGGTATCGAAGAACTCCTGATGAGCCGCCTGAACGGCCGCCGGCTGGTCGACGAGCAGCCGGGCGCTCCAGAGCGCGTCGGAGAGGTCGTGACCGCGCGCCTCGAGGAGGGTCCCGAGACCGCCGTCGAGCGTCCACGAGCGATGCCTCAGGTCCATGCAGCCCATTGTGCCCCCACCACCGCTGGGAGGGGCGGCACTGAACACCTGGTATTGTCTATACCCGTCCAGAGCCGAGAGGACGCGTTCGCACCCGAACGAACCGCCACCCGACGTGTAGCTCCCCCGAGCTCCGTGCCAGTGCAGCATGGCGATCCTCCGGCATTTCTCGGGCACTGAGCGATTACGCGAGTGCCGAATGATTCAACACGACTGTCAGGAAACGAGTACTGCTTGTGAACTCCAGCGACAACGCGGCATCATCGTCCCCCGCATCCCCCTCCCCCAAAACCGGCCGGAAGCCGGCCCGCAAGACCAGGCGCCTCCGCGTCGACGACGTCCTCGTCGTGAAGCGCTCGCGCATCCGCACCGCCATCTCGGGCACCGTCGTCGGCAACTTCATGGAGTGGTTCGACTTCGGCATCTACGGCTACCTCGCCGTCACCATGACCGTCGTCTTCACCGAGGGCCTGCCGCCTGAAGCCGGCATCCTCGTCACCCTGTTCGGCTTCGCCGTGTCGTTCCTCGTCCGTCCACTCGGCGGCCTGGTGCTCGGGCCGCTCGGCGACAAGATCGGCCGGAAGAAGATCCTCTTCCTCACGATGTCGATGATGGCTGCGGCCACCGCGCTCATCGGTGTGCTGCCGACGGCTGCGCAGATCGGCCTGTGGGCCATCGCCCCGCTCTACCTGCTCAAGATGATCCAGGGCTTCTCGACCGGTGGTGAGTACGCCGGCGCCTCCACCTACGTCGCCGAATTCTCCCCCGACCGCCGCCGTGGCTTCTGGGCCTCCTGGCTCGACGTCGGCTCCTACGTCGGCTTCGCGGCCGGTGCCGGAACCGTCGCCCTCACCACCCTGATCGCGGAGGGCCTCGCCGGGCCGGACGCGATGACCGAGTTCGGTTGGCGCATCCCGTTCCTCATCGCCCTGCCGCTCGGTGCCGTGGCGGTGTGGTTCCGCCTCAAGATCCCCGAGACCCCGGCCTACGAGGTCGCCGAGACCGCCGGCGGGATCGAGGCGGAGCACGCCGACCCGATGGCCCGTCAGGGGATCTTCGGGATCTTCCGCCACTTCTGGCGGCAGATCCTCATCGCGATGGCGATCGTCGCCGCGACGAACACCGCCGGGTACGCCCTCACGAGCTACATGCCGACCTACCTCGAGAAGGACGTCGGCGTCTCCAACCTGACGGCCGCGGTGGCCACCATCCCGGTGCTGCTCATCATGTCCGCCTGCCTGCCGCTCGTCGGCCGTATGTCCGACAAGATCGGCCGCAAGCCGGTGTACCTCATGGCCGTCGGCGCGACCCTCGTGCTTATGGTGCCGGCGTTCGCGGTCATGCAGATCGGTGAGATCTGGGCGATCTTCATCGCGCTGTTCATGGTCGCCGCCCCCGTCGCCCTGTGGGCCGGACCGTCCGCGGCCTCGCTGCCGGCGTTCTTCCCGACGGCGTCCCGCTTCGGTGCCATGGCGATCGCGTACAACCTGTCGGTCTCCCTGTTCGGTGGCACGACGCCGCTGTTCAGCGAGTTCCTCATCCAGCTGACGGGCAACACGTTCATGCCGGCGTTCTACATCATGTTCTTCGCGGCGGTGGCCGGCGTCGGCGTGCTCACCATGCGGGAGACGGCTCGTCGTCCGCTCATCGGCTCGGTGCCGACGGTCGAGACGAAGGCCGAGGCGGTGGAGCTCGTCAAGGGGCAGGACGACAACCCGCTCATCGACACCCACACGATGCCGCTCGACATCCTGCCGCCCGCCGGTTCATCCCCTGCGGCGGACGGCCAGGACGGCCGCGTCACGACGCCCGCCGGCTAGCGGGTTCTGCGGCGACGACGCGTTCGTCGATCACGATCGGGGCGGGTGCGCGATGCGCATCCGCCCCGTCGCGTCCGACCCGCTCGAGGAGCGCGGCCTGCCAGCCGCCGCTCGCCAGAGGCTTCGCCGGGACAGGCGGCACGGTCGGGTCCTGGTCCTCAGCCGTCGGCTCGCGCGGCGTGTCCGGCCCACGCTCCTCGACGAGTGCCTCCTGGATGATCCGACGGGGATCGAACTGTCGGGGGTCGAGGCGCCTCCACTCGGTCGCGTCGAACTCGGGGCCGAGCTCCTCGGCAGCACGCGCCTTGGTCGTGGCGACGAGGTCGCGGACGGTGCGGACGAGCACCCCGAGTCTCTCGGCGTACACCGGCAACTGTTTCGGGCCGATGAGCACGGCCGCGAGGATGCCGATGACGACCAGCTTGTCCATGGTGAGTCCGAACACGATGCGCTCCGACGATCAGGCGGCAGGGGTGTCGGCGCGGGTATCGGCGCGGGTATCGGCGCGGGCGTCGGCCCCGGTGTCCACGTCGCCCGACACCTCGTCCTTCAGGATGCGCGCCGACTGCCCGACGCTGCGGGCGAGACTCGGGAGCTTCGCGGCGCCGAAGAACAGCAGGATGACGGCGAGGACGATGAGGGCGTGCCAGCCGGTGAGGTTCTGGAGGATTCCCATGACGGGTCCTTTCGGGTCGATGCGGGTAGGGCGGGAGTGTGTGGAGGTGTCGGCGGTCAGCGCCCGCTCGGCGGCGTTCCTCCGCCGCCGCCAGCTCCACCACCGCCGGACGGAGCGGCACCGGCGGTCGGCGTCGTCGTGGTGTCCACCCGCACGGTGAGCGCCACCTGGTACCCGGAGGTCGCGTCGCCCGTCACCGTCGCGAGTTGCAGGGCACCGCCGTCATCGCCGAAGACGTTGTCGGCGTCGAGGCTCACCTGGGCGAGGTTCGCGCTCGACCCCTCGTAGCCGGACAATGCGTAGACGGTGTCGCACGCCGCCTGTGGGAGGGCGACCTGGGAGGTCGCGATGGCGTTCGCGGAGTCGGAGATGTCCGCCACCGTGGGGTACACCTCGAAGTGGATGTGCGGCCACCGGCCCGAATAGCAGGCCGGGAAGATCGAGGTGTACGAGACGGTCCCCGAGCTGTCGGCGACCTGGACGCCGCGGAGGTAGGTCTCGTCCTCGATCCCGTCGGAGTACATCGAGTAGCCGCCCGACGCGTCGCAGTGCCAGACGTACACGGCGACGTCGGCGAACGGGGCGTCACCGTTCGCCAGGTCGAGGATGGTCAGCGAGAGGGCCATGGGGACCCCGCTCGCGGTGGTGCCGGACCCGATACTCGACCGGATGTCGCTGCGCACGATGCCGGACTCCTCGAGCACATCGGCACCGTTCGAGCCGTCGCCCGGGTAGGGGCCCGCGGTCTCGTCCGGGATCTCGCCGGCGGGGAGGTCGCCGGTCGCGGTCGCGGTGCTCGTGCCGGACCCAGCGGCGCCGGTGCTCGTACTGCTGCTGCCGGACGCCCCGGTGGAGCAGGCGGCGAGCGCGACGGCTCCCACCCCGGCGCCCACGAGACTGAGCACCGTGCGCCGACTGACGAGGGTTCCAAGGTCGAACGCGACCCCCTGGTCGACGACCTCCTCGTCGGCCCGGTCCAGCAGGCGGCCCTCGTAGGCCGGGCCGTCCGGGGTGGTCTCGGGTTCGGGGATCCTGCTCATGGTGCGCCTCGCCTTCATCTGCGATCGGTGGTCTCGATCGGTCGTGGGACGAGCCTCGGCGTGCGGGCTATGGACTTCCTATGAGCCGTCCATCCCTCGTCCATGGGTCTGCTGGGCGGTTGCCGAGCGCGCTTCATCCCACCAGCTGAGGACCCGGGAACCGATGAGCGTGAGCCACTTCGACGGTTCGCCCTCGGGCGCGTCGACGTCGAACCAGACCCGGCCGGGCAGACGGGCGCCCTGCAGCCAGGTGCCGTCGGCTTGCCGTGCACGGCGGACGAGTTCGACGGCGTCCGCGAGTCGAGCATCCGGCGGGGTCCCCTCGGCGATGGACACGGCCCGGAAGTGGTCGAGGGCGACGAGGGCGCTGTAGCGATAGCGGTTCGGGTAGACGAAGTGTTCGACGAAACCGCCGACCCGCTCCCCGGTTGACGCGCGGTTGAGTAGCTGTCGTGAAAGGAGGTACTCCTCGCCGCCGCGGCGGGCCTCGCGCACACTCGTGTCACCGGTGGTCGTCTCGTAGGCGAGGAGTCCGCGGACGGCGTTGAGGGTGGAGTGGAAGGAGGAACGGACGGAGTCGCCCTCCTCCGCCTCGCAGTTCCAGCCGCCGTCGGCGAGGCGGTGTGTGGTGAACCAGGCGGCCAGCTGGGTCACGTCCACGCCGAGCCAGGCGCCGCTCGCGAGGGTGAACGCGTTGATGCAGACGTCGACCTCCCCACTCCAGTAGGGCAGGTCGTCGTAGTCCCAGCGACTGTTGGTCTGCAGGCGCGCGGCGGTGTCGGTCAGGACGGCGGCATCCACGCCCCACTCACGGAGGTCCTTGAGCGCCCAGGTGGTCGCTACCCAGGGCTGGCCGGGTCGCTGGGCCTCGGGGCTGTCGAAGAAGCCGGCCGGGAAGAACGCGCCGCCCGCCCACTGCCCGTCCGGGTCCTGCTGAGCGAGGAGTTCCGCGCCGAACCCGGTGGAGGGGATGCTCGCCCGGGTCGCCTCCCACGCCTCGGGCGGCGCCCCCGCCAGGTCTCGTTCAACCTGCCAGCGGAGGGCCGGGTCTGAGTCGAGCATCCAGTCGAGCAGCTTCGCGTCGATCGCCATGCGGGAACGCTACTCCTCGCGGGGTGCGGCCGACAGGGTGGTGTCGGCCGCGCCAGGCGTCGGATCGCACCGTCAACGCGGGGTGGCTTTGAGACCGTTCGGCGGGCCGTCGCGATCGGACGAGGTGCGGAGGACGTCGTAACGGACGAGGGCGTCGGCTTGTTCGAGGCTGGGTTGCACGCTCATGAGCACGCGTTTCGTCGGATCGATGTCCCAGGCGATGACGAAGTAGGCGTCGGACCCCGATCGGTCGCGGCGGCGTTCGATGACCGCCTTCGGGATGACCGGGTCGTTCCGCATGACGAGCCACGTGTTGTGGTCGAGTCGGATCGGACGGGGGCGGGTCATGTATCGAACATACGTTCGAATCTCCGGCGAGGCAAGCCGAGATGCAGTTCAGCACCCATCACCTGACGGTCGCCCCGCCGTTCGATCGCCGCCTTTGGAAGGACGAGCTGATCGCAACAAAACGAGGGCCGGTTGCTTAACTTTGCTTAACCGCTTGACCACCCTCTTGAGGTCCCGCTACGGTAACTGCGTAACCGATTAACCACTCATCGCAGAGGACGTCATGAACCAACGAGGGTTCCACCAGCCGAACGGCGCATGGGTCGGAGACGTCATCCCGTGGCAAGAGGACGGTGTCTTCCACCTGCTCTACCTGCACGAGTCGCGTCGCGTGCCGAAGATCGGCATGCCGTGGCACCGCGTGACCACCCGGAACCTCGTCGACTTCGACGACCTCGGCGAGGCACTGGCGTCGGGCGGCCCGTCCGCACCGGACTTCAACATCTACACGGGCAGTGTCGTCCTGGACCCCGACGGCGTCCACCACGTCTTCTACACGGGCCAGCACCCCGACCACCGCGGTGCCGACGGCCTGGCGCTGCAACTGGTCATGCACGCTGTCAGCACCGACGGCATGAGCACCTGGGAGCGCAGGGAGGCCGACACCTTCGGCGCCACAGCCGGATACGAGACCGCCGACTGGCGCGACCCGTTCGTCTTCTGGGACGAGGAGGCCGCCCTCTGGCGGATGCTGATCACCGCCCGCCACGCCGACGGACCCGAGCGCCGCCGAGGCGTGATCGCCCAGTGCACCTCCACCGACCTCTCCACCTGGGAACCCGTCGAGCCGTTCTGGAACCCGCGCCGCTACATCGCCCACGAGTGCCCCGAGGTGTTCCAGTGGGGTGACTGGTGGTACCTCGTGTACTCCGAGTTCAGCGAATCGTTCACGACGCGGTACCGGATGTCCCGCACGCTGCACGGCCCCTGGCTCGTCCCCGAGCACGACACACTCGACGGTCGCGCCTACTACGCGGCGAAATCCGCCGCCCGTGACGGACGCCGGTTCTTCTTCGGCTGGATCGCCTCCCGCGACGGAGCCCAGGACGCGGGCGCCTGGCAGTGGGCCGGCACCATGTCCGTCCTGGAAGCCGAGCAGCGTACCGACGGCACCCTCGCGTTCCATCCCCCGACCGAATTGCGTGACACCTTCGCGCCCACCGGGGAGCCGGACGACACCGTCGTCCCCTCGGGCACGGTGCTCAGCGCGCCCGACGGCTATGCCGACGCCCTGTCCACCGCGGACGCACCGGATTCCTTCCGCCTGATCACCCGGTTCGACATCGCCCCCGGCACGACCGAGTGCGGTGTCCTCCTCCGGGCGAGCGACGACGGCGACGAGGGCTACGTCCTGCGTCTGGAGCCGAAGCGCGACCGCCTCGTCTTCGACCGCTGGCCCCGCTCCAGCACCGGCACGGAGCAGTGGCAGATCTCGGGCGACGTCCCGTTCGCCGTCGAACTCGAACGCCCCTGCCATCTCGCCCCCGGACGGCACGAGCTCGAGGTGATCGTCGACGGCGACCTCTGCGTCGCCACCGTCGACGACACGGTCGTCCTCAGCACGCGCCTCTACGACCGGCCGACCGGCCGCGTCGGTGTCTTCGTCGGCGAAGGGACCGTCACCGTCGAGGACTGCACCCTGCTGGAACGTGGTGACGCCGACCCCGACGACGACCACGCGACATCGCGCCGACTCGTCACCAGCACCACGTCCTGATCCCGACACCACGCTCCGCCCGCCTGCTCCACCCGCCTGCACCGCCCCGCCCACCCGCACCCACCTGTGATCGATCAACGGAGATTCCGACCATGCCAACCACCGCACGCACACGCACCATGCGCCCCACCCGCAGCACCGCCTTCGTGGCCCTCGTCGCCGCGTCAGCGCTCGCCCTCTCCGGCTGCGCCGGCGGATCGAGCGCCACGGACCCGACCGACGTCGACCCGAAGGGCGACATCGTCCCCCGCGAGATCTCCTGGCTGCTCTCCCGCCCGGCCGACGGCGGCGTGATCACGGCGATGGAGCAGATCGCCGACGAGTATGCGAAGGACCACCCCGGCTTCTCGCTCAACCTCATCACCACGCCCGACCGCCCGTCCTACATCCAGAAGTACGAGACCCTCGCGGCCGCGAACAAGCTCCCCGAGCTGTTCGACACCGACGCGACACCGTTCGCCCAGAAGCTCGCGAAGCAGGGTCGGATGGTCGACGTCGACCTGCTCCTCGAGGACCTCGGACTCGCCGACTCCTACCGCGAGGCGGCGCTCAACTACCAGCGGTTCGACGACGGTTCGCTGTACATGGTGCCGTTCGAGTTCCAGCTGGAGTTCTTCTGGTACAACCGCTCCCTGCTCGCGGACGCCGGTGTCGCTGTCCCGGCCACGCTCGACGACTTCCCCGCCATGTGCAAGGCGCTCCGAGCCAAGGGCGTCACCCCGATCGCGCTCGACGGGCAGGACCAGTGGCCGCTCGAACGTTACATGGCCTACTACCCGTTCCGGATGGCGGGTCCCGAGTACATCCAGGACCTGAAGGCCGGGAAGGCCTCCTTCTCCGACCCCGCCGGGAAGGCCGCCGCCGAGTGGCTGTACGACCTCGGGCAGGCGGGCTGCTTCCAGGAGGGCTTCTCCTCGACCGGCTACGCGGACGCTCAAGCGCTCTTCACCTCGGGCAAGGCGGCGGTCTACAACATCGGCACGTGGGAGCTGTCCAACCTGGCGACGGATGCGCTCGACCCGGGCGTCCGTGACGCGGTCGGCACCTTCACCCTGCCGACCATCGACGGCGCCGTCACCGCCGACAACGAGTACGTGACCCCCTCCGGCATCGGCATGGCGGTGAACGCGAAGACGTACGACCCGCTCGTCCGAGACTTCCTCGCGTTCGCCCTCGAGCGCTACCCGGAGCTGTACGCGGCGACGGGCGCGCTGTCGCCGACGACCTCCGCGCAGACGACCGTCCCCGCGAACGCGACCGAGCTGTACGCGAGCTCCGTGGCGCAGGCCGACGGCGTCGGACCGGCGATCGCGATGCCCTGGGACACCCAGCTCGACCCGGCCACGAACACCCGACTCCAGCAGGAACTGACCCTGCTCGTGCAGGGCGACATCACGCCGGACGAGTTCATCGCGACGATGGACGCCGCCCTCACGGAGAACGTCGATGACTGAGCTCACCCAGACCGCGGTGGGCGCGGCACCGACCCGCCCACCGCGGCGGCGGAAGCCGATGTCCACGTCCATGCTGCCCCGCCGGTCGACGCTGTCGGTGCTCGTCTTCCTGGTGCCGCCGCTCGTCCTCTACGGCGTCGCCGTGCTCCTGCCGATCGTGCAGTCGCTGTTCCTCAGCCTCTTCTCGTGGGACGGCATCACCGACATGGCGTTCGTCGGACTCGACAACTACGTCAAGATGCTCACCCGCGACGACGTCTTCTGGACCTCGTTCGGCAACGCGCTCGGCTACCTCGCCATCTGCCTGGTGCTCCAGCTCGGTGGGGCGCTCCTCGTCGCCGGGCTGCTCACCGCCCTCCCCCGGGCCCGCGAGCTCGTCAAGACGCTCTACCTCCTGCCGGCAGTCATCTCGACGGTCGCGATCGCCATCCTGTTCCAGCGGCTGTACGCGCTCGAACCGGTCGGACTCATCAACCAGCTGCTCGCCTGGGTCGGTCTCGGTGACCTCCAGACGGCCTGGCTGTCCAATGTGCAGACCGTCCTCGCTGCCGTGTCGATCCCGGAGGGCTGGCGGTTCACCGGGCTGTACATGCTCATCATCTACGCCGCCCTCATGGCCGTGCCCCGCGACCTCGAGGAGGCCGCCCGGCTGGACGGCGCGTCCTGGTGGCAGATCTTCTGGCGGATCCGCTTCCCCTACATCCGGCCGGTGTGGATCACGACGACGGTCATGGCGACGACCTTCGCCCTCCGCGGGTTCGACATCCCCTACCTGCTCACGAACGGCGGGCCCGGTCAGTCGTCCGAGCTGCTGACCACGTACATGTACAAGACGGCGTTCGTCCACACGGACTACGGCTACGCCAGCGCGATCTCCATGTTCATCGTCGTCGAGTGTCTCGTCGCCGTCGGCCTCATCTTCCTGCTGCTCCGACGGAAGGACAAGTCATGACCGCCACCCTCCCCGCCCGGCCGACCGAACAGGTCGCGCCCCCGGCTACACCGGCACCGAAGCGGAAGCCTCGGCACACCCCGCGCGTCCGGGTGCAGCGGACGATCCTCACCGTGACCGTCGTCGCGATCGTGCTCGTCCAGGTCTACCCGCTCGTCTGGTTGCTGCTCACGAGCTTCCGGACGGCGGCGGACTTCGCCGGTGGCAACCCCTTCGCGCTGCCGTCCGAGTGGACGCTCGACAACTACGCCAGAGCGTTCTCCACCGGCAACCTCGGGCTGAACATCGTCAACAGCCTGATCGTCACCCTCGGGTCGAGCGCCCTGATCGTCATCGCCGGCATGATGGCGGCCTACGCGCTCCAGGTCCTCGGCTTCCGGTTCAGCGGGCTCGTCCGCGGCCTGTTCCTCCTCGGCATCATCGTGCCCGTGCAGATCGCGCTCGTCCCCCTCTTCATCGACTACTCGCAGGTCGGTCTGCTCGACACCCACCTGTCGATGATCATCCCGCTGGCGGCGTTCGCCCTGCCGATGGCGGTCTACCTGTTCTCCTCCTTCTACGAGTACATCCCGAGGGAGATGTACGAGGCCGCGTCGCTCGACGGCGCGGGCCCGTACCGGATCTTCGGCCAGATCACCTTCCCGCTCTCCGTCAACACGATCATCACGGTCGTGCTCGTCAACAGCATCTTCATCTGGAACGACTTCATCTTCGCGAACACCTTCGTGCTCTCGGACGGATTGAAGACCATCCCGCTCGGCCTGCAGAACTACATCGGGGCGATGGGGAACACTGATTGGACGGCGACGTTCGCCGCCGTCTGCGTCACGGTCACACCGCTGCTGCTGGTGTTCCTCGTGTTGAACAAAGCGATGATCAGCGGCCTCGAGAGCGGAGCGACCAAGGGATGAGCAGCACCGACCAGCCGAAGCCCGGCACGGACCACCCGAAGAACACCTCGGGCATCACGATGCGCGACGTCGCGAAGGCCGCCGGTGTCTCCGTCGCGACGGTCTCGCACGTCGTCAACGACAAGCCGGGCTCGCGGATCGGCGAGGACGCCAAGCGCCGGGTGCACGAGGCGGTGGCCGAGCTCGGCTACCGGCCGAACGCCCTCGCGAAGACGCTGTCCCAGGGGCACTCCCGCTTCATCGGCCTCGTCGCCGACGCGATCGCGACGACCCCCTTCGCCGGCCAGATCATCCACGGCGCCCAGGACGAGGCGTGGCGACACGGCTACGTCCTGCTCGTCGCCAACACCGACGGCAACACGGCCGCCGAGGACGAGGCGATCGCGATGATGCTGGAGCACCAGGTCCGCGGGATCCTGTACTCGACCTGGTTCCACCACGAGATCACCGTGCCGGAGGCGCTCCACCAGACCGACACCGTGCTCGTCGACTGCTTCGCCGGCGGCAGCGGACTCCCCGCCGTCGTCCCCGACGAGGAGCAGGGCGGACGGACCGCGACCGAGGCACTGCTCGCGGCCGGCCACCGACGGATCGCGTTCGTCAACACCACGACCCCCTCGCCGGCACAGACCGGACGGCTCGCCGGGTACCGCGCAGCACTGCAGGCGGCGGGGGTCGCGTTCGACGACGCCCTCGTGTTCCCGGCCTCACCGGAGCAGGAGGGCGGGTACGCGGCGACCGCCGAGGTCGTCGACTCAGGCGCCACCGCGGTGTTCTGCCACAACGACCGCGTGGCCATGGGACTCTACGACGGGCTGCGGGAACGCGGACTGCGGATCCCCGACGACATGGCGGTCATGGGGTTCGACAACCAGGACGTCATCGCCGCCCACCTCAGGCCGCCGCTGTCGACGGTCGCCCTCCCCCACTACGAGCTCGGAGCGGCCGGTGTCCGTCGGCTGCTCGGCCTCGACGCCACGCCGTCCACCGGGCCGCAGCTCATCGCCTGCCCGGCCGTCCCGCGGCACTCCGTCTGAGGGCACGGCCATGCACGACGAACCGAGCGTCCTCCCGAGGCCTGGCTTCCACCTCACGCCGGAGCGCAACTGGATGAACGACCCGAACGGCTTGGTCTTCCATCGTGGGCGCTGGCACGCGTTCTTCCAGTACAACCCGGAGGGCAGCGACTGGGGCAACATGAGCTGGGGTCACGCCTCGAGCGTCGACCTGCAGCACTGGGACGAGCATCCGGTCGCCCTGCGGTACACCGCCGAGGAACAGGTGTACTCGGGATCCGTGGTCGCCGCAGGGCCCGACGGACGGCTCACGGCGTACTACACGAGCGTGTCCACCGACGGTCGGCAGGCGCAGTCCCGGGCGACCAGCGACGATGACGGACTGACCTGGCAGCGCGACCCGGCCAACCCGATCCTCGACCGCGGTTCGCACGCGTTCCGCGACCCGAAGATCATCCGATACAAGGACGCCGACGGCTTCCGATGGATCATGCTCACCGTGGAAGCCGTCGAACGACAGGTCCTCGTGTACTCCTCCACCGACCTCCGCACCTGGGAGCACGTCAGCACCTTCGGTCCGGTCGGTCCCACCGGCGTGGTGTGGGAGTGCCCAGACCTCATCCCGCTCGCCGTCGACGGTCGTCCCGAGGAGACCCGGTGGGTGCTGCTCCTCAGCACCAACCCGGTCGGGGACGCGCAAGACCCGGACGGATCGTCGATGAGCTACCTCGTCGGCGACTTCGACGGCACGGTGTTCACGTCTGAGCGGTCCGAGCCACAGCGGCTCGACCACGGCCGGGACTTCTACGCGGCGGTCGGCTTCGACAGCGCTCCGGACGGTGAAGCGGTCATCCTCGGTTGGATGGGCAACTGGCGCTACGCCGCCGACCTCCCCGCCTCGCCGTGGCGGGGTGCGATGTCGCTCCCCAGACGGCTCTCGCTGACCACGGTCGACGACGAGCCACGACTCGTGCAGGACCCGCCGGCCTTCGTGACGGAACGGTTGGCGGCGATCGAACCGACGACCGTCGCCGTGTCCTCGGACGCCGTCGACCTGCCGCTCGACGGCGACGGGGTGGTCGAGCTGCACTGGGATCCGTCGACCGCCGGCGAGCTGCGGCTCCGGCTGACGGCCGACACCGACGGCGAGGTCGTCATCGTCCACGACCCGACGGCGGCGACACTCACCGTCACCCGGTCGGGCGGCGCCATGGACACGGTGCACCCCGACTTCGCCTCCACCAGCATCGTCCCGCTCGCCGGTGACCGGCCGGCCCGGCTCCTCCTCAGCCTCGACGGCCCACTGCTCGAGCTGTTCGTCGACGGTGGTCTCACCACCGTCTCCGACCTCGTCCTCCTCGGGAGCGGACCACCCCGGCTCACGCTCGCGAGCGAACGCGCCAGCCCCGTCACCGTCGCCGTCGCCGTCCTCCACCGGGCGTCCGTCATCGATCAGGCGCACGCGTTCGCCTGACCCTCCTCCACCCGCACGATCCAGCACCATCCCGCCACGGGTGCTTTCGGCGCGCCCGTAGCACCGACGAAAGGAACCGCAATGACGCACGACCTCTCCAGACGGACCATCCTCCAGGGCGCAGGCCTCGGGGCGCTCGCACTGTTCGCGAGCACCGGGGCTCCGCTCACGGCCCAGGCCGCTCAAGCGACGACCGCCGCGCAGGCACAGGCCTCGCTCCGCTCGGTGTTCCACATGACGCCGCCGTCGGGGTGGCTCTGCGACCCGCAACGACCGGTGTTCACGAACGGCGCGTACCAGCTGTACTACCTCCACTCCGGCCAGAACAACGGTCCGGGCGGTTGGGATCACGCGACGACGACCGACGGCGTCGCTTTCACCCACCACGGGACGGTCATGCCCCTCCAACCGGACTTCCCGGTGTGGTCGGGATCCGCCGTCGTCGACACCGCGAACACGGCGGGCTACGGTGCCGGGGCGGTCATCGCCCTCGCCACGCAGCCCACGGACGGAGTCCGGAAGTACCAGGAGCAGTACCTCTACTGGTCCACCGATGGCGGCTTCACCTTCACGATGCGCCCGGATCCGGTGATCGTGAACACCGACGGACGGACGGCCCAGACCGCGGCGGAGATCGATAACGCCGAGTGGTTCCGGGACCCGAAGGTGCACTGGGACGCGGCGCGGAGCGAGTGGGTGTGCGTCATCGGCCGTGCACGGTACGCAGCCTTCTACACCTCGACGAACCTCACGACGTGGCAGTTGCAGCACAACTTCGACTATCCGAACCACGACCTCGGCGGCATCGAATGCCCCGACCTGTTCCAGATGCGAGCGGGCGACGGCAGCTGGCACTGGGTGTTGGGCGCCAGTATGGACGCCTACTCGATCGGCCTGCCCATGACCTACGCCTACTGGACGGGCACCTGGGACGGGACGCGGTTCACGGCCGACGACCTCACCCCGCAGTGGCTCGACTGGGGATGGGACTGGTATGCCGCCGTCACCTGGCCGAAGGCGGAGTCGCCCGATGACCGCCGGCTGGCGATCGCCTGGATGAACAACTGGAAGTACGCGAACCGCGACGTCCCCACCGACGCCTCGGACGGGTACAACGGCCAGAACTCCGTCGTCCGGGAACTGCGACTCGAGGCGCAGTCGGGTGGTCGGTACAGCCTGCTCAGCTCGCCCGTCGACGCCCTCGCCGGGTATGCGACCGCGACGCTCACCCTCCCCGACCAGACGGTCACCGGGAGCGCCGTCCTGCCCTGGAGCGGCCGGGCCTATGAGATCGAGCTCGACCTCACGTGGGACACCGCGAGCAACGTCGGGCTCTCCGTCGGGCGCTCGGCGGACGGCTCCCGGCACACCAACATCGGTAAGGCCGGGGCCGAGCTCTACGTCGATCGGGCGCCGTCCGACCAGGCCGGCTTCTCGCTGCAGCCGTACACGCGGGCCGCAGCGCCGATCGACGCGGCTGCGCGCTCCGTCCACCTGCGGGTCTTCGTCGACACGCAGAGCGTCGAGGTCTTCGTCAACGCCGGGCACACGGTCGTGTCGCAGCAGGTCCACTTCGCCGAGGGAGACACGGGGATCTCGTTCTACGCCGACGGTGGACCACTGAACGTCTCGGGGATCACGATCCGCGAGTTCGGAACGGCGATCTAGGCGAGCGCGCTCATCCGTGCGTCAGGATGGACGGATGGATCTCCAACACCTGACCGAGCACGGACGCTGGACGACGGCCCCTGCGGCGGTGACGACGGAGGCGGACGGTTCGCTCCTCGTCACCGCCGTCGAGGGCAGTGACGCCTGGCGGCACACCTCGTACGGGTTCGTCCACGACACGGAGCACGCCCTGGTCGCCCCGATGCCACGCCGCGGGGCCGTCGAGGTGACGTTCGTCCTCGACGGCTCCGAACAGTTCGATCAGGCAGGGGTGTTCCTGCGGGTGTCCGAGACGGACTGGATCAAGGCCGGCGTCGAGGTGTCTGACGGGGTCGCCCAGCTCGGCGCGGTCGTCACGCACGGCACCTCCGACTGGTCGGTCGCGCCCGTCCCCGACTGGCTCGGACGCCCGGTGACCATCCGCGCGAGCCGGGACGGCGACGCGGTGACGGTGCGCGCGCGGGTGGACGAGGAGGACTGGCGCCTGGTCCGGGTGGCGCACCTCGACCCGGACGCCGAGGTCGAGGCCGGGCTGTTCTGTGCGGCGCCGACCCGCGCAGGACTCACCGTGCGCTTCACCGCCGTCCGCCTCGGTCCGCCGGACGACGCGCTGCACGGCTGACCGCGGTCATCACCGGGGAGTTGCCGCCCCGCGGGTCGCCGTCGCCGCGTTGCGCTCGGCGAGCACCGCGAACGCCGCAGCCAGTTCCGGGGGCTCGACCACCTCGATCTCGGTGTCGAAGCGGTTGAGCGAGGCGGCGAGCGCGACCCACGACCAGGCACCGGCGGTGTATCGGGTGCGGTCATCGCCAGCCGCCTCGGCCGCGCCGTCACCGACGAAGGGCTCGACGGAGGACAGCGGGAGGCGCAAGAGGACGGTTCCGACGCACGGCCACCGGTCGGCGTGCTCCGAGCCCTTGAACCGCGCGGCGACGAACGCCGGCACGTCTTCCCCGGGCACCTCGCGCGGACGGAAGCGCGGTCCGGTCGGCGTCCGCGGCTCGATGCGATCGACGCGGAAGATGCGCCAGTCGTCGCGGTCGAGGTCCCAGGCCACGAGGTACCAGCGCTCGTCGGAGAGCACGAGGTGATGCGGTTCCACCCGACGCGGCGGTTCCGGGCCGTCGACCGCCCGACCGAAGCGGAGCACGTGTCGGTCCCGGATGGCGGCCGAGACCGAGAGCAGCACCTCGGAGGAGACCGTGGGCGTCGGCGCGGCTCCGGTGCGGGCCACGTTCGCGACCTCGAGCGCGTCGAGCCGGTGACGGACCCGCGAGGGCAACACTTGTCGGACGGTGGTCAGGGCTCGCAGTGCCGCCTCGCCGATCCCTGCACCCGCCACGGCAGCGGTCTGGAGCGCCACGGTCAGCGCGACCACCTGGTCGTCGTCGAACAGGAGCGGCGGCAGTTCACTCCCGGCGTCCAGGCGATACCCACCGTCCGGACCCATCGTCGCCTCGATCCGGTAGCCCATCTCACGCAGGCGGTCGACGTCGCGCCTGATCGTGCGGTGACTGACGCTCAGTCGATCGGCGAGGAGCGCGCCCGGCCAGTCCCGCCGGGCCTGGAGCAGGGAGAGCAGCTGCAGCAGACGCGAGGTCGGAGAGGACACGATCCGAGCGTAAACCGAATAGCGGACACGATCTGTCCTAGACGCCGGTGATCATGGTGCTCAGCCGGGAGGAGCCCGGTCCGAATCGAGGAGCACTCATGAGCATCACGACCACCACCCACCTGAACTTCGGCGGCGACGCCCGCACGGCACTGGCCTTCTACGCGTCCGTCTTCGGCGGACAGACCACGATCGCGAGCTATGCGGACTTCGGTATGCCCAAGGGCGCTCCCGGGGCGGAGCTGGTCGTCTTCGGACAGCTCGAGTCCGCCGACGGGTTCCGGATCATGGCCTACGACAGCCCGGGCGCTGTGGGCGGCTCGCTCATCGGCGGTGGCGCGACCCGTCGCGAACACGGCACGACCGTCACGGAGCAGTCGTGCTTCGTCTCGGTGCGCGGCGAGACCCTCGCGGAGGTCCAGGCCTTCTGGGCGAAGCTCACCGAAGGCGGCACCGTCGTCGAGGAGCTCGCGGCGTCCGCATGGAGTCCGGGCTTCGGCATGGTCACCGACCGGTTCGGGGTCACCTGGATCCTCGACGTCGCCGCGGCGTCCTGAGACGACCGCTCGCTGAGGCGACCGCACTCACTGAGGCGGAGACGGAACGGGCCGGTGCGGAGGTCATCCACACCGGCCCGTTCCCGGTCATCAGCGTGCGGCTCAGCGCAGCTTGTCGAACCGCTGGCCTTCGGCCTTCGACGGCAGGAGGAACAGGACGAGCAGGATGATGCCGCCGATCGACGGGATGAGCGAGAAGAAGTAGAACGGGCCGGGGAAGTTGGCGTCGTGCAGTCGGCGCCAGATGAGGGCGAGGCTCGGCACGATGGTCGCCAAGCCGATGAGCATCAGCAGGACGAAACCGACGATGATGAGCGGTGCAGCCCCCGGGATCTCGAGGATGCCGGGCTGGGTGTAGTAGGTCCTCGAGCCGGCACTGTTGTCGAACACGATCGCCTCGCGCTGTGCGGCAGCCGACGACGCACCGATCGCGACACCCGTGATCAGCAGGATGTTCGGGATGAGCGTGACCAGGAACAGGAACAGCGTGACCCACCAGTACTCGCTCCGCGAGGCACGGCCGGAGAAGGTCGCGTACTTCCGGAGGTAGCGCTTGGCCGCCTGCGTGAACGTCGCCCCGTAGAGCGGAAGCGAGAGGTCGTCGGGCGAGGTGGCGCCGCGCGGAGCCTGGGGAGCGTCGTTCGGGGCCGCGTACGACGGGGTTGCGGGGTATTCGGGTGTCGGGTTGGAACTCATGGCTGCTTTCGGTCGAAGTCGGTCGATGACTCAATTCTGGCAGCGCCGGAAAGCACCCCCGGACGGGTTGCATTCCAGCGGGGCGGACTGGTCCCTGCCGGCGCGGTTCGCGGAGCCCGAGTCGGTCGCCGAGCCTGTCGAGGTGCACCCTTCGACAAGCTCAGGGACCGGAACGTGTCCGGTCCGCGACGCCCTGTCACTGGGGCCAACCCGGTCACCGAGCCTGTCGACGCGCGCCCAACAGCAGGCGCGCGGCCCGAGCGAACCCATCAACCACACCCGGTCACTGAGCTTGTCGAAGTGCTCACGGAGATGCCTCCACACCCACTCGTACTCGGCATCTGGAATGTCAGTGGTCCATGGTGGACTGGAGTCATGACCGAGACCACCACCGCGACTAGCGCGAGCGACGAGTACGCCGCGCAGCTCGCCGAGTTCTCGGACGAGTACGCGGAGATCGGCCGGCTGCGGGCCGTGCTCGATGCGCGTGAAGCGCGGTTGCTCGCGCGGTCCGCTGCGTATGCGGACGCTCTCGCTGACTCCGTCGTCCCCGCGATCTACCCGCCCGCAGAGCGGCGTGCACTCTCGCGGCGTTCGACGTGCGCGATGCTCGCGATGGCCACCCGCTCGGCCGAGCGGACAGTCCTGCACGCGACGGACGACGCCGAGCGGCTCGTGAACGAGGCCCCCGCAGTGTTGGCGGCGCTTGAAGCGGGCATGATTTCCGGGCGGCATGCGCGGACGATCACCGACCAACTGCGTGAGGTCCCGTCCGCTGGTCGCGCATCGTTTCTCGCCGAGGTACTCCCGATGGCTGAGCGATTGACCGCCGCGCGGCTCAAAAAGCGCGCGAAAGACCTCCGCGAACGACTCCACCCCGAATCCATCACCGCGCGCGCACTGCGTTCCGAGGCGGACCGCCGCGTCGAACTCGAGCCGGCCTCAGACGGTATGGCCTGGGTGCACCTGTTCACCACGGCGCCCATCGCGCAGGGCATCGTCGAGCGCCTCGAGGCCGCGGCTGCGGAGTCACGCAAGGCCGGCGATACTCGCACCTGTGGGCAGTTGCAGGCCGACGCCCTCGCGGCGCTGGCCCTCACCGGCGTTACCCCGGACGATGTCGCTTCGAACCCGGTGCTCCCGCACCCGATCGAGGTGCAGGAGCACATCAAGCCGACCGTGCAGATCACGGTCCCGGCGCTGAGCCTGGCCGGGGTGAGCGACGCACCCGGCACCCTCGACGGATACGGGCCGATCGACCCCGCGACCGCAGCGCGCATCGCGGTCAACGCACCGTCCTTCACCCGCATCCTCGTCCAGTCCGAAACCGGAGCCGTCCTCTCCGTTGGGCGGAATCAGTACCGAGTGCCAGCCGATCTTCAACGGGCAGTGCGCCTTCGGGACGGCACCTGTCGCGCACCCGGCTGCGGGAGGCGAGCCAGAGCCTGCGACCTCGATCACTCGGTCGCCTGGCAGGACGGCGGGACGACAGACGTCGGAAATCTCGCCTGCCTGTGCCGACATCACCACCGCATGAAGCACCTTCCCGGCTGGGACCTCGAGCACCGGCCTGGCGGTGTCCTCAACTGGACGACACCCGATGGGAAACACCACCGCACCGAGCCGGACCCCGCGCCGTTCTGAACCCCCGCCGGTCCCTGAGCCTGAGCCTGTCGAAAGGTTCCTCGTGGGCACTTCGACAAGCTCAGCGACCGACGGAAGCGCGCCTGAAACGTCTCGCTCCCTGAGCATGCCACCTGCAGGAAAGCGCTTGCCCAGTGCGCGGTCACACCGGTAGCCTCGTCCGGAACCCCACCCGGAAGGTCGCAATGCCGCGCCGACACGACAGTCCATCCACCAGCGACCACCCCACACCGATCGTCGTCAACGACAACGCCGCCTGGTGCTGGTTCCAGGACGAACGGGCACTCGTCGATCCGGTCGCCGGCCTCCTCCTCGTGGGATCGATCGCCTCGACCACCGGTGTCGACGGCGAGCGCCGCGGCGGCAACGTCGAGGTCACCGTCGTCGACCTCACCACCGGCAGAGCCGACGTCGTCGTCCTCCACGAGCGACTCGAATCCGACGACCATGACGTGCCCGCCCTCTGGCACCGTCCCGACGGCCGCTGGCTCGCGATGTACACCCGCCACAAGACCGACGACCTCACCCGCTGGCGCATCAGCGAACCCGACGACCCACGCCACTGGGGGCCGGAGCAGACCTTCGACTGGAGCCCCCACACCGGCGGCTCCGGCGTGACCTACGCGAACCTCCACGAGCTCGACGGCCGCCTGTACTGCTTCGCCCGCGCCGTGAACGACGACCAGTGCGCCCTCGTCTCCGACGACCACGGCGACACCTGGCGGTACGCCGGCAAGCTCTTCACCCGCCCGAAGGTGGGCTACGTGAACGGCTACACCCGCTACACCTCAACACCCACCCGGATCGACCTCATCACCACCGACCACCACCCGCGCGACTACGACAACAGCGTCTACCACGGGTTCCTCGACGCGGACGGCCTCCACCGCACCGACGGCAGCATCGTCGACCCGCACCCGCTGAGCGGTGACGCGCCCTCACAGGTGGACCTCACGAGCCTCGTCGCCGCCGGGTCCACCCTTCCCGAGGGCGGCCGATGGCCGGGGGTGCGTCTCGGCCACGGCTGGACGGTCGACCTCCGGCGAGCCGCCGACGGCACCCTCGCCGCCATCGTCTCCGCCCGCGCCGACGACGGTCCGGCCCACCCGGACGAGGCCACCGAACGCTTCCGGCCCGTCCTCGACCACCGGTTCCTCTCCGCCCGCCTCCCGCCAGGAGGCGACTGGTCGGTGCATCCGCTCGCCCTCGCGGGCGCCGGGCTCCTCCCCCACGAGCAGGACTACACGGGCCTCGTCGCGATCGATCCCGACGACCTCGACTCCGTCTACCTCTCGAGCGCGATCGACCCACGCGACGACACGACCCTGCCGCACCACGAGATCTTCCACGGACGGACCACCGACGCCGGGGCGAGCTGGTCGTGGACGCCCGTGACGGAGCATTCGGCGCACGACAACCTCAGACCGATCGTCGCACCTGGCGATCCGTCGACCGTCTCGCTGCTCTGGTTCCGTGGCAGCATGGCGAGCTCTCAGGACTACCGATGCGAAGCCGTCCTCCTGCGCTTGCCCCGCGCCCCGCACCTCTCGCGCGAAGCGGTCACTCCGGCCAGGACACCTCGCCGCTGAAGTCCGGGTGCTTCCGCAGGTATGCCTGGATGAAGGGGCAGTAGGGCACGATCGTCAGGCCGCGCTCGGCGGCGTCGTCGAGGGCCGCTGACGCGAGGACGCTGCCGAGCCCCTGCCCGCCGAAGTCGGGATCGATCTCCGTGTGGGTGAAGAGGATCCGGCCCGGTTCGTCTCGGTACCCGGCGATCCCCGCGACGCGGTCGCCCACACGGATCTCGTACTCGTGGCTCTCGTCGTTGCGGACGACCTCCGGGGTGTCCGCGTCGGTGCTGGGTGTCGTCATCGGGGCTCCGTTCCACTCGGTCCTCACTGTACGTCCGATGCGCCCCGTCATGAGCTGTTTACACGGCGTCCGGATCCGCAACCTGCCGGAAACATGGGCACACGCCGACGGAAACACGGTGGTGTCACGCTGGGCGCACCCGACGCGCTCCAGCCGCGTCCCTGCGGAGAGGCACCTCGAATGGATCAAGGAAACACAGCGTTCATCCTGATAGCTGCGGCACTCGTGCTGCTCATGACTCCAGGGCTCGCATTCTTCTACGGCGGCCTGGTGAAGGCGAAGAGCGTCATCAGCATGATGATGATGAGCTTCGGCGCACTCGGCCTCATCGGCGTCCTCTGGGTGCTGTACGGCTACGCGATCGCGTTCCCCGGCTCCGAAGGCACCGTCGCACCGTGGGCGATCGACACCGCGAACATCGGCCTGACCGGTGCCCTTGAGACGCCGGAGGGTGCCTCCTACCCGCCGCTCGCCTTCGTCGCGTTCCAGGCGACCTTCGCGATCATCACCGTCGCGCTCGTCTCCGGTGCGATCGCGGACCGCGCGAAGTTCGGCTCCTGGATGATCTTCGCCGGCATCTGGGCGACCGTCGTCTACTTCCCCGTCGCCAGCTGGGTCTTCAACTTCGGCCTCGCCGATGACGGCAGCTTCGCCTACGGCGGCTGGATCACGCACGGCCTCCAGGACGTCTTCGGCGTCGGCGTCATCGACTTCGCCGGTGGTACCGCGGTGCACATCAACGCCGGCGCGGCAGCGCTCGCCCTCGCGCTCGTCCTCGGTCGTCGCGTCGGGTTCAAGAAGGGCGCCTACGTCCCCCACAACCCGCCGTTCGTCCTCCTCGGCGCCGGCCTCCTCTGGTTCGGCTGGTTCGGCTTCAACGCCGGCTCCGAGCTGGCCGCCGACGGCACCGCTGCACTCGCCTTCGTCAACACGATCGCCGCTCCGGCCGCCGCCCTGCTCGCCTGGCTCGTGGTGGAGCGCGTCAAGGACGGCAAGCCGACCTCCGTCGGTGCCGCATCCGGTGCGGTCGCCGGTCTCGTCGCGATCACCCCGGCGTGCGCCTCGCTGCACCCGATCTGGGCGATCGTCCTCGGTATCGTCGCCGGCGCGGTCTGCGCACTCGCGATCGACCTGAAGTTCAAGCTCGGCTTCGACGACTCGCTCGACGTCGTCGGCATCCACCTCGTGGGTGGCCTCATCGGCACGCTCTACCTGGGCTTCTTCGCCAACGGCACCGGCCTGTTCATGGGTGGCGACGGCTCGCAGCTGCTCGTCCAGGCGATCGCCGCGTTCTCCGTCCTGATCTACTCCTTCGTGCTCGCCTTCATCATCGGCTTCGCGATCGAGAAGACGATCGGCTTCCGCGTGAAGAACGAGGACGAGATCGCCGGCATCGACACCGTGGTCCACGGTGAAGAGGGCTACATCCTCGTCGACGCCAAGGCCTGACCGACCGACCGCACCACTGACCGACCTGCACCACCTCCCGACCCGACGAGGACGAGATGCGCGCAGCAGCTGGACCCGAACCGGCTGCCACTCCCGCTCATCTCGTCCTCGTCGACGTCGTCCCACGACCACCCGCGACACCAGGGCCGTCCCGGATCATCCGCTTCGACGACCTCGTCCGGCAACCACTCGACCGGGGCCGCGGCAGCGTGCGGGACGTCTGGATCAGCACCGACGTCGACCATCGCATCCGCTGGCGACTGCAGCTCGTCGAGCTCCGCGACGCGAGCGGCCTCATCTCCGCCCCCGACGACCTCAACCACGCCATCGTGGGGTTCGCCGGCCCGCAGGTCGTGGTGCGCGCCGGCGGGAGCGCCGCGACCGGCCCTGGTCGGATCCTGCACCGGGAGGAGGTTCTCACCGTGCACGAGTCGTCGGTGCGGTTCTCCAGGCCGCGCCTCCGGGCGTCCGGGTCGAGCTCGATGATCGTGCTCAGCTACAGCGTCTCCGAAGACCCGCCGGCCCTGACGTTCCGACACACGGACGCCCCGACCGGACCCGTCGACGGCCTGCAGATCGTCCTCGCCCTCGGGACGCCGGTACCGCACGACTCGGGCGAGATCCCACGCGGGGCTGCGCTCGTCTCCGCGCCGCTCGCCGTTCCGCCGCGCTACCGCTGACCGGCGGGTGGCTGCATCGCTGCACGGCGCGCCTGTGCGCGCTCCCACCGGCCACGAGCGGCCATCACCAGCATCATGACGCCCGTCCCGCCGAGGATGACGGTGAAGACGGCTCCGAGTCCGGTCATCCACTCGCCCTCGCCGCCGTAGCCCTCCACGACCGCCGTCCCCGGATCGGAGGCCCGGTACACGATCGCGACCTCGTCGCCGACGGACGGCCGGTCACTGATGTCCCAGGACTCCCAGACCGTGTGCACGCTGTCGTCGGTGGCGCGGTACTCGACCCGGAAGTCGAGGTCCGAGGCCTCCACACCGTCCTGCACCTCGGTGATCGTGCCGGTGGTGCGCGTACCCGTCTGGAGCAGCTCGTCGTCGGCCATCCGGAGGCCGACTCCGATCGCGATCATGACCGGACCGACGAGCAGCATGCCGAGGATGAGGGCGACCATGCCGAAGCTCTTGCGGGTCGGGTGCGACGCCGCTGGCGCCGGCTGCTTCTGGAGGTCCACCCGCCTATTCCAACACACGTCGGCTGGGGCTCGACACACGTCGGGTGGTGCTCGAGACACCGTCGGTCAGGCCGCCTCCGTCCCACCGGTCCGGCCGTCGGCGAACCGCTGACGCGCGTGCTGGTTGCGGGAGCCGATGGGGACCGCCTCGGTCGCGGCCGGCAGTCCCATGGCGGGCGTCGACACGTAGATGCTCTCGGCGCGCTCGACGAGGAACGTCTCGTGCCAGACGCCGACCGCCTTCGGTGCCGACCGGGCACGCCGGTTGAACCGCGACCAGGCCGGTCGATGCTCGGAGGCGGGCGCGGACGCGTAGGCGTAGAGCTTCTCGATCGACGACCAGTACTGCACGAGGTACGGTCCGGACGCACCGAGCAGGATGTGCGAGCCGAGCAGGCCGGAGTCCGGGTCGGTCATCAGCTCGCGCAGCATGCGCGGCATCTCTCCGAAGATCGGCATCCACTGGTCGGGACGCCACCACTGGTTGACGGTCATCCCGATGTGGAAGACGACGAGCTCCCCCTCGTGACGGTGGGTGATTCGGCCGGCGACGACGCGTGACATACACTGCTCCTTGTTCGATAGGGACGCTATCCAAGTTGGATAGTAGCACTATCCATGCGAGAAGGACACGATGCGGATCTCCGAACTCGCCGCGGCATCCGAGGTGCCGGTGGCGACCATCAAGTACTACCTGCGCGAGCGACTCCTGCCGGAGGGCGAGCGCACCTCGGCGACCCAGGCACGATACGGCGACGCCCACCTGTCCCGGCTCCGGGTCATCAGAGCCCTCCTGACCGCCGGCGTCAGCATCGCCGAGACCCGGAACGTCGTGGCCGCCCTCGACGCACCGCCGCCCGGCCCGTACGACCTCCTCGGTGTGGCGCACGCCGCCGTCACCCCGCGCCCCTCGGGGCCTCTCGACACCACCGACGCTCTCGAGCTCTACGAACGGCTCGGCGGCGTCGCGGCGCAGTGCGACCCCGGTCTTCTCGCCGGCCTCGCCCAGGCGCTCGACACCCTGGAACGCGCCGGCTTCACGGTGCCGCCCGAGGTGCTCGACCGCTACGTCGAGGCCGCGCGTCGCATCGCCGAAGCGGAGATCGACGGCATCCCCACCGACTCCCCCGAGCTCGCCGTGCAGTACATCGTGCTCGGGACGGTCCTCACTGAACCACTCATCCTCGCCCTCCGCCGGGCGGCGCAGCAGGTGGTGTCCTCGGCACGGTTCGGCGGGCCGGACGCCACGATGCCGATGACGCCGCAGGAGTCCTGAGCGTCAGGCGTCCTGAGCGTCAGGCGTCCAGTTCCGCCAGCGTCGGCGGGTTCGCCCCCGGGCGAGACACGGTGACACTCGCGGCGCGCGCAGCACGCTCGAGGAGTCGACGGAGGTCATCGTCGGAGATCGCCCCGAGCCGCTCCTCGGCCTCCGGCCCCGACACCCCCGCGGTCAGTAGGCCGTCGATGAGCGCACCCATGAACGTGTCGCCGGCACCGACGGTGTCGGCCACCGTCACCCGCGGCGTCGCGATCTCGAACACCGAGCCGGCGCGCACCACGAGGGCTCCGTCGCCACCCCTCGTCACGACGACGAGGCCCGGCCCCGACGCGACCCACTGCTTCGCCGCGTCGACGAGCGCGAGGTCCGGGTGCAGGAAGGCGACGTCCTCGTCACTCGCCTTCACCACGTGGGCCCGTGCGATGCACACGAGCGCCGTGCGCCGAACACGCTCGGCGTCGTCGACGAGCGTGGGACGGATGTTGGGGTCGTAGGTGATGAGCGCCGATGCCCGACGGGCCTCCACCAACGCGCTCAGGCGACCGGCACTGGGCTCGAGGACGGACGCGATCGAGCCGGTGTGCACGACGGACGCCTCCGGAGCATCCGTGGCGTCGAGGTCGAGGGAGAGGTCGAACTCGTAGGTGGCCGCACCGTCCGCGTCGAGCGTCGCCTGCGCCGTGGAGGTCCGACCGGTGGGCGCCGACACCAGCGAGACCCCGGACGCGTCGAGCCAGGCCCGGATCGCCGCGCCACGCTCGTCGTCGCCGACGTGGGTGACGAGCGCCGGGACCCGGCCGAGTCGGCCGAGGGTGATACCGACGTTCGCCGGGCTGCCACCGGGACTCTCGGCCTGCGTCCCGTCGAGTCGACGGACGATGTCGATGAGCGTCTCGCCGGCGATGAGCACGTCGGTCGTCGGGGTCGTGTGCATGGCTGTTCTCTCTGCTGGGTCCGGGTCAGACGACGTCGGGTGACGGAGCCGTCGGTGACGGGGTGGCTGGTGACAGGGTGGCGAGCGAGTCCCGTTCGATGATCGGCATGGTGACGAGCTCGTGCCCGAGGGCGTGCCGACCGAGGAGCATCGACGCTCCGAGCGCGCCGATCTCCTGGTAGGGCAGGCGGGCGGTGGTGAGCCCCGGCCGAAGATAGCCCGCGAGGATCTCGTCGTCGAAGGAGACCACGGAGACGTCCTGCGGGATCCGGCGTCCCCGTTCGAGCAGCACCTGGTACGCACCGAAGGCGACGCCGTCGTTCGCGGCGAGGATGGCGGTGACGTCGGGGTGCCGGTCGAGGAGGGCGACCGTCGCCTCGTAGCCGGGTTCCGGCTGCCACTCGACGATGTCGACCCGGGCCGGTTCGATCCCGGCCTCCGCGAACGCGGCGGCGATGCCCTCGAAGCGGAGCGCGACGGTCGCGGTCTGGCGGAGATCGCTGATGACCTCGCGCGGGAGGTCGCCGACGACGCCGATGCGGCGGTGGCCGGCGTCCACGAGTCGCTTCGCGACCGCGTACCCGGCGGCGCGTTCGTCGGGCAGGACGTTCGCATGACCCGACGAGGAAGCGCCGTTGAGGACGACCACCGGGACGCCGGTCGAGGTACTCGGGAGGTCGATGAGACGGGCGCCGAGCAGGCCGATGAGGATGCCGTCGACACGGTGGTCGATCATCGTCTCGAACGCCCGGGCGAGGCCGCCCTCGATCCCCTGGGTCTCCGCGATGAGCATGGTGTGGTCGTTGGCCTTCGAGACCTCGAGCGCTCCGCCGATGAGTCCTGAGGCGTGGCGCGTCAACGTGACCTCGTCGGAGATGAACCCGATCGTCCGGGTCTTGCCTCGCCGGAGCACCTGGGCCGCGGGGTTCGGGCGGTAGTCGAGTTCGGCAGCGGCCGCGCGCACCCGCTCCACGGCGTCCGCCGACAGCCGCGACCCCGGGCGGTCGTTCATGATCATGCTGACAGCGGCCTTCGACATGCCCGAGCGCTCGGCGACGTCCGCGAGGGTCGTGCGGCGGCGCTGGGTAGACATGACACTCCTTCGTGCGGGTTGCTGAATCAGTTCAGCATATCGCGCGGAGCTGTGTTATGTTTCGTCTGCTGAATCCGTTCAGCACTCCCATTCATGGCTCATCGTCCGCGCCCTGCGAACGGTCGGCCCCGATTTCGCAGGAGCAACAACGTGGTTGATCTGAGTCGCAGGGCGGCACTCGCCCTGCTCGGTCTCGGTCTGGCGGGCACGGCCATCTCCTGGCCGCGCCTCACCGGCGGAGACATCCCAGGCCGTGGCGACGACGCCCTCACCGTCGCCCTCTTCGGCACCGCCCAGGACGCCGCCGCCCGACAGTCGCTCGTGGACGGCTTCCAGAAGCTGCACCCCGACATCCCCGTCCGGATCATCGCGATCCAGGGCCAGGACTGGGGCAACTTCTTCGCGAAGATCCTCACGATGGTCGCAGCGGGCACCCCGCCGGACATCGTGTCGGTGGCGACCGAGGGCACCCAGCTGTTCGCCGAGCGCCTCGCCCACCCCATCGACGAGTACGTGCAGCGCGACGCCGCCGAGCTGCAGGAGTACTTCGACGACGTGAACCCCTCGCTCATCGAGTCGTTCATGTACAAGGGCAACCTGTTCCAGCTGCCCGACAACTTCAACGCCGCGAACATGTACTACAACACCTCGGCGTTCGAACGCGCAGGGCTCGAGCGCCCCCGGGACGACTGGTCGGTCGACGACTTCTTCACCGTCGCCCGCACCATGCAGGGCAGCGCCCCCGGCTCGTTCCTCCCGTACTTCTGGAACAACCGGCTCTGGGGCGGCGTCGTGCCGTGGCTGTACATCAACGACACGAGCTTCCTCACCGAGGAGAAGGCGGCAGGCGGCGACTGGATGTGGTCCAGGTTCTACCCGAACGAGACCCCGCGAGGTGGCGGGTACCTGTGGGAGAACGCCGATGCGCTGAGCGACCGCACCGTGGAGAGCTTCGAGGTCCTCGAGCGCATGGTCTCCGAGGGGATCGCCGCGAACCCCGCGCAGGGTGGTGGCAACGAGCTCGTCTCCCTGTTCTCCCGCGGGTCGGTCGGCATGACGCCGGCCGGCGGGTTCTGGGTGAAGGGGCTCAACGACGCCGGCCTCGGCAACGACGAGTACGACGTGACCTACTTCCCGAAGATGCGCGGCCAGCGGCACCAGTTCGGCGCCGGCGGCTACGCGATGATGCGGACCTCCGAGCGCAAGGACGAGGCGTGGGAGTGGATGAAGTACTGCATCTCCGTCGAGGGGATGTCGATCGCGCACCAGCAGCCCGACTCCTCGCTCCCCCGCCGGTCCCTCAACGCCGAGCTGTACGGCGGCGACATCGGGCCGAAGCACTGGGAGGTCTTCTACGACACCCTCGACCGCTTCCCGACGACGGGCCCGATGCCCGCGCCGCCCCAGCAGGCCGCCGTCGAGTCGGCCCTCATCAAGAACGTGGTCGGCACGATCACCAACGGCCAGAACGGTGTCCGCCGGGGCCTCGAGACGATGCAGCGGGACCTCGAACTCGCACTGAAGGGACGATGATGGCACTGCAGTCACCGACGGCGACCCGCGCGCTGGTCGTCCCGCCCGAGGCCAAGTCCGGCCGCCGACGTCCCGCCCCGCGCGGCAGCCGGCTGCTCGTCTGGGTGTTCCTCGCCCCGACACTCATCGGGCTCGGGCTCTTCAGCTTCGTCCCGATCATCGGCTCGTTCCTGCTGGCGTTCTTCCGCTGGGACATCATCTCGGCACCCGAGTTCGTCGGTGTCGGCAACTTCGTCGACCTCGCCGCGAACCCCACGGTGCGCGTGTCGTTCCTCAACACGGTCGGCTTCGTCGTGGTCGCCGTGACGCTGCAACTTGCCGTCGCCCTCCTCCTGGCGATCCTCGTGCAGTCCCGCATGCCGGAGTGGATCCGGACCTTCTTCCGCTCGGCGTTGTTCTTCCCGCTGGTGCTGTCGGCGGCGTCCGTGTCGCTCGTGATGTCGTACCTGTTCAACCAGGAGTTCGGTCTCGTGAACGAGTTCCTCGGGCTCTTCGGCGTCGGGGACATCGGCTGGTTGACGACCGGGTTCGGCGCGAAGATCGTCGTGCTGCTCGTCTACGTGTGGCAGAACTTCGGCTTCACCTTCCTGCTGTTCATCGGCGGGCTCGCCGCGATCCCGCGCGAGGTCTACGAGGCGTCGTCGCTCGACGGTGCGCACGGCTGGAGCCAGTTCCGACACGTGACCCTCCCGCTCGTGAGCCCGACGATGCTCGTCGCCTCCGTCATGGCCATCATCAGCGCCCTGCAGATCTTCGACCAGCCGTACGTCCTCACCCGCGGCGGGCCCGGAGACGACACCCGCACCGCCGTCATGGTGATCTACGAATCCGCGTTCCAGCAGCTCGACTTCGGTCTCGCTGCAGCGATCGGCATCGTGCTGACGCTCCTGATCATGCTGGTCACCGCCGCGCAGTTCCGGCTCAGCAAGCGTTTCGTCTTCTACGGATGAGGTCCACGATGTCCACCGCAGTTATCGCCCCGAACCAGACGCGCCGCCGACTGGCCACGGCGGGGAAGTTCCTCGTCCTCATCATCGCCGCCTTCCTCACGCTCGCTCCGGTCGTGTGGACGCTCGTCACGGCGCTCACGCCCGCGAACGTCGACACCGGGCAGACCGAGTTCGGTCCCGGCGCGTTCATCGACGTGTTCCAGAAGATCCCGATCCTGCTGTACACCTGGAACAGCGCGCTCGTGACCCTCCTCATCGCCGCCGGGCAGATGCTCAGTGCCGCCATGGCCGGCTACGTGTTCGCGCGCTTCGACTTCGGCGGCAAGCGCATCCTGTTCGGGCTCATCCTCGCCACGATGATGGTGCCGATGCAGGTGACGATCGTCCCGGTGTTCATGCTCATCCGCGGCATGGGGCTGTCGGACACCCTGCTCGCACTCATCATCCCGATGATCCCGACGGCGTTCGGCACCTTCCTCATGCGGCAGTACTTCATGGGGTTGCCGCCGGAACTCGCCGAGGCGGCACAGATCGACGGTGCCGGGCCGTGGAAGATCTTCTTCCGCATCTACCTGCCGTTGGCCGCACCCGGCCTCGCGATCGTCGGCATCCTCGCGTTCAACTACCACTGGAACGAGTTCTTCCGACCACTCATCCTCACGATCAGCGAGCAGAACTTCACCCTCCCGCTCGGGCTCGTGACCCTGCAGGGCAACCTCGGCACCGGGTCCGTCGCGACCGTGCTCGCCGGCGTCGTCCTGTCGATGATCCCTGCCGCCCTCGTGTTCGTCTTCGGGCAGAAGCCGTTGCGCGAGGGACTCACCGCCGGCGTCAGCAAGTGACCGACGTCGACACCCGCACCGCGATCCGAACCACCTCGACCAGACCGATCTCCGACCGAAAGGGAGCCATGACCGGCCTCCAGTCCCCGCAGCACGCCGACCGCAGCTTCCCGCGGTTGCACCCGAGGCCCGAGGCCGGCTGGGTGAACGACCCCAACGGCATCATGTTCGTCGACGGACGCTGGCACGTGTTCTTCCAGTACAACCCGGGGTCCGCCCGGCACGAGGACATCCACTGGGGCCACACGAGCTCCGCGGACCTGCTGGCGTGGGAGGAGCACCCGGTGGCGCTGCACCCTCGCCCGGGCACCACGGACGGCTTCGGGTGCTGGAGCGGCGTCGGTGTCGTCGACGGCGGTCTGCCGGCGGTCGTCTACTCCGCCGCCCGCGACCGACACGGGCGCTCCGAGGTGGTCGTCGTGCACGGCTCGGCCGACGCCCGCGACTGGAGCGGCGAGCGCCTCGTCGCCGCCGCCCTCCCCTCGGACGAGCGGGTGACGATGGTGCGGGACCCGTTCCTCTTCGAGCTGGGCGGGCGCCGCTGGGCGATCCAGGGTGCCGGCCGCTCCGACGTCGGCGGCGCACTGTTGCTCTACGGTG
Source organism: Plantibacter sp. ME-Dv--P-095 (assembly GCF_030209365.1). Lineage (NCBI taxonomy): Bacteria > Bacillati > Actinomycetota > Actinomycetes > Micrococcales > Microbacteriaceae > Plantibacter > Plantibacter sp. ME-Dv--P-095. Next base: position 538,290 of record NZ_JARVSB010000009.1, read on the forward strand.
CGGACGACCTCGACGCCTGGACGGAGGAGGGGTACCTGCTCGACGCCGAGGCGCCGGTGGTCTCGGACCTCGCGCCGTGCGAGGGCTGGGAGTGCCCGCAGCTGGTCCAGGTGGGCGAGGACTGGGTGCTGATCATGTCGCTGTGGTTGGACGGGCAGCCGCACCGCGGGGTCGCGTGGGCGCTCGGCTCGCTGACCATCGACGAGGGCACCGGCCGCCCCGTGTTCAGCGCGCGCCGCACCGGCCTCATCGACGAGGGCTCGAGCTTCTACGCGCCGCAGGCCGTGCAGTCCGACGGCGCCGACGGGCAGCCGGCGCGCGTGCTCCTCTGGGGGTGGGCGCAGGAGCTCGCGCCGGCCGGCGTCCGCGGTCGGACCCAGGCGGAGGCCGACGAGCACGGGTGGTCCGGCATGCTGACCTTCCCGCGCGAACTCATCGTCCGAGACGACCAGGTCGAACTCGTCCCGGCGAGAGAGCTGACCGCGCTCCGCGCCGAGCCGGTCGACGTGACCGCGCTCCCCGACCAGGCCGAGGTGGTGCTGACCGGGGCGGGGACGGTGGAACTCGTCCTCGGCGGCTCGGACGAGCAGACCGTCTGGCAGGGCGAGCTGTCCGCCGGCGACGAGGTGCGGGTCCTCATCGACACGTCCATCGTCGAGATCCACCGGAGCGGCCACCCGTCGCTGACCTTCCGTGCCTACCCCTCGGACGGCGAGCACTACGCCCTGCGGCATGACGCGGGTGTGACGGCGGAGGCGTGGTCGTTGCGGGTCCCGACGCCGGCCGCCTGATCCGCTGACGAGCTGATCGCCAGACGGCCTGATCGATCGACCACCGGGCGCCGAGGGCCGACCGCGAACCATGCGCGGCCCCTCGGCGTCACGGTCTCAACCCGGGTTCGCGCAGCGGCGTAGCGTCCCCGCAGTCGGGCGATGGGGCACGAGGCACCCACCGCCCGACGCTCACGCGCTTCCGCGACTACCGCGCGAGGAACTCCAGGACGACCCGGTTCCACTCCTCCGCGTGGCTGACGTTCACGCCGTGTGGAGCTCCCGCCACGACGTGGAGCGTCGACGACGGGATCGCCGCATGCGTCCGCGCGCCGGAGCCCTCGAGCGGCACGGTCGCGTCGCTGTCACCGTGGATGACGAGCGTCGGCACGGTGACGTTCGGCAGGTCGTCGCGGAAGTCGGTGTTCGCGAACGACGCCATCGCCTCGAGGGCGGCCGGCTTGAAGGCCTGGTGCGCGAGCGCGAGCGCCTCCTGACGCTGCTCCTCGGTCACCTTGAGCTCACCGTCGACCGAGAAGAAGTCGGTCGTGAACTGGTCGTAGAAGGCGTCCTGGTCGGCCGTCAGACCGGCCGTCATCTTCGCCGCCTCGCTGACGGGAAGCGGGCCGTCCGGGTTGCCGGGCGTCTGCAGCAGGTAGGGCGGCACGGCGGAGGCGAACACCGCACTGTGGATGCGCTCCGAACCGTGGCGGGTGAAGTAGCGGGCGACTTCGCCGCCACCCATCGAGAACCCCACGAGGGTCACGTCGCGGAGGTCGAGCGCTTCGAGCACGGCCTGCAGGTCGTCGGTGAGCCGGTCGTAGCCGTAGCCGGTCAGCGGCTTGTCGCTGCGACCGAATCCACGTCGGTCGTACGTGATGACCCGGTAGCCGGCAGCCTCGAACGCCGGGACCTGCTCCTTCCAGGATTCGCCCGACAGCGGCCAGCCGTGGATGAGGACGACCGGGCGACCGGAGCCGCCGGTGTCGTCGACGTGCAGCTTCGTGTCCTTCAGCAGGCCGTGGTGGGCGGTGATCTCCGTCATGGCATTCCTCTCCCGGGCTGCGCGTCGCAGCCCCTCGTCCTCAGCTTCGGAGCTGCCGGCCGGAACCGATGGGGGCTTGCGATCGGCCATGCGATGTCCTAACCGTGCCGTTCGGCGCGCCACGCACAGCGCTGCGGCTCACCGCTCGGGCGGCAGCAGTCCCAGTCGTCGAGCGGTGGCCAGGGCGTCCTCGCGGGAGTCGACGTCGAGCTTCCGGTAGACGTTCCGGAAGTGGAACTTCACCGTGTTCGCGGACACGTACAGCTCCAGTGCGATGTCCTGGCGGCTGCGTCCCTCGGCCGACAGGAGGAGGATCCGGCGCTCGGTCGCGGTGAGTTCCACGAGGTGCGCGCGCTCGGGTGTCGGCTCGGGACTCGACACCAGCATGCGGTCGATCCGCGTGTGCGTCTCGCTGGGCGTCATCGTGCCGAGCAACTGACGGAGAGGCGTCCGGGGTGCGACCACGAAGGGGGTGAGCATCCCCGTCCGCGCCGTGGTCGCGATCGCCTGCGTGAGGTGTCGCCGGCCGTCCTCGTCGGACGCGTCGGCGAGCGCCGAGGCGATGAGGAGGTCCGTCTGCGCGCCCGCGTCGATGTTCACCTCCGCGAGGCCGGCGGTGGCGAGTTCGCGGGCGAGTGGTTTGCGGTCCGTGAGGAGTGCGAGCCGCGATGCGACGGCGGCGGTGTAGGCGTTCCGGTCGCGGTCGTCGAGGAGGGCGTTCGCCTCGGTGGGGCGTTCGAGGGCGAGCAGCAGGGAGGCCTCCACCGCGTCGAGGAGTCGTTCCGCGCCGGCCTGACGCAGGCTGCGACCGGCGAACCGGCGGGTGCGTTCGATGATCTGCAGCGCCGCACGCCGGTCGCCCCAGAGGAGCGCGTACTGGGCCTGGGCGTAGGTGATGAACGGCGCCCAGGACCGCTCCCGGTTCACCTGCAGTTCGAGGGTCGCGAGGGCGGCCTGCGCGGCGGGTTGGTCCATCCGGGCGATCGCGATGAGCGCCCGGGCGATCGCCCCGGAGAGTCGGACAAGCGGCACCATCCAGCCATGGGCACCGTCGCCCTCGTCGTGCCGGTCGAGCCACCGCTCCGCCTCGACGATCTCGCCGCGCACCGCGTTGAGCAGGGCGAGCTTGCCAGAGGCGTCCGGCCCGTTCCGACCGTCCCAGGACTCGTGGCGGAGCTCGTAGGCCTCACGCAGCACCAGGCTCGCCTCGTGGTGGTCGCCGACGAGCAGCTTCGTGATCCCCACCTGCAGCAGGGCGGTGGGCACCCTGGGCACGAACTCGTTCGGCTGGTGCACGCGGGCCCGCCGGGCGAGCTCCTCCGTGATCCTCGCGTAGTACAGCGCCTGCTGATGCCGGCCGTGCACCCGGTAGGCGATCATGAAGGCGGTCGCCGCGCTCAGGCTGATCCGGGCGAGCTCGGAGCGGGCGCGGTCGCGGAGGTCGTCCGGGTGGGTCGGGAGGTCGACCCGGCCGGCCGAGTGGTCGAGTGCGTCGGTCTCGCCGCGGATGTTGAGCCGGATCTCGCGAACGGCGAACACGATCGGGTGGGCGGAGAGCATCCGTGCTGGGAGGGCCCGCAGCGCCCGGTCGAGCGTGGGCAGGTCGAGGGCCATGAGGATCCCCCACTCGTGCTCGATCACCGAGACGACGGTCTCCCACTCCTCATCCTCGATGGCGGTCGCGAGGAGTCCGGTGACGGGGGCGACCTCTGCGGGGTGCAGGAACCCGGCCCCCAAGGAGGGAAAGTACCTATTCCGACCGATGTGCACGCGTCCACCCTAGGTGACCCTCACCTGTCGCGGAACATCCGGGGCTGGATGGGGGGTGGTCTTTCCCCGATCCACCCGAACGGCAGCCCGTCCACCGGTCTACTGATCGTCGGCCCCTCAGCTGGGGCCAGGTTTTCGGCGGGCGAACCGCCGCATCACGGGGAGGCAACACACATGCAGCAGCACACGGCTCGAAGGCGCCATCGCGCGCGATGGCGGAACCGGTGGCAGGCACCGTCCGCCGGTCGCACCGCCATGGGGATCATGGGGGTGACCCTCCTGTCGGCGCTCTCGCTCGTCGGGGTGGGGTCGAGCGCACAGGCGCTCCCCGGCACCCCGGGAACCGCGCAGAGCGGTTCGGTCGTCTACTCGGAGGACTTCGAGAGCGGCACCGTCTCCCCCACCTCCCTCCAGGACTACGTCGGAGCGGACGGCGCCCGGTACACCTCGGACCCCTCCTGGCGCGACCAGACGCAGTGCAACGGCACCATCACGAGCTTCGCCTCGTCCGCCGAGCCCCGCTGCCTCGCCGCGACCGCGTCGGGTGAGGGCCGCACGCGGCAGCTCGCCTGGGCCCTGGGCGGCGGCGACACCACCAACCATGCCGTCAGCGCATGGACGTCCACGCAGACGCTGACGATGAACCCGCCGAACGCGGTCGAGTTCGCGACGGTCGACCCGATCGCCCTCGTCAGCGCGAACCGCTACCTCACGACCTCGGTCGACCTCGCCGCCGTCTCCTGCACCGCGTCGCAGCAGCCGATCCTGGAGTTCTTCCTCGCCGACGACCAGGGCACCGAGCACTCGGTCGGCGCGATCAACGGCTGTACCGCTCCCGGTTCCCGCTCCGTCACCGCTCCCGCGACCGGCGCCGCCGGGGCCGAGACCGTCCGCGTCGGCACCTACGTTTCGCCCGGGGCCGTCCTGCTCCCGGGTGCGACCGTCGGCATCGTCGCACGGAACCTCACCGGTGGTGGCACCGCCGGTAACGACCACGCGTTCGACAACATCCAGGTGCTCGACGTCTCGCCGCAGCTCGACAAGTCCTTCAGCCCCGCGAGTGTCGTCGCCGGTGAGACCTCGACGCTGACGCTGACGGTCACGAACACCGACGAACTCGCCGCGAAGAACGGTTGGTCCTTCACGGACGCACTGCCCGCCGGCCTGACCATCGCCGACGGCGACGCCTCGACCACCTGCCCCTCCGGCGTGGTCACCGCTCCCGAGGGCGGCACCTCGATCGCCGTCACCGGCAACCTCAGCCAGGGCATGACGTCCTGTGCGATCACCGTCGAGGTCACCTCACCGGTCGCCGGGACGTTCACGAACGGGCCCGACAACATCACGAGCGTGGGCCTCAACCCGCCGGCCGATGCCACGGTCGAGTTCGTGCCGCAGGCACCCGCGATCACCGTCGTGAAGTCGGCGTCGCCGGTCGCGGCCGAGTACGCCGTCGGTGACGAGATCACCTACTCGTTCCTCGTCACGAACACCGGCAACGTCCCGCTCACCGACGTGCAGGTCGACGAGGGCGCGTTCACCGGAACCGGTGACCTGTCCGACGTCGTGTGCCCGGCAGGTGCCGCGACCCTCGCGCCGGCTGCCGCCGTCACCTGTGAGGCGACGTACACGATGACGCAGGCCGACGTGGACGCCGGCACCGTCATCAACTCGGCCACCGCGACGGGGACGCCGCCGCAGGGTCAGCCGCCGGTGTCGCCGCCGTCCGAAGTCACCATCCCGGGCGTCGCGCAGGCCCCGGCGCTCACGGTCGTGAAGTCCGCGACGCCGACCACGGTCTCGACCGCCGGCGAGGACGTCACGTACTCGTTCCTCGTCACCAACACCGGCAACGTCACCCTCTCGGACGTGTCCGTCGTCGAGGGCGACTTCTCCGGCACCGGCGAGCTGTCCGACGTCGTCTGCCCACCTGCAGCCGCCTCGCTCGCCCCGGCTGCGACCGTCACCTGTGAGGCCACCTACTCGGTGACCCAGGCCGACGTCGACGCCGGCTCCGTGACGAACTCGGCCACCGCGACGGGCACCCCGCCCGGCGGCGGCACCCCTCCGGTCTCGCCGCCGTCGGAGACGACCGTCGAGTTCCCGGCAGCACCCGCCATCACGGTCGTGAAGTCGGCGACGCCGACCACGGTCTCGACCGCCGGTGAGGACGTCACGTACTCGTTCCTCGTCACCAACACCGGCAACGTCACGCTCTCGGACGTCGGCGTCGTCGAGGGTGCGTTCACCGGCACCGGCGAGCTGTCCGACGTCGTCTGCCCGGCAGGGGCATCATCGCTCGCACCCGCTGCGACGGTCACTTGTGCGGCCACCTACACGGTCACCCAGGCCGACGTCGACGCCGGCTCGGTGACGAACTCGGCCACCGCGACGGGCACCCCGCCCGGTGGCGGCACTCCCCCGGTCTCACCGCCGTCGGAGACGACCGTCGAGTTCCCGGCAGCACCCGCCATCACGGTCGTGAAGTCGGCCGACACCGCCGCCCAGGACCGCCTCACGGTGGGCCAGGTCGTCACGTACTCGTTCCTCGTCACCAACACCGGCAACGTCACGCTGACGAACCCGCGCGTGGTCGAGGGCGACTTCTCGGGAGCCGGCGAGCTGTCCGAGGTCGTCTGCCCGACGGACGCCGGCCCGCTGGCGCCCGGAGCGACCGTGACCTGTGAGGCGACGTACACCGTCGTGCAGGCCGACGTCGACGCCGGACAGGTCACGAACTCCGCGACCGCGACCGCGACGCCGCCGAGCAGCGTGACGGGCGTCCCGCCGGTCTCGCCGCCGTCCGAGGTGACGATCCCGTCCCCGCCCGTGCCAGGCCTCTCCGTCGTCAAGACGGCGGACGTCGAGCGCGCGACGGCGGTCGGTCAGGTCATCACCTACTCGTTCCAGGTGACGAACACCGGCAACGTCACGCTCCGTGATGTCGCCGTCTCCGAGGGCGACTTCACCGGGACCGGCACCCTGTCGGCGATCGCCTGCCCCACGGGCACGGCGCTCCTCGCCCCCGGTCTCCAGCTCGTGTGCACCGCCACCTACACGGTCACCCAGGCCGATCTGAACGCGGGATCCATCCGCAACACCGCGTTCGGCACCGGGACGACCCCGGGCGGCGACCTGTTCACCTCGGACCCGTCGACGGTCACGGTGAGCACCCCGGGCCCCGTCCTCGCCTCGACGGGCGCGAACGTGGCACCGCTGGCGATCGGCGCGGCGGTCCTGCTGCTGCTCGGTGCCGGGCTTGTCGTCCGACGCCGCCTGCACACCGGGCGCTGATCCGGAACTGATCAGGAGCTGATCGACACGGACGGGTCGGGCCTTCGGGCCCGGCCCGTCTGTGTGTTTCAGGCGGGGACGGACTTCGTGCGGGCACCGCCGGTGACCGCGATGGTGGGGTCGCGGGCGAGGTCAGCCGACGGTGTCGGCGACGGCGTTCCAGCGGAGGCGCTCGGGATCGGCGTCCCACTCCTCGAGCACACCGGCCACGGAGGCGACCGGGAACGTGGTGATCAGGCGACCCGCGATCCCGTAGACCACGGCGGTCGACGACCCTGCTGCTCCGACGACCGCGAGGCGGCGTGCTCCGCCCAGGCCGGCCGCCGTCCGCACCGGCTGGTCCAGTGCCGGGAGCGCCACCGCCGTCACCCGCGCCAGCAGCGTCGCCTCGCGAGCCCACGGGACGAACGCGTCCGTCGGCAGCTGGAACGCATCGGCGAGCGCACCATCGAGCCAGCGCTCGCGCTTCAGGCCGTACGGGGTCGGCACCGTCGACAGCAGGTAGCCGTAGGTGTGGAGCAGTCCGGCGTTGCCGATCGGCCAGACGGCCCGGAGTCCGGCCCGCACGTGCAGCGCCTCGAACAGCCCACGGGCGACGACCGCTGTGCCCGTGTGCTCGTCGACCACCGTGGACGCACCCCAGACGGCGAAGCGGCGGGCGGCGGCATCTTCGTCGATCGCCGGACCGAGCCAGGAGCACTCGTCGAGCACGGCCGCAGGTTCCGCCTCGGCGCGCCGCGCCAGCTCCTCGATCGTCACAGCACCACAGCCTAGGGGGCCCGGTCGTCGACGAATTCACCCGGCGTTCACATTGTGTGGTGATTGCGTCCACACTCATTAGTCATCATGGACGCAGCGTCCGCAGGTGCGGTCGCACGAACGACACGCTCAGAAGGACCGCCTGTGCCCCCCACCATCCTCTTCGACTTCGACGGGACCCTCGCCCTCGGCGACGGACCGATCACGGCCTTCGCCCGTGCCATCGCGAAGCGCACCGCGGACGCCTCGTTCGCCGCCCGCGCCGAAGCGGCCCTCGCCGCGTTCGCAGCCGGCACCGCCGACGCCCGGGATGGCTACGACGCCGTCACCCGGATCGCCCGCGACCAGGGCGTCGACGCCGCCGTCATCGGTGCCGCCTACGACGACTCCCGCGCGCTCCTCGGCTCCGACGAAGCGGCGGTCGTCTCCCCGGACGGCCTGGCGGACTTCCTCGACACGCTCAGCGGCCACGCCCGCCTCGTCCTGGCCACCAACGCGCCCGGCGACGGCATCACGGAACTCCTCGACACCTGGGGCGTCACCGAGCGGTTCGACGCCGTGCACTTCGCCGTCGGCAAACCGGCCGGGCTCGTCCCCCTCATCCGCGAGGCCCTCGCCACGGGCCCGCTCCTCGCCGTCGGCGACATCGTCGAGAACGACCTGGCGCCGGCCACCGAACTGGGCGCCGACACCGCGCTCGTCGGAGCGACGTTCGACCGTTCCTCGGCCGACGCGACCATGCGCGGGCAGTCGCTCGCCGAGCTCTACGACCGGATCCTCGACTGGGCACGAACCGCCTCGTCCGCCTCCGCGTCCTCCTCCGGCTCCACGTCTCCCTCCTCCACCCTGCAGTCCTGATCACCCTCCATCTCCGAAAGGCACCCTGAACATGCGCAAGATCCTGCTCGTCTCCGGCGTCGCGGCCATCACCGCCCTCGCCCTCGCCGGCTGCAGCCCAGCCGCCTCCACCCCCTCCGCCACGGGGACCGCCGCCTGGCCGGACTCGATCACCATCTCCCTCGTCCCCTCCGTCGAGGGCGAGGACCTCGCGGAGGCACTCGACCCGCTCACCTCCTACCTGTCGGAGAACCTCGGCATCGAGGTGAACGGGGTCGTCGCGACCGACTACGCCGCCACCGTCGAGGCCCTCGGTAGCGACCAGGCGCAGGTCATCATCACCGACGCCGGCTCCCTCTACAACGCGACCGAACGGTACGACGCGAACCTCGTCCTGCGCGACGTCCGGTTCGGGGCGACCTCGTACGCGTCGGTCGCGTACACGAACAACCCCGACAAGTACTGCGACGACGCCCCCGTCATGGTCACCTACGCGGCGAGCGACACCCCGCTCTCCTACTGCAACGGGATCGAACCCGGTGCCGAGGCCGCGACCGGCTCCGGACCGGCGGCGCTGAAGTCCCTCGACAAGATCTCGAAGGGCACCAAGGTCGCCCTGCAGGCCGCGACCTCCCCCGCGGGCTACCAGTACCCCGTCGTCGCCATGCGCGACGCCGGCATCGACACCGACGCCGACATCACCCAGGTGCCGGTCGAGGGCAACAACAACGCGGTGCTCTCCGTCTACAACGGTGACGCCGAGGTCTCCTTCGGCTACTGGGACGCCCGCACGACCGTCCTCAAGGAGGCGCCCGACGTCGCCGACAAGGTCGTCGCCTTCGCGTACACCGAGATGATCCCGAACGGCGGCGTCGCGGTCTCCAAGTCGCTCCCCAAGGACCTCACCGAGCAGCTCACCAAGCTCATGGCGGGCTACGCGGACTCATCCGACGAGGCCAAGCAGGTCATGTTCGACCTCGTCGGCCTCTCCGGCTGGACCGACAAGACCGCACCGGACGAGATCACCCGCTACGGCGAGATCCTCGACCAGTTCTCGAACTGACCGGCTTCGCCCAGTTCCCCCCACCCCACCCTTCACTCCCCCAGGAATCCGGTGCATGAACACTGATCAGCATCGCGCGGAGGCCCGAGCCCAGCTCGCGGCCTCCGCGTCGTGGTCCATCCGTCTCGACGACGTCTCGGTCACCTACCCGAACGGCACGAGGGCGCTCCGCAACGTCTCCCTCGACATCGCCGCCGGCGAGATGGTCTCCGTCGTCGGCTTGTCCGGCTCCGGCAAGTCGACGCTCATCCGCACGATCAACGGCCTCGTGCCCGCGACGAGCGGGACCGTGACCGTCGGCCCGCACCTCGTCACCGGCCTGCGCGGCCGGCGGCTCCGCAGCCTCCGCGGGCACATCGGCATGATCTTCCAGGGCTTCAACCTGGCCGACCGCGCCAGCGTGTACCGCAACGTGCTCGTCGGACGGTTCGCCAGCACCCCCACTTACCGCACGCTCCTCGGGCTCACGACGGCGACGGATCGGGAGCTCGCCCTGCGCTCGCTGCAGTCGGTCGGCATGCTCGACAAGGTCTGGACGCGCGCGGCACAGCTCTCCGGCGGACAGCAGCAGCGCGTCGCGATCGCCCGCGCCCTCACCCAGCAGCCGAGCGTCATGCTCGCCGACGAACCGGTCGCGAGCCTCGACCCGCCGACCGCGCATACGGTGATGAACGACCTGCGCCGCGTGAACACGGAGACGGGCCTCACGGTGCTCGTCAACATCCACCTGATGGACCTCGCCCGCACCTACACGACCCGCATGATCGGACTGCGTGACGGCGAACTCGTCTACGACGGGTCAGCTGCCGACGCGACCGAAGCGGACTTCGAGCGCATCTACGGCCGTCCCATCCAGCCGGACGATCGGCTCGACCGGTGACCGCCACCGACACCGGCACCGGCACCGACTGGAAGCTGCCGCCGAAACCGACGGCGAGACTCCGCACCGCCCTGATCCTCGGAGCGGTCGCCGCGTTCACGATCGCGACGTGCCTGCCGGCGATCGGTGGGGTGCAGCTCGACTTCGGCGCGCTCATCAGCCACTGGGACAATGGCTCGGGCCTGCTCCTTCAGCTCTTCCAGCCCGACTTCGCGTTCCTGCCGCGGACCGTCCAGCCGATGCTGGAGACCCTCCAGATGGCGCTCGTCGGAGCGGTGGCGGCCGCACTCCTGTCGGTGCCGCTGACGCTGTGGGCGGCCGCACCCACGAACCCGAACGCGGTCTCGCGTCGTGTGCTGCGCGCCGTCGTCAACGTCGTCCGCGCCGTCCCCGACCTCGTGTACGCCACGATCCTCGTCGCGATGGTCGGCGTCGGTGCGCTCCCGGGCCTCCTGACCCTGTTCCTGTTCGACATCGGGATCATCGTCAAGCTCGTCTCCGAGGCGATCGACTCCGCCGACCACCCCTACCTCGAGGCCGGGCGGGCGGCGGGCGGCACGCAGACGCAGATCAACCGCGCCACCGTCCTTCCGCAGGTGTGGCCGCTGTTCGCGAACCAGTGGCTGTACACGCTCGAACTCAACGTCCGCATCTCGGCCATCCTCGGCATCGTCGGTGCGGGCGGCATCGGGCGCCTCCTCGACGAGCGCCGGGCGTTCTACGCCTACGACGACGTCTCGATCATCGTGCTCGAGATCCTCGTGGTCGTCGTCCTCATCGAGATCGCGTCGAACCTGCTGCGGAGGCGACTCGTATGAGCACCATGGACCTGCGGCCCGAGCTGCCACGTCACCCGTCCCGCCTCCTGCCGACCCTCGCCGCCGTCGCGGTCGCGATCGTCGTGGTCGCAGCCACCGCCGGCCTCCCCATCGACTGGAGCGATCTCGGCGCGGTCCCGGCGCAGCTGGTGCACTTCGGCGGGCTCATGTTCGAGAGCCCGAACTGGGAGAAGCTGCCTCGCGCCCTCACCGAGATGTGGCGGTCGATCTCGATGGCCTGGATCGGCGCGATCCTCTGCGTGCTCATCTCGATCCCGCTCGGCATGCTCGCCGCCCGGTCCGTCGGTCCGGTCTGGCTGCGGCTCCCGCTGCGCGGCGTGTTCGCCGTCATCCGGGCCGTACCCGAGGTGATCATCGCGCTCATCCTGCTCACCATCACCGGGCTCACCCCGTTCACCGGGGCGCTCGCGCTCGGCATCGCCGGCATCGGCACCCAGGGCAAGTGGGTGTACGAGACGATCGAGTCCGTGCAGGAGGGGGCGTCGGAGGCCGTCCGCGCCGCGGGCGGTGGCACGGCCGAGGTCACCCGCTGGGCGCTCTGGCCCGCCGCAGCCCCTGCCCTGCTCTCGCTCGCGCTGTACCGCTTCGAGATCAACCTCCGTACCTCGGCGGTCCTCGGGCTCGTCGGAGCCGGCGGGATCGGCAGCATGTTGGCCAACTACACCAACTATCGGCAGTGGGATACAGTCGGGATGCTGTTGATCGTTGTGGTCGTCGCGACCATGACGATGGACGCGATCTCGGGGGCGATCCGCCGCCGGATCACCCAGGGGCCGGGTGTCCGGACCACGCGCACCACCCGCACCACCCTTCCCGCCCGCACGACGAGGAGCCGCAATGTGGACAGGGTCGGCTGACGCCCCACCGACGGCGCGGATCGCGATGCTCGCGCCGTCGCTGCAACCGAGCGAACGACGCGTGGCCGAGACGGTCGCCCTCGACATCGAGGCGAGCATCGAACGCACCGCGCAGGAGGTCGCCGACCTCGCCGGGGTCGGGCGCGCGACGGTCATCCGGACGGCGCAGTCGCTCGGCTACGAGGGCTACCCGCAACTCCGGGTCGCCCTCACCCGCGAGGTCGCCCTCGGCACGCCGGCCGCGCGGAACGACGGCGACGACACCATGCTCGGCTCGCTGCGTGGTGCCATCGACCGGTTCGCCGGTCGGCTCGGGCAGACGACGTCGGCCATGACGGAGGAGACGCTCGAGCGCTTCGTCCAGGTGCTCGACGAGGCGCCGCGCCTGCTGATCGCCGCGAACGGCCTCTCCTCACCGCTCGGCTCGGACCTCGCCATGCGCCTCATGTCGGCCGGGCGCCCCGCCGAGTACCTGCCGGACACCATCGGTCAGCGGATCGCGGCGACCCACCTGGGGCCGGGTTCGGCATGCCTCGTCCTCTCCGGCTCGGGCGCGAGTCGAGCGTCCGTCGAGGTGGCCGCCGCCGCCCGCGCCAGCGGTGCCACGGTGCTCGCGATCACCTCGTTCCCCCGATCCGCGGTCGCCGAGCTCGCCGAGGTGGCGCTCATCGTCGCCCCCATCGACGCCACCTTCCGGGACGAGCTCGTGCACACCTCGCGGGCCGCCATCATGCTCGTCACCGAGTCGGTCGTCGGCCTGCTCGTCGCCCGCCGCGGTGAGCGCGCACAACGCGCCCAGTCGGCGACGCTCGCCGTCATCAGCGACTCGCTCTCGGACGACGCCTCGGGGTGATCCCGGGCCGGGGTCCCGATCGGCGAGAATGTTCCCCATGCCCCAACACCGACTGCGTCGTCAGCTCCTCACCGCCGCGATCGCCGTCGCCGCCCTCGTCCTCACCGGTTGCACCGGCCCTTCGGCAGCGCCGGCCCCCGACGCCGACGCCACCCTCCGGGTCGGGCTCGTGCTCGAACCGTCCGACCTCGACATCCGGACGACCTCCGGTGCCGCGCTCGAGCAGATCCTCATCGACAACGTCTACCAGGGGCTCGTCTCCCGCACCGAGGACGACCGCATCGTCGACACGCTCGCGTCGAGCCACGAGATCAGCGCCGACGGCCTCACCTACACCTTCGTCCTGCGCGACGGGGTCACCTTCCACGACGGGGCTCCACTCACCGCGGCGGACGTCGTCGACTCGCTCACCCAGGTGCAGCAGGACGCCTCGTTCGTCGACCACCTCGCACTGGAGCAGGTCGAGAGCATCACCGCGGTCGACGACGGCACGGTCCGGTTGCAGCTCGGCTCCCCCGACACCAACCTGCTGTGGGCGCTCACCGGCCGCGCGGGCCTCGTCTTGCACCAGGGCGCCACGAACGACCGCTCCACGACCGCCGTCGGCACCGGGCCGTTCACGCTGCAGAGCTGGAAGCAGGGTGACAGCATCACCTTCGAGCGCAACGACGCGTACTGGGGAGACGCGCCGCAGGTCAAGGAGGTCGTCTTCAGCTACATCCCCGACGCCGCCTCCGCCGTGAACGCGACCCTCGCGGGCGAGCTCGACGCGCAGATCGGCCTCGACGCCAACCTGCGCGACCAGGTCGCGCGGGCCGAGGGCTTCACCGTCACCGAGGGCAAGACGACCGACAAGTACACCCTCGCCTTCAACAACCGGCGCGCGCCGCTCGACGACCCGCGCGTCCGTGAGGCGCTTCGCACGGCGATCGACCACGCCGCGATCGTCGAGGCCGTCGGTGGCGCCGCCGTCGAACAGTACGGTCCCATCCCCGAGCTCGACCCGGGCTACGAGGACCTCACCGGGGTGGTCACCTACGACCCCGATCGGGCGAAAGCGCTCCTCGCCGAAGCCGGTCAGGAGGACCTCGCCCTCACCCTCGTCATCCCGAACCACTACGGGACCGCCGCGTCCAAGGTGCTGGTCTCCCAGTTCGCGGCCGTCGGCGTCACCCTCACCGTCGACAGCGTCGAGTTCCCCACCTGGTTGAACGACGTGTACACGAACCACGACTACGACCTCAGCTTCGTCAACCACGTCGAGGCCCGCGACTTCCAGAACTGGGCGAACCCGGATTACTACTACGGCTACGACAATCCGCGGGTGCAGGCCCTGGCCGCCGAGGCGAGGACCGCGACCGACCCCGCGACGGCGGACGCGAAGCTGCGGGAGGCCGCCGCCCTGGTGTCGAACGACCACGCCGCCGATTGGCTCTACACCGCGATCACCCTCACCGTGGTGCGCGACGGGGTGACCGGTTTCCCCACGGACTTCGTGAGCGAGCACCTCGACCTGTCGGACGTCGCGGTCGCCGACTGATCCAGGAGCCTCGCGCGCAGCTCGTCCTGCCGCCGGACCGGATTACCGGGGTGTGAGCGGGGTGATCGACCGGCTGGCCGGGACGGTCTCGCCGTTCTTACTGCCGCCGATCACCTTGCCCTCGTTGCGGTTGTAGACGAGGTCGTACTCCGTGACCTCGTCGGAGAGCCAGGCGCCGATCCACCCCGTCTGCGTCTTGCCGGCGGGAACCGCCTGCAGCGGGGTGTAGCCGGCCGCGGACATCGCCGTCACGAGGTCCTTCGGGTTGCCGAGACCGAGGGTGATGTAGTCGAGGTTGCCGTTCCGACGGGTGATGGACGCCACCGAGGGGTGGACGCTCCCGCCGTGGACGTCTCCCGCCTCGAGCTTCACCCTGATGAGCACCGGGTGAATGCCGGCGGTCGACCCCTCGGGGGCCGGGAAGTCGGTCACGATCGCGAGCGGGGTCACCTTCGTCCCGTCGATGTCGTCGGACAGGGTGGTCTCCACGACGGGCGTGCTCGGCGGTTCGGACACGGTCGGACTGGCCGACGCCGTCGGTGAACCTGCACCGGCACCACCCGGCGAGGACGCGCATCCGCCGAGGGTGAGTGCGGAGAGCACGACGATGACGGGGAGGAACCGGGTTCGGGCGGAGTGCGAGCGCATCGACCCATCCTGTCATCCGACGCACCGAACCCACCAGCGTCGCCACTACCCGCGCTGCGCACCACGGGTCGCCGAGGAGACCAGGTCGTCCTTCGGCAGCGCCGTCCCGTCGACCAGCGCCTGCGCCCAGGCCTCCGTCGTCGCGACCGCGGCGAAGTTCGAGTCGAGGATGGCCATGAGCGACGTGTGGACGGTCTCGGCGGTCGCCGACCCGGCCGCGTTCTCGATCGCGATCGCGCCGGTCGCGTCGGACAGCACCTCGACGGCGATACCGAGCTCCTCGGCCGCCGCCGCGGAGGCGATGATGCAGTTGTTCGTCATGTAGCCGACCAGGGTCACCGTGTCCGCACCCTGCTCGCGGAGCCAGGCCTCGAGGTCCGTCCCGGCGAAGACCGAGCCGTACTGCTTCACGACGGGCTTCCACGAAGGCTGCACGCGACGCGCGACCTCGGGGTGCAGCTCGAAGGCGGCGGTGTCCGGGTCGAACACGGGAGCGCCCGCTCCGGAGGTGTGCTGGACGACGGCGACGGGGAGGCCGGCGTCCGTCGCGGCGTCGATGGCCGCGCCGATCCGTTCGACCGACTGATCGCGCGGCGGGTACTGGATCGCGAGCGGCCCCGCGAAGTACTCCTGCTGGACGTCGACCAGGACCAGGGCGCGGCGGGTGGTGTTCACGGGTGTCTCCTCTGTTCGGTGCTGGCGTCGGGACGACGACCGGTCCATCGTCCCCCGGGGCCGACGGCGACACCACTGGCACGAATGCACAATACTGATGAGATCAGGCCAGATCGGAGCCGACCATGCGCATCGCCATCCACGCCTTCGACGACGTCACCATGTTCCACCTGTCCGTGCCGCAACTGGTGTTCGACGAGGTCCACCATCAGGGCCTCGCCGACTGGGAGTCGTTCCTCGTCGCCGACCACGCAGGGTCGATCCGCACCGCCGAGGGGTACACGATCGCCGACGTCCGGGGACTGGCGGCGATGACCGACGCGGACATCGTCGTGCTCCCGTCATGGACGGACGACGGGAGTGCGGTGTCACCGGAGCTCCGGGCAGCCGTCCTCGACGCCCACGGACGCGGCGCGACGATCGTCGGGCTCTGCTTCGGAGCGATCGCCGTCGCCGACACCGGACTCCTCGACGGCCGGAGGGCGGCGACCCACTGGCACGCCGCGGGGCACCTGGCGGAGCGGCACCCGGCGGTGACCGTGGACGCGACCGCCCTCTATGTCGATCACGGCGACGTCCTCACCTCGGCCGGCACCGCCTCCGGTCTCGACGCCTGCCTGCACCTCGTCCGCACCCGGCTCGGCGCCGAAGCGGCGAACCGCGTCGCCCGGAGCCTCGTCGTCGCCCCGCACCGCGAAGGCGGCCAGGCGCAGTTCATCGAGCGACCGGTGCCGCAGGCGGAGACGCAGGATCCGATCGCGGTGGCGACGGCCTGGGCGTCCGCCCACCTCGACGAACCGCTCACCGTGGATCGCCTGGCCGCCGAGGCGCACCTCAGCCGGCGGTCCTTCGTGCGCGCCTTCCGGTCGGCGATCGGCACGACCCCGGCCGCGTGGGTCCGCGCGCGTCGCCTCGACGAGGCCAGACGGCTCCTGGAGACCACCGACCTCCCGGTCGACCAGGTCGCCGTGGCCTGCGGATTCACCCCGGTCACGTTCCGCCAGAACTTCGTCGCGGCGTTCGACAGCACGCCATCGCGGTATCGGCGTCGGTTCGACGCGCGCCACCGATAGTCTCGGCGGATGGGGATCAGGGGCGCAGGAAGACGATCGTTCGGCATCGGAGCGGGGATCGCGGTGGTGGTCGTGTTGACGGCCTCGTCGTGCGCCTCGACGGCGACTCCGGGCGCGTCACCGACGTCCGAGGCTCCGAGCACCTCGGCGTCCACCGCGCTCCTGGGGTGCGACGACTTCGCGACGCTCGACACCGTCGCCGCGGTCCTCGCCGCCGAACTGGCCGACGTCGTCGAAGCGGTCCAACCGACCGACGCCGTGGACCGGGCCGTCCTCACCGCGGCCGGCGGGCTCGCCTGCTCGTGGCGGGTGGGCACCGCTCAGCAGTCGATCGGCGATGGGGCCGGCGACTGGGCTTACCTCTCGATCGAGATCCTGCCGGACGCCGCCGACGACTGGGCCCCGCCCTACGCCGGCGACACCCCGTCGGAGGACACGAGGACGATCGCAGGCGTCGAGGCGAGCACCGCGTCGGGCGAGACCGGGTGGCGCGTGTCCGCGCCCGTCGGCTCCGCCTGGGTCGAGCTGTCGATCACCGCCGCGGGACTCACCAGCACCGGGAGCCGCTTCGACGATGCGCCCGCGGGCGAGGTCCTCGACAACCTCGCCGAAGCCGCCGAGGCGACCTTCACGACGGTGGAGTCCGCCTCGAAGGCCCAGCTCGCCTGGCCCGCGCTCGCGCCGCGCGGGGGCGACGCCGCCTGCGACGGCGGACTCGACGAGGCCGGCATCGCGGCGGCGCTCCAATACGGCGCCACCCCCACGACGTACACCGTCATCGATCCACGCACCCAGCCGATCGTCGACCTGGAGGATGCGGCGAGCGCCCGCGTCGGCGCGTACAGCTGCGAACTCTTCGCGGAGGGCTTCGGGTACACCGACATCCTCGTGGTCCGAGGCGGTGCCACGATCATCGACGGGCTGGCAGCGCAGCCCGACATCGCGGCGGCGCTCGAGCCCATCACCCTCGAGGGTGCGGTCGACGGTGAATCAGCCCTCGTCGCGCGGCGCAGCGACGGCCCGCGGTCCCCGCTCTCCTTCACCGTCGGTGAGACGTTCTATACCGTGAGCTCCGGCGACGGCGCGCAGACGGTCGCCGAGGCGATCATCGCGCAGACGAGGTGACGGCACCCATCCGCTGAGCGCGCTCCCCAGGTGTCCGCGGTCCAGAACCCTCGGACGCGTTCGCGCCCCAGCGCCGTGATGCTGCGGATCGCCCTGTAGATTTCGATGCACACCATCGACTCCGGAAAGCAGGCGCTGTGCCACTCCTGGAACACGAGGCGTCCCGGCCGGGTCGGCTCCGGGTCTTTCTCCGCGCTCAGCTGCCGTTCGCCGTCGCGACCGCTGTCGTCGGCGTCGCGATCGCCCTCGCACTGCCGCAGCACGTCACCGCTCCACTGTTCCTCGGCGGCCTGTCGGTGGCGGCGCTCAGCACGCTGCTGTCGGTGCTCGTGCCCTGGGAGCGGTGGTCGAGCAACACGATGGCGTGGATCGCCCTGCTCGACCTCGTCGCCGTGGCGTTCCTCCGCACCGAGCTGGTCCACGTCGTGCCGGCGGTCAGCTTCCTCTGCGTCTTCCCGATCCTCTGGCTGGCCTACGGCTTCACCCAGCGGATGATGGTGGTCGCCGTCGCCGGTGCACTGCTCATCGCCGCGTTCCCCTTCATCGTCGAAGCCCGCGTCCCGACCACCCCGCTCGACTGGCTGAGCCTGCTCCTCCTGCCGTTCCTCACCATCGGGATCGCCATCGCGGTGAACATCGGCGCCCGGCAACTCCGGCGCACGCAACGCGCCGTGCGTCAACATGCCGCCGAGGTGGAGGAGTCGCTCGCCCGCGCGCTCGATGCCGAGACGTTGGCGGACGCCATCCTCAACACCGTCGAGGCGGGCGTCGCCTTCTACACCCCCGACGGCCAGCTCAGACTGTCGAACCAGCGAGCGGCCGACATGGTCGCCGCCGTCGGCTTCCGGCTCGACACGCCTCCGTACGCCGGCACGCACGTCCTCGCAGCCGACCGGAAGACGACGATCCCTCTCGAGGAGCAGATCATCCCGCGAGCCCTTCGCGGCGAGGAGATCGCCGGACATATGGAGTGGTTGGGTCCGGTCGGTGAGCAGCACGCGATCCTCGCGACCTCGAGCCGGGTCGTCCGTCCCGACGGTGAACTCCTCGGGACGGTCGTGGTCGCGCACGACGTCACCGAGCTCGCGAACGCCGTCAGCGTCCGCGAGGAGTTCCTCACCACCGTCTCGCACGAGCTGCGCACACCGTTGACGTCCATCCACGGGTACCTCGAACTCGTCACCGACGACGCCGAGGTCGACGCTCCGCAGTTGCTGCCCGCGCTCGCCGTCATCCGGAGGAACGCCGAGGCGCTGGAGCGGCGGGTCCAAGAGTTGCTGACGGCCTCGGACAGCACCGTGGTGCTGCAGCGGAGCGACGTCGACCTCGCGGTCGTCGCCGCGGAAGCCGTCGCCGCTGCGGAGACCACGGCTCCGGACGCGACCATCACGCTGTCCACGGCAGGACCGATCATCGCCGCCGTGGATGCCGTCCAGGTCCGCCGTGCGGTCGCCGAGCTCGTCGTCAACGCCGCGAAGTTCTCACCCGACGGCCGGATCCAGGTGACGCTCACCCAGGCGGAGCAGGCCGTGCAGCTCCGCGTCACCGATGACGGCGTGGGGATGACCGCGGACGAACTCCGTCAGGCCTTCGACAAGTTCTACCGCACGCCGTATGCGAACGAGCGCGCCGTCCAGGGGGTCGGTCTCGGCCTGCACGCCGCTCGGTCGATCGCCGAAGCGCACGGCGGATCACTCGTCCTCGCCAGCACGCCCGGCGTCGGCACCGAGGCGACGTTGACGATCCCCGCCGCCGGCCCCGCGGCCCCATGACCGGCCGAGGACCACTCAGCTCCGGCGCTCCGACTCCCGGCTCCGGTCGGAGCCGCCGACGGCTTCCGGCAGGGCATCGGTCAGGACGATGACGAGGTCCTGGGCCTTCCAATCGAGGGCGACGCACCCCTCACGCGCCTCGGTGAGCTGACGGAGCGTCGGCGTCCGCCCCTTCCGCGGGACGACGAACGACTCGATGTGCAACACGTGTCCCTGGTCGCGGACTCTCGAACCGACCTGCTCTGCCCACGGCAGGCTCCGGAGGTACTCGTCGACCTGGCCGGTGACCGGGTGGGGCTTGGCGTCGTCGAAGGTGGTCGCCCTCGTGTCCATGAGGTCCGTGATCGCCGCGCGCAGGTTCTTCACCCCGTCCCAGAGGATGCTGGCCGCGATGAACAGGGCTGCGGCGGAGTCCGCCCACCAGAACCCGAGGCCGATCCCGGCGACGCCGACGATCGATCCGACGGCGGTCATCCAGTCGGCCTTGTTCATGTCCGCGTCGGCGTACAGCACCTTGTCGTGGAGCTGGCGCGCCAGGCGCATCTTGATCCGACCGAAGACGATCGGTAACGGGATCGTGAGCGCCATCGCGCCCATCATGAGCCAGCCGAGCCAGACCGGTTCGCCGAACAGGACGACGGCGCCGATGGGCGGGTGCTCCGCCGTGATGAGGCCCGACACGGAGTCCACGGTCAGAAAGGCTCCCATGGCGAGGAGCGCGACACCGGCGACCAGATGGGCGACACCGACGGCCCGGTGGAAGCCGTACGGGTACTTCGCCGTCGGCGGGCGGCGGATGATCCGCACGGCGACGAGGAACGCGATCGGCGGAGCCAGGGAGAGCAGGTCCTCGATCCACGCGGCCTTCATCGCCTGCGAACTGCCCATGACCAGGAAGACCATGGTGATCGCGACGGCCAGGAATGCGAGGCTCGCCCACTCGATCCTGATCGCGGCGCGCAGTGCACGTTCCTCCGCCTCCGGCAGCTCGGCGTGACCGAACCGGGCGGTCACGAGCGTCCCGCCTCGTCGAGGAATCGTTCCAGGGCCACCTGGAACCCGTTCTCCCCCAGGCGGACGATCATCACGTGCCGCTCCACCCCGTCGACGCCCTCGACCTCGCGGTACGGGCGGGTGATGGCTCCGAGGTCCACCCATGGGGTGTCGTCGCGGAACCCGCCGAGCACGACGTCGAGCTCGCCCCGATCGAGCGCCTTGAGCAGCGCGGTCTCGCTGCCGTCGGTCCATTCGATCTCCGCGCCGAGTCCGTCGGCGAACCGCGCGATGAGGGCCGGCTCGGTGCCTGCGGGATCACCCGAGCCGTCCAGTTCCACCCACGGTGGGTTCTCGGTCACGCCGACCCGCATGACCCCGTCGGTCACCCGGTCGAGCGTGCCCTCGGGGTCCTTCGGCACCTGCAGGCCGCATCCGGTCAGGAGCAGGATCGCCGACACGACGGCGATGGATTTCAGGCGGGCGTTCCTCATGCGGCAGACGATAGCGAGGTTCGGTGCCGCCCGCACCGGCCTCCACGCGGCGCGCAGGAGGTGTATAGAGCCGACCCGCGACGACGACCAGGGGCACCCCGCGCAGGCGGGACGCCCCTGGCACCGCTCGCCTCGATTACGCCTTGATGAACGCGAGGAGGTCCGGGTTGATGACGTCGGCGTGCGTCGTGAGCATGCCGTGCGGGAACCCCTCGTAGATCTTCAGGGTGGAGTCGCTCAGGAGTTCGTGCTGCTTGAGCGCCGCGTCCTTGTAGGGGACGACCTGGTCGTCGTCGCCCTGCGTGACGAGCACCGGCACCGTGATGGCCTTGAGGTCCTCGGTCTGGTCCGTCTCCGAGAACGCCTTGATGCCCTCGTAGTGCGCGAGGGCGCTGCCGGTCATCCCCTGGCGCCACCAGTTGGCGACGACGGGCTCCGACAGCTCCACACCCGGGCGGTTGAACCCGTAGAACGGACCGGAGGCGACGGCCTGGAAGAACTCGGCGCGGTTCGCAGCCAGAGCGCTGCGGAACCCGTCGAAGACCGAGATCGGCGTGCCCTCGGGGTTCGCGTCCGTCTGGACCATCAGCGGGGGCACCGAGGAGACGAGGACCGCCTTCGCGACCCGACCCTGCGGCTGCCCGTACTTCGCGACGTACCGGGCGACCTGGCCGCCGCCGGTCGAGTGGCCGATGTGGATCGCGTCGTGCAGGTCGAGGTGCTCGACGACCGCCGAGACGTCGCTGGCGTAGTGGTCCATGTCGTGCCCGGTGCCGATCTGCGAGGAACGCCCGTGCCCGCGTCGGTCGCTCGCGATCACCCGGTAGCCCTCGGCCAGGAAGAACAGCATCTGCGCGTCCCAGTCGTCGGACGACAGCGGCCAGCCGTGGTGGAACACGATCGGCTGGGCGTCGGTGGAGCCCCAGTCCTTGTAATAGATTTCTGCGCCATCGTCCGTGGTCACAAACGGCATGATCAACCTCCGCGTTCGAGTCGACCCCGAACCGCTCGGAGCCAGTGGGTGAGTGGTGTCCCCGCTCCCCGGTGGATGAGCAGGCGCTTCACGATATCCACGTGGATGCGGCCAGGCCCGGCCCGGCCCCGATGTCTCGACAGCTGTCGAGACGAGCTGCTGACCCCGTCGGATCGGTGCGGGCTTGCCAAGCCTCCGTCGGGCGGATAGCATCACGTCATACGATTAACCGACTCGATGACGAGGACACCATGGCACGCAGGAAGCAGACGGTCACCATGTGGCAGGTCGCCGAGCGCGCCGGGGTGTCGCAGGCGACGGTCTCCCTCGTCCTCAACAACGTCGAGGGCAATCGGGTCGCCGAGGCCACCCGCAACCGCGTCCTCGACGCCGTGAAGGACCTCGACTACCGCACGAACGCGTTCGCGAAGTCCCTGCGCAGTGGCGAGTCCGGCATGATCGGCTTCATCTCCGACGAGGTCGCCAGCGCACCGTTCGCCGGCCAGCTCCTCAAGGGCGCTCAGCTCGCAGCCTGGGAGACCGGGAACGTGATCCTGAGCGTCGACACCTACAACGAGCCCGACCTCGAGGCAGCGGCGATCGACATGATGCGGTCCTACCGGGTGCGGGGCGTCGTCTACGCGTCGATGTACCACCGCCTCGTCGAGCTGCCCGCCTCCCTCGACGGGATCCCGACCGTGATCGTCAACGCCCAGGACCGGGCCGGCACCGTTCCGAGCGTCTTCCCCGACGAGGAGCTCGGCGGATACGCGGCGACGCGCCACCTCATCGAAGCGGGCCACACCCGGATCGCCATGATCAACATCCAGGATGTCGACAGCGACCTGCCCGCCGGGATCGGCCGCCTGGCCGGGTTCCGGCGAGCCCTTGCCGAGGCCGGTATCGCTGAACGGCCGGAGTGGATCCGACACGGTTCGGGCATCGTCGAAGACGGCCTCGAGATCACGACCGCGCTGCTCACCGCCGAGGACCGCCCGACGGCCATCTTCTGCGGCAACGACCGCACCGCCTGGGGCGCCTACCGCGCCATCGAACGACTCGGCCTCTCGGTTCCCGACGACTGCGCGATCGTCGGCTTCGACAACCACGAGATGATCGCGCCCTACCTCGACCCTGGACTGACGACCGTCGAGCTGCCGTATGAGCAGATGGCGCGCGCCGGCCTCGAGATCCTGCTCGCCGGTGGCGGCGATCAGCCCAGCAGAACCCCGATCGAATGCTCATTGATCCCCCGTGGATCCGTGTCGAAGGCGAAGGTGCCATCATGACCACCGCATCACCACCCCGTGTCAGCACGAAGCAGCGCGTCGCCAGGTCCCGTCGAGGGCCTCGCGAGCATCTCAAACGAGCGCTGCGAAGTTGGCAGTTATACGTATTACTCCTGCCGGCGACCATCTCCGTGCTGCTCTTCAAGTACTGGCCGATGTACGGCGCGCAGATCGCCTTCCGCGACTACAACCCGGCGGACGGGTTCGCCGGAAGCCGGTGGGTCGGCCTCGAGCACTTCGCGCGCTTCATCGAGTCGTTCCAGTTCGAACGCCTGCTGGCCAACACGCTGACGATCAACGGTCTCGGCCTGCTCATCGCGTTCCCGGTGCCGATCATCCTCGCGCTCATCGTGAACCAGCTGCAGAGCGAACGCTTCAAGAAGTTCACGCAGACCGTGCTCTACTCCCCCTCGTTCATCTCCGTGGTGGTCGTCGTCGGCATGATCCACCTGCTGTTCTCGCCTCGAGCCGGCATCGTCAACAACGCGCTCGTGGCGTTCGGCGGGGAACCGATCTTCTTCATGGGCTCACCCGACTGGTTCCGCCCGCTCTACATCGGCTCGGACATCTGGCAGAACGCCGGGTTCTCGATGATCGTCTACCTGGCGGCACTGACCGCGATCGACCCGGCACTCCACGAGGCGGCGCGTGTCGACGGCGCCAACAAGTGGCAGCGGATCCGCCACATCGACATCCCCGGGATCCTCCCGGTGATCACGATCCTGTTCATCCTCGCCATCGGCAACCTCTTCAACCTCGGGTTCGAGAAGGTCCTGCTCATGCAGACCGACCTCAACCTGCCGACGTCCGAGGTCATCCAGACCTACGTCTACAAGGCCGGGCTGCAACAGGCGCAGTTCAGCTACTCGGCCGCGATCGGCCTCTTCAACTCCCTGATCAACCTGGTCCTGCTCCTGACGTTCAACTGGATCGCCAGACGAGCAGGCCAATCGAGCCTTTGGTGATGACGCGATGACGCACACGATCTCCACCCCGCCCCAGCAGACCGAACAACGCACCGTCCGGACGCCCGTCCGCCCCGGACCGCCACCCGCGCGGCCGGACCGCCGAGGCCGCCTCGCCGATCCGCTCTTCAACGTCGTCGCGATCGGCACCCTCGTCCTCGCGATCTGCGCCATCATCTACCCGCTGTACTTCATCGTCATCGCGTCGTTCAGCGAACCGGCGGAGATCCTCAACGGCAACGTGTGGCTCTGGCCGCAAGGGTTCACCGTCGAGGGCTACGCTCGGATCTTCGCGGACGCGACCATCTGGCGCGGCTTCGCGAACTCCGTCCTCTACACGGTCCTCGGCACCGCCATCAGCGTGATCTGCATCCTCTGCGGCGCCTACGCCCTGTCGCGCAAGGACCTCTACGGCCGCACCGTCTTCATGCTGTTCTTCATCATCACGATGTTCATCGACGGTGGGCTCATCGCCCGGTATCTCGTGGTCCGCGACCTCGGCATGCTCGACACCGTCTGGGCCGTCGTGCTCCCGGGGGCGGTCGGCGTCTGGAACCTCATCATCGCCAGAGCGTTCTTCGAGAACAACGTGCCGGCCGAGCTCCGTGAGGCCGCACAGCTCGACGGGGCGAACGACTTCCGGTTCTTCCTGCAGATCGTGTTGCCGCTGTCGAAGCCGCTCATCTTCCTGATGATCATGATCCACCTCGTCGCGAACTGGAACGCCTTCTTCGACGCCCTCATCTACCTCGACGACGAGAGCAAGTACCCGCTCCAGCTCGTGCTCCGCAACGTGCTGATCCAGTCCGAGGTCACCTCCGCCGGAGGCACCGGCGGGCTCGACTCGTACGCGGCCGCCCAGCGCATCGGCGAGCTGATCAAGTACGGGATGATCGTGATCTCCAGCATCCCGTTGCTGATCATCCTCCCCTTCATGCAGAAGCACTTCACCAAGGGCGCCCTCCTCGGCGCGGTGAAGAGCTGATCCGGCGCGCCTCCACATCCGCCACCCGATCACCGCGGCATCGCCCTCCCACCGGCTTCCCCGTGCCAGCAGCACCACCGTCCCAGCACCATCGCCACACCGAAGGAAGACCATCATGAGACACCGTCGTTTCACCGCCATCACCGCCCTCGCGGCGGGTGGCGCCCTCCTCCTCGCCGGCTGCACCGGCGGCGGAGGTTCCACTGAGGTCGCGGACAAGTCCGACGACTTCGGCTTCAACCAGACCGGCCTCCCGATCGTCGACGACACCCTCACCCTGTCGTTCGGCGGGACGAAGTCCGCGCTCGCCCCGGACTACGGCGACATGCAGCTCGTCCAGCAGTGGCAGACCGACACCAACATCGCCATCGACTGGAAGAACCTGCCCGAGCAGGTGTACGCCGAGAAGAAGAACCTCATGCTCGCCAGCGACGAGCTGCCGGACGTCCTCTACAACTCGGGACTGACCGACGCCGAGATCGTGCAGAACGGCGAGAACGGCACCCTGCTGCCCCTCGAGGACCTCATCGAGGAGTACGCGCCGACCCTGTCCGGCATCCTCGAGGACCGCCCCGACATCCGCGCGGCGATCACGGCGTCCGACGGCCACATCTACACGCTGCCCTCCGTCGAGGAGCTCGGCATCCTGCAGTACCCGAACTTCCTCTACATCAACACCGCCTGGCTCGACGCGCTGGGGCTGCCCATGCCGACCACGATCGACGAGTACCACGCCGCCCTCGAGGCGTTCAGGACGCAGGACCCGAACGGCAACGGCAAGGCCGACGAGATCCCGCTCTCGTTCCGGACGGATTCCTTCTGCGCCAACCCGAACGACCTCATCGCGGCCCTCGGCGGCCAGCCCGAGAACAACGACCACCGCATCGTGCGTGACGGTGAGGTCGAGTTCACGGCCAACACCGACGGCTACCGGGCCGGCGTCGAGGCCCTGTCCGACTGGTACGCCGACGGCCTGATCGATCCCGAGTCGTTCTCGCAGGACGACCTGGCTTACCTCTCCAAGGGCAAGGCCGACACCGCGGTCCTCGGCTCCTTCTTCTGGTGGGAACTGAAGGAGATGGTCGGCGAGGACCGGATGGGCGACTACGCCATGCTGGGCGTCCTCAAGGGTGTCGACGGTGAGCGTCTCGCCAGCGTCGCGAACAACCAGGAGATCAACCGTGGCGCGATGGCGATCACCCGCGCGAACCAGTACCCGGCGGCCACCATGCGGTGGGCCGACCGACTCTTCGACCCGGTGATGAGTGCCCAGGTGAACTGGGGCCCGGTCGGGGTCACCCTCGAGGAGAACGCCGACGGCGTCCTCGTGCAGATCCCCGCGCCGGCGGGCGAAGCCGAAGGCGAGCGTCGTCAGAAGGTCGCACCCGGTGGACCGAAGATCACGACGACGGAGGACTTCGAGAGCGTGGTCGCCCCGGAGCCGCGGGCGAAGGAGCGTCAGGACCTCGTCAACGAGTTCTACGCCCCGTTCAAGGCCAACGAGGCCTACCCGCCGGTCATGCTCTCGAACGACGAGCTCGACGCGACGTCCTTCGCCGTGACCGACATCAACACCCTCGTCAAGGAGAAGTTCGCGAGCTGGATCGTCAACGGCACCATCGACGACGAGTGGGACGGCTACACGTCGCAGCTCGATTCGATGGGCATCGAGGACGTCATCGCCACCTACCAGCAGGCCTACGACCGCTTCCAGGACGGCGGCGAGTAGCCCCGTCGGGGGCGGCGTCCGCGCCGCCCCCGACTCCCCCTCCTCCACCACATCGATCCACCGCCCGCACACCGACCGACATCCGTCAGGAGCACCATGACCACGCCCTCGACCGCCACCGAGCGGTCCCTTCGCCCGACAGCCCACTTCACCGCCGCATCCACCTGGCTGAACGACCCGAACGGGCTGGTGTTCCACGACGGCGTGTACCACCTCTTCTTCCAGAACAACCCGACCGGTTCCACCTGGGGCAACATCTCCTGGGGGCACGCGGTGTCCCCCGATCTCATCACCTGGGAGCACCGTCCCGTCGCCATCCCCGCCGAGGACGGCGAGATGGCCTTCTCCGGGAGCGTCGTCATCGACCACCGCGACACGGCGGGATTCGCGATCGACGGCCGCCCGACGCTCGTCGCCGTCTACACGGCGGCCCGCCACCCGGAGGGCGACACTCCCGGGTCGCAGGCGCAGGCGCTCGCGTACAGCACGGACGGGGGCGAGGTCTGGACCCGGTATGCCGGCAACCCCGTCCTCGACATCGGGTCGACCGAGTTCCGGGATCCGAAGGTGTTCTGGTTCGGCGATGACGACGGCCACTGGGTGATGGTCGTCGCCGATCCGCTGGAACACCGGATCGGGTTCTACACCTCGCCGAACCTCATCGACTGGACCCTCGTGTCCCACTTCGGGCCGGCGCACGCCACGGGCGGCGTCTGGGAGTGCCCCGACCTCTTCCCGCTCCGCATCCGCGGGACGGACGAGGTCCGGTGGGTCCTCGTCGTGAGCCTCAACCCGGGGGCGATCGCCGGCGGGTCCGGCACGCAGTACTTCGTCGGCGACTTCGACGGACACGTCTTCACCGCTGAGCGGCTCACCGCCTCGTCCGATCCGGCCGAGTACGACTGGCTCGACTTCGGCCGCGACTACTACGCGGCCGTGTCGTTCAGCGATGTTCCAGACGGACGTCGCCTCATGATCGGCTGGGCGAGCAACTGGGACTACGCGAACGACACCCCGACGGGACCGTGGCGGTCGGCGATGTCGCTCGCTCGCGAGATCGAGCTCGTGCGCACGGAGGAAGGCCTGGTGCACGTCGCGCAGGCGCCCATCCTCCCGGGGGACGATGTCACCCGCTTCGACGTCGCGGTGCCCTGCGCCGACGGCGTGCACACGACGCTGACGCTCACGCCTGAGACGAGCACCGACGAACGCTTCGTCATCACGGTCGACGGCTCGGAGCGCAGGATCAGCTGCGACCGCACCGACGCCGGGAATACGACGTTCCACCCGGCGTACCCCTCGGTCGACTGGGCGGCACTCCCTGCCGACACCGGCGACTCCGTCCAGCTGACGATCATCGTCGACGCCCACCTCGTCGAGGTCTTCGTCGGCGACGGACGGGTGACGTTCACGGAGCAGGTCTTCCCCGCGGCGCCGTTCACGCGGCTCCACCACGGCGAGATCGACGAACGCTGAGGGTTCAGCCCGAGCGTCTGGCGCCAGGGCTCTGACGCGGCAGACTGGCACCATGACGGAACACGCGAATCCACCCCGAGCCCGGCGGCGGATCGGCTGGTTCCTCCCCCTCGTCGGCGCACCGGTCGTGTTCTTCGTCGGCATCTTCATCGCGGGCGTGCTCGACCAGCTCGGCGCTCCCGAACTGCTCTGGCGGGTGCCGTGGGCACTCGCCATCGGCGGCTCCCTCGTCGCGGTCGTCGTCTTCCTCGTCCAGGTCGTGCGGGCCCTCGGTCCGAACGCCGGTCGGCTGACGCCCGCGGAGGCAGCCCAGCAGGCGGCCGAGGTCGAGGAGTACGTCCGGCTCACCGGTGAGCAGCCGGCGCCGCGCCGGATCAGCGGGGTCCTGCTCGCGGTCGCCATCGCGCTCACGATCCTGTCGGCGATCATCCTGGTCGTCGCGTTCCAGGACATCGCCTCGATCCTGACCGCCCCCGGCGGCTCGAAGGCGTGGCTCCTCCTCGCGATCTTCGCGACGCCCGCCGCGTGGTGGCGGTTCGCCACCGCTCAGGCCGCTGAACGGACCTACCGCTCGGGGCAGGAGGCTCGCCAGTCGCGGTCGACACCGGGCGTGGCAGGAGATCCGGGCGTGTCAGGGGGCTGGCCGCAGCCGGTTCCGGGGACCGTCCGCACGCGCCGCCACCGCACGTGGGTCCTGCCGCTCCTCGCCATCCCGGCCGTCATGGTCGTCGCCGTGCTCGTCATCGTCGGACTGCGCGCGGTCGACGCCCCGACAGAGGCCATCCGGACGGTCTCGTTCACGATGGTCGCCGGGATCATCGTCGCGCTCGTCGCACTCGTCGTCGGTGTCGTGCGGTTCCTCAGCGCTCCGCCGCGTCCCCGAGCGCCGCGCGCTCCCGGGGTGCCGACGGCACCGCGACAAGCCGGGCTCTACGCGGACCTCGCCGCGCAGGACGCTGCTCGGCAGGGGCTCACCCTCGAGGAATACGGCGTCTACAAGGGCGACGTCGGCAGCCTCGTCCGGCCGGTCAACTCGGCCGGCGGACTGTTGTTCATCGCGATCCTGCTGACCGTCCTCAACGTGTTCATCCTCGTCCTCATCGGCGTCGGGATCGCCCAGGCGAACGGGCTGGTGCCCACCAACCCGGACGACCACGGGCTGTCACCCGTGCAGTGGGGCTTCGGCATCCTCGAGATGCTGTTCGTCCCGGTCGCGTGGCGGTACTACCTCGTCGAACGGCGGGCGCAGAAGCTGCGGATCGCTCGTGGTCTGCCGAAGACGTTGAGCTCAACCGAGCTCCCGCCTCCCCTGGGTGTCGAGACCGTTCCCTCGAACGCGGAAGGCGCCGGGCCGGTGCCCGTGTCAGTGCCGCTGCCGGCGCCCGGGCGGGCCGATGGTCCCGCGCCCCAGTGGGTCGGCGGCCCGGACTGGGAGGCGAGCGTCGACGTCCACCGACTCGATGAGCTGCGGTGGAACATCGAGCAGGAGATCAGCACGCTCCGGGGGTTCCGACGCCGGTTGAAGGCCGACGGCGAGTCTTCGGTCCTCGGACTGGCCCTCGGCATCCCGTTCCTCGTTCCGCAGCTCTTCGGAGCGATCGAGGCGTTCACCTCGGCGCCCGAACCAGGCATCGGCGCGCTCGGGGAATGGATCTCTCGGCCGGCGGTCGCCGGTTGGGTCGCCGTCGGTCTCCTCCTCATCGCCGTCTCGGTGGTGTCCATCCGGGTGCGGAT
Organism: Plantibacter sp. ME-Dv--P-095; assembly: GCF_030209365.1. Lineage (NCBI taxonomy): Bacteria > Bacillati > Actinomycetota > Actinomycetes > Micrococcales > Microbacteriaceae > Plantibacter > Plantibacter sp. ME-Dv--P-095. The sequence goes on from NZ_JARVSB010000009.1 coordinate 568,728, forward strand.
CCGGCGGGAGTTCGCGATCTACCGGCAAGCCGGGTGGGTGGCGTTGCAAGCGCCGACGGGCCTGGTCGAATGGACCGGTGAAGGCTCGACGCGCGTCACCTACGACCATCGGCTGGTCGGCGGCCCCAGGGAGGTGCGACCCCAGGATCTCGGTCGGGCGTTCATGCTGGTGTCGGGCCCGAGGATGCCGTCACCGGTGTTCGCAGGCGCCCTGCGGTCGGTCCGGGCGACCACGGTCGCGCGCCGGCTGGAGATCCACCGACTAGCGGTCCTGCGGCAGCAGATCGGCTCGTTGCGCGCCATCCCCGCACCGCTCGTGTTCGAGCGGACGGACGGGTGTCTGTTCGGGGCGCAGCACGACGGATGGCTCACGGTGGTGATCCCGCGTCCGGCGCAGGACGGCCAGCGCATCCGCCTCGCCCGGGTCAAGCTGACCCGCGCCGAGCGGGAGAGCCTCACCGTCTGAGGTCGTCCGGCGTCATCCCGGAATCCTCCGATCGGTCGATGGTCCGGCGGCGACCTGGTGCCTACCGTTGCAGGATGCCCCGAGACCTCGCTACGGACCATCCACCCCTGATCGGCGACACCCGACCCGACAGCGATGGGCTCGCGCGTCGGCGCCGGCTCCGAGCCGCCGGAGTCCTGCTGCTCATCCACGGCATCGTCATGGAAGTGCTCGTCGCCTGCGCGCTGCCGGTGATGCTCGCCCTCGGGGTGAGCCCGGCGGCCGTTCCCGGTGGGATCGAGGTGTTCGCGCTCCCGTATCTGAACGAGAACCTGGCGTTGATGATGGTGATGAGCGGGATCTTCGGGACCCTCCGCACGATCGGTGCGGTCGGCGTCCTCCGGAATCGGGCCTGGGGGTTCGAGCTCTCGGTCCTCAACAGTGCCGTCACGCTCGTCCTGATGATCTTCATGTTGCCCGCCGGTGTCGCCGACGGGCTCCTCGCCGGTGCGGCGTTGACGCTGCTCCTCATGGCCCGATCCGGCGAGCGCCCGATCCTCCAGTCGCCATGAGGAGTGCCGGCGGCGGGCCAGGGCCAGCATGGGACCAATGAAGCGGGAGGAGCGGGCCACGCCGGCCCAGTCCCCCGACTGGCGCGTGACCCGCACGATCGCGATGATCGTCGATGCCAGTGCCCCCGATGGCATCGTGCGAGCAGTCCGACCGGCCTCGCCGGACGCCTTCCCTCGCGAGTGCGACCCGGCCCGGCGCGCGAACCCCCGGTTCGCTGCCGGTCGGATGTCTCCCCGCAGGAGCAACCCTGCCATAACTAAGCGGGCCGCACCAGTTAGTGGCGCCGTCTTCCACAGGCTCACCCGATCTCCGACCCATGGAACGCGGAGACCGGGACTGGTACCTTCAGAACCTCAACACGGCCATCGCTTCGTGACGGTCCGACCATATGCGCAGAGTCGAGGAGATCCGGATGCCGGCTACACGTCGCATTCCGACGCAGGAGCGCGGTCAGGCGACGCAGCAGGCTGTCGTCGAGGGAGCCGCGAAGGTGTTCGACCGGATCGGGTTCGGGAACGCGAGTCTCTCGATGATCGCGGAGGCCTCGGGTGTCTCGCAGGGCTCGATGTACTTCCACTTCAAGTCGAAGGAACAGATCGCCCTGGCGGTCATCCATGAGCAACACGCCCGGTCCTTTCCGGTGATGGCTCAGGTCAGCGCCCAGTACGACGGGGTCCTCGAGCGACTCATCCGCGCTTCGCGGGCCATCGTCGACCAGCTCGAGCACGACCCGGTCGTCCGCGCCGGCATCCGACTCGCCCTCGACGAAGGCTCGCTCAGCGCACCGGCGGGCGACTTCTACGAGGACTGGATCGCCGGGACCGCCGTCGAACTCGCATCCGCACTCGACGAGGGCGTGCTGCAGAGCTCCATGCAGGCGCCGGATCTCGCGCGGACCCTCATCGGCTTCTTCACCGGTGTGCAGCTGACCGCCCAGGCGACCCTCGGCCGAGGAGACGTCGCCGCGTCGGTCGACCGGATGTGGCGGTTCACGATCGACGCCATCGTTCCCGAATCCGGCCGAGCCGCAGCGAACCGGATCCGCGAGCACGCGTTCGAGCAGTAGTCGCCTGCGCTCCACACGAGCGGATCAGCGGCGCACCGCCCGTGTCTGCGGTCGACGGCAGGATGGACGAGTGATCACCATGCTGTCCGCACCGACCAACCTGGGCCTCCGACCACCGCAGCGCGGAAGCGTGCCCGGCGCGGCGAAGGCCCCTGAGGCGTTGCGCGAGGCGGGGCTGTTCAGCCGGCTCGCGTGGCTCGGCGCCCGAGACGGCGGGGTGATCCTGCCTGGCCGGTACGTCGATGACGATGACACCCGCGCCCCAGGACGGGTTCGCAACCAGGATCCGCTCATCGACCACACCCGACGACTCGCCGGTCGGATCGAGGACGCATGGTCGTCGGGCAGCACGCCGCTCGTCATCGGAGGAGACTGCAGCGTCCTGCTCGCCGCAGGAGTCGCATCGGCGCGACGCGGGCGCATCGGCCTCATCCACGTCGACGGCCACACTGACTTCCGACACCCGGGCAACAGCGCCGAATGCGCGAGTGTGGCGGGAGAAGACCTCGCAGCCGCCGTCGGGCTGCACTGGCCGGCGATCGCCGACATCGACGGGCTCGCCCCCTACTTCGAGCCGGTTCGGACATCCCACCTCGGGCATCGCGACGACGACGAACACGCCGCGGAGGCACGTGCCCTGCTCGGCTACGTCGTCTCCGCGTCGGAGCTCGCCTCGGGCGGCCTGGCCGCGGCGACCTCGGCCGCCCTCGAAGTGGCGGGCACCTCCTACTGGGTGCAGATCGACGTCGACGTCCTCGATCCATCCGTGATGCCCGCGGTGGACAGCCCAGATCCCGGCGGCATCGACGCCGCACAGCTCACCGAGCTCATCAGCGTTCTCGCCCCTCGTGCAGCTGGCATCTCGATCACCGTGTTCGACCCCGACCTGGACCCGGACGGCTCGTACGCACGACTCCTCGTGGACATCCTCGCGCGCGGACTCTCTGCAGCCGGGTCGCGCAGCTAGGCTCGGCGCATGCTGCGAAGGGGGAAAGCATGACCGAGGTCGCCGCACCGCTGCTGGAGATGTTGTGGGAGAACGACGATACCGCGGAGGTCATCAGCACACGGTTCGGCCTCGACGATGCCGCTGCGGCAGGCCGGTGGGTCGCCGCGACCGTCGGTGACCACTGGGGCGTCGAGGTCGAATCGGTCACGCGGATCGTGATGAGCGGCCACAACGCCCTGGCCTGGATCAGCGCGTCGTCCGGACCGTTCCTCGCGAAGTGGTCCGTCCTCCCGACGAAGTTCCCTCGGCTGACGGCACTGACCCAGCTCACGGCCTGGCTCGGTGAACGGGGACTGCCCGTGTCGGAACCGGTGCCCGCACTCGACGGGCGGGTGCAGGTGGAGACCGGCGAGCGGACGTCGATGAGCCTACAACGCCAGATCACCGGGCTCCTCCTGGACATCGCGGAACCACAGCAGGTCCGAGCGGCCGGGGCTGCCCTCGCGAAGCTGCATCTCGCTTTGGCCGACTATCCGCGCATCGAGGACGTGGGTGCGTTCGCCGACCAGCCCCAGCCGCTGGCGACACGGATCACCGACTGGCTGGAGTCCGGTCGTTCGGGTGCGCTGACGCCCGCAGCGCGCGAGCAGATGTTCGGGTTCCTCGCCGGCGCGCCGTCCGAGGAGTTGTCGCCGCAACTCGTCCACGGGGACTTCCGGTCCTCGAACATCCTGTGCGACGGACACGACCTCAGGGCGGTCTTGGACTTCGAGGAAGCCCGATTCGACTACCCCATCATGGAGTTGGCCCAATCGGCAGTGATGCTCGGAACCCGTTTCCGAGACTGGGGACCGGTCCCGCCCGATGTCCACACCTGGCTCCGCGAGGGGTACGAATCCGAGCGCCCGCTGACGACGGCGGAGGCCGGCTGGTGGAACCTCCTCGTGCTCTGGTTCTCCTTCCTCCTCGTCCCTCCGAAAGAAGATCCGACCGGATGGGGCCCGGCGGCGCGCGCGCTCCTCCCCGAGATGACCGCCTGACGCGGAGCGTCGACTGACACGTACCGCGAACGCTGCTGCCGGTGCAGGCTCAGGTGAGGACGGGCAGCGCCCAGCCACTCAGGACCGCACCCGCGGCGAGCACCGCACCAGCCGCACAGACGAGGCCCGCACTGATCCTCCGGGCGAGACCGAGACGGCCGCGCAGCCGTGTGACGGTGTCGACGTACTCCTCCAGCTCCCCCGCGAAACGACGCAGCAGCGCATCGTCGGCAGGCGTTGTCGGAGTAGCGGTCGTCGGCTCGGACAGACGTTCCACCGCGCGCGCACAGGCTGCTATCCGCAGTTGCATCGCTCCCGCGACCTGCTGAACGATGACCCCTCCAGCCAAGATCAACGCCCCGAACGAGGTCACCAGGATCGGCAGCGTTTGCGCCAGTTCCGCCTCCGAGTAGTCGTCGAGCGGACCGACGTACGCCGCGCCCACAACGAAGCCGACGCCCAACACCGCCACGACGACGACCAACGCACCGGGCCAGGTGGCGAGGGGCTCATCGACCAGCTTCCGGAACCGCTGGATGTTCTGCACCTGAGCCATGCATCGAACCTACCGGCGTCAGGAATCCTCGTACAGCGCGGGTCGGATCGTCGGGTATGCCGGGCATCCGTACGGTTACCGCTAGTAACCTGGTACCTCCTAGCGACCGAAGGAGCGCGATGACCTCGAACCCGCCCGTATGGAACGTGATGCTGGACACCTGTCCGTCTCGGACCTCGCTCGCGAGGATCGCGAACAAGTGGACCGCCATGATCGTGATCGCGCTGAGCGAGGGTCCCGCGCGCTTCGGGACGGTCCGGCATGCGGTCGGCGGGATCAGCGGGAAGGTGCTGGCCAGCACGCTGCGCGACCTCGAGCGCGACGGCATCCTCACGCGAACCGCCTTCGACGAGATGCCGCCGCGAGTCGAGTACGAGCTCACACCGCTCGGGCAGACGCTGCGAGAGCCACTGATGGCGCTGGGTCTGTGGGCCGAGCAGCACATCGAAGAGGTCCTGGGAGCACGAGACGCGTTTGACGACAGACGCTCGGACGAAACGGGTTCGACGCCGGAGTCCGAGAAGCTGCCACGAAGGGGCCTCTGACCCGGCTGGTTACCTTGATGTAACCGGGGCCCGGTGTGCGCTACTGGGCTCATGAACATTCTCGTACACGGCGCCACCGGCGCCCAGGGCGGCCCCGTCGCCGCCAAACTCATCGAACGCGGCCACACCGTCACGGCCGGCGTCCGCAACCCACAGGCGTATTCGGCTGGAAATGCGATCGCTCTCGACCTGGACGACGTCTCCACACTCACCAAGGCCTACGAGGACGTCGACGGCGTCTTCGTGCACCTGCCGCTCGGTTCGCCCGAGCAGCTGCAGACCTGGGCGAAGACCATCGCCATCGCGATCAGTTCGGCTCGGCCCGCGCGGGTGGTGGTGTCGTCCAGCGGATACCCGGTCGACTTCACAGCCGAGCACCCCAGCGCGATCGTGACGCTCCTCCGTGGACTCGAGGGAAGCGGTGTGTCGACGGCGGTCGTCGCACCACGGTTGTACCTGGAGAACCTGCTGGCTCCGCACATCGTCGGCGCCGTCCGGACCGACGGCGTGCTGCGGTACCCGCTCCGCGAGGACTACGCCGTCTCCTGGTCATCCCACCTCGATGTCGCAGACGTCGCCGCCGGTCTGTTCGCCGACACCGACATCACCGGAGTCGTCGATCTCGGCGCGCTACCGGGCCTCGTCGGCGCGGACCTCGCCCAGAGCTTCGGCGAACACCTCGGCCGTGAGGTGCGGTTCGAAGCGCAGAGCCCGGCACAGATGGGCGCGGAGATGGCCGTCCTGATCGGCGAGGAAGGGATCAAGCCGGTCGTCGCGATGTACACCCACCGCTTGACCCAACCTTCGGACGTGATCGACGAGTCGACCAGCGCCCAGAAGCGACTGGGGATCGCGCCCCGCTCCGTGTCGCAGTGGCTCGCGGATATGGGAGTCTGACCCGCCGCGAGGCCGCCGACCCTGAACTGGCCCCGTCCAGCCGACACTGGACGGGGCCAGCGGACTAGAGTTCAGGCCAGGGGCGAGAGCGCGATGATGCGGAGGACCGGTGAGTTCTGAGACCTTCGTGTTGCTCGCCGTCTCCGTGATGGTCGCCGGGTCGTGCGCGCTGCTGTTCGTCGTCGACAGCCGCCAGTCGCTGTCCGGCCGGTACATCAACCTCTGGCTCACGGCCTCGATGCTCGCCGTGCTCTGCACCGCGTCCTATCTGGCCGCTACGGCGCTGGGGAATCCGCCGCTGGCAGTGGCGTTGGGGAACGGCGCGATGGTGGGTGCTGTCGGGTTCGTCTGGCTGGGCTGCCAGGCGTTCAACGGTCGACGGGTCCGGTTCTGGCAGGTCATCTCCGTGACACTGATCGCGACGATCCTGACGTTCCTCCCCGATCCCCACGCCCCGAACTGGGCGGGTGTCATCCCGAAACTGTTGGGCCTGAGCCTCTTCGCCGCGCTGACCGCCATCGAATCGCGGAAGGGCCTGTTCGGATCGTTCCGCGTGAGCTGGGCCATGACCATCGTGCAGGCCCTCCACGCGTCCTACAGCGCGGCACGGGCCGTGATCTTCGGCCTCGACGGCCCCGATGGCGGCGTGTTCGAGCGGTCCTTCAACACCGAGATCACGACGGTGATCAACCTCGTGTTCGTGGTCGTCACCACCCTGGTCCTGGTGTTCCTGCGAGTCGAAGAGCTCTCCAGTCGGCGTGCGAGCGGAGGCCCCGGTTCCTTCACGACCGCCCGTCGACTCCAGGTGCTCCACCGTGAGCACCCCGGTTCCGTGATCCTCTCCGCCGAGATCGTCGACCTACCGGTGGTCAAGACCGCCTACGGCGTCGCGCACGCGAACGAGCTGGTGAGTCGGCTCATCGACAGTGTCGTCCAATCGAGTCCGGATGCCCTCGCCGTCGCCAGCACCCGTCGAGGCACGGTCCTGCTCCTGCTGCCGCAACAGGACGGGAACGGGGATCGGGCGGTCGGCGCCACGATCGAAGACGCCTACTGGAAGCTGTCGGTCGCGCTGGTCGACGGCTACGCGAGCACCCTGCGGATCACGACGCTCTGAGCCCTGCCGCGATCAGGCGTGTTGCGATCGCTAGCGCTTGTCGCGCCGGAAACGGGCCTCGCGGCTCGCGATGTGCACACCGAAGCCCATCGTCCCGGCGGCGAAGGCGGTGATCACGACGAGGATCGCGAGCTCGTCGCCTGCGGCGTAGGCGAACGCGGCGACGAACAGCGTGATCACAGCCGCGACCACGAGCAGCGCACCGATGACCTCACCCCGGCTCCCGAACATCTCCCGCATGCACCCAGCGTGCAGCAGGAGCCGTTCGCCCGCAACGCCCGGCAGATGAATCCTGGCCACGACCGACGGGGCATGCTCTCGCTGTGACGGCTCGCTAGACGAGTTCCAGAACGGCGGTCGAGCCGAGCACCATGCCGATGGCCGCTTCGGTCTTCGCGTCGTCGGTGTAGGCGCCCAGCCGGATGTCTCGGCGACCACCGCTCATGAAGGTGAGTTCCACGAAGACGGTCTCGACGGCCTCTGAGCCCTCGACGTCCTCGTCCCGGTACAGCTTGGTCTCCCACGAGACGCTCACGATGCTCTCGGTGTTGAAGAACTCCCGCTTCTTCCCGGCGCCGACGTCAGCAAGGAACCATGCCATGTTTGTCCCACATTCTCGGGCCGAAACTCGACCAGTGATCGTATTCTACCGCCGACGTCGACGCGAAGGGATGCGGACGGTTCCTCGTCCGGCCTCGTATCCGGCTGGAGCGCGTCGCGCCGACTATGGGCGGATCAGCACTTTGAGCGCCTCGCGGGAGTCCATGAGGCGGTAGGCCTCGGCGATCTCGGAGAGGGGCAGCTCGCGATCGAAGACCTTGCCGGGCATGATCGTCCCGCCGAGGACCTGTGGCAACGCGGCTTCGATGTAGGCGCGGACGGTCGCCGGGCCGCCGGTCAGGGTGGCGTTCTTGCCGAACAGCGACGAGAACCCGACAGGCGCGTCCTCGTACTGCGGGACCCCGACGCGCGAGATCGTTCCGCCAGGGCGCACCACCCCGTAGGCCTGCTCGTAGGCGGGCAGGTGTCCGACGGCTTCGAGCACGACGTGCGCTCCCTCCCCGCCGGTGAGCTCGAGCACCTTCCGGACACCCGCGTCGCCCCGTTCGGCAACGACGTGGGTGGCGCCGAACTCTCGGCCGAGGTCGGTGCGGGCCTCGTGACGGCCCATCAGGATGATCGTCTCGGCGCCCAGTTGGCTCGAGGCGAGAACGGCGGACAGGCCGACGGCGCCGTCGCCGATGACGACGACGGTCTTGCCGGCCTCGACCCCGCCCGTGTGTGCGGCGTGGTACCCGGTGAGGTACACGTCCGAGAGGGTCAGGAGTGACGGCATCAACGCCTCATCCGTCCCCGCTGGGATGACGACCGCGGTGCCGTCGGCCTGGGGCACCAGCAGCTGCTCGGCCTGGGTCGCGGATGACGCGCCGTCGAAGAACCCGCCGTGCACACATGAGGTGGTCACGCCGTCACGGCAGAACGCGCACGTGTTGTCCGACCAGGCGAACGGGACGATCACGGTGTCCCCGACGGCGAGGCGTTCGACGGCATCGCCGACCTGCTCGACGACGCCGATCGCCTCGTGTCCCATCCGGCGTCCTTCAGGGGTCTCCTCGAGGGAGTGGTACGGGTGCAGGTCGGAGCCGCACACGCAGGCGTAGGTGACGCGGATGATCGCGTCCGTCGGATGCTGGATCGAGGGCTCGGGGACGTCTTCGACGCGGACGTCGCCGGCGTTGTACATCAGGGTTGCTCGCATGAGCGTTCCTCTCGTGTCGGTCGTGCAGTGTGGTGCGGTGCAGTGTGGTGCGGTGTGATCGCGCTTCAGCGGTTGTCGTACTCGGCGTCGGTGACGTGATCGCCCCAGTGGGCACTGTCGTCGCCGTCGGGGGTCTCCCAGAGCGCGAGGTGGGTCATGAAACTGTCGGGTGCTGCGCCGTGCCAGTGCTCCTCGCCGGGAGGCGTGTACACGGTCTGCCCTGCGCGGACCTCGACCACGTCGCCGCCACGCGCCTGCACGAGCGCGGTGCCCTCCATGATGCGGAGCGTCTGGCCGAGCGGGTGGGAGTGCCAGGCGGTGCGAGCCCCGGGGCTGAACCTGACCAGGCCGGCGCTCAGGCGTTGGCCTTCGTCCTGCGGAGCGACGACGGGGTCGAGCCACACGTCGCCGGTGAACCACTCGGGAGGATTCTTCACCGTGGGGGTCGTGGGGAGGATGCGCATGATCGTCCTTTCTCTGGATGGGTCGTGGCGACGGTGGACAGTGAGCCCTGCCCGGTCCACCGGACGGAGGCGCCCGAACGTCACACCACGAGTGAAACGCGATCTCGCGCAAGCAGGGAGTCTCTCTCGAACGGTGTACTGCCAGTGCATCCCACACCCGCACGGACCGTCGTACGGTGGGTGGCATGGACAACAAGGCCGAGGTGCGTGAGTTCCTCATGTCACGGCGTGCGCGGCTCTCGCCCGCGGATGTCGGGCTCACAGCCGGCGCGAACCGCCGCGTGGCAGGACTGCGCCGATCAGAGGTCGCGATGCTCGCCGACCTGAGCGTCGAGTACTACGCCAAGCTCGAGCGCGGTGACATCGCGGGCGCATCCGCCGCCGTGCTGGAGTCGCTCGCCCGGGCGCTGCTCCTGGATGAGACGGAGCGGATGCATCTGCTCGATCTCGCGCGTGCGGCCGACGGCATCCCGACATCCGGCCGCCACCGGCGCCGTGCCAACGCCCAGCAGCCCTCCCGCGTCGCGTTGCAACGCACGCTCGACGCGATCACCGGGGGCCCGGCGTTCGTCCGGGACCGTCACCAGAACCTCGTGGCGACGAACCCGCTCGGTGCAGCGTTCTACTCGCCGGTCATCGGAGCCGGCGGAAGGATCCCGAACCTGGCGCGATTCCAGTTCCTCGACCCCGCAGCGCACGACTTCTACCCCGACTGGGAGCTGTTCGCTCAGATGTGCGTCGGCATCATGCGGGTCGAGGCCGGCCGGGATCCACATGACCGCACCCTGCAGGATCTGGTCGGTGAACTCACCACGCGCAGCGAGACGTTCGCCCGGCTCTGGACGGCGCACGACGTCCGTACACACGGATCCGGCACCAAACGGTTCCACCACCCCATCGTGGGAGCACTCACACTCACCTACGAGGAACTCGCCGTCACGGCCGAGGACGGCCTCAGCCTCCTCGTCTACACCGCCGAACCCGGATCCCCCTCCGCCGAGCGCCTCCAACTCCTGGCGAACTGGGCCTCCGAGGCCCCGATCACGGAGCACTCATGACCCTCACCGAACTCCTTGCCGCCCTGAACGCCGGCGAGACCATCGCAGGCGGTTCCCCCGGGCACGCGGTCATGCACGACACCAGCCAGGAAGCGCTCCGGATCGCCGGTGAACTCAATGCCGGCTATCACCCACCCGCCCGGGTGAGGGAGCTGCTGGCCGAGCTGACCGGCCGTCCCGTCGATGAGACGGTGACGCTGTTCCCACCGTTCACCGCCGACTTCGGCAAGAACATCCGACTCGGCGCCCGGGTGTTCATCAACTCGGGATGCCGCTTCCAGGACCAAGGCGGTATCTCGATCGGCGACGACTGCCTGATCGGTCACAACGCCGTCATCGCCACGCTCCAGCACGGCATGCAGCCCAGCAAGCGGGCCGACCTCATCCCCTCGCCGGTCGTCATCGGGCGGAACGTCTGGCTCGGAGCCAACGTCACCGTCCTCCCCGGGGTCACGATCGGTGACGACTCCGTCATCGGCGCCGGCTCGGTCGTCACGAAGGACATCCCCGCTGGGGTGATCGCCGTCGGCTCCCCCGCGCGCGTCGTCCGCGCCCTCGACGATTAGCCGGCGTCGACCGGTTTCGGGGCGTCCACTCCCGCGGCCGGGCATGCGGCCACCTCAGACCGCGAAGTCGCTCGGCCACCCGTGATCGGCGAGGGACCGGCGGACACGTTCCACGTCCTCGTCGCTCGGCAGCTCTGCGGTGACCTGGGCGATCGCCGTGGCGACGTCGACCCGGCTGAGCGAGGGGTCGCCCTCCGCCGCGAGGCGGGCGCCCACCTCGGCGACCTCGGCGTCACTCAGCCGCCGGCGGAGGAGCGCCACGAGGGGGACGAAGTCCTGCTCGGGGAGTCCTGCGGGGTATCCGGCTCGGAGCCAACGCACGATGCGGGCGACCAGCCCTCCGCGCTCCCCGAGCAGGTTCGCGCGATCTCCGCCGGCGTCGGTGTGGTCGGCCGCTTCCGCACGGACGTCGTCCGGGCTGCCGAGCGGCCACCCCGCGCTCGCGAGCCGGGCGGAGACCCGGACGAGGTCCTCCGGGAGCGCCGGTCCGAGGAGGAGCTGTTCGACCCGCGCCCGCAGCCGATCGTGGCCGACCGGCTCGCCTGAGGCATCCGCGTTCTCGGCCTCGACGATCAGGCCGCCGACGACCTGGTCCAGCTCCTCGGGGGTGAGGCTCCGTCGAAGGATGCCGAGCAGCGGCACGTAGTCGTGCTCGGGCACGCCCGTCGGGTATCCGGCGCGGAGCCAGCCGACGACCCGCGCCACCACGCCGGACCCACCGTTCGCGACCTCGACGCCGGTCGCGTCTCCGCCGTTCTGCTCCGACATGCTCAGCCCTTCGGGGTGAAGGTCGGGAACACGTGGTCGAAGCTGACCTCCTGCCCGAAACCGGTGGCGACGATGATCGTGAGTCCGACCAGCACCGCCGCGACGACGACGGCGAAGCACAGGACGCCGATCGCGCGGAGCAGCGCCGGCGGGAGCGCGGGCGTGCCGGACCCGCTCCGGTCGTCGGAACCGGCGCCTCCGGCGACCGCGAACGAGCGGACACCCAGCGCGAAGAGCGCGGGAAGCCCCGCGCCGAGCACGAGCGCGATGACGGCCACCTGGGCGGCGGCTTCGAGGAAGAGCATGAACATGTCCGACGTCCTTACGCTGCGGTCTGCTGCGACGAGCGGGCGGGGGCGTCCTGCCAGTCGTCGTTCACGTTGTGGGATCCGATGCTGTCGCGGCGGGATCGGAGGTAGATGAAGAGCGCGACGCCGGCGAGGATCGCGACCATGAGGATTCCGCCGATCGCACCGCCCACGAGGTGACCGACCCACCACATCACCGCTCCCATGAGCGCGGCTGCCGGCAGCGTGATGACCCAGGCGACGACCATCCGGAGGGCCACTCGCCAGCGCACCTGCGCCCCCGGTCGACCGACTCCGGAGCCGAGGATCGATCCGGTCGCGACGTGGGTGGTGCTGAGCGCGAAGCCGAGGTGGCTTGAGGCGAGGATGACGGCCGCGGAGGAGCTTTCGGCGGCCATACCCTGCGGCGTGTTCAACTCCACGATGCCCTTGCCGACGGTGCGGATGATCCGCCACCCGCCGATGTACGTGCCCAACGAGATCGCGAGGGCACACGCGAGCTTCACCCACAGTGGAACCGACTCGGTGTCGTCCCAGCCGCCGGCCGCGATGAGCGCGAGGGTGATGACGCCCATCGTCTTCTGTGCATCGTTCGTGCCGTGGGCGAGCGAGACGAGCGATGCACTGCCGATCTGCCCGATCCGGAAGCCGCGGTGGAGACGCCCCTGGGCGAGGTTGCCGATGACGCGGAAGACGAGCCAGGTGCCGATCGCGGCCACCGCGCCGGCGAGCACCGGCGACATGAGGGCGGGGAGGATGACCTTGCCGACCACGCCGTCGAGCTTCGAACCGTCGCCGGCCCAGTTCACGCCGTTCAGGCCGAGGCCCGCGAGCGTGGAGCCGATGAGACCGCCGAAGAGCGCGTGCGAGGAGCTCGACGGCAGCCCGAGGAGCCAGGTGAGCAGGTTCCAGATGATGCCGCCGATGAGCCCGGCGAGCACGATGAGCAGGAGTGCCGAGCCGCCTCCCTCGAGGAGCGCCGGATCGGGAGCGCCCGACGAGTCCTGGATCTTGACGACCGCGTTCGTGACGGTGAGCGCGACTTCGATGCTGAGGAACGCGCCCACGAGGTTCAGCACCGCCGAGAGGGTGACCGCGACCTTCGGCGGCAGCGCACCGGTGGCGATGGAGGTCGCCATCGCATTCGCCGTGTCGTGGAATCCGTTCGTGAAGTCGAAGGCGAGCGCCGTGATCACGACGAGCGAGAGCAGGATGATGGGGTCCACGGCGACGAGCTTGCTCCTCGATCACGGGATCGACAACGGGTGCTCGGGCGGATTCACCCACTGTTCACGTTTCGTGGAAGCCGTCGGCGGCACGCGGCGGAAAGCGACGCCTACCGAGCTGTGTCGCTCGTCAGTCCACTGGCTGTCCCTTCTCCGGTGCTGAGCGCGACAAGGTCCACTACCGTGGTCGCATGAAAGCACGAGCGGTGACCGTGGGAATGCCCGTCCGTGACCTGACGCAGGCGATCAGTTGGTATCGAGCTGCTTTCGACCTCGGCGAGCCGGACCAGCTCCCGATGGACAACCTCGCCGAGTTCGATCTCGGAGCGTTCTGGCTGCAGTTGGCTGAGGATCCTGAGCTGGCCGGCCGACAAGGCATCTCCGTCAACATCAGTGTCGTGGACGCCGCCGCGGAACGTCAGAACCTGCTGTCTCGCGGCCTGGCCGTGACCGAGGTGCAACGATTCGAGGGTGTCGTCGAGTTCTTCGCGTTGACCGATCTCGACGGCAACACGATCGGTTTCGTCACCGAGCTCGGCTGATCACGCGGCGCAGTCGAACGCGAGCGCCGTGATCACCCGGGCGCGCGCAGGCTGATGCGGCCCGCGGCGACGAGGTGGGACCCGACCTCAGCGACCGACCAGACCGGCCGACCAGAGGACGAGATTCACGAGGATCGCGACGACTCCCACGACGAGGACGACGGCTGTCCAGAACATCACGATGCGGAGCAGCCGAGTCTGAGGCGATTCGCCGGGTCGATTCCAAGGTGCGGGAGCCATGGAGAAAACGTATCGTGTGGTCGGCGACGCCGTCCACAACACCCCGGATGTGCGCTTCTCCTGGTGTGGTCTTCGGCATCGCCGCGGCCACCACGTCGACGGTGAGCGCCCGCACGCCTTGACCGGGCCCGAGGGCCGCGGACCGTGCTCAGCTGTGCGTCGTGTTCGCCCGCATCTCCTCGACGGTCATCTCCGGTGCACCGCCGGCGGCCGCCTCAGGGTCCATCCAGACGAAGTCCCAGTGGTGGCCGTCGAGGTCGTCGAAGCTCTTCGAATACATGAAGCCATGGTCCTGCTCGCCGGCAGGTGTCGCCCCGCTCGCGATGGCCGTCTCGAAGATGGAATCGACGTCGCCCTTGCTCTCGGCGCTGAGCGCGAGCTGCACCTCGGTGGAAGTGGTGGCGTCGATGATCGTCTTGCTCGTGAATTCCGCGAAGAACTCCCGGGTCAGCAGCATCGCCGTGATCGTGTCGCTGATGACCACGCTCACCGCGTTCTCGTCGCTGAACCCCTCGTTGATCGAGTACCCGAGTGCCTCGAAGAACTCCCGTGACCGGGCCAGATCGTTGACGGGCAGGTTGACGAAGATCATGGTGGGCATCAGGGCCATCTCCCTCGATGGTGCCGGCGGCCCGGTGCCGTCGATCGTGTCTGAATCCTGGCGAGGGTGGCGGACGGCGTCAAGAGGGACTTGAGGAGAGACGGTCGGGGTGTCCGAGCCGAGGACGGCGATGCACTCGCCACTGAGCCCCGATCAGCCGACAGGGCGCCTCTGAGGGTAACCACCGGACGCTGGCCCGTTGAGCGCTTCTTCACCTGCAGGTAAGGCTGCGTTCTCCGCGAACTGCGTGCGGTGCAACTCCTCGTATCGGCCGCTCAGAGCCAGGAGCTCATCGTGGGTACCCCGCTCCACGATCGAACCGTCCTCAACCACGAGGATCAGGTCTGCGCTGCGGATGGTCGAGAGACGGTGGGCGATCACCATCGCCGTTCGGCCCTCGAGTGCTTCACTGAGCGCCGCCTGTACAGCTGCCTCCGATGTCGAATCCAGCGCCGCCGTCGCCTCGTCGAGGATGACGACACGTGGCTGGGCGAGGAGGAGCCTCGCGATGGTCATCCTCTGGCGTTCGCCACCCGACAGCCGGTAGCCGCGCTCGCCGACCATGGTGTCGAGCTGATCCGGCAGCGACCGGATGAGCGGCTCGAGTCGCGCACGGCGAACGGCGTCCCACACCTCGTCGTCGGATGCCTCCGGCCTGGCGAGGCGCAGGTTGGCGAGGATGGTCTCGTGGAACAGGTGGCCGTCTTGGGTCACCATGCCCAGGGTGTGCCGCATCGAGGCGAAGCTGACGTCGCGAACGTCGGTACCCCCGATGCGCACGGCGCCGCTGTCGACGTCGTACAAGCGTGAGAGGAGTTGGGCGATCGTGGACTTACCGGCTCCGGACGTCCCGACGATGGCGACGGTCTGACCTGGCTCGATCCTGAAGGAGATGCCGTGCAGCACCTCGTCACCGCCGCGGGTGTCGAGCGTCGAAACCTCTTCGAGCGAGGCGAGCGACACCTTGTCGGCGGACGGGTAGGCGAAACGCACATCGTCGAACTCGACGGACGCGGGGCCCTCGGGGAAGGTGACGGCGTCGGGCTTCTCCTGGATGAGCGGCTTGAGATCCAGCACCTCGAAGACGCGCTCGAAGCTGACCACAGCGCTCATGATCTCGACCCGGGCGTTCGCGAGACCGGTCAGGGGCACGTAGAGCCGGGTGAGCAGGAGCGCCAGGGTGACCACCTCTCCGGTGTCGAGCTGGCCGGCGAGTGCGAGGGTGCCGCCGAGCCCGTACACGAGCGCGAGGGCGAGAGCGGAGACGAGCATCAGCGCGGTGACGAAGACGAACTGCAACATCGCCGTGCGTACCCCGATGTCTCTCACCCGGGCGGCGCGCACGCGGAACTCCTCGGCCTCCTCGTCAGGTCGGCCGAACAGTTTCACGAGGGTGGCGCCGGGTGCCGAGAAGCGCTCGGTCATCTGCGTGCTCATAGCCGAATTGTGGTCAGCTGCTTCGCGGCGCAGCGCGGCGAGGCGACGACCCATGCGGCGCGCGGGTATCAGGAAGATCGGGAGCATGATCACGGCGAGGACCGTCACGAGCCAGGACGTGCTGAGCATGACGATCAATGTGAGGATCAGGGCCACGATGTTCGTGACCACGCCCGACAACGTGCCGCTGAAGGCCTGCTGAGCGCCGATCACGTCATTGTTGAGGCGGCTCACCAGGGCGCCGGTCCGTGTTCGGGTGAAGAATGCGATCGGCATCTTCTGCACGTGGTTGAAGACGGCGGTGCGCAGATCCAGGATCACGCCTTCGCCGATCCGTGCCGAGAACCATCGCGTCACGAGCGACACGGCGGCATCCGCGAGAGCGACGAGGGCGATGACGGCGGCGAGCCACACGATGGTCGTGACCGCTCCCCGGGCGACGATGACGTCGACCACCTTGCCGGCGAGCACTGGCGTCGCGACCGCGAGGAAGGCTCCCCCGATGGAAAGCGTGATGAAGATCACCAGCTTCGACCGGTAGGGCACCGCGAACGTCAGGATCCGCATCACGGACTCACGGGAGAAACCGTGCTTGCCATCCCTGGCGGACGAGATCTTGTAGAGCGAGCTCCAGGCCGCGCTTTCCATGCTCATTGCGGTTCCTTCCGTGGGCGCCAGCCCTAAACGTAGATGCCGGGTGTTCAAACCCGAAATCCTCCTCACCTGCACCGAGCCGGGGGGTGTTCAGCAAACGGCTCGGCAGGCGACGAAGGCGTGCGCTGTGTCGTTGCTCGGGTTCATCGCCGGTGTCGCCGTGGCGGCGACGCTCGGCGTCGCAGGACTGGCAGGGTTGGGAACACCATGTTCTCCACCCGTTCCGGCCTCGACGACGCAGCGCCCGTGCTCCTGCTCCACGGCGGCGGCGTTGCCGGGTGGATGTGGGACTCCTTGAGGGGAACACTCGAGCCCTGCCATGCCGTTCTCGTTCCCGACCTCCCCGGCCACGGCCGCTCGGCCGGCGAGTCGTACGTCTCCCATGCAGAGACCGTTGCTGCACTCTCGCAGCTCCTCGTCGCGACGGTGCCTGGACGCCCGGCGACCGTGATCGGCTTCTCGCTCGGAGCCCAGCTCGCCATCCGACTCGCCTCCGAGCATCCTGAGCTCGTCAGCCAAGTGATCGTCGTCAGCGCTCAGGCGAAGGCCATGCCGTTCACGAACGTCACCTTGCGAGCGCTCGGAGTCGCTGCTCCCCTGGCTCGCAGACGATGGTTCGCGAAGCTGCAGGCCCGAGAGCTGTTCATCCCTCCTCACCTGATGGCCGAGTACATCCGCACCAGCGCCGGTATCACGAAGGCGACGCTGTCGGCCGCGGTCGGCGACAACCTGAGGTTCGAGCTGCCCGCGGGATGGTCGGCGTTCCGAGGGCGTGTGCTCGTCATGGTCGGACGACGGGAACGACGTCTCATGCGTGATTCGGCAGACGCCATCCATGCAGCGCTGCCCGGGAGCGAACGCTCGATCATCGACGGTTGCGGCCATGGCATCCCACTCCAACGCCCGGAGTGGTTCGACGACCGCGTCCTGCACTGGCTCTCCGCGGCCTGAATCGAACCGCCAGAGGAGGACGTCATGATGTCTTCGCGCACCGTCGAAACGAAAGTCCGGTATGTAGCCCGCTCGGTGTTGCGCGATCAGCGAGCATGGAATGCGATGTTCAGGTACCCCGGTCACGTCCCGTCGAGTGGTCCGACTTCCCGACACCATGCCGTAGCGGGGTCGTCCGCAGTGGCATACGCTCCGGAACACACGATGAGGGCGGGACCATGGCGCAACGGTGGGTGCTGGTGCATGAGGGCTCGGTCTATGACCTGCCGTCGCAGGCGGTGGCTCGGTTCATGCAGCGACGGATCAGCAGGGCTCGATCCTCAGGCGAGGCGCTGCTCTTGCGCATTCCGGTGCCTGGGTCCGTCGACGTCGTGACGGTGGTCATCGACGCGAGCACACGCGTGTCCGTGCGGCCTCGTCGCTACTCATGACGAGCGCACGGGCTCCTGGATGCGCCGAGCGCTTGCTCCTGCAGAGCCTGACGATGCAGACCAGGAGTCTCGGGAACGCTCGTCGCAGGCGGATGGCGTTCAGGGATCCGGTCTGGCAGATCAGCCGGTGGCGACGAACACCCGTCCGTCCGTGGACACCGTGAAGGGGTCCGGCCCCGGTGAGACGAACACCGCCGTCCCTCGCTCGAGCACCATGGTCTCCGTGCCCTGTTCCACCCGAGCCGTCCCGGCGGTGACGACGATCACCGCCGCCTCACCGCCAGCGAGGCCGGTCGCCGTCCCTGGACCGATCCGGGCGAGGAGGAAGTCGTCGACCGGCACCGGGTACACGACCCCACCGCCGGTGCGCGCAATCGGCTCGACGAACGGGATCGGCAGTGGCTCGAAATCGAGAACGGCGAGGAGCTCCGGCACGTCGACGTGTTTCGGCGTCAGCCCTCCACGCAGCACGTTGTCGCTCGACGCCATGACCTCGACCCCGAAACCGGAGAGGTACGCGTGGATGTTCCCAGCGGGCAGGAACAGCGCCTCACCCTCCTGCAGGGTCACGAGGTTGAGGAGCGCCGCGACGACGATGCCGGGGTCCCCCGGGTACGCTTCGGCGAGCTGCAGGATGAGCTCGCGCTCGGCCGACCAACGTGCCGGACCGTCATCGTCCCCGGCACCTTCGCCGACCGCGCCGGTACCGGCTGCACGGACGAGGGCTGCGACCGCGCCGGGCATCGGTCGTTCGAGCACTGCCCGCACCGTCGATTCCAGCCCCTCGTCGACCAGCTGAGCCACGAGCGCCTCGAGCACCGCCCGGTCCGGCACGTCGACGAGGCTGGCCAGATGCGTCAGCAACTCGCGCGACTCCTCGACCGCCCGGAATCCACAGAGGGCACGGAAACCGTCCTGGAGAGCGACGATGATCTCCGGCTTGTGCCAGGCGTCCTTGTAGTTCCGATGCGGCGCGTCGAGCGGCACGCCGCGCGAGTCCTCGTCGGCGAACCCGGCCCTGGCCCGGTCGGGGGTGGGGTGGACCTGGAGGGAAAGCGGCCTCGCAGCAGCCAACAGCTTCAGCAGGAACGGCATCCTGGAACGCCCACCGAGAGCCGCGTCGGGGTCCGACGCGATCCACTCGTTGAGACTGCTCGGAAGACCGCGATCCTGACCGACGAGTTCGGTCACGCTGCCGGGGTGTGCCCCGAGCCAGAGCTCCGCCTGAGGCGAACCGTCGGCGGGCACGCCGAGCATCTCCGGGATCGCCGTCGTCGACCCCCAGGCGTATCGCTTGGGGTCGCTGGTGATCCGGTGTAGCCCCATCAGCTCACCCGTAGGCGACCGCGGGCCAGCAGCAGGCCACCGATCGCGAGGAGCGCGAGCGCACCGACGATCCAGGGCGTGGCCTCCAGGCCGGTGCGGGCGAGGTCTTCCGTCGACACCGTCGTGTCGGTGCCGCCCGCTCCGCCGGGTTGCCCCGTGCCCGGCTGCCCCGTGCCCGGTTCCGGCTCCACCGCCGCGACCGTCGTGACGATGTCATCGACCAGCAGGGTGCCGGCGCCCTCGCCACCGAGGTAGAACCCGATCTGGGTGACGGAGGTCGGGTCGAACGCCGCCTCGCCGGCCCACGCCGGTGGGGCGAAGGCGGAGAACGGGATCTCGACCAGCTGCCAGCCCTCGCCCTCGATGGGCGCGACCGTCTCCCAGTAGGTCCCTCGCGTCACGAACTGTACGGTGACGTCGTCGCCCGGTGTCCCCTGCACCCAGAACTCGAGCCCGGTGTAGCCCCACCAGTCCTGTGGCGTCTGGAATGTGCGGACGACACCGGCGTATCCGGGACCGGCGAGATCGTACGCGGCTGTCATCGCCTGCGTTCCGGTGTCCGGGTTCTTCGTGATCGTCGGGGTCACCGCACCGCCCCCGGTATTCCGCACGTAGGTGGCCTGCAACGCGGCGTCATCGGCGTAGGACTCGAAGTCCTCGACGACGAGCGGCTCGCTCGGGAGGGGCTTCATGAGGAAGTCCGCCGCTCCCGTGCTCGAGGCGGTCGCCCCTGCTCCGTTGACCGCGGTGACCGACCACCAGTACCGCTGTCCTGGAGTGAGGGCGACCGTCGGCGTGATGGAGGGGTTTCCGATGCCGTCGACGACGACGACCGGGTTCCCGAGGTCGGCCTGCGCCGCAAGCGTGAAGCGGTAGTACGCCGCACCTGCCGCCGGCTCCCAGGTGAAGGTCGGGGTCGCGGTCACGTCGACGGTGCCGGATGCGGGCGAGATCGATGCGAACGCCGCCGGTGGCCCGCTCGGGGCGTCCACCGCCGACCAGATGGTGGCTCGCGAGACGGTCGCGCCGGCGGCGAGCGTCACCCGGAGATACGGCCCCACCAGATCGCGTGCGGCCACCGTGCCGTCGGGTCCGACCTCGGACGGTGCGGTCTCCCAGGCAGAACCGTCAGCACTGGACTCGACCACGACCGACCCGGATACGATGAACGACGCCGCCGAGAGCCGGTCCTGCTTCCAGGTGACGCTGGCTCCATCGGAGGCTGCGACCACACTCGTCCCATCCGCCCGTGGAACGATCGTCGTGCCGTCGTGCGCCTCGGTGAGCAGCCAGGACTCGAGCGGGTCCACGAGCACGCGGGTGTCGGTCTCGGTCGCGAGCGGGTCCGACAGCGCCGCATCGGCTCCGGCCCCGTCGATCGCGACGACGCGATAGACGGCTCCCGTCGGCGAGGTGAAGTCCGTCGCGGACCCGGCGTCGGCTCGGAGCGCGCCGGTGTCCACAGCGGTCCACGAGGTCCCGTCGAGCGAGCGCTCGACCCGGTATGAGACCGCGCCGCCTGCCCCGCGCCATCGGATCGTGTTGATGCCGTCCGCGCGGTCGACCGCCGTGATGAGCGGTGTCCCGACGGCGGGAGCAGCCGGCACGGCACCGATCGCGGCCGCGTAGGCGGTGATCGCGGAGACCCGGGCGCGCTCGGCATCGGTGGCACCGGGTGCATGGATCGTGAATCCATCGTCGTGCGGGACGAGCCCGCCACGGTCGTTGTTCCCGAACAGCGACCAGAACAGCATGCCGGTCACGTTCGGGTCGGCGACCAGCGGTTCGAGGAGTGCCGGGCTCGCAGCCGTGGCGGCGTACTCGCCAGCCAGGTACACCTTGCCCGCGGCGGTGACCGTGGCCGCGTCAGCCGACACGCGTGCGGCGGTGGGCGGGTAGTAGTGCACATCGACGATGTCGAGTTCCGGCGCGGAGAGCGTGTCCGGGTCGATGTCGAATCGCCGACCGGCCGCGACGAGCTGCTGTGGGGCGCGTTCCTTGATGAACGCGACCTGCCGGTCGATCCACGTTGCGGTCATCCCCTCCAACTCGTTCCCGAGCTCCCACGCCATGATCGTCGGGTCCTCGATGTACGGGACGCCGGTCAGCGCGTTCGTCCGCTGCAGGATCGCGTCGACGTAGGCCTGGTAGGCGGCGATCGGCCGCTCGTCGGTGTAGAAGTCGGCCGACGTCAGCCCGAACGGGGTCGTGAAGTCGCGATGCCCGCCGTGGTAGTACTCCCACTCGTCGGTGAGCGGGAGCACGAGCCGGATGCCGAGCTTGCCGGCGTATGCGACGGCGAAGTCGATCGTCGCGAACGCCTCCTCGTTCATCTGCCCGAGGCTCGGCATGATGGCCAGGGGGTTCGCGCCGTCCTGGCCCGTCGAGGTCATCATGTGTGTCCGAACCACGGTCGAACCCATCCGGGCCGCCGCGTCGAGGGTGTCGGCGATGCGGAAGGCCGTCGGGTAGTCGACCCCGCCCACGTTCTCGTCGAGACCGAGCCAGTAGATGTTCGGGCCGCTGAACCGGAAGGTCTCACCGTCGAGCACGAGGCGGGAGCCGTCACGCTCGACGAACGAGGTGTTGCGTGAGGTCCAGTCGACCGGGGCGGCAGCGGCCGGTGCCGCGAGCGCCGGAAGCAGCGCGGCGGTGACGGCCGCCGCGACCATGCCGGCGGCCAGGCGGCCGCTCGTGTTGCGGTGGGGTGGGCGGGGGTCCGGGGTGCGGTTCATCGTGCCAGGCTCCTTCGTCTGGGATGGTGCATCGGGTCGTGTGGTGGGAGGCCGAGTGCCTCCGGTCGGTGGATGAGTGCTGCAGCGCCGAGGATCGGCCCCGCACCGTCGAGCGCGGATCCCGTGACGACCACGCCGGCCGCGTAGTCGAGGACGATGGCGTCCTGCACCGCGGCGCGGACCAGGTCGAGGTAGTCGGTGCTGACGGCCGTGAACCCGCCGCCGATGGCGACCGCTTCGATGTCGAGGAGGGTCGCGGCACTCGCGATCGCTTGCCCGACCGCGGTGGCCGAACGGACGACGGCGGACCGCGCGACGGGATCCCCCGCCGCCGCGTCGACGGCGAGTTCCTCCCCGGTGTGTCCGTCCCATCCGTGGGTTCGCGCCCAAGCGACGCTCCGGGGGCCGGACGCGATGCGCTCGAGCGTCGCGTCGTCGGCCGACTCCCCCGGCATACGGGAGGCGATCTGTACCTGGCCGATGTGGCCGGCGTTCCCGCTCCTGCCGGCGATCAGCCGTCCGTGCAGGATGATCCCGCCGCCGACACCGGTCGAGACGATCATCGCCATCGAGTTCTCGGTGCCGCGGGTCGCTCCGAGCCAATGCTCCGCGAGCGCGATGCAGGTGCCATCGAGACGGACCACCACCGGGGCGTCCGGCAACAGCCGTGCGACGTGTGTCCGGAGGTCGAAGCCGTGCAGTCGCGGGAGGTTCTTCGGGCTCACGGTGCCTCGGCCGAGGTCGACGGGACCCGCCGAACCGATGCCGACGCCGACGAGCGCGGAACCGTCCGGCAGGTGCGCGACCGAAGCGAGGACCACTCGGTCGACGGCGTCCTCCAGCGCACGGCGTCCGGCATCGGGCCCCGTCGGCGCCCGGTGCGCACTGCCGTCGACCAGGACGCCCTCGGCCGTGACGAGCGCGGCCTCCACCTTGGTGCCGCCGAGGTCGACCGCGAGCGCGACCGACCCCGACGGATCCCGCCCAGCGGTCCGGTCCGCCAGGGTCACCGCGCCCAGTCCTCGACCAGCTGGTTCGCGGTGCGCACGACGCGGGTCGACAGGAGCTCGTCCTCGTCGAGTTCCACCTCGGTCCGCACGTGGAACGTCACGCGCTCTCCCGGCAGGAGGGTGACGAGCTGGTCGTCGACGACGGCGGCCGGGTCCAGCTTGTCGACGAGCAGCGTGAGGTCGCGGAGGAACGACTCGGCGGCGATGGTCACGGCGTAGCCGTCGTCCTGGCGGGCGACCTCGGCGCTGAACCGCGGGGCGGGGATCGTCGAATCACGTGCCTCGGCGAAGGACCAGAAGCCGCGCTCAGCCCCGAGTGTCGCGACGAGCACCTCGTCAGACGCCGAGCCCGCGACCGCGACCGCTTCGGGGATCTCGACGAGCGTCGAGGAGCGTCGGTCCAGGGCGACGGGGACGCGCACCGAGGCGAGTTCGGTCCCGTCGAACCGGAGGCGTCGGATGACGAGGTCGTCCGCCCAGGCGTCCGGGCCGTCGTTGAGCACGGCGACCACGAGGGACTCCCCTCGCGGCTGCACGGTCACGAGCCGATCGGCGTAGACGTGTCGCAGGGCGTAGAGCAGCGGCTTCGCGCGCTCGTCGCCGTCGACGGCCGCCCAGGACGTGACGGGCCAGCAGTCGTTCAGCTGCCAGACGATCGACCCCATGCAGCGTGGACTCCACGACCGGAAGTGCTCGATCGCGACGGTCACCGCGTTGGCCTGGTTGAGTGACATCGCCCAGTGCCAGTCCTCGGTGTCGTCCGGCAGCGGCAGGTGCGCAACGAGTCCGTCGGTCAGCTTGTCGTTCCCGTCCGTCGCCTTCTGGTGATGGATCATGCCGGGCGACTCCGGCGTGAGCGGGGAGTCCGAGATGGCCCGGTCGATCGTCGACCAGGTCGCCGGACCCTGCCAACCGAACTCGGCCACGAAGCGCGGCAAGACGTCGCGGTAGGCGGGGTAGTCGACGCGGTTCCACAGCTCCCACAGGTGCACGGATCCGTGGTCCGGGTCGTTGGCCGGGATGTCCGGCGTGCCCGACCATGGGCTGCCCGCGGTGTAGTTGCCGGCCGGGTCGAGCTCGGCGACGAGCCGCGGCAGCAGGTCGAGGTAGTAGCCCATGCCCCAGGTGCGGCCCTGGACCCGCTTCTCCCAGCCCCACTCTTCGAAGCCCCAGATGTTCTCGTTGTTGCCGTTCCAGAGCACGAGGCTCGCGTGCGGCATGATGCGCGTGATGTTGTCGCGCGCCTCAGCCTCGACCTCGCTCCACAGCGGTTCCTCCTCGGCGTAGGCCGCGCAGGCGAAGAGGAAGTCCTGCCACACCATGATCCCGCGCTCGTCGCAGAGTTCGTAGAAGTCGTCGGACTCGTAGTAACCGCCGCCCCAGATGCGGAGCAGGTTGAGGTTCGCGAACTCGGCCTGGTCCATCCGGCGGGCGAGCCGCGCGCGGTCGACGCGGGTCACGAAGGCGTCATCGGGGATCCAGTTGGCGCCGCGCACCCAGACGGCCTCGCCGTTCACGACGAAGCGGAACGAGGTGCCCTCCGCATCGGGTTCGAGTTCGACCGCGACCGTCCGGAACCCGATCCGCTTCGACCATTCGCCGAGGCGAGCCTCGTCCTGCCCGAGCACGACGTCGAGGTCGTACAGCGGCTGCTCACCGTACCCGCGTGGCCACCACCGTTCGACGTCCGGCACGGCGAGCTCGAGCACGACGGAATCCGCGCCGGCAGGGAACACCACATCGGCGTTCACCTCGGCGATCGTCGCCGTGAGCGCGAGCGCCGCGTCACCGTCGCCGGCGCGTTCCACGTCGACGTGCACGGCCACCCGGCCCTCGCTGCCGTGGACCGTCACGACCGGGCGCACCGAGGCGAGCCGGGCCGTCGACCACGACTGCAGACTCACCGGCTTCCAGAGTCCCGACGAGGCGGCGTCGAGTCCCCAGTCCCAGCCGAAGTTGCACGCGGCCTTCCGGATGGCGTTGAACGGGTGGGAGTAGGTGTGGGGGCGGTAGCCGATCTCGAGGCTGGCGAGGTCCGCCGCGGCGATCGGCGAGGCGAAGTGCACGACGAGATCGTTTTCGCCCTCGCGTAGGACAGCACCGACGTCGATACGGTACGTGCGGTGCTGGTTCCGCGTGGTCGCGACGACCGAGCCGTTCACGGTCACCGTCGCGACGGTGTCGAGTCCCTCGAAGACGAGGTCGTGCCGCTCGTGGCCGTCCGGCTCCCACGTGAAGGTGGTGCGGTACTCCCAGTCCGTCGATCCGATCCACGTCACCAGGTGCTCGTTGCGGTCGAGGAAGGGGTCGGGGATGAGCCCGGCGTCGAGGAGGTCCGTGTGCACGAGGCCGGGTACCGTCGCGGGCACGCTCGTCCCGACGAAGGCCTCGGGGATCGCCCCGCCGACCGCACGCAGACTCCACCCCTCGTGCAGGAGGCGGGTGGTCAGGGGACGGACGGTGGCGGTGTCGATGATGCTCACTTGGTTGCTCCAGAGGTCAGGCCGTTGTAGATGTATCGCTGCAGGAAGAGGAAGGCGACGAGCGTCGGGATGATCACGAGGATCGTCCCGGCCGCGATGATCTGCCACTGGGCGCCGAACGGTCCCATGAACCGGAACAGCGAGGTGGAGATCACCCCCAGGTCCTGCGACGGCATGTATAGGAAGGGGATGTAGAACTCGTTGTAGATGGCGATGCCCTTGATGATGACCACCGTCGCGACGGCGGGCTTCAGCAGCGGGAGGATGATGCGCCAGTAGATCGTGAATCGGTTCGCGCCGTCGAGCATCGCCGCCTCGTCGAGGGAGACGGGGATCGACTGCATGAACTGCAGGAAGATGTAGATCGCGACGATGTCGGTCCCCATGAAGAGCAGGATCGCCGCACCGCGGGTGTTGAACAGCTCGAGTGCGGATACCACCTGGAACGTGGCCACCTGGGTCGTGACCGACGGCACAAGCGTCGCCAGGAGGAACAAGCCCATGACGAGCTTCCGTCCGCGGAAACGGAACCGGTCGAGCGCATAGGCCGACATGGTGCCGATCAGGATCGTCCCGGCGACGGACACGAGCAGGATGATCGCGGTGTTGAGGAAGCCGGTGACCATGCCGCCCTGGTCGAAGGCGACGACGAAGTTGTCGAAGTTGAACCAGTTCGACGGCGGGGTGAGCGGCCCGGTCGTCCGCTGCTCGCGGTCGGTCTTGAACGCGAGCATGAAGATCGTGGCCAGTGGGACCACGGCGAAAAGGCTCGCGATGATGAGCGAGGCGTACTTGACCGTCGTCGCGGTGAGGGCGGCGGCGCCCTGCGGGCGCTTCGGCCCGCGCCGCGTCCGTCGCAGTGCGCGTCGGGGCTCGGGTGTGGGAACGGAGACCGGTCGGTCGGCGGTGGTGGTCACGATTCGCCTCCCTTCTCGTCGGGGAAGACCCGGCGTTGGACGAAGGTGATGATCAGGACGATCAGCAGCAGGACGACGGCCATCGCGGACGCCAGACCCACCTTCGAGAATTTGAACGCCGTGTTCACGGTCTGGATCACGAACGTCTCGGAACCGTTGGCACCGCCGGTCATGACGTACGGCATCTCGAAGGCGGACAGTGCTCCGGCGATGGCCAGGATGAACGAGAGGCCGAGGATGCGCCGGATGCTCGGCAGGATGATGAACCGGAACTTGTGCCACGAGTTGGCACCGTCGAGATCCGCGGCCTCGTACTGCTCGGACGGGACCGACTGGATCGCGCCGAGGAACAGGACGAAGTTGAGGCCCATGTACCGCCACACGGACGTGGCGGCGAGGGAGGCGTTGACGAACGAAGGGTCGCCGAGCCACTGCGGGGTGTCCTGCACACCGACTGCCGCGAGGAGGGCGTCGAGGGTGCCGCCTGGGCGGAGGAAGTAGAGGAAGACCAGCCCGATCGCGACCCCGTTGATGAGGTAGGGGAAGAAGATGACGCCCTTGAAGAGGTTCTTGAAGCGGGTCCGGAAGCTCAGCAGCGTGGCGAGGTACAGCGCCAGGACGAGCTGGGCGACAGCTCCGACCAGGTAGTACAGGCTCACGAAGAAGACCTGGAAGATCTCCGGTTTCGTGAAGATCTGCACGAAGTTGTCGATGCCGACGAACTCCTGCTCGGGCTCCAGTCCGTCCCACGAGGTGAGGCTGTACCAGAACATGTTCGCGACCGGCACGTAGGTGAGGACGATCAGGAAGGCGAGTGGCACCACGAGGAACAGCCACGGCGTGACTCGGGAGCCGGTGGCCTTCGGGGGCCGGCCCGGCCGCAGCGTGCGTGCGCGGCGTGGATGGTTCGTCACCACCGCTCGGGTGGCGGGTGATGCTCCCTGGACTGTGACCATGCTCGTTGCCTTCTTCGCTGAATGGGGGTGGTGGGCACCCGGGCTCGCCGTGGGGACGGGCCCGGGTGCCGATCGGAGGGGTGCTACTCGGCGACGTCGGCGCGGGCCGCTGCCCAGCGCTCGTTGAGGTCGGCGAATGCGCTCTCCTTGTCGCCGTCGGCTGCGCCACGGGCGACGTCGATGAGCTTCTGGCGGTAGGTGTTGCCGAAGAGGTCGATCTCAGCGGCGTTCGCGATGTCGTTGATCACGGCTTCCTTGCCCACGGGGTCCGGAGCGAGCTCCAGGTAGGTGACGCCGAGGTCGGAGAAGTCGGCCAGCGTGTCCGGCGCCGGGTCGCTGATGACGGGGCTGATGGCTCCCTGGCTCGCGGCGAATCCGGACTCGTTCGTGAACCAGTCGATCCAGGCCTTCGCGGTCGCCTTGTTCTTCGAGTACTTGCTCACCGCCAGGAACTTGTCGGAGGCGGTGACGGAGGTGAAGCCCTCGTCGGTCTTCCACGGCATCGGCCAGAAGCCGATCACGTCGCGGGACTCGCCGGCCTTCTCCGCCGCGTCCTGCATCTGCGAGACGGCCCAGGAGCCGAGCACCATCGAGCTGATCTCACCCGAGGCGAGGAGGTTCTTCGACTCCTCCCAGTTGGTGGTGGTGGGGTCAGGCTCGCTCAGGCCGGCGGCAACGGTGTCGAAGAGGAGACCGTCGATGTTGTACTGGTCGTTGCCCTCGGTCCATGGGCTGTCGGTGGCGATCATCTCGGTACGGACCTCCGGGCCCTGCACCGCACCGAGGTTGCCCTCGAGCGTCGCGAGCGGCCAGCCGTCCTTGTAGTTCGTGTAGTACGGGATCGAACCGTTCGCCTTGATCTTCTCGAGTGCGGCGAGGTACTCCTCCTCGGTGGCCGGCGGCTCAGTGATCCCGGCCTTCGTCCAGACGTCGCGGTTGAAGACGTAGCCCATGGCGGAACCGAAGGTCGAGACGCCGTAGGCCGTCCCGTCGAAGGAGGCCTCGTTCGCGAACCGGTAGGTCTTGGACTGCTCCTCGGTGCTGCCGAGCGGCTCGAAGAAGTTCGCGTACTGATCCTTGGTGACATTCGAGGACGGGATGAGGAGCACGTCGCCGTAGTCCTTCGAGTTGAGGCGGATCTTGGCGTCGCCCTCGTAGTCGGTCAGGGCTTCGAACTTGACGGTGGTGCCGGGATACTGCTTCTCGAACTCGGCCGCGTAGTCCTTGAAGGTGGTGTCGACGAGGTCGGTGCGGTTGGTGAGGACGGTGATCTCGCCGCTCGGGTCGCCGTCGTCGTTGGCGGCTCCGCCGGAGCAGCCGCTGAGGACGAGTGCCGCGGCCGCAGCCGTTGCGGCGAGGCCGATGATCGGTCTCCGGGACATGGGAACTCCTTCGTTCGTGGGGGCGAAGGGCCGGGTCGCCTCGTCGCTCGCTGTCCAGCATCGTCTGCCGCCTTGCTCTCGTCAAGACTAAACATTATTAATTTATATAACAAATCGGTCACAGCACATCTCGGTTCGTGGCGCGCCGACGCGTCAGGCGCCGGGCACGGAGCCTGAGGTCGAGCGCTCGATGACCACGGCGTGCGGCGCCTCCCGGGTGGCGCCGGGGCGGCCCGCCAGCAGCTCGAGCAGCTCCTCGCCCGCCATCTCGCCGATGCGCTGCACGTCATGGCTCAGCGCGGACATCGGCGGGTCGGACAGCTGGCACTGCGCCGAGTCGTCCCAGGCCACGATCGAGAGGTCGTCAGGCACCCGCAACCCGGCCTCCTGCACCGCCTGCAGCCCGCCGAGCGCCATCACGTCGCTGTCGAACACGACCGCGGTCGGCCTGGGGTCGCGTGCGAGCAACGCCTGCATGGCCTGGACGCCTGAGGTCCGGGAGTAGTCGCCGCCGATCGAGACGGTGTCCACGTCAGGCCCGTCGGAGGCGAGCGTGAACGCCTCCATCCGGGACAGCGTGTGCGTGAGCTCCCTCGGGCCGGTGACGTGCGCGAGCCGCCGGTGCCCGAGCGAGACGAGGTGGCCCACGGCCTCGTGCATCGTGACCGCGTCGTTGGTCCAGACCGCCGGGAGGCCCTGCGCCGTCGCCGGTGCACCGATCACGATCGCCGGGATTCCGGACCGCTCGACGAAGGCCACCCGCTCGTCGTCGTCGATGAGGTCCACGAGGATGACGGCGCTCACCGCTCCGTCCTGGTGCCAGCGCCCCAGCTGCAGCAGTTCCTCCTCCCGA
Organism: Plantibacter sp. ME-Dv--P-095; assembly: GCF_030209365.1. Taxonomy (NCBI): domain Bacteria; kingdom Bacillati; phylum Actinomycetota; class Actinomycetes; order Micrococcales; family Microbacteriaceae; genus Plantibacter; species Plantibacter sp. ME-Dv--P-095. The sequence goes on from NZ_JARVSB010000009.1 coordinate 598,583, forward strand.
GTCGGCAGGACTCGGAGGAGCACCGACAGGCCGTGCGGTCGGACCACGCGATCGATGCCGGCGATGAGCTCGTGGTAGAACGGCTCCTCCCCGTAGATCTCCGAGGCACGGAACAGCGTGAGGCCGATCGGCCTGGACTGCGCGATAGTCTGTTCGGCGTCGAGACCCATCGGGACGCGGCCTTTCGTGAGAAGTGGTCGTGTGGCCCTCACACTACGCGCTCGAACATCGCCGGGAGGGGAAGATGGCCAGACGTGAGTCCGTGCAGTCGGGTCCCGGCAGCCAGGCGCTCATCGTCGACCTGATCCGCTCGGCCGGCACGATCAGCCGTACCGAGCTCACCGAGGCGACGGGCCTGACCCAGCCGTCGATCTCGAACATCGTCCGCCGCCTCATCGAGGACGGGCTCGTCCGGGAGACCGGTCGGGCTGCGCCCAGAGGCGGCAAGCCGCGGACCCTCCTCGAGATCAACGCGAGCGCCAAGTACGGCGTCGGGATCCAGCTCGGGTTCGAGTCGATCACGCTCGTCGCGACCGACGTCCGTGGCGGCGTCGTCGGCCGACAGCTCGTCGACGGGGCGGGCTCGGCCACGCCAGAGGAGGTGACCGACCGACTGGTCACGCTCTACCGCGACTTCGTCGCCGGCGTCGGGCTCGCGGCACCGTCGATCGCGGGCGTCGCCGTCGTCGCCCCCGGTCCGATCGCCCAACTCGGCGGTGTCCTCCTCGGTCCGCCCACGCTCGTCCGCTGGGATGACTTCCCCCTGCAGCAGGCGTTGCAGGAGAGCCTCGACGTTCCAGTGATCGTCGACAACGACGCCGCCGCAGCCGCTGTCGGTGAATTCTGGAGCCGCCAGGTGTCGCGCACGGAGTCCTTCGCGTGCGTCTACATGGGCACGGGGATCGGCGCAGGCATGGTGCTGGGCGGTGCGCTCTATCGTGGTTCGAGCTCGAACGCCGGCGAGCTGGGGCACATCAGCATCGAGGTCGACGGTGTCCCCTGCCACTGCGGCAACCGCGGGTGCCTGGAGCGCTACGCGGCGCCGGCAGCCGTGATGGCGGCGGCCGAGGCGGTGCGCGACCGACTCGGGGACTTGGGCCTCGGCTTCGCACCGGACACACTCAGTCGCGATTTCGACCAGCTCGCCCGCGCCGCCGTCAGCGGTCACGAGGCCGCCCTCGACCTCATCCGCTTCTCGGCCGACCGTGTCGCCGCCGCCTCGTTGACCCTCGCCAACCTCCTCGACCTCGATCGACTCGTCCTCGCCGGCCCCGGCATGGCCGTAGCCGGCTCGCTCTACGCCCGGGCGATCCGCGAACGCCTCGAGCAGCGCTTCTTCGCCAGGCGTGCCCACCCGATCGTCGTCGAGCTCTCCGCCAACCCTCGCGATGCGGCTGCGATCGGTGCCGCGTCACTCGTCCTGCAGGGCTCGATCGCACCGGGCCACGGCCCGGCACTCACCCGCTGAGGCGCTGCAGCGGTCGCCAGAGCGATCGGCTCGGCGGACAGGTTCCAGGTCATCGACGATTTCTGGATGCGACGAATTCCGGGAAATCGACCGGCCCTATCCCACCTGGGGCGAAGAAGTGGCGGACGCAAGCGGCGACGCTCGCCTCCAGCTCTTCCGTCGAGAACCCACTGGATGAAGACGTCGACCCGATGGTGAAACCGTACGCCGGTTCGCTTGGTCCGTTGATCCATGAGAAGTCATAGACGCGACGTCCGTCTGGCTCTCGGCGCACCTCGACAGAGAACCGTTCGCCCTCAACGTCGATCAACATTGATGACCAGGGTACGTCCTCATGAGATAGCTAGCGCTTTGAGCAGGTACTGCCAGCGACGCTGAGCGATGACAGCAACCCTCCATTCAGCGATACAGTCCACAGGCACGGACCGCGCAACCGACGACAGAGCGGACGATCTCATGACTCACAGCGATTCCCACGTGCTGGCGTTCGAACACGTCGGCATCACGGTCGCCGACCTCGACCGAACAGCGTCGTTCTTCTGCGACGTCCTCGGCTTCGAACTGAAGCGCCGGTCGCGCACACACGGTGATGCAGCGCATCATGTCACCGGCGTGGCGGATGCAGACATCCAGCACGTCTTCCTCACCGCAGGCGACCTGGAAGTCGAGCTGCTCGCGTACCAGTCACCCGACCGCCGTGCCGCTGGCGCGCCTGGACCTGAGACGCCGGGGTCGATGCATCTCGCTCTGCGCGTCGACGATCTCCCTGGCATCGTCCAACGAGCTGGAGCGTACGGCTGGGTTCCTCCCGGGCGGCCCCACCGGATGACAACCGGGCCCCGAACCGGGTTCCTGATGAGTTACCTCCGCGATCAACAGGGCGCAACGCTGGAACTGATCCAGGGCACGACCGATCCCTTCGAAGGTCGCAGCACCAACAGAGATCGTTTTCGAGCTGGTCTGGTCAACTGACGATCGTGCACAGTAAATACGTGAACGAAATCCATGCCGAGCTGAGCCGAGAGGCGACCGAGGCCCTGAACGCCTCGATGCCCGATGCGGTCATCACCGCCAGTCGCGCACGAATCGCGATGTATATGCTCTTCACCGCGTGGCTCCTCGTCCCCGCCTTGGGTTTTTTGGTCGCGATCTTCGGCCCGGCGCTTGTCAACGGCTTCCCTGGCTTCGTCACGGTGGTCGGCCTGATCGTCTTGGTGTTGATAGCGGTGATGGTGACGGCCTTAGTGATCGCCCTCCGCGCCAAGCGAGCATTCAACCAGATCGCTCAGATCATCCAACGTGAACGCCACGCAACCCTCGTCCGCGTCGTGAATCGCCAGATATTCGTGCGCCGCTAGGTCGCCCCGCCGGATCCGCTTCCACGACATGCGGTACACCTGCGCGTCGCTCCTGCTAGCCCAAGGCGTGCAGATGCGCGGGGTCATGGAGATCCTCGGGCACGCCAACATGGCGATCACTTCCGACATCTAATCCCACGTCGCACCGACGACCCTTCGGAACGCCTCAGACGCGATGAATGCCGCGCTCGACTCCCCCGCCGCAGGACCGGAATGACCATGCACGTTCACCGTTGTTCGCTACCGTTCGCGGGGTCGTCGCTACATGCGTTGCTACACGCGTTGCTACACGCGTTGCTACACGCGTTGCTACATTTTCGCGCCTAGCCGGCAGCTGTCGCGCAGTTCGGCCGGTCGGACGGGCCTTTGAGCGGGTAAGAAAAAAGCCGCTGACCTGGGTTTTCCAGGGCAACGGCCGGGTGATGCTGGTGGAGCCGCCCAAGGGAATCGAACCCTTGACCTTCTCATTACGAGTGAGGGCGATGGGGTCCGTGGCGATCCGCGGTAGCCCGCTGATCAGGGAATTTCCATACCTGAGTTTGCTGAACTCTGTCAGGTTGCCCCCGCGTTGCTGTCACCTTTTACTTGGGAAGCTCGCCATCGTGGCCAACACCCGCCGTCGCAAGCGCAGCGCCGCAGAAGCTACTGCGCTCGTCGGGAGAGCGTTGCGGATATAGGCGGGCTCGTGCTGATTCGAAGTAGTTCTACGCCTGGATCGGATGGAGGTTTGCAGCCGGGAGCCATGTCACAGTTCGGCATTAGTGTGTGGGCATGGAACACGCGGAAGTCTGGCGACCTTGGGACGCCAGTGACGAGGAATACGCAACGCGTTTGATAGCGCGCGAAATGCTGCCTGATCATGTTCGACCTGCGATCCAAAGTTGGCTCGAAACCCAACTGAACACTGGGTATCAACAGACTTCTAGCCCACTTCGCAGCTACATCGAGACGTCGCTGCAGGCAAGGTTTTCGTTCGAACCGGGCTCAGTTCATACCGAGCTCCTCGTGAACGCCATCTTTGAGCGAGGCGACCGCTTCGTCGTTCAAGTGATCGATCTTCTAGTGAGCGACCACGAGCGAGACACGATGTACCGTGCGCCAGCGCAGATCGCGCAGGTAGCCGATTACCTCGATCTGGCAGCATCGAGTGTTGCAGTCGTGAATGATGAGCGCTCATTCCGCATTGGTCGTCGACTTCCCGACGGAGTAGAGGAGATCGCATCCGAAGCGGCCGCAAGCGCCGGGGAGACCGCAGGTCATCACCTGACCGCCGCTTGGGCAACAGCGACCGCACTCGATCCCGATCCAAGTAAGGCTATGACGGAGGCCATTCGGGCCGTCGAGGCCGCCGCAGGTGCCGTTGTAACTCCGAAGGACCGCCGCCCGCGTCTCAGTAAGATCGTCAGCGCCATCAAGGACGCCTCGTCGTGGACGTTGGTTTTCGAGACTCGCGATGACGGGCACCCTGACCATCGGCTCGTTCTGATTGGCATGCTTGAGACCCTGGTGTTCGCGCAACGCGACCGACACGGCGGCCCTGCCCCCGATCCCGCGGTGGCCTTGGGGCACGTCCAACTCGCTTCAACGCTCGTCAGCTGGTTCGCTACGGGAATTGTTCAGCGCGCAACGGACTGACCCGCCAAAGCGCTGATCGTTTTGTCACTGCGGCGTCAGGGACGCCCAGCGTTGGTCCACATCGTCGCCTCGCTGGTGATTTTGTCCGCACGGGGCCCAAACTTCGCGATCGACTCGCGCCTCACGGCCTTGAAGATCCCATCGCCTGAGACCTCATCGCCACGACCTGGAAGCGTCGCGGTCAATCGGCGGACCATCGGGGCGACAGATCCTTCGTACGCCGTGAGCTGAGATACGAGTTCGCGGTCGATCTCGTCGAACTGTCACTGGTCGTCAACACCAGGCCGCGCTGCAGGTGGAACGCGCTGTGTCTTCTTCTGCGCCAAAGAGATCCAACCCGGCGAGCCATCTCTCCCTCACCAGACCGCAGCCCTCGCGAGCAGCCGGCTAAAAGCGACGGCCGTCGGCCCCATGTAGCTGAACACCGCATCACCGACTGCGAGCTGGTCGAGCGCACTGAAAGACCGCTCGACCCCGCCAGCCGCGTTCGCCTGCGGCGCCCACACCACACCGAGCTCACGCTCCGCCGCGAAGAACGCGCCTTGATTCGCCCGACAATACGCCACACCGCGCCCTCCCCGCCGTAACCCCTTCAGATCGGTTGCTCGATCTTGCGCTTACACACCGGGCGCCAGGAGGCGACCGCTCTGATCAAGGAGATAGATAAGCAAGTTGGCCATGCGCCCCATCACGTAATCCTGAGCGCTGGACGGGATCGGTGACTTCCCAGTTTCGTGGTGGCGGATCTGGAAACTGTTGCCGAGCTTCGTGAGGTCCTGCATCTCAGCCTCAATGACTGCTCGGAACGGTAGGTCAACTATATGAGCAAGTAGCACTTGCACACTGGTCTTCTTATCGCCTGGGACGTCGATCGTTTGGACCTGCTGCTCCGGTTCACCGGGGCGTCCTACTTCGATATCGACCCCGACCCCGATTCATGGCTCGATACGTTCTACGTCTTGGCCGGCAAGTGGAATGGTCGAGATGCCGGGATCGACGAACAACTGAAGAGCATCGACCAGGTTCTCTCGCAGACCGGAGGGCCGCTCTGGCGCCCGGACTTGTACCTACCCTTGAATGAGGTTCGCGAATCAGCTTTAGGCACTGTGCTAGCGGCCCCCGAAACCGCACCGTCGATTGCCGCTTCGAGCTGGCGAGAGCCGCCTCGTCTGGCCGATTGGACTCCGGATGAGGACCCGGCTTCGGCATACCTTCAGGAGCTACGCGCCAGTCGCCAAGCGGCACGAGAATCGGGCGTGGCCGAGCATTCCGAAGACGCGCTGCCGCTAGATTCAAGGAATCGGCTTGCCGAGCTAGCTCGGAAGCTCTCAAGCAGCGTCCTCAGACCGCGCTCCGGCGATACCCACCGCGACGCTCATCCACCGCGCCAGCCCAGGTCCAGCGGGGGTCTGGAGCTCTAGAGCGATCCGCTCTGTGCGATGGGCAAGATCGACACTCCTCAGGATTCGACACTCGGTCAACCACTCGTGACTCAGGTCAATCAGGCGTCGAGAACCTGCCGGAAGTATCGCCCGAGGCCGTGCGTTCAGACGGGTGAAACACGCATTCGGTCGAGCAGTGTTCGGCTCGATCTGGACAGTTCGCCAGTCCCACATCGGCCTGGTCGAGGCGGGCGCGGAGCTCGTCGAGGCGGGCGCGTTTCTCGTCGATCTGGCGCACCCGTTCCGCCAGGAGCGGGCGGAGCTGGTCGCGGACGTCGGTGCAGGAGTCGTCCTCCAGCGACCGGAGAT
>NZ_JARVSB010000008.1:0-3430 GCF_030209365.1 Plantibacter sp. ME-Dv--P-095
TGGGCAAGCCCGCCATGGACGAGTTCGTCAACAAGAAGCTCATCCGCATCGCGTAGTCGGTCACTGAGCGCCCCGGTCACTGAGCTTGTCGACGTGCGGCCCGTCCTCGGTGCTGCCCTTCGACAAGCTCAGGGATCGGGTTGGTGGGGCTCAGCGGCCGGCAACCGGTCTCGACACCCGACCACCTCCGGTCACTGAGCTTGTCGAAGGGCGGCGTCAGCGCTCGGCGAGCTGCAGGGCACTCCAGAGCTCGGTGCGGTCGGCGAAGCGCGAGAGGTCGAGGTCGAGCAGCCGTTCAAGCGTCACGATGCGTGCACGCAGCGTCTGCCGATGGACGCCGAGGCGGCCGGCGGCCTGGTCGGTCACGCAGTTCGCCTCCAACCACACGCGTGCCGTCTCGAGGTGCGTCGCGCGCGCGTCCTCCCCCAATCGTCCGAGCGGTTCGAGCAACCGGTTCGCGAGCACCGACCCGCCCGAGGCACTGAGCAGTCCGAGCAGCCCCTGTTCCGCGAGCGCCTCGTACCGCACGAGCCGCGGCGTCTCGCCGGCCGAGGCGCGAGCGCGGGTCGCCTCGGCGAGCCCGTCGCTCACCGCCGCCCACGTGGTCACCGCAGACACCCCGCCGGCGAGTCCGTGCCGGCCGACGACCCCGCTCCACAGCCCGGTGTCCGCGTCGCTCGACACGATGACGATGCGTGCGTCCTGCTCGGCGAAGAACAGCTTGCCCCCGTGGGCGGCGGCCTGGACGTCGAGTTCGGAGAGGAACCCGAGCTGCCCCGGCGGGATGTCGACGACGGCGACGCGGATCGGATCGGGCGGGAGCGGTCCCCAGAGCCGCGCGGCCGTGCGCTCGGCGACGGCGTGGTCGCCGGACAGCAGCAGTTCGAGCAGCCCGGAGCGCAGCTGACGACGGGCGAGGTCGAGAGCGCTGTGCTGTTCCAGCGCGATGCTCGCCAGGCCGATGACGCTCGACACGAGGTCGTGCTCGGCGTTGTCGAGCGGCACCCGCGACCCGACGGCGAGGATGCCCCGCAGCTCGCCGCGCCGGCCGAGTGTGAGCAGGGTCGCGCCGTCCGCGCCTTCGCCGAGGTGTAAGCCCGCGCGCGATCCGCGTCGGAGCACGTCCGCCACCGCGGCCTCGACGCCCTCGGACACCGGCTCCCGCGTCTTCGTCACCACGCGGTTGCCGAGCGCGTCGTAGAGGGCGACCCAGCAGTCGAGCTGTTGCCCGAGCTCCTCCAGGATCGCGGTGAGTCCGTCGGGCCGGAGCGCAGCCCGCGCGACCGCACGCTGGGCGGCGAGCGACCACTCCAGCGACGCCACCCGAGCGGCCGCGACCGCATCGGCGACGAAGCGGATGATGCCGATGAACGGCGTCCGCTCGCCCACCTCCAGCAGCGTGAACCGGTGTCGGGTGCAGGCGTCGATGAGGCGCTGCGGGACGTCGGCGTGGATGATCCCCGTCGCGAAGCCGAGCGCGACGACCCCTCTGGCGACCAGGCGACGGACGTACTCGTCGGTGCGGCGGTCGGCCAGCTCCTCGCTCATCGAGCCGGCGAACTGGGCGCCGTCGGTGAGCAGGAGTTGCTCGGCCTCGAGCCACGGGGTCGGGTCGCCGAGGTCGGAGTTGTGGACCCAGGCGATCTCGCGGTCGAGGTCGGCGGCGTCGCCCTCGACGAGCAGCGTGAGCTTGAACACCGGCTGGGCCATGAGCGTGCGCAGCGTGACGCCGGTGTGGACGCGACCAACCTCGCCGCCGATCACGGGTTGCGTGGACATGAGCCGAACCTATCACCGGATCCGACATGTACACGGGCGTCGCCGGTTGCCAGGCTGCAGGGGTGATCAACGACTTCCTCGCAGGCCTCGACAACGCCACCGTGCGCGACGCCGACACCCAGCGCGTTCTCCACTCCTGGTCCGCCCAGAGCACGCTCAACCCGCTCCCCATCGCGGGCGGACTCGGCAGCACCGTCTGGGACCACGACGGCCGGCGGTATCTCGACTTCTCCAGCCAGCTCGTCAACGTGAACCTCGGCTACCAGCACCCGAAGGTGGTCGCGGCCATCCAGGAGCAGGCCGCCCAGCTCACGACGATCGCCCCCGCGGCCGCCAACGCGACGCGGGCCGAGGCCGCTCGGCTCATCCTCGATCGGGCACCCGACGGCTTCGAGAAGGTCTTCTTCACCAACGGCGGTGCCGACGCCAACGAGAACGCGATCCGCATGGCCCGCATCGCCACCGGCCGTGACAAGGTCATCTCGACCTACCGCTCGTACCACGGCAACACCGGCGCGGCCATCGTCGCGACGGGCGACTGGCGCCGCATCCCCAACGAATACGCACGCGGTCACGTGCACGTGTTCGGCCCGCACCTCTACCGCACCGAATTCTGGGCGACGACGCCGGAGGAGGAGTCGGAGCGCGCGCTGCGTCACCTCGAGCGCACGGTGCAGGCCGAAGGCCCCGGCTCGATCGCCGCGATCCTCCTCGAGACGATCCCCGGCACGGCCGGCATCCTGACCCCGCCGCCCGGCTACCTCGCGGGCGTCCGCGCGATCGCCGATCGCTACGGCATCATGCTCATCCTCGACGAGGTGATGGCCGGCTTCGCCCGCACCGGTGAGTGGTTCGCGTTCGACGCCTTCGACGTGCGACCGGACCTCATCACCTTCGCGAAGGGCGTCAACTCCGGCTACGTCCCGCTCGGCGGCGTCATCGTGTCGGCGGAGATCGCGCACCGCTTCGACGACCAGGTGTTCCCCGGTGGCCTCACCTATTCCGGCCACCCGCTCGCGTCGGCGAGTGTCGTCGCCACGCTGACGGCGATGGCCGAGGAGGGCGTCGTCGAGCACGCAAAGGCGATCGGCACCGACCACCTCGGGCCGGCCCTGCACGCCCTCGCCGAGCGACACGACGTCATCGGCGAAGTCCGCGGCAGCGGCGTGTTCTGGGCGGTGGAGCTCGTCGAAGACCCCGAGACCCGCGCGCCGCTCGCGGCCGCAGACATGGGCCGGTTCAAGTCCTCCCTCATGGAGGCGGGTCTCCTGCCGTTCATCAGCGAGAACCGGATCCACGTCGTGCCGCCCGCGGTCGTGACCCCGGACGAGGTCGCCACCGGCGTCGCGATCATCGACAGCGCACTCACGGAGCTGCGCGCGTGACCGGCGAGCCGGAACCGTTCTGGGACCAGGTGTCGGGACTCCCCGCGCCGACGCCCGTCCCCCTCGACACCCCCACCGCTGCACCCGACGATCTTCAGGAGCACTTCGCATGATCACCACCGCCACCACCGAGACCACGACCACCGAGTCCGGCCCGCTGCCGGTCGTCCCGCACTGGATCGACGGCGCCGAGGCCCCGTCCGATTCGGGCCGCACCGCCCCCGTCTACGACCCGGCGCTCGGTGTCGCCACCAAGCACGTCGCGC
>NZ_JARVSB010000014.1:0-1643 GCF_030209365.1 Plantibacter sp. ME-Dv--P-095
GCATCAGCATCAGCATCAGCATCAGCATCAGCATCAGCATCAGCATCAGCATCAGGAGCATCGTCGATGTCGAAGAACTCCTCGACGACGACCATGGTCTCCCCCTCGTCGTCGGCGGCCGACTGCTCGAGCGCCTCAGCGGCGATCGTCGCGCGGTCGTGCCAGACGGACGCCTCATCGGAACGGCCGAGGACGTCGAGCGTCTCGGCGTAGGCGTTGAAGAGCGCCGGGCTGTAGGAGAAGGCCCGCTTCGGATCGAGCTGCGGGATCTGCAGCTCGGTCAGGGCGTCCTCGGTCTGGCCGAGATCGAGGCGGGCCCCGGACATGGCGATCGCCAACGCGACACGCACCGGGACGTCGAGCGTGGCGCGGTCGACGGATCGGCCGAGTTCCAGGGCGCGCTCCGGACGGCCGACACCGCGCTCACTGTCGACCATGAGCGGCAACTGATCGTCCTTGCCGGAGATCCGTCGGTAGGTCCGGAGTTCGCGGAGTGCGAGAGCGTAGTCACCGGTCTCGTAGGCGGTGATCGCGAGGGTCTCTCGGACCATCGCGATCCGACCGGCACGACGTGCAGCGGACATGGCATGCAGATGAGCGAGCGCTGGGTCGGTGTCGATCAGCCGGGCCGCCATGGCCAGGTGCTGCGCGACGCCGTCGGCGTTCTCCTTGCTGAGGGTCTTGAGCTCGTTGCGAGCTCCCTTGTCGAGATCCTGGGGGGTGACGTCCGCGGGAATCTCCGGGTCATCGTGGCGAGGACGGATCGACTTGAGCTCGAACGCGATGCGCTCCTCCTCCGTCAGCTCACGTTCCTTCCGGAAGGCGTCGCGGTCACCACGAGCCGGCGCACCGTCGCGCGTCCACAGTTCGCGGCCGCCGCTCCGTGAGCCACTGTCGCGGCCGCGGTCGGGACGGCCGCCACGATCGGACGAGTGCCCGCGATCCGTGCGGTTCCCGCGATCCGGTCGGTCGCCCGATGCAGGACGGTCGCCGCTTCGCGCGGGACGGTCGGACCGCTGTGGGCGGTCACCCGAAGCCGGGCGATCACGCTGCCACGCAGGCCGATCGGAACGCTGCGGTCGATCGCCGGATGAGGGACGGTCCCCGCTCCGGGCGGGACGGTCTGAGCGCTGCGGTCGATCGCCCGAGGCAGGGCGATCCTGTTGCCAAGCGGGGCGGTCCGAACGCTGCGGGCGGTCGCCTGACGAAGGACGGTCGCCACTCCGCGCCGACCGGTCCGACCGCTGCGGGCGATCGCCGGAAGCCGGGCGATCCCGCTGCCAAGCGGGGCGATCAGAGCCCTGTGACCGATCGCCTCGAGGACCGTCACCACGCTGCGGCCTGTCACCGCGCGGGTTGTCGCTTCGTCGACCGGGGCTCGTGTTCGGGCGTCCATCACCGGACGATCGAGGTGCTCGTCGCTCGCCCTTGTCGGGCTGGTCTGCTGACTGGTCACTCACGATGATCTCCACGGTGTTCGAACGCCGTCACCCGGCGTCTGCCTGCTGAATCCTGTGTCCCACGCTACTCGCGAGACGTCGACTTCACGCGGTTCGTCTGCTCAGGCATACTGCCTGAGCACACTGCGCGTTAACGCAAAATGGCCACCCAAGAACCTTGGGTGGCCATTTCAACGAAGAAGT